>PKWY01000032.1:0-390 GCA_003132205.1 Acidimicrobiaceae bacterium
TTCGTGGACCCCACAAGCACAAGGACAGCCGCGAGCACTTCGAAATGCGCGTGCACAAGCGTCTTTTGGACATCGTGGACCACACCGCCAAGACCGTCGACTCGCTCCAGCGTCTCGACCTTCCAGCGGGCGTGGACATCGAAATCAAGATTCGCCAGGCTTAGTAGTACCACCGCGGGCCCCGTCAGCGACTTTGCGCTGGCGGGGCCTGATGGTGTACGGTTGTAAGCCCTGCCAGCAGTGGTGGGGAGAAAATGCAGATGTGTTCAGTTGCCTTGGAAAAGGAACGCTGAACCAAAACAGTCGAGCGCTCCGTTCGGGTTATTTGGCCCGGCGGGGCGTCTGTGTGTCGGACGAACCGATGCACGGATATCAGTAGAGAGAGGGAAA
>PKWY01000032.1:449-19010 GCA_003132205.1 Acidimicrobiaceae bacterium
CTCGATGACGTCTCGGGCTACACGATCGGACAGGAGATCCTGGCCGACGTGCTCGAAAAGGGCGAAATGATCGACGCTACCGCCGTGAGCAAGGGCAAGGGCTTCGCTGGTGGTATGAAGCGCCACAACTTCTCCGGTCAAGGAGCCGCGCACGGTAACCACAAGCACCACCGCGCTCCTGGCTCGATTGGCGCCTGCGCCACGCCGGGACGTGTCTTCAAGGGTACGAAGATGGCCGGTCGCTACGGTGGCGGCCAGGTCACCACGACCAACCTCGAAGTGATCGGTGTCGACGTCGAGCGCAGCCTCGTGCTCGTGAAGGGCGCGGTTCCCGGCCCTCGCGGTGGCGTCGTTGTTCTTCGCACGTCGGTGAAGAACCCAATGAAGGCCGGAGGTAAGCGATGAGCGATGTCTTCACTCTGCGTGGTCCAATCAAGAAGGACCGTCCCGCCCCCGAGAGCCGTTCAGTGACTCGCAAGAGCCTGTCCGGCGCCGAGCTCGGCACGGTGGCCCTCGAGCCCACGATCTTCGGCATCGAGCCCAACATGGCCGTTATGCACCAGGTCGTCAAGGCCCAGCTCGCCGCCAAGCGTTCCGGCACCCAGTCCACCAAGACCCGCAAGGAAGTGCGCGGTGGTGGAAAGAAGCCGTTCAACCAGAAGGGGACCGGTGGAGCCCGTCAGGGAACCATTCGTGCGCCGCACTACCCGGGTGGTGGCATTGCGCTCGGACCCAAGCCCCGCAAGTACGATCAGAAGACGCCGAAGAAGATGATCCGTTTGGCTCTCTACTCGGCGCTGTCGGACCGCGCGTCGCTCGAGCGCGTCGCGCTCCTCGACAGCTTCGAAGGCTGGACCGTGCCCAAGACCAAGGAAGCGATCAGCGCCTTGAGCGCTCTCGGTCTCGAAGGCAAGATCCTGGTCGTGCTGAGCCGTGACGACTCCGTCGCCGTCAGCTCGTTTCGCAACCTCAACAACGTGAAGACCATCGACGCCGGCGAAGTGAATGCCTACGACGTGCTGGATTCGGACTGGATCCTCTTCACCGACGCCACGCTGCCAGTGGTGAAGGAGATCATCTAATGCGCGATGCAATGAGCATCCTCATCCGTCCCGTGGTGTCTGAGAAGACCTACGGGCTTATGGACAACCACACGTACGTGTTCATCGTCGACCCCAGGGCCACCAAGATCGACGTGCGTAACGCCGTCGAGCAGGCCTTCAACGTCAAGGTCACGAACGTCAATACTCTCAACCGCAAGGGTAAGACGACACGCAACCGTCGCACCGGTGTCGTGGGCTCGCGCCCCAGCACGAAGCGGGCCATCGTCACCTTGAAGCAGGGTGACTCAATCAACCTCTTCGAGAGTTAAGGACTGCCATGGCACTGCGTCACCGCAAACCAACCAGCCCCGGTCGCCGTTTTCAGACGGTTTCGGACTTTGCCGAAATCACGAAGTCGACGCCGGAGAAGTCACTGCTCGCGCCCAAGCCCCGGACGGGTGGGCGGAACACCCACGGCCGCAAGACCTCGCGTCACCGCGGCGGTGGCCACAAGCAGCAGTACCGCATCATCGACTTCAAGCGCAACAAGGACGCCGTTCCGGCGAAGGTTGCCGCTATTGAGTACGACCCGAACCGCACGTGCCGCATTGCGCTGCTGCACTACGCCGACGGCGAGAAGCGCTACATCCTCGCGCCGAACGGCCTGAAGGTCGGCGACTTCGTCGAGTCCGGCCCCAAGGCCGACATCCGCACCGGCAACTCCTTGCCCATGCGCTTCATCCCAACCGGTGCGACCGTTCACAACGTTGAGCTTCGCCCCGGCGGCGGCGGCAAGATGGCGCGCAGCGCCGGCATGAGCGTTCAGCTCGTGGCGAAGGGCGGCGGCTACGCCACCCTTCGTCTTCCCTCGACCGAAATGCGCCGTGTACCGATCGACTGCCGCGCCACGCTCGGCATCGTCGGCAACTCGGAGCACGAACTCATCAAGATTGGCAAGGCCGGCCGTAACCGCTGGAAGGGCATCCGCCCCCAGACGCGCGGTGTGGCCATGAACCCAGTCGACCACCCACTCGGTGGTGGTGAAGGCAAGACTTCCGGCGGACGCCACCCAGTATCACCATGGGGTCAGCCAGAGGGTCGTACGCGTCTGCCAAAGGCATCAGACGCGCTCATTATTCGTCGTCGCCGTGGACGCGGCTCGCGGAGGTAGGTAGACAATGTCACGTAGCTTAAAAAAGGGTCCCTTCATNNCACACCTTCGCCGTGCACGACGGTCGTCGTCACGTTCCAGTATTTGTCAACGAGTCCATGGTTGGCCACAAGCTTGGCGAGTTCGCACCGACGCGCACCTTCAAGTTCCACGCCGGCCAGGAAAAGACGGGTAGGCGCTAATGACCGGTCCAAAGACCAACGAACGTCCAGGTACCCGCGCCACGCTGCGCGGTTACCACATGTCAGCGAGCAAGGCCCGCGTCGTGTTGAACCTCATTCGCAACGAGGACGTCAACACCGCACGTGAGATTCTGGCGGGCACCACCCGCGAGGCCGCCGACGTCATCGGGAAGGTGCTGGCGTCAGCCGTCGCCAACGCCGTGAACAACGACGGGCTGAGCGCCGACGAGCTCTTCGTCTCGGCGGCGTTCGCCGACGAGGGCATCACGATGAAGCGCTTCACCCCGCGTGCTCGCGGACGTGCGGGCAAGATCCGCAAGCGTTCGTGCCACATCACGGTGATCGTGTCACGCCTGGACGAGGACCGCCTCGCGATTCTTCGCGCCGCGCGCACGGCCCAGGCCGCCGCGTCGCGCACCCGCCGAGTGGCGTCGTCACGCCGCCGTGCCGACCAGACCGCCAGCCTCAACAAGCGTGAGACTGCCGCGGCCGTTGTCGCGGAAGAGATCGAGAACGAGGTCGTCGAGACCGAGGTCGTGACCGATGCGGTTAACGACGAGGTCAACACCACGGTCGACGAGACAGTCGTTGAGGAGACCTCGACCGACGAGACGGTGTCAGACGACACCACTGAGGAGACGAACTAATGGGTCAGAAGGTAAACCCCTACGGTTTCCGCCTCGGTATTACGACGGACTGGAAGTCGCGCTGGTTCAAGGAGCGCGGCTACAAGGACCTCGTTATCGAGGACTGGAAGATCCGTGACTACCTGACGAAGCAGCTCGAGAGCGCGGCCGTGAGCCGCATCGAGATCGAGCGCAACTCGGACCGCATCCGCGTTGACATCCACACGGCTCGTCCGGGCATCGTCATTGGCCGCCGTGGCGCCGAGGCTGAGCGCTTGAAGAAGGATCTCGAGAAGATCACCGGCCAGAAGAACAAGATCTCCTTGAACATCCAGGAGATCAAGCAGCCTGAGCTTGACGCCGCGCTCATCGCCCAGGGAATCTGCGATCAGTTGCTTCGCCGCGTGGCGTTCCGCCGCGCCATGAAGCGCGGCATCCAGACCGTGCAGAAGGCGGGCGCAATGGGCGTGAAGATTCAGGCCTCGGGTCGTCTCGGTGGCGCTGAAATGTCACGTCGTGAGTCGTACCGTGAAGGTCGCGTGCCCCTGCACACCCTTCGCGCCGACATTGACTACGGCTTCCGTGAAGCGCGTACGTCCACCGGCCGCGTTGGTGTGAAGGTTTGGATCTACAAGGGCGACATCTTGCCCTACCAGTTGACCAATGACGAGAAGATCGTTCGCGAAGCGGCCATGGCCGCCGGTGACGCGGTGCCCATAGGTTCGGCTCCGGTTGCGCCCAAGGGTGTCGTCCGTGCCGGTGGCGGACGCCGTCGTGTCGAAGTCGAGCCCGTCGCCGAGCCCGTCGTGGATGACGTCAAGCCCGCTGACTTGTTGGCGGCGAACGATGAGGTTGAGCGCCGCTTGAGCGTCGAGGAAGAGATCGAGCGCCGTACGGCCCAAGGTCAGTCCGACACGCCACACTTTCGAAAGGACGCTGAGTAATCATGTTGATGCCACGTAAAGTTGCGTACCGCAAGCAGCAGCGCGGTCGCATGACCGGCAACGCTAAGGGTGGCGTTGAACTGGCCTTCGGTGACTTCGGTATCCAGGCTCTCGAACGAGGCTGGATCACGGCTCGTCAGATCGAAGCAGCGCGTATCGCGATGACCCGTCACGTGAAGCGCGGCGGCAAGGTCTGGATCCGGATCTTCCCGGACAAGCCCGTCACGCAGAAGCCCGCTGAAACCCGGATGGGTTCGGGCAAGGGCAACCCCGAGTTCTGGGTCGCCGTCGTGAAGCCTGGACGCATCATGTTCGAGCTCGGTGGTGTCGACGAGACGCTGGCCCGCGCCGCCATGGAGCGCGCCATCCAGAAGTTGCCTATCAAGGCCAAGTTCGTCATCCGTCCCGGGACGCATGGCACACCGGAGGTGACCATCTAATGGCAAAGACGAAAGAACACGTCGCGGAGCTTCGTCTCCTCGGCGACAACGAATTGGTAGAGCGTTTGGGCGAGGCTCGTCGTGAGCTCTTCAACCTGCGCTTCCAGCTGGCCACCGGCCAGCTGGACAACTCGGCTCGACTTGGCGAGGTGCGCAGGGACATCGCGCGCCTGTCGACGTTCCTGCGCGAGCGCGAGATCTCGGCCGCTGAGGCCGTTGGAGAAGGTGAGTAGTCATGACTGACTCGATGAACGATACAACTCGCGAGAATCCTCGCAAGGTCCGCGAGGGCATTGTCGTCTCGGACAAGATGGCTTCGACGCTGGTCGTTGCGGTGAACGAGCGGGTAAGCCACCCTCGTTACGGCAAGACCGTGCAGCGTACGAAGAAGCTCTACGTCCACGACGAGAAGAACGAAGCCAAGATCGGCGACCGCGTGCGTGTGCAGGAGACCCGTCCCCTGTCCAAGCTCAAGCGCTGGCGCCTGACCGAAATTGTGGAGCGTGCTCGATGATCCAGCAAGAATCCCGCCTCAAGGTCGCCGACAACAGCGGTGCGAAGGAAGTCCTCTGCATCCGCGTGCTCGGCGGCTCGCGCCGTCGCTACGCCTCGATCGGCGATGTCTTCATCGCCACGGTGAAAGACGCCATCCCCGGCGCCGCGGTGAAGAAGGGTGACGTGGTTCGCTGCGTCGTCGTTCGCACCGCTAAGGAGAAGCGTCGTCCCGACGGTTCGTATATCAAGTTCGACGAGAACGCCGCGGTGCTGATCAACGACCAGTTGCAGCCGCGCGGGACCCGCATCTTCGGGCCCGTCGGACGTGAACTGCGCGACAAGAAGTTCATGCGCATTATTTCCCTGGCGCCGGAGGTGCTGTAATGAAGATTCATAAGGGTGACGACGTGCTCGTTCTCGCGGGCAAGTTCCGTGGAGAGCGCGCGAAGGTCGAAGAAGCTCTACCGCAAAGCCAGAAGGTGATCCTCGACGGCCTGAATATCGCAAAGCGCCACACCAAGCAGGCCGGTTCGACCATGCAGGCCGGCATCATCGACAAGCTGATGCCGCTGCACGTGTCCAACGTGGCCCTCTGGTGTGACGGTCACAAGGGTCCAGCGAAGGTTGGCTACAAGGTTGCAGACGGCGCGAAGATCCGCGTCTGCCGTAAGTGTGGAGAGGCGCTATGAGCACCACTACTCGTCCGCGTTTGAAGGTCCGCTACGACCAAGAGATCCGTGCGGCTCTCAAGGAAGAACTCGGCCTCGACAACATCATGCAGGTACCGCGTCTCACGAAGATCGTGCTGAACTCGGGTGTCGGCCGCGCCACGCAGCAGGCATCACTGCTCGAAGGCGCTCAGCGTGACCTCGAGCTCATCACCGGCCAGAAGCCGATCGTGACGCGCGCGAAGAAGTCGATCGCGAGCTTTAAGCTCCGTGAAGAGCAGCCCATCGGCACGAAGGTCACCCTGCGTGGCGACCGTGCCTGGGAGTTCTTCGACCGGCTCCTCAGCATCGCGATTCCCCGAATCCGCGACTTCCGCGGGCTGTCGCCCAAGTCGTTCGACGGCCACGGGAACTACACCTTCGGTATCAACGACCAGTTGATCTTCCCTGAGATCGACTACGTCAAGATTGACGCGCCTCGTGGCTTTGACATCACCATTGTCACCACGGCCGAGACCGATGAGCAGGGACGCGCATTCTTGCGCGCCTACGGCTTCCCCTTCAAGCAGGAGAATCGATAGTCATGGCGAAGAAAGCTCTTCGAATCAAGCAGCAGAAGACCCCGAAGTTCTCGACGCGGGCGTACACGCGCTGCGAGCGCTGCGGCCGTCCACGCTCGGTGTACCGCAAGTTCGGCCTGTGCCGGATTTGCCTGCGTCAAATGGTGCACGCCGGTGAGATCCCCGGCGTGACGAAGGCAAGTTGGTAGGAGGACAGCTATGACAATGACTGACCCAATCGCCGACATGCTGACGCGTATTCGCAACGCGAATGCCGCCGCGTTCGACACCGTGAAGATGCCCAGCTCCAAGCTGAAGGAGAACCTCGCGAAGGTTCTCGAGAAGGAAGGCTTCATCTCGGGCTTCACCGTGACCAAGGTCGAGGGCAAGCCGGGCATGCAGCTCGAGATCGGCCTGAAGTACTCCGAAGACCGCAAGAAGACCATCGTCGGTATCAAGCGCGTCTCGAAGCCAGGTCTACGTATCTACAAGAAGTCCGACCAGATGCCTAAGGTGCTTGGCGGCGTCGGCGTGGCCGTCGTCTCGACGAGCCACGGTCTGATGACCGACCGCGAAGCCCGCAAGGCGAAGCTGGGCGGCGAGGTGCTGTGTTATGTCTGGTAGCCAGCTAACGATTCAGCAGGAGGTTCGCTGATGTCACGTATTGGTCGTAACCCCATCACGGTGCCCTCGACGGTGACCGTATCGGTGGCGAGCGGTGTTGTTACGGTGAAGGGCCCCAACGGGACCATGGACCGGATCATCCCCGACGGCATCACACTGAGCCAAGAGGGCGATGTGCTCACCGTTGACCGCGTCAACGATGAGACCATGTACCGCTCGCTGCACGGCCTGACGCGCACGCTCGTCTCCAACATGGTGGTCGGCGTGACTGACGGCTGGTCGAAGGAACTCGAGATCATCGGCGTTGGCTACCGTGCCGCCGCCGGCGGCCCTGGCGTCCTGGACCTCGCGCTCGGATTCTCGCACCCCGTGAAGTTCACCGCCCCGGAGGGAGTCACCTTCGAGGTGCCCGTTCCGACGCGCGTGATCATCAAGGGTGCCGACAAGGAAGTCGTTGGCCAGGTGGCCGCGTCTATCCGCAAACTCCGTAAGCCCGAGCCCTACAAGGGCAAGGGTGTGCGCTACCTCGGTGAGCGAGTGGCGCGCAAGGCTGGAAAGGCTGCTAAGTAATGGCACGTACAACCCGTGAACTGCGCATCCGTCGTCACGCCCGCATCCGTCGTCGCCTTTCGGGCACGGCCGAGCGTCCGCGTGTCGCCGTCTCGCGCACGAACAAGCACATCTCGGCGCAGATCATCGACGACGTCGCCGGCCGCACCTTGGCCGCCGCGTCCTCGGTGGAAGCATCCCTCAAGGACACCAGCGGTGGCAACATCGATGGCGCCAAGGCCGTGGCCGCGCTGCTCGCGCAGCGCGCACAGGCCGCCAACATCACCACTGTGGTCTTCGACCGCGGTGGCTTTGACTACCACGGTCGCGTTGCTGCGTTTGCTGACCAGCTGCGCGCCGCCGGACTGGAGTTTTAATGGCTGACCTAGAGCAGTACGAAGAGCGGACCATCAAGGTCAATCGCGTGTCGAAGGTCGTGAAGGGTGGACGTCGTTTCTCGTTCACCGCCCTCATGGTGATCGGCGACCGCAACGGCAAGGTGGGCCTCGGATACGGCAAGGCCAAAGAAGCCGGCCTCGCCGTGCAGAAGGGCATCGAGGAAGCTCGCAAGAACCTCTTCGACGTGCCGATCGCCGGCACGACCATTGTCTACCCCGTGCTCGGCGCCTCGGGCGCCGGACGCGTGCTGATGAAGCCCGCCGCTCCTGGTACCGGAGTCATCGCCGGCGGCGCCGCGCGCGCCATCCTGGAGATGGCCGGCGTCAAGGACATCATCGCCAAGTCGCTTGGTTCATCCAACGGCATCAATGTCGCCCACGCCACCATCCAAGGACTGAAGCAGCTGCGTCGTCCTGAGGAGATCGCGGCGTCACGCGACAAGCCGGCCGACCACGTCATTCCTTCTGGCACCCTTCGCGCGTACCGCGAACGCCAGCGCGAGGGCGACCTGTTTAAGACGGAGGGCTAAGTCATGGCTCAGCTGAAAGTCACTCAAATCCGCTCGTCGATCGCGACGAAGCCCAAGCACCGTGGAACACTGCGCGCGCTCGGACTTCGCGGCATCGGCCAGTCCAACGTGCTGCCCGACCGCCCCGAGATCCACGGGATGATCGCTCGCGTGCCGCACCTGATCAAAGTAGAAGAGGTCAACTGATGAAGTTGCACGATCTCAAGTCACCCGAAGGTTCAACGCACCGAAAGAAGATCGTCGGACGTGGTATTGGCGGCAGGGGCGGCAAGACCGCCGGCCGCGGTACCAAGGGTCAAAAGGCTCGTCGCTCGATTCCCGCCGGCTTCGAGGGTGGCCAGCTGCCGCTTCTTCAGCGCATCCCCAAGCTGAAGGGTTTCACGAACCCCTTCCGCGTGGAGTACACGCCCGTCAACCTCGACGCGCTCGTGGCGCTGGGTGTCACCGACATCAACCTCGACGTGCTCGTCTCGCGCGGTCTCGCGCGTAAGAAGGACCTCGTGAAGATCCTTGGTCGTGGCACCTTGAACGCCGCGCTCAACGTTTCAGCTCACGGTTTTTCCGCCTCGGCAAAGGCGGCCATCGAGGCCGCGGGCGGCACGACGACCGAGCTTGACAAGCCGTTCAGCGTGCGTCCTCCTGCGTCGGGCAACCAGCACCAGAACCGCTAAGGTCGCCACGTGTTCAAGCGACTCGCGAATATCTTTCGTGTACCGGACCTTCGCAACAAGGTCCTGTTCACGATCGGGATCATCGGCCTCTACCAGTTGGGGGCGAACCTGCCCATTCCTGGGGTCAGCTGGTCGCAGGTCCAACTGCTCCAGTCCAAGGCTGGCGCGAGTGGAGTGCTTGGATTCTTGAACCTGTTCTCGGGCGGCGCGCTCACCCGCCTCGCGGTCTTCGGCCTCGGTGTCATGCCCTACATCACCAGCTCGATCGTCATCCAGCTGCTCACGACCGTCATCCCCAAGCTCACCGAATGGCGTGACCAGGGTGCCGTTGGTCAGAAGCGGATCACGCAGACCACCCGTTACCTGACGATCGGCCTCGCGCTGCTGCAGTCAACGGGACTCATCTACGCGTTCCACGGTCACGACCAGGCGTTGCTCGGCTTCAACATCGACCTGATCCCCAAGTTCAGCCTCTGGATGGGCCTGTTCATGGTGGCCATCATGACCGCCGGAACGGCGTTCGTCATGTGGCTCGCCGAGCTCATCACCCAGCGCGGCATTGGCCAGGGTATGAGCCTCTTGATCTTCGCGAACGTGGTGGCTGGACTGCCGTCGGGCGGCAAGGCCGTCTGGAGCGAGGGTGGCCCCGCGAAGTTCTTGATCATCTTCGTGATCTCAATCGCGCTGCTCGTGCTCATCGTCTTCATGGACAACGGCCAACGCCGTATACCGGTGACGTTCGCCCGTCGCGTCGTCGGGCGCAAGGAGATGGGTGGCAACTCCACGTACATACCTTTGAAGGTGAACCAGTCGGGAGTTATCCCGATCATCTTCGCGTCGTCGGTGCTGTACATCCCGGTGCTGTTGTCGAACATCGTGCCATGGACTGGATTCCAGAACTTCGTGAACACCTCGCTGCACCCCACGAGCTTCTTCTACATCGCCTCGGACTTCATCTTGATCCTCGCCTTCACGTTCTTCTACGTCTACATCGCCTTCGAACCGCACCAGCAGGCTGAAATGCTGCGCCAGCAGGGCGGCTTCGTTCCGGGAATTCGCCCCGGCATGCCGACCGAGAAGTACTTCGCCAAGATGCTGAGCCGCATCACGGTCGTGGGAGCGTTCTTCCTCGCGTCGGTCGCGGTGGTGCCGAGCATCTTGATGGCGCTGTGGAACATCAACAAGTTCCCGTACTACGGAACGACCCTGCTGATCGCGGTGGGTGTCGCGCTTGAAACCATGCGCCAGATCGACTCGCAGCTCATGATGCGCAACTACGAAGGCTTCCTGAAGCGCTAGCCATGTCCGGACGTCTAAACCTCGTGGTTCTGGGAAAACAGGGTGCGGGCAAGGGAACGCAGTGCAAGCGTCTTGTCGAAGAGTACGCCATCCCTCACGTTTCAACCGGTGACATCCTGCGCGCGGCCGTGAAGGCCGGCACGCCGCTCGGCCTCGAGGTCGCGGGCGTGATGAACGCCGGCGCGCTGGTATCGGACGAGCTCGTGATCCGTCTGGTCGATGAGCGCTTCAAGGAGGCTGACGCCCAGAGGGGAGCGCTGCTCGACGGGTTCCCTCGCACCCTCGCCCAGGCCGAGGCGCTCGAAGCGCTGCTCGGCGATGACGGGATCAAGCTCTGCATCAACCTCGAGGTCCCCATCGATCTCGTGACCGCGCGACTCTCGTCGCGTCGGGTGTGCCAAGAGTGCGGCGCCATCTACAAGGACACCGACATCGAGGCGATTTCGGGAACGTGCGCGAACTGCGGTGGCGACGTGATCCAGCGCGTCGATGACCAGCCCGACGCCATCCGCAAGCGCCTGGAGACCTACGAGCGCGACACCGCGCCGCTGCTGTCCTTCTACGAGTCGAGAGGCCTCCTCGTCACGGTTGACGGCGACCAGAGCCCCGACGACGTCACCAAGGCGATCAAGGCAGTGGTCCACGAGAAGGGCCTTGCGTGAGGCGCTCGCCGGACGAGCTGAACAAGATGCGAAAGGCCGGCAAGGTGGTCGCCGAGATGCACGAAGCGACGCGGGCGGCGATTCGTCCCGGTGTCACGACCATGCAGCTGAACGAGATCGCCGCCGAGGTGCTCGCCAAGCGCGGGGCGCGCTCCAACTTCCTCAACTACCACGGCTTTCCCGCGGTCATCTGCACGAGCCCCAACGACATGATCGTGCACGGCATCCCCGGCGACTACAAGCTCAAAGAGGGCGACATCATCTCGATTGACTGCGGGGCGATCGTCGAGGGCTACCACGGCGACGCCGCCTACACCGCGGGTGTTGGCAAGATCAGCGACGCCGCCCAGCGCCTCATCGACGCCACCGAGCGCTCCCTCTGGGCGGGCATCGATCAGCTCACGATCGGCAATCGCCTCCACGAGGTCGGGCGCGCCGTGCAGAAGGTCGCCGAAGCCGCAGGCTTCTCGGTCGTGCGCGAATACGTGGGTCACGCCATAGGAACGGCCATGCACGAGAGCCCCCAGGTGCCCAACTACTGGCCGGGAACTCCCGGACCGACGCTCAAGGAGGGCATGGTCTTCGCCATCGAGCCGATGGTGAACGTCGGCTCCTACGAGACCTACGAACTCGAAGACGGATGGTCGGTCGTGACCAGGGACGGAAAGCTGTCGGCCCATTTCGAGCACACGATCGCCGTCACCGACAGCGGCCCGGAAGTCTTTACGCTTCCCTAGTTGTCCGGATGCGCGCGGTCGAACTGACGCTGCGCGAAGAGCGCGGCTTCGGTGCGGCGCTGGAAGCCCAATTTGGCGAGCAGGTTGGACACGTAGTTTTTCACGGTCTTCTCCGCCAGGAACATCACCTCGGCGATCTCGCGATTGCTGAGCCCCTCGCTCAGCAGCTCGAGGATCTTTCGTTCCTGCCCGCTCAGGCTCTCGAGGCGGATGTCCTCGGTGATCTGGCGGCGCAGGCGCTCGCGCGCCCGTTCGAGCTGCTCGTCGCTGATGAGCGTCTCTCCCGCCGCGACGCGGCGGATCGAGGTCACGAGGTCGTCGCCGCGCACGTTCTTCAAGACGTAGCCCCGGGCGCCGGCGAGCATCGACGCATTCAACGCCTCGTTGTCGGCGAATGACGTGAGCATGAGGCAGGCCAGGTCGGCGCGCTTCTCGTGCAGGAGCCGGCACAGGTCGACGCCGCTGCCGTCGGGAAGCCGGACGTCGAGCACCGCGACGTCGATGTCGTCGAGGGCCAGCGCCAGCGCCTCTTCGAGCGATCCCGCCTCCGCGATGACGCGCAGGTCCTCGTTCGCCTCGAGAAGCTCGCGCAGTCCGCGACGCACAATTTCGTGGTCATCAACGAGGAGTAGTCGAATCACGTCAGTCCAATCGGTTGGCGGTCCACCGCACAAGTGTGCCACGCCCTAGCTCGGAGTTAATGGTACATTCGCCCCCGAGGTCGTGCGCCCGTGATGCCAGATTACGCAATCCGCTGCCGGTTCCGCTCATTTGGTCAAAGCCGATGCCGTTGTCCTTCACCGTGAGCACCAACATATTGCCCTCGACGCTCACGTTGACGTCCACCAGGGTCGCCTGGGAATGGCGCACGATATTGGACAGGATCTCGCGCAGTGCCGGCAGGGCGTGCTGGGCGCAGTGCGGGCCGACGTCGCTGCCGATGTTCGGGGCCACGACGAGGTGGGCGTAGACGCCGAGCCGCGACCCGACCTCGGTGGTGAGCGCGGCGATGCGCCGCTCCAGGGAGATGTCCTTCTCGTCCTCCTGATCGATCTCGAAGATGGTGGTCCGGATCTCGTGGATGGTCTCGTTGAGGTCGTCGAGCGACTTGTCGATGCGCTCGCGCACCGAGTCCTCGACCGATCCGCCGAGCGAAAGCTGCAGCGAGAGGCCCACGCCGAAGAGCCGCTGGATCACGGTGTCGTGAAGGTCGCGCGCGATGCGCTCGCGCTCCTCGCTCAGGGTGAGCTCGCGCATGTGGCTGCGCAGCAGCGCCTGATCGATGACGATGCCGGCGGCGTGGCCGAAGGCCTCGACGAGATCCTGATCGGCCTGCGTGAACGGCGCACCGTTAATGGGGTCGGTGAGATAGAGGTTGCCGTAGACGTGGCCGTTGCCGGTCTTCACCGGCACCCCGAGGAACCGGTGCATGGGGGGGTGGTGCTCGGGGAATCCCGCCGAACCCTCGTGGTCGGCGAGCTCGTCGATGCGCAGCGGCTTCGCCAGACGGATGGTCTCGCCGAGCACGCCGGCGCCATGCGGGCTTTCGCCGATGAGCATCCGCTGGTCCTCGCCGATGCCGTAGGTGATGAACCGGGAGAGCGATTCGCCGTTGCTCGAGAGCACGCCGAGCGCGCCGTAACGGGCACCCGCCAACTTGGCGGCGGTCTCGACGATCCGATTCAGCAGTGTCGAGAGGCTGGCGTCGGCTTCGATCAGAAGGATGGCTTCAATGAGCGCGTGCAGTCGCTCGGGCTCCTTGATTTGGTGAAACGCCATGACCCAGCATCTCACACGACCTCGCGTGGTGGTCCAAGCTATCCGTGCTGGCCAACAACCACCGAGAGCGGGAGCATGACCAATTTTGCCCCGTGACCGAGGGCGTCCTGGAGGGGGCGGCTCAAGGGTTCGTCCTCGCTGGCGACGCTGCCGATGCCCGACACCATCACCGACCAGACCATGCCGTCGTGGTCGTCGTCGTCGTCGAGGCCGTCAATCTGGATCGATAACACGTCGTTTCGTTCCGCGGCTTGGCGAACAGCGGGGTCTGAACTCGCGAGCAGCAGATGATCGCGCCCCACGAGCGAAATTCGTGCCGGAAGGGCCACCGGCAGGCATTTGACGGAGATCACCACGCGCGCCAAGGCAGCATGTTCAAGCAGATCGAGGCAGGTTTCTCGCTCAATTGCCCCAGATGGCTGGGTTTTGCGGTGCGCCGTCATCTACCAAGCATGAACCCAATTCCCAACGGGCCACTAGGGTCTGCAGTCACAATTTGCGGATTTAGGCGTATTCGGACGGATTTCTGGCCGTTCGAAAATGCTGGGTTTTGCGTTCCGGGGGATTTTCGGTAGAATGGTCAGCCGACCTCTTGGAAACCCCGGGGGTCCATCCGTGAAGGAGCATTTCGCTCCTCTACGTCGCAGTGCCGTCACAAGGAGAAAGAACCTGAGTAAGCCAAAGGAAGACGCGTTCACCGTTGAGGGAACCGTCGTAGAGCCTCTACCCAATGCTATGTTTCGCGTCGAGCTGGAGAACGGTTACACCGTCCTCGCTCACAGTTCAGGGAAAATGCGCATGCACCGCATCCGTATCCTGCCCGGCGACAAGGTGCAGGTGGAGATCACACCCTACGACATGACTCGCGGGCGCATCACCTACCGCTACAAATAACTCAAGTTCCACAGAGATCGAGAAAGAAAAGACATGAAGGTTCGCGCCAGCGTTAAGGCGATGTGTGAGAAGTGCAAGGTCATTCGTCGAGAGGGTCACGTCCGCGTGATCTGCGAGAATCCGCGTCACAAGCAGCGCCAGGGCTAGGAGAGGAAGAATATGGCCCGTATTGCCGGAGTAGACATCCCACGCGAGAAGCGAACGGTGATCTCACTTACTTACATTTTCGGAGTTGGACCCACCACCGCTCAGCAGATCTGCGCGGCGACCGGTGTCGACGAGTCGATTCGGGTGAAGGATCTCACCGAGGCCGACGTCAACAAGCTTCGCGCGTACATCGACCAGAGCGTGACCGTCGAGGGTGACCTTCGTCGTGACGTCGCTCAGGACATCAAGCGCAAGATGGAGATCAACTGCTTGCAGGGGATCCGCCACCGCAAGGGCCTGCCCGTGCGCGGTCAGCGCACCCGAACCAATGCTCGCACCCGCAAGGGACCCAAGCGCACCGTCGCCGGTAAGAAGAAGGTAACGAAGTAATGGCCAAGCCAACCACCGTCCGCAAGGGCCGTCGCAAGGAGCGCAAGAACATCGCCTTTGGCGTCGCGCACATCAAGAGCTCCTTCAACAACACGATCGTGTCCATCAGCGACCCCGAGGGCAACGTCATCGCGTGGGCCTCTTCGGGCAACGTGGGTTTCAAGGGATCGCGCAAGTCGACTCCCTTCGCCGCTCAGCTGGCTGCTGAGAAGTGCGCTCGGGCGGCGATGGAGCACGGAGTCAAGAAGGTCGACGTGCTCGTGCGCGGTCCCGGATCGGGTCGCGAGACCGCGATCCGCTCACTCGCCGCGGCCGGCATCGAAGTCGTCGCCATCAAGGACGTCACCCCGCTACCCCACAACGGCTGTCGCCCCAAGAAGCGTCGTCGAGGCTAAGGAAAATAATGGCTCGTTATACCGGACCCGTTTGCCGACTCTGTCGTCGTGAGCGCACCAAGTTGTACCTGAAGGGTGAGCGTTGCTTCACCATGAAGTGCCCCGTCGCTGAGAACTCAGACCGTCAGACCCGCGCCTTCCCGCCGGGCATGCACGGTCGTGACCGTCAGCGCCAGGGATCTGAGTACCTGACCCAGCTTCGAGAGAAGCAGAAGACGCGCCGCATCTACGGGATCTTGGAGAAGCAGTTCCGCAACCTCTACGAAGAGGCCAACCGTCGCCCCGGCATCACCGGCACGAACCTGCTCCAGTTCCTCGAACTGCGTCTCGACAACGTCGCGTACCGCGCCGGTTGGGGGGCTTCGCGCTCCCAGGCCCGCCAGTTCGTGCGCCACGGGCACGTCACCGTCAACGGCAAGCGCGTCACCATCCCCTCGTACCGCGTTCGCCCCGGCGAAGTCGTGGCCCTGAAGAACGTGACCCGCGAGAACTTCAACGTCAAGCGCAACCTCGACGTCCTGGACCGCAGCGTCCCGGGCTGGCTCGAGACCGGTGAGAACGGATTCTCCGTGACCGTGCGCGTCGTGCCCCAGCGTGAACAGATCGACCAATCGATCAGGGAGCAGCTCATCGTCGAGCTGTATTCCAAGTAACCCAAAACTCAAAGACTTAAGGAGTCCCCATGTTGATCATCCAACGTCCCACCATCGAGGCGCTCGGCGACGAGCTCAACAACCGCCAGTCCTTCGGAATCGGCCCGCTCGACCCCGGCTTCGGCCACACGCTGGGCAACTCGCTGCGGCGCACGTTGCTCTCGTCGATTCCCGGCGCCGCGGCGACTCGCGTGAAGTTCGACGCCGTGCTGCACGAGTTCGGTGTCATCGAGGGCGTCAAGGAAGACGTGCAGGACATCTGCCTGAACCTGAAGGACCTCCTGCTCATCGTCCACTCCGACGAGCCGGTCATGCTGCGCCTCGACAAGCGCAGCGAGGGAGCCGTCACGGCGGCGGACCTCTCGACCACGGCCGACGTGGAGATCTTGAACCCCGACCTTCACCTGGCGTACCTGACCAACTCCAAGAGCAACCTCAGTTTCGAGCTGACCGTGGAGCGCGGCAAGGGATACGTCGGCGCCGAGGGCAACAAGGGTTCATCGACCATCGGTGTCATCCCGCTCGACGCCATCTTCACCCCGGTGCGCCGGGTCAGCTTCGAGATCGAGCCGGTTCGCGTCGAGCAGTCCAAGGACTTCGACCGCCTGGTGATCGAGATCGAGACCGACGGGTCGATCAGCCCCCGCGAGGCCCTCGCCTCGGCCGGAAAGACGCTCGGCGCCCTGGTAGGCCTGATCGGAAGCTTCGACGAGGAGGCTCCGGCCCTGGAGCTCGGCGACGTCGGATCGGCCCAGGCCGCCGCCAGCGAGCTCGACATCCGCATCGAGGAGCTCGGCCTGACCGAGCGCTCGCGCAACTGTCTCAAGCGCGCCGGCATCAACACCATCGCCCAGCTCGTGAACGCGACCGAGCGTGACCTGACGTCGATCACCAACTTCGGCGCCACGTCCCTGAAGGACGTCAACGACCGCCTCGAAGAGCGCGGCCTGTCACTTCGAATCGAGGACTAAGCATGCGCGGAACTCCTACCAAAGGCAAGCGTTTCGGCGGCAGCAGCGCGCACCAGAAGGCGATGATGGGCAACCTCGTCGCCTCGATGATCGCGGCCGAATCCATCGTCACCACCGAGGCCAAGGCCAAGGCGCTGCGCCCGATCGTCGAGAAGGTCGTCACGGCGGCGAAGAACTCCCCCGAGGGTTCGGTGCACGCCCAGCGTCGTGTCGTGGCGTTCATTCGCGACAAGGACATGGCCCACAAGCTCTTCACCGAGATTGCCCCTCGCTACAGCGAGCGCCCGGGCGGCTACACGCGCATCTTGAAGCTCGGGCCGCGCCAGGGCGACAACGCCCCGATGGCGCGCATTGAGTTCGTCTGATCCTGCGCCAGGCGCCACCCAGCGCTGGCGGCTGGACCTTGCCTATGACGGCAATGGACTGAGCGGCTTCGCCTATCAGCCCGAGTTCGTCACCGTCGTCGGACTTCTGCGCGAGACGCTCGCGCGTACCCTTCGCCTCAGCGAGGAGCCGCTCATCGTGGGCGCCGGTCGTACCGACGCCGGGGTGCACGCCTTCGCCCAAGTGGTCCACGTCGACCTCCCGGTGACGTCGTTCGCGAACGACCATGGCCCGGAGATGGACCGGCTCCTCAACTCGCTCAACAAGCAGCTGCGCGGTCGGATCAGGGTCATGAAGGCGCAGCGGGTCAGCGACGATTTCGACGCCCGCTATTCGGCGACGTGGCGCGAGTACCGCTACCTGGTGCTCGAGTCGGCGCCGCCGGCGCTCGCGCTCACCGCGGCCTGGTCGTGGTCGGTGAAGGGTCCCCTCGACGTCGAGGCCATGAATCGCGCGAGTGCCGACATCCTCGGAGCGCACGACTTTCGGGCGTTCTGCCGCCGCCCCACGAACTCCGGGCCCGAGCAGCCACTGGTTCGAAGGATCATCTCGGCGCGCTGGGACCGCGTGGCTGACGAATGGGGAATGACGCCCCAGGGAAACCCCGCCGTGCGCTTCGTCATCCGGGGTCAGTCGTTCTGTCACAATCTGGTTCGCTGCCTCGTATCCACGATGGTCGCCATCGGGCACGGTGACCTGCCCGAAAACACCGTGAAAGGCCGCCTGGAGAGCCTAGAACGGGACCATTTGCCCGCACCGGCGCCCGCAGAGGGTCTTAGCCTCATTGGAGTCGGATACGACGAATTTGCCGGCGGGCCCTCAGGTTTTGTAAGGTAGAGAGTCCCTTAGTAGTCCCATCGCGGTGACTGTCCTAAAGATCGTTGAAGGAAGAATCGTGCGTACCTATACACCAAAGGCCAATGACATCACGCGTGAGTGGCTCGTCATCGACGCCGAGGGTCTCGTGCTCGGGCGCGTCGCGACGGTGGCCGCCTCGCTGCTGCGCGGCAAGCACCGTACGTTCTTCGCGCCCCACCTCGACGTGGGCGACAACGTCATCATCGTCAACGCCGACAAGATCGTCGTGACGGCCAACAAGGCCGCCCAGAACTTCGCGTATCACCACTCGGGCTACCCGGGCGGATTGCGCGCTACGTCGTGGAAGACGCTCCTGGAGAACGACCCCGCGAAGCTCGTCTTCGACGCCGTGAAGGGCATGGTCCCCAGGAACCGCCTGGGCCGCGCCCAGATGGACAAGCTCTTCGTCTACGCCGGTCCCGAACACCCCCATGCAGCACAGCAGCCTACGAAGTACGACACCACGGCGATCCGCCGCGGTTAAGAGGAGA
>PKWY01000018.1 GCA_003132205.1 Acidimicrobiaceae bacterium
GAGAACTTCTCGATCGTTACAGAGCAAGAGCACAAAGATGGTCGTACTGGGTAACATCAGGCCACACATTGCTTGAACGGCCAAGGTGATGACGCCGAGCGGCGCACCCGGAATGAGCGTGACCACTCCCGCCACGACCAGCAGCGCGGCGAAAGCACCGAAGAACCCCTTGGCGTCACGCAGGCGCGAATCAAGCGACTGGCGCGAGCCTCCCGCGAGGTCGCCCAGCGCGTACGAGCTGGCGAGCGTGACGGCGGCCGCGCCGATCACCGAGGCGTTAAGCAGGATGATGGCGAAGAGCGTCCCCGATCCGTGGCCGACGTACGTGCCGAGGCCCCGGGCGACCCCGAGCGCCGTGGTGAAGCTGTTCGTTCCCCCGTGCCCGGCGAACCCCGCCGCGCACGCGGCAATCAACGCGGACGCGCCGATGACGACGATGAACGAGCCCAAGATCGTGTCGACCCGCTCGTAGTTGAGCCACCGCGGGGTGATCTTCTTGTCGACGATATTGGACTGCTGGAAGTACAGCTGCCACGGGGCGACGGTGGTGCCGATGATCGAGATGATGAGCAGCACCGCGCTCGACGATGCGCCAGCGCGTATCCCCGGGACGACCGCGTGGTGCACGACCGCGGCGAAGTGGGGCTTGGTGACGAGGATCAGCGGCACCACGAAGAGGTTGATGGCGACGAAGAGCATCATGAACCGCTCCCAGCGCTGGAACGATCCCGACGCGGTGACCGCGAAGAGCAGCACCACGGCGATGGGCACTGATATGTAGGGAGAGACCCCGAAGTAGTCCATGGAAAGCGAGATGCCGATGAACTCGGTGATGATGATCAGGAAATTCAGCAACAGGATCGAGCTGATCGAGACGTTGCCCCAGTAGCGGCCAAAGCGCTCGCGGATGAGCCGTCCGTGCCCGACGCCGGTCACCGCGCCGAGCCGCGCCACCATCTCCTGATTGATGATAAGCACCGGTATGAGCAGCGGCAGCGTCCAGAGCAGCGAGTACCCGAAGTTCTGCCCGGCCTGGGCGTACGTGGAGACGCCGCCCGCGTCGTTGTCGCCGACCATGACGATGAGACCGGGACCGATGATGGCGAGCAGGGTGAGGAAACGGGCGCGAACTCCCTTGCGGTTGCCGCTGTCATGTTCCCTTATTGTTCCAAAGGCCCCGCTGATCTTCTGATCTGTTGACTTCTCGCTCGGCACGCCCCACCTCCTTTCGTCTCGTTGTGGTCGTTCGGCGAAACAACCACGCAGAGACTGGAGGCGGGCTAGTAGCCAGTCCTTGAAGTCAAGCGAGGTTGTGTCGGTACGTAAGTAGCCGTGAGGCTGGTACTAGGGGGTTTCAGAAAGACCCCCTTTGAACGTGACCCGGGACGTGGCGGCGCATGGTTACTCCTCCACCGCGCTCATGCCGAACTCGCGGCGCCAGCCCTGGGGCAGAAGCTCTTCGAGAAGGTCGTCGACTGTGATGACGCCAATCATGGTGCTGTGCTCGTCGTCGAGCACGGGCAGCACCGTGAGATTGAAGTCGCTCATCTTGCGTGAGATCCGGTGAAGATCCCAGTGGGGATGCACGTGGGTGAGTTGGGTGCGCGCGACACTCAGCGCGAGCTCGGTGCCCCGGGCCCGAACGAGCGGGGCGATCGAAGCCGCCCCGACGGGCTGGCCGTTCTCGTCCATGACGAAGACGGCGTGCAGCGACTCGGCGGGAACCGTCGAGGTGCGAATGGCCTCGAGCGCGTCGGCGACGGTCGCGGTCGCGGGCACCGACACGAAGTCGGTGTTCATGAGTCCGCCCGCGGTGTCGGCGTTGTAGGAGAGGAGCTGGCGCACCTTCAACTGCTGGGACGATGGCAGGTGCTCGAGAATCGGCAGGCGCCGATCCTGATCGATCTCGTTGATGAGGTCGGCCGCGTTGTCCGGCTCCATCCGCGACAGCAGACGGGCGGCCTCGACGTCGGTGCGCGACTCGAGGAACTCCAGCTGGTGGGTAGTGTCGAGCTCTTCGAAGACGTCGGCTTCGAGTTCGCGGTCCAGTCCCACCGCCTCGATGATCTCCTCACCCTCTTCGTGGCTCGCCTGCTCCACGAGGTCGGCGATCTGCGCCGGGTGAAGCTTCGAGAGCTTGCGGTAGGGGATGCGAAGACGTGCCGAGGGAACGTGGGCGACGAAGGGCTCGATGGATGCGAAGTCCACGATGGCCTCGGCCTTGACGCGCTGGCCCATCTTCTGGCCCAGCACGCGGCGAAAGAACGGACGCCGGCCGGGATCGACGCCGACCACTTCCCAGCGGCCGTCGATCTCGGCGAGCTCGATCTCGTTGGCGATGATCAGGCGGCCACGCACCAGGTTGATGAGGTGGCGCGCCAGCAGGTCCTCGGCGAGAAGCAGCTCGCCGGGCCGGCGCTCGAAACGTCGCAGATCGACCTTGCGGCCCTCGAAGGTCATCCGGCCCTGCTCGAGGCCCCCGATCTTGCGGATTGGCACGAAGAGGTTGCGACCCTCGATGCGGATGACCGCGCCCACGATTGGAGGGTGCGCGTCGTCGCCGAGGCGAGCGACCAGGTCCTGGACGCGGCCAATCCGGTCACCGTCCTGATCAAAGATCGGGCGGCGCAGGAATGTGGAGAGGTGAAGAATTTCAGTCATGGCAAGCCCTGCGGGCTCACCAAGGCTACCCCTTTACGCCAATCATTGACCAGCCGAAGCGTGAACTTCTGGCGAACGGCGTTCGAATTGCGGATGCGCCGATGTCAGATGGGCGCGGGCTTGAAGTTCTCGAGCACCTCAGCCACGAAGTCGACATCGGCGTCACTGATTCCCGCGTGGGTGACGAATCGGATCCGCCGAGGCGACAGGGTGTCCCCCTCGACGCCAAGGGCGCTCAGCTCGCCCACGATCTGACGGGCCTGCGGGTGATCGAAGGCGACAATGTTCGTCCGACACGTCGTGGGGTCGTATCGCGCCTCGGGAAAAGCCTCGCTGAACAACTCGGCGATGCGGCGCGCGCGCAGATGGTCCTCGCTCAGTCGGTCGATCATGGTGTCGAGGGCGACGAGACCCGCCGCGGCGAGAAAACCCGCCTGACGCATCGCTCCGCCGAGACGTTTGCGCTCGATGCGTGCCCGTACCATTAGTGGTGCTGGCCCGGCGAGCAGCGAGCCCACGGGTGCGCAGAGTCCCTTAGAGAGGCACGCCATGACCGTCGTGGCGGGCTCGGAGAACTCGGCCGCCGATGTCCCTGTCGCGACGACCGCATTGAAGAGGCGCGCGCCGTCCAGATGAAGGGGCCGCTCGCCAATGGCCTTGGCGAGTGAGCGAAGATCGTTGACGTCCCACGGAGTGCCACCCGAGGGCATGTGTGTGTTCTCCACCGACACCATCGACACGTGGGGCTGGTGGTCCTTCTCGGCGTCAATGACGTCGAGAACGTCGTTCAGGTCAAGGACGCCCGTGGCGTCGTTGACCAGCGCGAACTGCACCGAAGAGTTGCGCGCCGATGCTCCCATCTCGAAACTCACCACGTGCTGGTTGCGACCCGCGACGATCACGTCGCCGGGCTGGGTCAGCACCCGTACGGCGATCTGATTGCCCATGACACCCGAAGGGAGGAAGATCGCGGCTTCCTTTCCCACCAGCGCGGCGAAGCGCTCCTCGAGCTCGTTGACCGTCGGGTCTTCACCGTGGCCGTCGTCGCCCACAACGGCTGACGCCATTGCTTCGCGCATAGCCGGTGTTGGCTGGGTCACGGTGTCGCTTCGAAGATCTATGCGTCGGGTCATAGCGAAAGGCTACCGGCACTCATTTAGACTCGGAATATGAGTGAAGACAAGTCTCAACTGGTTCCCCCGCACGACAACGTCCACGACCTGCTCGGCGTGAAGACCGTGCTCATGACGCCGGAGAAGGTCATCCTGCAGGTCGAGGTCGGGCCCAACGTGCACCAGCCTTACGGAATCCTGCACGGCGGAGTCTCAGCGCTGCTCGCCGAGAGCGCCGCCTCGGCGGGCGGTGCCGTAAGCGTGGCCCCTGATCACATCGTCGTTGGCACCGAACTCAACTGCTCCCACCTTCGCTCAATGAGCAGGGGGACCCTGACGGCGACGGCGACCCCGATCCGCAAGGGTCGATCGGTTCACGTGTGGGCCATCGATCTCACCGACGATCAGGGCCGCCAGATATGCGTCGCGCGCTGCACGTTGCAGGTTCTGAACGCGCTCCATCCGCCAACCCACCAGCCCCTAGACTTTCCTTAGGACGAGCCAACAAAGGGGCTGACGATGGGTGTTCGCTTCAGAGGTTGGGGAATTGCTGTGCCCGACCGCGTTGTCACCAACGAAGAACTGTCCCTCACCCTCGACACCTCTGACGAGTGGATCAGGGAACGAACCGGTATCCGCGAGCGTCGAATCGGCGGTTCCGCCAAGACGCTCGGGGTGCTCGCTGGCCAGAGGGCGATGGACGACGCCGGGATGAGCGCCGCGGACATCGACTTTCTCGTCCTCGCGACCACCACCCCGGACCGCATCGCGCCCGCCACCGCCCCGATGATCGCCAACGAACTGGGTCTCACCTGCCCCGCCATGGACGTGAACGCGGCCTGCAGCGGTTTCATGTACGCGATTCGCACGGCCTACGGTCTCCTGGAGACCGGTAATAAGCGCATTTTGGTGATCGGCGCGGAGCACTTGTCGCGCTGGGTCGACTGGAGCGACCGCAACATGGCGGTCCTGCTCGCCGACGGCGCGGGTGCGACCGTGCTCGAGTACGACCCCAACGAGACCGACCTGATCAGCTTCTGCCTCGGGGCTGACGGCTCCGCGGCGGACCTGCTGACCTGCGAACACGGGGGCTACTTCCAGATGAACGGCCGCGAGATATTCCGCCGCGCCGTGCGCGTGGTTGTCGACTCCGCCGAGAAGGCCCTCGCGACCGCGGGAATCACCGCGGACGACCTCAGCCTCGTGATTCCCCACCAGGCCAACATTCGCATCATCCAGGCAGCCACCCAGCGCCTCGGCATTGAAATGGAGCGAGCGGTGGTCGTGCTCGACCGCTACGGGAACACCTCGAGCGCCTCGATCCCCTTGGCCTTTGACGATGCCCGCCAGAACGGCCGGATCAAGCCCGGCGAATACGCGCTCATGACCGGTTTCGGAGCCGGGTTGACCTGGGCCTCGGCGATCGTACGGTGGTCTTGATGAACGGTCCGTCCCTCGTCATCCTCGCCGCCGGGCGAGCCCGTCGTTACGGCGGAGGCCTGAAGCAGCTCGCCCCGATCGGGGTGCACGGCGAGGGCGTCATCGACCTCATCGCGTCGGACGCGTTCGGTGCCGGATTCGACGACATTGTCGTCGTCGTCAATCCCGACACTGGCGACGACATCAAAAAACACGTCGAGAAGTTTTGGCCCAAGGAATCCAAGGTCTCCTTCGCGGTTCAGGAAACACCTCGCGGCACGGTCGACGCCGTACTCGCCGCCGAGCCCTTCCTCGACACCACGAAGCCGTTCGCGATCTCGAACGCCGATGACCTCTACGGTCGAGACGCGTTCGCGAAGTTAGGCGCGCACCTCTCGACCAAGTCCACGTGCTGCTTGATCGGCTTCCAGCTCGACCGGGCTCTCGTCGGAGATCTTCCGGTCACGCGCGGCCTGTGCCACGTCGTGAACGGCCACCTCACCGACATCACGGAGCGTCGCCAGGTGCACGCCTCGCGCGACGGCTTCGTCTCCGACGACGGACTTTCACCAGTGCTTCTAGAGTCCGAATCCATCGTCTCGATGAACCTGTGGGGTTTCCAGCCCGCCATGTGGCCGCTCCTGCGCAACGAGATGGAGACCCACGATTTTGAGGCCGAACCCGAAGCGGTGCTTCCGGTCATGGTGGGAAGGATCCTGCACCGCGTTCCCCTCCGATTCGACGTGCTGCCCACGGTGTCGCGTTGCGTGGGCGTAACCCACGCCGACGATCTTCCCCTGGTGCAAGCCGACGTGCGCTCGCAGGTGAGCCTGGGTGAGCGGCCCGAGCACGCCTTCATCTAGGCGCTGCGCTCCGTCCTTCGCCAGAGACCGCTCAGCACCCTGCGTTGGCTCCGGAGTGACCGGATGGTCGACCCGTTGAGAAGCACGGTCTGTCGAAGGAGTGCAAGGGACGCCGCCGTTGAAATCAACGGTTCCACTCACCCACGGTGACTTCGCCGCACGACAAGGGCGCGACTCGCCTCGTCGAATGGGAAGTCACCGCGCGAACCGGGCCGTTTCGGGCCGTTGACGCCGAGCCGGGTCAAGTGGCCTAATTTGTTCTGATGGATACGGACAAGGCACCCAGGTCCAATAGGTCCACGGTCGGCCGCGTAGTCGCGGTGGTCGTCATGGGGTTGACGCTCTACATCGTGCTGCCGGCGTTGGTCCGCGTCATCGCCTCGTGGCCGCGCCTCTTGAAGCTCGAGCCTTGGTGGCTGGTCGTCGCGGTGGTTACCGAGATCGCGAGCTTCTTCTGCTCCATGGCGCTGCTGCGCCTCATTCTTCGATCGGACAGCTGGTTCCCCGTGGTTACGTCAGCGCTCGCGGGCAACGCGGTGACCAACACGCTGCCCGGAGGCGACGCGCTCGGGGCCAGCGTGCAGTTCCGCATGCTCTCCGCGGCGGGCATCGACTCCGTGCAGGCGGCGAGCGGTCTCGCCGTCGCGTCGATCATCGGTATCGCCGGACTGCTTTCACTGCCGATATTCGCGCTGCCGGTGGTGTTGGGCGGCGTCTCGGTGAGAGCCGGACTCGTGCACGCCGGTGAACTCGGCGTCTTCGGTTTCGTGCTGATCATGGTGCTCGGGATCGTGCTGCTCACGACCGACCGCACGCTCATCGTCACCGGTCGGGCCGTTCAGTGGCTCCTCAACAAGTTGCCCCGCAGGCCCCGGACCACGAATCTTCCCGACCGCCTGATCGCCGAAAGGGACCTGGTGCGCACCGACCTCGGCAAGAACTGGTGGAAGGCCGTGCTCCTGATCGCCGGGCGGATTGGACTCGACTACTTCAGCCTGCTCGCGGCGCTCAGGGCGACCGGGGCTCGGCCGAATCCTTCGCTCGTCTTGCTGGCCTACTCCGCCACCGCGGTGATTGCCCTGCTTCCGCTCACCCCCGGCGGACTCGGCATCGTCGAGGCGAGCCTCAGTGGGCTGCTCGTGCTCGCCAACGTGCCAAGCGCCAGCGCCGTCGTCGCCACGCTCGCCTTCCGCGTTGGTTCGTACTGGCTGCCCACCATCGCGGGAGGCGTCTGCTGGATCCTCTTCCGCCGCCGCTACGGTCGCCTCACGGTGAGCGAGAAGACCGCCTAGCGAGGTGACGAGCGAGGCACGGTCAGTGTCGACGCGAGCACCGAGGCGCGTCGAGAACCGAACCCTCCCGTGACCGGACTTCTTCGTGCCTAGAGAACTCCAGCGACCTCGTGCACCTCGCCGCACGGGACGCCGAGCGCCGCATGGTGACTGCGCACCGCTTCAGCGTCGGGAGCTTCGAGCAGGCAGTACACCTTGCCCTCTGAACTGTGGAACAGCTCGATCTGGCGGACACCGAACTCATCGACCTTGCCCTCCTTGGTTTCCTGCGTGATCTGTTGAATCGCCTCGCTCGGCAATTTGAGGTCCTCATGAAAGTCCATGAACTGGGGCATCGAATTTCCTTCCGCTACCGGTCCGACTCGTACGTGCGCGGCTCCGAAGACTTCCGTCTCCTCGCGACCCTATTCCTTCGACTTGGTTTACGCAATCGAGAATCAACCGGACCCCGGTGGACGAAATCTCGGAATGCGCTCAACCGGCGGCCGGCGTGTGGCCAGTTCATTCATCCCCGGCTTTCGCTCGGGCGCTAGCGTAACGCTGAGTCCAACGACAGGGAGTTCGTCAGGCATGTCAGACCAGTCGGATCGCGACACAGACGCCGGAGAGACCCGTCGCGCCAAGATGTTCGAGCGTGCGCAGGCGAACAACGTCCCGCTGAAGACCATCTTCGTGACGATCCTCTCGATCGTCGCGGTCTACGCGCTCAGCAAGGTCCTCTACCGACTTCGCGACGTCCTGCTGCTGATGCTCGTAGGCGGATTCGTCGCCCTCGTGCTCAATCCGTTGGTCGACGCGCTCGAACGATGGAAGTTCCGTCGGCGCGGAGCCGCGGTGGCGATCGTCTCGCTCGGCGCGGTGCTCGTCTTCAGCGTGCTGGCCTTCGCCTTCGGCGACCCGCTCGTCAACAGCCTGACCCACCTCGCCAATGACCTGCCGTCCTACGTCAACAAGGCGCAGCACGGCAAGGGCTGGATCGGACACCTCATCCGTCACTACCACATCCAAACGTGGTTCAACAAGAACTCGTCGAAGCTGATCGCGCTCGCGAAGGGCCTCAGCAAGCCCGCCCTGGCGCTCGGCAGGGGTGCCGTTTCGATGCTGTTCCTGGCGGTCACCACGTTCGCCTTCGTCGTGCTGCTGCTCCTGGAGGCTTCGAAGATCCGCTCGGCCGTGCTCGGCCTCTTGTCCCCCGTGCACGCCGCCAGACTGAAGAGGGTCAGCGCCGAAGTCAGCCGCGCCGCCCTCGGCTACGTGCTCGGCAGTCTGATCATGTCCATCGCGGCGGGCCTCGCGGTCTTCGTGACGCTCTCGCTGCTCGGCGTGCCGTTCGCGCTGCTGTGGGCCCTGTGGGTCGCGTTGGTGGACTTCTTGCCCCAGGTCGGCGGGGCGTTGGCCGGATTCCCGACGGTGCTGTTCGCCGTCGGCCACTCGCTCACCGCCGGCGTCGTCACCTTGGTGGTCTTCTTGGTCTACACGCTCGTGCAGAACCACGTACTGAACCCGATCATCATGAGCCGCACGGTGAAGGTGAACCCCTTGACCGTCTTCGTTGCGATCCTCGTGGGCGCGGAGATCGGCTCGTGGGTTGACGGCATCTTCGGCGGCTTCGTGGGCGTCCTGCTGGCCGTTCCCCTGGCCGCGACGATTCAAGTCATCCTCAAGGAGTTCTGGAACACCTCGGGACCCTCGTTGGAGGCCACGTCCGGCCTTACCCCCTCGAAGTTGAAGGAGCCCCCGACGGACTGAGACGGCCCGGCTAGTTCGCCAGCGTCTCGCGAAGGAACGAAAGCACCGCTTCGAAGATCGCTGCGGGCTGCTCCGGGAGCATCGCGTGGCCGCAGTTGGGCAGTCCGACCACCCGGGTGTTCGCCCGTCGCGCCACGAGGTTCCAGGCGTTCTGAGGCGGCGCGATCACGTCGTCGAGACCCTGGATCACGAGGCCCGGCGCCGTGCCCCCCATGCCGAACTCATCGAAGTCCGTCGCCGCCACCACTTCTCGTTGACACTGCGCGAGTTCGGGATGCCATCCCTCGCTCCATCCGTCCACTTCATTGTCCGAGGCGAAGAACACCGTCTTCACCGCTCGCAGGTGCGTCTCGGGGTCGATCTGATCGTAGAAGCAGTTGAGGAAGTGGGTGAACACCTCGGGATTCGGGTTGACGTCACCCCCGCAGGCGAGCAGGATCAGCGCCGTGACGTCGTCGGGGCGCGCCGCGGACGCCGCACGAACGACCCGATTCCCGAAGGCGTGCCCGATCAGGATCACCGGGCCCAGCTGCTCGGCGTCGATGATCTTCCAGAGATCGTCCGCGATGTCGCCGAGGATCTTCCACGAAGGCTTCCCGAGCGCCGTCGCGACGCCGGGCGGATTGATCGCGATGGCGTGGTAACCGCTGAGCGCCAGGTCCTGGGCGAGTTGGTGGAAGTCGGTTCCCGGACGGCCGAGCGAAGGATAGAGGACGACGGGGTCGCCCGATCCGTAGTGGAGCAACTGGTACTCGGTCGCGTCCACCCGTACATTTTCAATCCGAGGAAGCACAAGTTGAACGTTAGCCAGATTGAACGTTAGCCAGACTTCAGGGGGCCAGCGGATGACCACCCTTTCGCACCGCGCCTGGTGTTACGCGAGCATATGCCAATTGATCAGGGATTTCTTCACATTTGCTAGAAGTGGGGCGTACGATTCGTAACACAAAGGGGGGGCCGACCATCAGACTTCGTTCGATCGCCCGATTCAACCAGTAGTTGGGAGTTGACTGAGATGGCCATCTGGATCCGCATCCTCTCGGGTATTGGCGGCCTCGTCCTGCAGTTGCTGGTGCTCGACGCCGCCGTTCGGACCTTCCTCCTGCCCCGGGTCGCCAACGTTTCGCTGAGCCGGGCCGTGGCCCGGGCGATCGGTTGGATCTTCCAGATGCTCGCCAACTCGAAGCGCTCCTACGCGGTGCGCGACGCGATCCTCTCGCTGTACGCGTCCATGGTCCTGCTCACCTACCAGGCCCTCTGGCTCGCCCTCAGCATCATCGCCTTCACCCTGGGTTTCGTCGCCGCGGGCGTGCCCAGTTTCTTGCGGGCCTTCGAGATCTCGGGCTCGTCGCTGCTCACCCTCGGGACCTCCTCGGGTCAAGGCGGCGGTCAGGTAGTCCTCGGTTTCGTCGAGGCGGGAATCGGGCTCACCTTGCTGGCCCTGCTCATCGCCTTCATCCCCACCCTGTACGCGGCCTTCCAGCGGCGCGAGGTCTCGGTCTCGAGGCTCTCGGTGCGAGCGGGCGTCCCCGCGACCCCCTGGGGCGTGCTCGAAATGGCCCAGAGCGTCGATTCCTACGAGCGCCTCGACGAGCTGTGGCGCGAGTGGGAACAGTGGTTCATCGAAGTGGGCGAGACCCACACCACGCTCACGATCCTCAACTACTACCGCTCGCCGTCACCCGACCAGACGTGGATCGGTGCTGCCGCCGCGGTCCTCGACGCCGCCGCACTCTTCAACGCCGCGGTCGACATCACGCCGTCGCCGACGGCGGGACTGTGCATCCGCTCGGGCTGGCTCTCCCTTCGACGGCTCGCGGACTACTACCGGGTCCCGTATCCCACCACCATCGACCGCAACGTCTCGATCTCCATCTCCCGGGCGCAGTTCGACGGCGTGCTCGACCGGCTCGAACGAAGCGGCGTGCCCCTCCTCGCTGACCGGGAGGCCGCCTGGTGCGACTTCAGTGGCTGGCGCGCGAACTACGACGCGATCATCGAGGCGTTCTACACGCTCTTCACGTGCCCGCGCACCGATTGGAACGAGGCGACGATCCAGCCGCTCTTTGGCCCGTCGAACAAGCGCGGCATCTGAACCACCGCTGAGGCCTTCGCATTCAAAGGACGCGGTCGTCCACTAGATGGTCGGTACGGTCGTCGTGGTGGTAGTCGAAGTGGGAGTGGTAGTCGTCGTTGTTGTTGTCGTCGTCGTTGTTGTTGTTGTTGTCGTTGTCGTAGTAGTAGTGGTCGTGGTGTTGGTCGGAGCGACGACGTAGCCAGGCCAGCCACTCCACTGGACGCTCGTGCCCGTCGGGGTGGTCGCCACCCTCATCTTCGACCTGATCGACTGCGCCAGCACCAGGGCGAACTGGCCGGCCCGATCGATGGCGTTCGCGCCATGCACGCCGAGCACGACCGCGTAGGTGGTGATGACCTTCTTGTTCAGCACGACGTTGATGGCCATGACGTCGCATCCCCCCGCGGGCGTCGTGAACCCGGACTTCACGCCGACCACCCCGAACTCGCCGTCGTACGGGGTGTAGGACCCCACCACCCCGGCGACGGGAAGCTTCACGCTGGTCAGCGCGACGATGCTTCGAACAATCGGCTCCTTCGCCATCAGTTCGACCGCGATCACCGACTGTTCGCGCGCCGTGGAGACGTCGCCGGGTGAGATCCCCGTGTAGTCCACGTAGTGCGTGCGCTTGAGCCCGAAGGAGCGGGCCGCCCTGTTCATCGCCGCGACGAACTGAGCCTGGCTCATGTGCAACATCGTCGTGAGCAGCTGGGCGTAGTCCCCCGCCGAGTGGACCAGCATGCCGCGAAGCAACTGCCCCTCGCACAGCTTCTCGCCGAGCGCGATCTTCACGTTCGACTGCCCCGTCTCGACGTCGTGCTCGTAGAGTGCCATGTCGTTCGCGTTGACGATGAGGCACGGACCGCCCTTGGAGTAGGTCAGGGGAAGCTTCTGCAGCACCACCCACGTGGTCATCATCTTGGTGAGGCTGGCGACGGGCACCGTGGGCTGGACCGGGGAGGACGCGACGATCGAGAGGTCGGGCACCGCGACCGCGGCGCTGGCCCGGCTCGGCCACGGCAGCTGCAGCGCCCTTGGAATCGGGCCTGGCGTCGTGGTGGTCGTCGTGGGGGTTGAGGTTGACGTCGTGGTCGAGCCGACCGCGGTGGTCGTCGTCGACGTTGAGGTGGACGTCGACGAGTCAAACGGGTTGTTCGACGTGGCGAGCGCCGGCACGGACGCGAGCACTGAGCCGGTGACGGCAACGCCCAGGACGAGCCCGAGCAGCGGTCGGCGACGCAACCATCTGTGCGGGGATAACTTCACTGCCGGCAACTTTAGTTGGTGGGGAATTTCACCCCGGGCTCTTCATCTCCGGATTGCCGGCATGGAGTTCCTCTCCGCCTCCCACTACCATTCGTTCGCCACTATTTGTGGCGTCGCAGCTCCCTTGCGCCCTCTCAATGCTGCAGGGCCGCCAGGAGGAGCGGCCCCCGTAGTGAGTAGCCTCGGCTTCGTGCGGAGTTTTGCGCCGCATCGAAGAGTGAGGTCATTGATGCCATACGAGTTCTCCCCCCAGGGCCTGGAGACACAGGAGTCCGTGAAGCGATTCATGGATTCGGTGATCTACCCGAACGAAGAGATCTACTACCAGCAGCTCGAAGAGGTCGGGGCCGACGGGTATCCGCCGGTGCTCGACAAGCTGAAGGCCGCCGCCCTCGATCGCGGACTGTGGAACCTGTTCCTGCCGCACCTTCGACCCGGCAGCCCGGGCACCACGCTGTCGAACCTCGACTACGCGCCGATCTCGGAGATGCTCGGCAAGGTCCCCTTCGCCTCCGAGGCGCTCAACTGCAACGCGCCCGACACCGGGAACATGGAGATCCTCCACCTCTACGGTTCGAACAAGGTGAAGTCCGAGTGGCTCGAACCGCTGCTCGCGGGAGAGATTCGAAGCGCCTTCTCGATGACCGAGCCCGACATCGCGTCCTCGGACGCCACCAACATCGGCCTCTCCATCGAACGAGACGGCGATGAGTACGTGCTGAACGGACGCAAGTGGTTCAGCTCGGGCGCCAAGTCGGACCGTTGCAAGGTCCTCATCGTCATGGGCAAGACCAATCCCAAGGCCGCGCGCCATCTGCAGCAGTCGATGGTCGTCGTTCCCAAGGACACCCCCGGCGTCGAGATCGGGCTCGACCCCCACGTCTTCGGTTACGCCGAGCGCGGCGGGCATCCCGAGGTGATCTACCGCAACGTGCGCGTTCCCGTCGACAACCTCCTCGGCGACGAGGGCAGCGGCTTCTCCATCTCCCAGGCGCGCCTCGGGCCGGGCCGGATCCACCACTGCATGCGCTCGCTCGGGGTCGCCGAGCGAGCCCTCGAACTGATGGTCATCCGCTCGCTCGAACGCAGCACCTTCGGCACCAGCCTCGCCCACAAGGGGCTGATCCAGGACTGGATCGCCGAGTCGAGGATCGAGATCGACATGGCCCGCGAGTATGTCTTTCGCACCGCCTACCTGATGGACACGGTGGGCAACAAGGCCGCCGCCACGGAGATCTCCGGCATCAAGGTCGCGATCCCGAACGTGACGCTGAAGGTGATCGACCGCGCGATCCAGGTCCACGGGGCGGCGGGCGTGACCCAGTTCTTCCCCCTGGCCCACATGTACGCCCATCAGCGCACGCTGCGTATCGCCGATGGTCCCGACGAGGTGCACAAGATGACGATTGCCCGGCGCGAGATCCTGAAGCACCAGCCCGGCTTTCGGATGCACCCGACCGCCGAGAAATAGTCCGGGCGAAGAGCGTGCGAGCAAGATCTTGGCTCACGCGAGTGCCTCATCCCTCGCGTGAGCGCGAAGGTTCACTGACGTGAATACCGGGTCCGCGCGGCGGTGGTACCGGCGGAGCAGAAGCGTGTCGGTGACGCCCCCGCGGGGCGTCACGGCGAGGGTCGCCGTCGTGGTCGTCGCCATCTTCTCCACGCTGGCGATCACCGCCGGAACCAGCTTGGCGGCGTCGATGGCGGCGCCCTACAACCCTCCCGCCAATATCAGTCCGAATCCCGACATCTTGAACAGCGGCACGTGCACCGGCTCTCCCGGCGCCTACACGTGCGCCAACCCCTGCGTCACGCCCCAGCTCACCTGGCCCGCCTTCACCAATGGCGTCTCGTGCACGAACTACGTGCTGAAGGCCATCAACGCGGCGATGGCCCAAGAGGGAGCGGGCCCGATGGTGCTGCCATCGAACTGGTACTCGCTCACGGTGCCCGAGCAGCTCTTCGTCGTCGCCGACCTCGAGCGCGTTCTTCGCGGCTATCCCCCCTACCTCGGACTGAACGCCGCCCTCACCGCCGAGGCTCAGAACGCCGCCGCCAACAACGCCGACCCGGGACTCGCCTCCGGGTTCGACGTCGGCATCGATGCCGCGGGCGACTACGGGACGGGAGGATCCTGGTCCCAGGGTTTCAACGTGCTCGTGGCGGACTACTTCTTGATGTACGCCGACGGCTGGGGCGGCAGCGCCGCGAACACGGCCAATATCGACTGCACGTCGGCGACCGCGCTCGCGTGCTGGGGCCACCGCGACGAGCTGCTCGGTTCGGACCCCGCCTTCAACCCCGGTGTCGGCCTCTTCTGCACGACCTGCGAGATGGGCACGGGCTACGCGATGCTCAGCCAGGCGTCCTACGTTGACCTGATCGAACTTCCCGCGGGCGCGCCGCCGGCGATGACGTTCACCTGGGCGAGCGAGAGCGCCTACCTCCCGGGTGGCAGCGTTTCGACCACGACGACGACCGCCCCGTCCTCGACCACGACCACATCGACCATTCCGACGACAACCACGTCGACGACCACCCCGTCCTCGACTACGACCACTACAACCGTCCACGGACCGGGCGGACCGACGAACGCCTCCATCACCCGCCACGCCATCAACCTCAACACCGTGAACGTGCGCTGGCTGAGTCAGGGAACCAAGGGAGTCGCCCAGGTGATCCTCGTGACCTACCGGGGCACCGCCTGCCGCGAGCGCGTCCGCGCCTGGAGCGAGCGCTACGTGGCCTCGAGGAACGTGACGGGCGGAAACATCGTTGGAACCAAGCGCAAGGTCTACTCCCCCGCTGGACCGTATTCGGCTTCGCTCATCGTGCGAAGCCTGGGCGGTGGGTCGTACAGCGGCCGCTGCTATCCGCTGGGCCGCAGCTAGCCACCACCCGCCGCTCGATCACGCCAGGAATGACGCCAGGTCCCTGAACGCCTGGGGATCCTGGAAGAAGAACAGGTGCCCGCCCTCGTAGAGCTCGAACCTGGCGGCGTTGGTCAACCGGGCGATCGCCTCCGCGTTGCTCGGCGGCGCCAGAATGTCGTATCGTCCCGCGCCCACGTAGACCGAAACCTCTCGAAGGACGTGCAGCCGGTCGGCGACGTCGTGGCGAGCCCGCGCCTCGAGCTGCTTGAGGGCCGCCTCGATCATCTGGGGGGACTGCCCGTCGTCGCTGCGGCGCGCCTCGACGAGCATCCGGTCCCGCGGGTGACTCTCCAACCACTCGTCGTCGAAACGGCTGTCGAGAAGCCTCAGCGCCATCGTCGCTTGTTCCGCTGGCGTCATCTCGGCGAGGGTGTCGAGCGCGAACGACGAACCGGCGGTCCCCCCGGCGCTCGTCGACCACAGGACCAGGCGACGGATCCGCCCCGGAGAGCGGACGGCGAGCTCCTGGGCGACCATCCCTCCGAAGCTGATCCCCAGCAGAGCGAACTCCCCGATTCCGAGCTCGTCCATGACCGCGAGCGCGTCGAGCGCGTAGTCCCCCATCGACCACGGGCCGGCGGGTGACGAGGAGTCCCCCATGCCCCGGTGATCGAGGGTCACGAACTGGCCCAGCCCGCGAAGCCGGCTCAGGAGCGGCTCGCTCGCGGCGATCGAGCTGCCGGTCCCGTTCAAGAACAGCAGCGGCGATCCCGTGCCGCTTCGCTCGACGTTCAGTTCCACGCCGTTCGCGTTGATGCGCAGGTTGGCGACGCCGTCCATCACATCTCTTCGCGCGGAGGGCTCTTCGCTCGTCCTCGCGGGGCCCGCTTCAACGCCCGTCTACCCTTCATCGTCCACGCGCAGCCCGTAGAGGTCGGGCCGGCGCAGCTCCAGCACGGAGATCTGCGACCGCCTTCGAGCCACTTCGTCCAAGTCGATCGTCGCGACCAGGACGTCCGGCGCGTTCGACGTCGACTCCGCGATCACTTCACCCCACGGGCCGACGATGATCGAATGCCCGTACGACGAAAGGCCTTCCTTCGTGGTGCCCGCCTGCGCCGCCGCCACCACGAACGCGTGGTTCTCGATGGCGCGGGCCTTGATGAGCACGTCCCAGTGGTCGGCTCCGGTCACCGCGTTGAACGCCGACGGGATGGCGAAGACCGTCGCCCCGCGAAGCGCCAGGCTCCGGTAGAGCTCGGGGAAGCGCAGGTCGAAGCAGATCGACATGCCGAGGTCGAACCCGGGGAGTTTCGCGACGACGACGTCGCTGCCCGCTTCGATCGCCCTCGACTCCATGTAGGAGACCTTCCCGGGCACCTCGATGTCGAACAGGTGCGCTTTTCGGTACGTGGCGCCCACCAAGCCGTCGTCGTTGATGATCACGCTGGTGTTGAAGCACTTCTCGCTCCGAGGAGACTTCTCCAGCATGCTGCCGAGGTGGATGGTGACCTTGCTCGACGAGGCGATCGCACTGAAGCGGTCGGTCAGCGGTCCGGGAATGGATTCACCGATGAGGGCGTAGTTGGCCGTCGGGCCGTAGTAGTTGAAGTATTCGGGCAGTTGGATGTACGAAGCTCCCTGGCCCGCGGCGTCGAGGACCAGATCGATGGCGGTGTCGACGTTCGACCTCGCATCAGAGCCCGAGCTGAGCTGCACCGCGGCGACCTTTATCTTCGAAGCATTCATCGAGAACGCACTTCCTTCACCGTCTTCGTAGTTCTTGCAAGTTACCTGCCTCGACCTTCAATTCCCACCGCCGAGGCAATCGCGTGGCTCGAGAGCCGGCCGGCTGACTGGACCACGACAAATTCGCGGTCCTGCCTAACCTTCGGTCCGGCGAAGCAGTCGCTTGAGTGCCGGAAGCGCGGCCCGATCCTTCTCTCGATTTGACGCCTCTTTGGAGTGAACGATGTCGCCCAGGCTCGCAACCTCTATGGTCACTCCCTCAATCGTCAGCGGCGTCGATCTCTTCACAATTCCCGAGTAACTGCCCAAGCCCGCTGGAGACATTACAACGTCGAGGTCGCCGAACTTGGTGATCAATTTGAGCATCTCCATCTTCTGAAGAGAGTCCGCATCCGGCGAGAACGCGAGGCCTTCGTCACTGCCCTCCGTTCGGATCTTCGCTTCCATCTCCTCGAGAGCCCCCGCCAGCCTCTCCAGATTCTCGGTGTCTCGCTGAGGTGTGACGTCGATGTCCATCGTCACGACATCGGATCCGTAGAGGATGGCCGCCATCCCCCCGATCAGCACGAACGAGACATCGTGTCTCTTCAGAACCCGCAGCAGTTCGCTCGGATCAAACACTCTGATGCCTGAGGGCGCGGCGACCCTGCTCAACGAAGCGCGCCGCAGCGACGGCGTTATCCCAACGCTGCTGATAGTCGAGCTTCAGGTTTCTTTCTATCGCCGAGTCGTCCCAGTCCCGTTCGACGATCGATACGTCGAGGAAGAGTCCGAGGGATTCGAGCAACGAGGCGACCCGATCGAACGACGGCTTCGATGCCCCGTTCTCCAGCCGCGAGATGGCCGACTGTGTGGTCCCGACCAGATCGGCCAGTTCTTTCTGACTTAGACCCCGTCGTGCCCGGGCTCTTCGAATGATGGGAGCGGCAAGGGAACTCGACATGGTCAGAATATAGCATAGTTGCTATATTCGCTCTCGCGAGCGGTACAGGAACTTTGGCGACGCTCGCTCGTGGTGCCCTAATGCCAGTCCCTCGAGGGCGCCGTGGCGCCGAGACTGAGCGGCTCGACGAACTCGACCATCAGCGCGAGCGTGCCCTGGCCCCGCTGCAGCGAGCCCCGTACCAGCAGCGCAGGAGATCTGCGCGCCACCGGCGACCAGCGGGCCCACGCCCCCTTGGAGAAGATCACATTGACGTGCCCGGTCTCGTCCTCGAGATTGAGGAACACCGCGCCGTTCGCGGTCTCGGGGTGCTGGCGATGGGTGACGACGCCCGCGACCGTGACCCGCGAGCTCTCCGCGCCCACCAACCCGTCGGCGCGCGTGACCCCGCGCGCGTTCAGCTCGCCGCGCACCAGCGCGATCGCGGTCGTTTCAGGCGTGAGGCCCATCGACCAGAGGTCGTCGGCGACCCTCTCCATCTCGGTCGTCGCGGGAAGCTCGGGGGCGACCACCCCGGTCACCACGCCCTCCAGCCGGTCGGCCGTTCCCTGGGCCGCTGGTCCGGCCGCCCACGCGAGCGCCCGGCGGCTCGTCCCGAAGTCGTCGAGCGCGCCCGCGGCGGCGAGGGCCTCGAGGTGGTGCTGCTGGCAGCGCGCGCGGCGCACGAGGTCCTCGGGGCGCTGCCAGGGAGCGCCTTCGACGATGCGCCCGGCGAGTTCGGTGCCAACGGCGCGAAGCGAGCCGAGCCCGAGGCGCACCTCGGGGTGCTCGAGCGAGCCCTCGAGCGTGGCATCGACGCCCGACCTGTTCACGTCGGGGCGCAGCACGGCGACCCCGTGGCGCTTCACGTCGGCGACCAGGCTCTGGGGCGACCAGAACCCGAGGGGCTGGGCGTTGAGCAGCGAGACCAGGAACGCCGCCGGATAGTGGTACTTGATCCACGCCGAGCAGTACACGAGGTGGGCGAAGGAGACCGAGTGCGACTCGGGGAACCCGAAGTTCGCGAACGCCGCCAGGGCGTCGAAGAGCTGGTCGGCGCCTTCCCCGGTGATGCCGTTCTTCGCCATACCGGCGTAGAAGCGGCTCTTCAGCTTCAACATGCGCAGCTCCGAGCGCTTGGCGGCCATGGCCTGGCGCAGTTCGTCCGCCTCGGCCGGGGAGAACCCCGCCACGGCGACCGCCATCTCCATGAGCTGCTCCTGGAAGAGCGGCACCCCGAGGGTGCGGCGCAGGATCGGCTCGAGGCGCGGGTGCAGGTAGGTCACCGGCTCGTCGCCGCGGCGCCGGCGGATGTACGGATTCACCGCGTTGCCCTGGATGGGGCCGGGGCGGATCAGCGCCACCTCGATGACGAGGTCGTAGAAGCAGCGCGGCTGCACCCTCGGCAACGTCGCCATCTGGGCGCGCGACTCGACCTGGAAGACCCCGACGGTGTCCGCCTCGCAGAGTAGGTCGTAGACGCAGTCCTCCTGGGCCAACTCGCCCAGGTCGATCGTTACCCCGTGAAAGCCCGCCACCTGATCGACCGCGCGGTGCAGCGCATCGAGCATCCCGAGCCCCAGGAGGTCGAACTTGACGAGGCCAATGGCGGCGCAGTCGTCCTTGTCCCACTGCAGCACCGTGCGCCCGGGCATACGGCCCCACTCGACCGGGCAGACCTCGATGACCGGCCGGTCGCAGAGCACCATGCCGGCCGAGTGGATCCCGAGGTGGCGCGGGCGAGTGAGGAGCTGGTTCGCCATGGTGAGAACCAGTTCGGGCACCTCATCGGAGGTCGCGGTCATGCTCTGGCGGTCGACGCCGTCGCGCAGCTTGTTCGCCTGCTCCTCGGAGAACCCGAAGGCGCGCGCCACGTCGCGCAGCGCCGAGCGGGGCCGGTACGTGATCACGGCCGCCACCTGGGCGGCGTGGCGGCGTCCGTAGCGCCCGTAGACGTACTGGATTACCTCCTCGCGCCGTCCCGACTCGATGTCGACGTCAATGTCCGGAGGCCCGTCACGCGCCGGGGAGAGGAACCGCTCGAAGAACAGGTTGAGCTTCACCGCGTCGGCGTTCGTGATGCCGAGCGAGAAGCAGACGGCCGAGTTCGCGGCCGACCCCCGGCCCTGGCAGTAGATGTTCTCGCGCCGGCAGAACTCGGTGATGTCCCAGACGGTGAGGAAGTACCCGGCGAAGCCCAGCGAACCAATGACCCCCAGCTCATGGTCGATCTGGCGCCACGCGCCCGGCACCCGCTCGGCGTCGCGCGGCCCGTAACGAAGCGTCGCGCCCTTCTCCACGAGCGCCAGCAGGTAGGCCTGCTCGTCCATTCCCGCGGGCGTTGGAAACGCCGGCAGGTTCGGCGCGACGAGGCGCAGGTCGAAGGCCAGTTCGGCGGCGAGTTCACCGGCCCGGTCGACGACCCCGGGCCAGCGCGCGAAGCGTCGTCGCTGCTCGGCGTCGCTGCGCAGGTGGGCGAGCGGCGACGCCGAGAGCCACCCTTCCATCTCCTCGAGGCTGCGGCGGGCGCGGATCGCGGACAGGACGTTCGCCCTCGCAAAGGCGTCGGGCGTCGCGTAGTGGACGTTGCCCGTCGCGACCAGCGCGACGTCGGCGTGAACGGCGAGTTCGGCCAGCACGTCGTTGCGCGCCACGTCGTCAAACCCGCCGTGGTCCCAGATCTCGACTGCCACGTTGTCGCGGCCGAAGGCGTCGACGAGGCGCGCGAGTTGGCGCCGCGCCCCGCGCGGGCCCTCGTCCATCAGCGCGCGCGTCAGGGGCCCCTTGCGACATCCCGTAAGCACCATCCATTCGTCGGCGTTCTCCGCCACGTCCCCGAGGGTGAAGCGCGGAGCCCCCTTCTCGCCGCGGGCGAGATGCGCCTCGCCCAGCACCGTCGCGAGACGGCGGTAACCCCCAGGAGAGCGGGCGAGCACCACGAGGTGGTCCCCGGTGGGGTCGGGCATCCCGACCCGATCGTCGGTGGCGTCGAGGGAAATCTCCGCACCGAAGATGGCCGGCAGTGCGAAGGCGCGAGCCGCCTCGGCGAAACGGACCACCCCGTAGAGACCGTGATGGTCGGTGAGCGCGAGACCCGAGAGGCCCAACCGGGCCGCTTCGGCGACGAGTTCTTCGGGGTCGCTCGCTCCGTCGAGGAAGCTGAATCCCGAGTGCGCGTGAAGTTCGGCGTAGACCGTCATCGGTCGCAGATCCCGGCCGTCCGCCACTGACAGGCGCGCACCCCGTCGCAGTCGATCGAATCGGGAGTGACGGTGAGAACCGTCACGGTAAGAGAGCTCGTCCAACCACGCGGAGTGAGGCTGAGCGGAGTCGCCTCGTCGAAGTTGGCACTGATGGTTCTCACGAGCGTGGTGGTCGTTGCGCTTCGCCGCCACCCGATGTTCGAGTTCGTCCCAGCCGTGTTCAGCGCGAAAACTCGACTAAAAGTAACAAAAATGAACACCACATCATCGCTGGTGGGACCGTAAATCCTGTAATAGCTCGATGGAGGGAAAATCGTGACGGATATGCCGTTATCGCTGGTCGAACCGTAAATCTTATCTTTCCCCGTCAAACGCCAGTCGACGGTGCCGGAATCAACGCCAAAACCGTCGGGGTCTCGACGCGCGCGCACGCGTGCGGGGGTGAAGTCGACCAGGGTCGCCTCGTGGGAATTCGCGTTGAAGGTGGCGAACGTGGTCGTCGCGCAGTCGCGCTGCCACCCGACGCAGGAGCGCGCGTCACGCGCGTCAAGCGAACGGACCGTGACGGTCGCCACCGTCGTCGGGATTCGCACGTCTTCGGCGACGAGTTCTTCGGGGCCACCCGCTCCGTCGGAGAAGCTGAATCGCGAGTGCGCGTGAAGTTCGGCGTGGACCATCATCAGTCATAGATCCCGACTACCCACCAGCGACCGAGTTCGGCGACGAGCAGGACCGCCTCGCCGGTCGCCAACACCACTTGGAGATGGGCGCGCCGGCGGCTCAGCGCCCACCACCGCTCCACGAGCGGCCAGGGTCCCGCGTGCCAGACGACGTCGCGGCGGGCCTGGCTCGAAAAGAGCAGCGCCGAGGGAACCCCGCTGAGCAGTCCTCGCGACCCCATGCGGATCTGCTGACCGTTCTCGTCGTGGAGTTGCACCGCCACCCGATGCTGGAACGTCGTCGCCGGCGCGGGGGCGCGGAACTGACCAGGCCACGGGGCGTCGTCGGTAGTTCTGCCCACGGGCGATCCGAACGGCACCAGCGTGGCGCGGTCCTCGGGGACCCGCCCCCCGTGAAGCGACGCGACCATCACCGCGTCAGCGCCGAGACGGTTGCGCACGCGATACGCGGCCACCTGGGCGCGGTCATCACCCGCGCCGCGCTGACCGAAGAAACCAATCTGCTCGTCCGTCAATTCGTCGTCGCCGCGCAGCGCCCGAAGACGTTTGGCGAGGCGCGGGTCGCGCTGGCCACCCAACTCGCTCGACTCGCCCCTCGCCACGCGGTGCAGCTGGAGCACCGACGTGGAGAAACGCTCCGCGACCCGGGCCCGCTCGAGGTCAGCGAACGCTCCGAGCGTGTGAAGGCCCAACCGCCGGCACGTGGTCGCGAGGTCCTTTCGCCCGAGGGCGCTGAGCGGCTGAGCGCGGCGAAAAGACTCCGTCTCGCCCGCAGCCACCACCACGCCCGTTCGGGCGGCGAGCTCGGCGCAGAACAGGCCGTCGGCGACGCCGAGTGACGGCTCGCAGCCAATGAGGTCGTGGACGCTCTGGCGCACGGTCTTGAGCACCGCCGCCTCGCCGCCGAAGAACCGGCTCGGGCCCCGCACGGGCAAGACGAGCAGTCCGAGCCGCACCGGCTCGGTGAAGGGGCAGAGCACCGTCAGCGCGTCGAGCACCGCGAGATAGTCGCGCAGCGACGAGCCGTCCGGCTTCTCCTCACTGAGCGCCTCAATCCATACGGCGAGGAGGCGTTCCACTAGCCCGGCGCCGCCCGACCTTTTCGATTGGGCAGCACCACCACGTGTTCGCCAACGCGCTGCGCCTCGCCGCGCCCGCCCACCCGGACCGTGAGGTAGCGGGCGTCGAGGCGCGACGACGTGGCCCACTGCGCGTGGGTGATGTCGAACGAGAGGTCGACCGGCAAGGGCCACGGCGCCCCCGGTTCGCAGAGCACGATCAGTACCGTGCCGCGCTCGCGCACCCGGTCCATCAGCTGGCGGGCAACTCTGTGCGCGGCACGTGAAGGCGGACGCACCACCAGGAGGTCGACCCCATCGAGCAGGTCCGCCGCGGACTCGGCCCACGCCCCGCGGGGTCGGGGCACGAAGAGCACACGGCGCAGGTCGACCCCGAGGTCGGCGATCGCGACCACCCCGGGGTCGTCAACGCCCACCACCGCGACCCAGTGGCCCAGGGTGCTGGCTTCGGTGACGAGGCTTAAGGCCAGGCTGAGCCCGCCCGAGCCGGGCTGCGCCTGCACGAGAACCGTCGAGCCTCGTCGCAGTCCGCCGTTCGGCGTCAACGCCTTCCAGGGTTCGCCGAGCGGCAAGAGACGGCTTTTCGCCATGGTGACGGGACGTAGCGTGGCGACCAGATCATCGGAGAGTTTGGGTCGTGAAGTTGAAAAAGCGAACATATGTTCGTAAGAGTAGCCACTCCCGGTGACACACGCCAATAGCCTTTATCGTGAAGCATGAAAGGACATTTATGTGCGGTCGCATTGCTCTCTTCACTCCCCCGTCTCGCCTCGCGAAGCTTCTCGACGCGCAGTTGGCGGCGGGCATCGACCCCGAAGGCCACCCCAGCTGGAACGTCGGACCCCTGCAACGGCTCTTCGGGGTCGCCGAGGTTGGCGGTGCGCGCACCCTCGACCGCTACCGCTGGGGCCTCATCCCGAGCTGGTCGAAGGATCCGTCGATCGCCAACCGGCTCTTCAACGCCCGTGGCGAGACGGTGGCGGAGAAGCCCTCGTTCCGCAGCGCCTTCGCGAAGCGGCCGTGCGTTATCCCCGTTGACGGCTTCTACGAGTGGGACCACCGAGCCGGCCGCGAGAAGCAGCCGCACTACTTCGCCCGCGCTGACGGAGAGCCCCTCCTCCTCGCCGGCCTCTACGAGCGCTGGCACGATCCGAACATGCCCGAAGACGCGCTAGCGCTGCAGACCTGCACCGTGATCACGACGAGCCCGAGCAAGGACATGGACGACCTGCACGACCGCATGCCCGTCGTGCTCGCACTCTCGGACGTGGCGCTCTGGCTCGACGTCGAGGTCTACGGGCCCGACGAGCGAGTGCAGTTGCTGCGCCCCGCGCCCCCGGGAACCCTGCTCCACCACGGCGTCGACAAGGCCGTCGGATCGGTGCGCAACGACGGGCCGGAGTTGATCGAGCCCGCCGAGCCCCAGTCGTTCTTCTAGCGAAAAAGCCGAAAACCCCGAGTGACCAGGGAGTCGAAACTCACCAGCCCCTCGGGGTTCCCGAAGGCACGCTATCCGTTGGCCCGTGTCGGACAGGCCACCGTCTAACGGCAGGTATTTCACGCCATTCGTCTTACGAACAGCGGACCGAACTCCGCTGCCCGGTGAGAGCTTCCGTTCCTCTTGCGAGGCCCCTCCACTCTCCACCGATCTCCCCTTGCGGTTCGACCGACTTCGACAGGTACTGCGTGAACTACGAGTGTTACTGTGCCACACCTCACGTGACCAAAGTCGGGAAGAATGGGATTTCAGAAGCTTTTGCCCAGTCTTTCTCCTAGTTATCCACCGATTTCCACTATCAAGCGAGCAATATCAACCAGAAAGTGACATCTTTCCAACAGGTACGTTCTCACCCTTCGCCGCCAAGGGGCTCCCACACTTTCCTATTCCTGACGTGGTGATCGATCTCATAGCGTCAACTTCGAACGGCCGGATGGTCCCGTCGTGCAGCGGGTGAATGGGGCGGGCGACGCCAGCCAGAGCGAGGACCAGAATTGAGATCAAGCCCTCGATGAGGGTGTCGCCACGCTCAGAGGCGGATTGGACCGCTCGGTGGTTCTTTCGCGCTTACACCAGTCGATCAATTCACGAGACTGCCTTGAAGGTGCCGAGCAGGGAATTGCCATACCAGTTTCGTGGAACTGTGAGGGGCCCGGCACCCCGCTTCAAACCATGCGGGGTGAGGTGTCCAGAAGCCGGCACTACTCGTCAGGCAAGCCCTTCGTCTTGCGCCGCTCGCCCTTGCGCCGCTCGCCCTTGCGCCGCTCGGTACCACTGGGCGGTCCCGAGTCGTGCTTGCGGCGATCGTCATCACCCCGGCGATCACCGCTTCTTCGCTCGACGTCGTCGGAAGGATCGGAGTCTTGGCGTGTCGCATTGTCGGTCACTATGCATGCTTAACACCGCCGTCGCCCACATCGACGCATCGTGACCATCCAGAAGATCGAGATTCCCTGTCGCTACTACCTCGCCCAATCTCGAAGCGAGTTTGACCCTTTCGTTCGAGCGTTGGCAACGGGGCCAAGATCTCCGGCCTTGGTCTTCGGCTCGGACACCCCCGGGGCGTCACACGGCAGTTGTCGGGCCGCCGGGGTGCGTCTCTCGGCCCCAGTCGGGGCAGATGACGAGGCTACGTTCGAACCCCTCGAGCCCAACCGGACCCGTCAGTGGGACGTCGTGAACATGAAGTTCGGTCCCAGGTCGTAGTTGATGGCTGACAGACCGTTCTGGCTCAGGGTGTAGAACCAGTTGGGCTCCACCATCACGCTGGTCATCGTGAGGCCGCCAGGACCGTTGCCGTCCATGGCCACGTAGTTGATGGCGGGATTCACATCCGAGGCGACCAGCACGGGTGACGCCACGTAGTAGTTCGTGAGCGAAACCCAGGCGACTGAATAGGTGTCGCTCTTGTTCAGTGTGACGGGACTCGAGAGCGCGGCGTACCGGTAGACACCGGTCGGCGGGTCCGAGGAGCTCACGTTGACGCTACCCAAGAGCGTATGCGAGCTGATGTCGTACAGCGCGACTGGCACAGTGACGAAGCTCTCGGACCCGTTGGCCAGGGCCGAGAGGTTCGAGTCGTACGCACCGAGTTTGGTGATTGAGATTGAACTGTTGGCGGTGAATTCGAACCCTTCGAGGTAGCTGCCCTGGGTGTAGTTGAACCCGCCGCTACCAGAGACCGGGACGGCGAGGGCGACGTTGCCGGCCGCCGTGGGCGCACTACTGGTCGTCGTCGAGCTCCTGTGCGTCGTCGTTGTCACCGCCGAATGGCCGCCACCACAGCCCGAGAACAGAAGTGCGAAGGCGAGGGCGCCCGCCGCCACACCAGAAACGCCCGACAGATGCTTCTTCATCGTGATCTCCTCGCTCTGGGATGCGCAAACGGAAATGCAAGGCGCCCCAGAAGGTCGCACTCACGGCTCCTTGCACCAAAACGTAACGGTCCGCCGCAGGGCGGGATAGTGCCAAAGGTCCCTTGGGCCCCGACTGCTGCTGACGTGCGGTGCCGAGAACCTCATCGGTGCCTGGCTGGCCCGGACCTCTCCTCGCCAAGACGACACGAAGCACGCTGCACCGCTCTCGACCGATGTCTTGCGGCTTTGCCGTTGATCGGCTTATCCGCGCAAGTTCGCTATTTGGTCTTGGCCCTTGGTGAAAGCATTCAGTATCCACGCACTACCGATGCGTTGAAAACCGGTGGACCTTAGGTAACACAATAGGAACCGCTTGACCGCGACACTCGCACGAAAGTCGAGCAACCTTGAAGAAAGGATTCTTCCTACAGCAGGTCGATGAAATCGTTCACGGTAACGCCGGACTGTCGAAGAGTCGCTGAGAGTGTCCCCGGGCGAGCTCCCGGTGACTCGGGACAATGACCGTTCTGCCCCCATGATCCCGGAGTTTCACATGACTGCCCCGCTGGCCAACTTGTACGAAGCCAATCTTCCCGAGCGCAGTGACAGCCTCTTGGCCGGACACAACGGATAGCGCGGGGCTACGCAGGAATCAATACAGTGGTGATGATCGGCGGCCCTAGCGAGTCAGGGAGGTCCTCCCCTTCGAAGCACAAGCCCAGCGCTTCTTCGAGATTCGCGAGAGCCTCATCGACAATTTCGCCTTGACTGACTACGTCGACGTCAAGGCACCTCGCAACATACCAAGGTGCTCCATGGGTGACTGCGCCAGTGAACTTCATAATCCAAATCGCACCAGCGGCCCGTGTCATCAGGCCCGATTCTTACTCTGTTCCGGAGTGGAGGTGATGGGATTCGAACCCACTGCCTCTACATTGCGAACGTAGCGCTCTACCAATTGAGCTACACCCCCGAAGGAGTACCAACTTTAGCCTAAGGCGTAGCGTGCCGACGATTCTCGACGCCACTGGCCTTCGGCCTCGGCTTCGTAGAACTCGGAATCATCCTCTTCGTACCTATGTGGGTACAAAGGCTCGATCGTCGCGAGGCCCCGAGATCCTATTCGACGAATCGGCAGCGAGGACTCGTGCAGGTAACCCTGGCTGACCGCAATCAAGGCCGCGGCGACAAAGCCGACCAGGCCCAGCCAGAAGAGAATCGCGAGATCCTGCACCAGGGACGAACTCATCACGAAGTCGGACGCGGTGAAGAGCAACGCCCCAGCGACAAGGCCCAGGAAGATCCGGGTGCGGCGAACCTTCATCGAAAGGTGACGGCGTGACGGCTCCTGGTAACGCACCGCGTCGTGCTCGTTCGGCACCGACGAGTACGCGGCGGCGTAACGGTTCTTCGCTTCTTCGCGCTGGAGCGACCTTTGATCGTGGTCGTAGTCGTAGTCGTCGCTCCACTCCTCCCACGAATTGCGCGATTCGAGTGAACGGTACGTGTCGTCCGCGTGGACAACGGTCAGGCGCGGACGCTCGCGCGTGTCGTGGCTCTCGTCGTACTGGCGTTGGGCGATATCAAGGCGATGAGCGGGTGCAACGGAGTATTCGTGGCGACTTAGAACGTCGTGTTCCGCGTGGAAATGCTCGATGGAACGCTCGTTTCCGTGCTCACGAAAATGGCGCACCACGATGGGAACAAGGATGGCGATCCATACCAGAGCGAGGACTACCAGCAGCATCTCACCAATCCCTGGATCGAGTGCTTAGACATTGACGTCAAATGTACAGCGATATACCCGAATACTGGTGGATATCAAGCCTCGTGCAGACCGCACTCCTCCTTCTCGGCACCGACCCACCGGCCCGAACGCCGGTCCCCGGGACTGGCGGGCTTCGCGGTGACCGCCGCGCACCCGATCGAGGCGTAGCCCTCGGCCCAGAGCGGGTGCTCGGGAAGGTTGTTCGCCTGCAGGTAGTAGGCGACGTCGTCGTCGCTCCAGGTGGCGAGAGGGTTCACCTTCACCAGTCCGAACTTCTCGTCCCAGTGAAGAGTCTTCATCTGGGCCCGCGTGGGCGCGTCAACGCGCTTCACGGACGTCATCCACGCTGAGCGACCGCTCAGGGCGCGCTTGAGCGGCTCGACCTTCCTCAGTTCGCAGCACCTCTCGGTCCCGCAGGGCCAAGCGTCGGCTTCAGCCGTCGGCACCGTGCGCGTCAGGCTCAGCTTCCACTGGTCCTCAATGCGCGAGGCGAATTCGAGGGTCTCGGGAAAGTGGCCCAGGGTGTCGAGGAAGATGATCTCGGTGCGGGGGCGAAGTTCGTGCACCATGTGCAGGAGCGTCACATCCTCGAACGAGCACGCCATCGCGACGTCGTCGTCAAAGCGCTCGAAGGTCCAGCTGAGGATCTCGAGGGGCGTTGCTCGCTCGAACTCTGCGTTCTTCGTCTCGAGTTCGTCGATCAGGGTCTGCGTCGGTGCATTCATAGTGAATTCAGCCTAATGTTTCGTTCCCCTACTGGTTTAGTAGGGTATTAGGAACAACTTCTCCCTTATGACCACCAACACTTCTCAGGCCCCCCACATGACCGATCATTTAGATCTCCTTGAATCACACGCCATTTTCATCCTGCGCGAAGTCGTCGCCGAGTGCGAGCGACCCGTGCTGCTGTTTTCGGGCGGCAAGGACTCGGCGGTGCTGCTCCACCTCGCGGCGAAGGCCTTTGCCCCCCAGCAGCTTCCCTTTCCGGTGATGCACATCGACACTGGCCAGAACTTCCCCGAGGTGCTCGAGTTTCGCGACCGTGCCGCCGAGAGGATCAGCGCTCGCCTCATCGTCGCGAAGGTCCAGGACACCATCGACCAGAACAAGGTCGCCGATCCCGGTCCCATGGGATCACGCAACCGGCTGCAGACCATCACCTTGCTCGACGCGATCACCGACAACAACTTCGACGCCGCCTTCGGCGGTGCTCGGCGCGACGAGGACAAGGCCCGGGCCAAGGAGCGGATCCTTTCGTTCCGCGACCACTTCGGTCAGTGGGATCCGCGCAAGCAACGCCCCGAACTGTGGCAGCTGTACCAGGGGAAGGTGAATCCCGGCGAGCACCTTCGCGCCTTTCCGCTCTCCGACTGGACCGAGCTCGACATCTGGCAGTACATCGAGCGCGAGGAGATGGACCTGCCCAGCATCTACTTCGCCCACGAGCGCGACGTGGTACTGCGCGACAACATGTGGCTCGCGGTCGGTCCGTTCGTCGAGCCGCGAAAGACCGAGACGGTCGAGCGCCTGACGGTGCGCTTTCGCACGGTCGGCGACGCCAACTGCACCGGTGCGGTCATCTCCGTGGCCATGACGTTGTCCGAGATCATCGACGAGGTCTCCGTCGCCAACGTCTCGGAGCGCGGCGCCACGCGCGCCGACGACCGTTTCAGTGAAACCGCCATGGAGGACCGCAAACGTGAGGGCTACTTCTAAATGAAACCCGCCCACAAGGATCTCCTTCGCCTCGCGACCGTCGGATCGGTCGATGACGGCAAGTCCACGTTGATCGGCCGACTGCTCGTCGACACCCGCCAGCTCTTCGACGACCAGCTCGACGCGGTCGCGGCCGCTTCGGAGAAGCGCGGCGTGGGCGACCTCGACCTGAGCTTCGTCACCGACGGACTGCGCGCCGAGCGCGAGCAGGGCATCACCATCGACGTCGCCTACCGCTACGCGACGACGCCGTCGCGCAAGTTCATCATCGCCGACTGCCCGGGCCATGAGCAGTACACGAGGAACATGGCGACGGGCGCCTCCACCGCCGACCTGGCGCTGGTGGTCCTCGACGTCGCGCACGGCTTGAAGGAACAGTCGCGCCGCCACCTCTGCATCGCGGCGCTGCTCGGCGTGCGCACGATCGTCGCCGCCGTGAACAAGATGGACGAGGTCAACTGGTCCGAGAGCGCGTACCTGGGCGTCGTCAATGAGATCGAAATCCTCGCCAAGGAGCTTGGATTCGAGTCGGTGACGTCGATCCCGGTCTCGGCGCTGCTCGGCGACAACGTCGTCGAACACTCCGAGAACACGCCCTGGTACACCGGGCCGACCGTGCTTCACGCCCTCGAGACCTCCGAAGCCGGTTCGTGGACGACTACCCACGAGGGCGCCCGCCTGCCCATCCAGTGGGTGCTTCGCCAGCTCGGCGGGGGCCGCACCTACGCCGGAATGCTGAACGGCTCCTCGCTGCACGTCGGCGACCGGATCAGGCTCCTTCCCGCCAACATCGAAACGACGATCACGGCCATCAACTCGGGCTCGGGCCCGACGGACACCGCGACCGCCGGACTCTCCATCGATATTGCCTTGAAGGCCGACACCGACGCCGGTCGTGGCGACATGCTCGCGACCCTGCCGCTGCCGACGATCACCAAGGACTTCGAAGCGACGATCTGCTGGTTCGGCGACGCCCCGCTCCACGTCGGCCAGCGGCTTCGCCTGAAGCACACGACCAAGGTGACCCCGGTCCGGGTCAGCGCCATCGGCGGCGTGGTCGACATCGCGACGCTGAGCATCAACGAGACGGCGTTCCTCAGCACCAACGAGATCGGCATCGCCACCCTCCACACGGCTGACTCGCTGGTGGTCGACGACTACCGCGACAACCGAGTGACGGGAAGCTTCGTGCTGATCGACGAGGTCACCAACGCCACGGTCGCCGCCGGGATGGTCGGGCGCGCCGCGTTTCTCTAAAGGGTGTATCCGTCTCGGTGCAGTAGTTCTTGATCTGCGCCTTTCGATTCCTGGGGTTTCGACCTCGAGAGACGTGGCTGATCCTTCACTCCCCGTTTGGCGGTCTTCGCAACCGAGCCGGTCAGGCAGCATGGGCGAAGTACTCTCCAAAGTACGTAAGGTTCTCAGAGCGAGGTGTGAAGCGGCAGTACTGGGCGAGGCTCGAGAACAAGCGGCTGGGGCTCTCGATGGTGTTCGTGTGCATCGTGGCGGAGTTCCTCATCTGGACCAACCCTCTCGCAAGCGCGGGGTATCGCACCGGCCTCATCCTGCAGGTAGTCGCGTTGATCGGGCTCGCCTACGGGCGCCTGTGGAAGAATCCCCGGCGACAACCACCGAACCCTTAAGTCACGTTTCCGCTGGTGCCCAGTGCGTGGGTCTGTCTCGCCGCAGTCAGATGGTGGCGACCACGGGCTCGGTAATCGCCTACTGCACTGAGACGGATACCCCTTTTCTCTAAAACTGCACCAGCATCGTCACGAACGCCACCGCGACGATGGCGAGCAACGCGTCGATCGACATCACCAACTTGCGCCCGCGCTCGGGCGACGCCACGCCCTCGTGGGCAATGACCTCACCGACCACCCGCTCGAGGGGCAGGGTACGCGCCTCCAAGTGGCCGGCGGCGGCGAGGTAGCAGAGGATTCCAAACCCGATCCAGGGACGAGTGAGCGATACTGATCTGTCGCCGCTCAGGGACATGATGAGCCCCGTCACCGGCAGCAGGTGCAGCACCCGGGCGGCCCAGTTGGGCCGGTTCGGGAATCGGGCCCGCTGCGTCGCTGCGTCCGCGCCACTCGTCACGGTTCTGGCGGAACTGCGCATCGCGACGAACACGATCATCGCCGTCACCGCCGACAGAATGTGCACCAGGAAGACGAGGTCGTAGGCGACCGAGGTGGCGATCATGACTCTGAGAGCAGCTTCGCCGCCGCGCGGTAGGGATCGGTCGCGCCGGCGAGCAGTGCGTCCACTTCCCTCTCGTACGCCTCGCCGTGGGACAGGTCCTTCACCTTCGAGCGCAGCATCGCCGAAAGCACCTTGTCGAGTTCGCGTCGCATCCCCTCGCGGCGGTGCTCGTCGAAACGGCCGTTCTCGAGGTACCGGCGGTGCTCGACGATCGCGTTCCAGAGGTCGTCGGTGCCAAAGCCCGTGCTCGCGATCGCCTCGACGATCAGCGGACGCCACTCGTGCGTGCCCAGGTCCAGCATCTGCTCGAGGTCGCGGCGGGTCTCGCGCACCCCAGGGCGGTCGGCCTTGTTGATGACGAAGATGTCCGCCACCTCCAAGAGCCCGGCCTTGCTCGCCTGCATGGAGTCCCCCCAGCCCGGATTCGTCACGACGACGGTCGTGTCCGCCGCCGAGGCGATGTCGACCTCCATCTGTCCAACACCCACGGTCTCGACGAGCGCGAAGGTGAAGCGCGCCGCCCCGAGCACCCGAAGGGCGTCCGGCACCGCCAGTGAGAGTCCTCCGAGGTGGCCCCGGGTCGCCATCGAGCGGATGAAGACGTGCTCGTTGGTGGCGTGATCCTGCATGCGGATGCGGTCCCCGAGGATCGCGCCGCCGCTGAAGGGCGAGCTCGGATCGATGCACAGCACGCCCACTTCATCGAATCCGTGCTGGCCCTCGAACGATCCCTTGGCGAGGGCCGTCGTGATCAGCCGGTCGGTCAGGGTCGACTTCCCGGCTCCCGGGGGCCCGGTGATCCCCACCACGTACGGCGAAGGCACCCGGTAGGCCAGCGAGGCCGTTTCGGCGTGGTTTTCACCGCTCGACTCGACGTAGGTGAGCAGCCGCGCGAGCGCCGTGCGCGAACCATCGGTCGCGAGCTCCATTAGTTCCTTCGGGTTGCGCGGAATCATGCGACCCGCTCGACGTTGGCCCCGAGTGTGCTCAGTCGTCCGAGGAAGTCGTCGTAGCCGCGCTCCACGTGCTCGACCCCGCTCACCGTGGTCTGTCCCTCGGCGACGAGCCCGGCGAGCACGAGCGCCGCGGCGGCGCGGATGTCGGTCGCCCGCACGGTCGTCCCGACCAGGTGGTCCACCCCGCGGATCATGGCGTGGTGCCCCTCGGTGGTAATGCGCGCGCCGAGGCGCACGAGCTCGTCCACATAGCGAAACCGCCCTTGGAAGAGGTTCTCGGTCACGACCGATACCCCGTCGGCGACGCTCAGCATCGTCGTGATCAGCGGCTTGTAGTCCGTCGCCACCCCCGGATACGGCAGGGTCGCCACGTCACAGGTCTGCACCCGGGCGGGCCCCTGGATGACGATCCCCGGGCCCGCGAGGTCGAGCGTCGCGCCCATCGCTTCGAGCTTTCGAAGCAGCATCTCCATGTGGTCGGGCCGCCCGTCGACGACCCGCACGTGGCCGCCGGTGATGAGTCCGGACGCCAGATACGTGGCGGTGACCACGCGGTCGGTGATGACCTCGTGGCGCGCGGGCTTCAGCTCACGGACCCCCTCGATGCTGAGCCGCGACGTGCCCAGCCCTTCAATCTTCGCGCCCATCGCGATGAGTTGGCGAGCCAAGTCCTCGACTTCGGGCTCGCGGGCCGCGTTGTCGATCACTGAGCGCCCCTCGGCGAGGACGCACGCCATCAGCAGGTTGTCGGTCGCTGTGTGGCTCGGGTACTCGAGCGTGATGTGCGCGGCTCGAAGCCGCGATCGATTCGTCGTGGCGTGGATCGTATTGCGATCGTTCCGGAACGTCGTGCCCATCGCCGAAAGGCCGTCGGTGTGGAAGTTGATCGGCCGGTGCCCGAAGTCGTCGCCGCCCGGCAGCGCCATGTTCGCCTCGCCGCAGCGCACGAGCAGAGGGCCCAGGATCACGATGGAGGCGCGCATGGCCTCGAAGAGGTGCGCCGGGGCGATCGGATGGATGTCCGTGGCGTCGGGAACGCTGATGAGCAGCTCGTGCTCCGCGGGACGCGCCACCGAGCAGCCCAAAGCCTCCAAGAGCTCGATCATGATATCGACGTCGGTGATGTTCGGGACGTTGGTGAGCTGGTGCTCGCCCGTCGCGAGCAGACACGCCGCCATCTGCTTCAGCACCGCGTTCTTCGCGCCGAAAGCCTGGACTTCGCCGCTCAGAGGGCCACTGGGCTTGACGACGACGGAGATCACCCTACAAGTATTGCCGGTATCGCCAATTGGATCGATTGTCCCAGTTCATTCGCCAGAACCGAGAGTACTCTGGCACCATGAAGCAACCATCAAGACCAGACCGCAATATCGCCCTCGAGATGATCCGGGTCACCGAGGCCGCGGCGATCGCCGCAGCCCGCTGGGCGGGCCGGGGCGACAAGATGGCCGCCGACGCCGCGGCCGTGGACGCCATGCGCTTCGTGCTGGGCGGCATCGCGATGGACGGCATCGTCGTGATCGGCGAGGGTGAGAAGGACGAAGCCCCCATGCTCTTCAACGGCGAGCGCATCGGCAACGGTCGTCCACCCAAGGTCGACGTCGCGGTGGATCCGATCGACGGCACGACGCTGACGGCCATGGGCCGCAACGGCGCCCTCGCGGTGATCGCGCTCTCCGAGAGCGGGACGATGTTCAATCCCGGTCCTTGCGTCTACATGAAGAAGGTGGCCGTGGGAGCGCGGGGCCGGGGCTCGGTCGACATCAACGCGTCCGCGACCGACAATCTCAACGAGTTGTCCAAGCGCCTGAAGAAGCCCGTCCAGGAGCTCGGCGTCGTCATCCTCGACCGGCCCCGCCACGATCTCCTGGTCGAGGAGGTCCGCGAAACGGGCGCGCGCGTGCTCTCCATCTCCGACGGCGACGTCGCGGGAGCGATCGCGACGGGCTGGCCCGACTCGGGGGCCGACATCCTCTTCGGGATCGGCGGCACGCCGGAAGGCGTCATCGCCGCCGCCGCCTTGAAGGGACTCGGGGGCGAGATACAGGGCGTGCTGCACCCGAGGAACGACGAGGAGCGCCGCGTCGCCGAGGAGCTCGGCTACGACTTCAACCGCGTGCTCTTCACCGACGACCTCGTGGCGAGCGACAACTGCTACTTCTCCGCGACCGCCATCACCGACGGCGACTTCCTGCGCGGCGTGCGCTTCTACGACTTCGGCGCCACCACTCAGTCGCTCGTGGTCCGCTCGCGATCGGGCACGCTGCGCACGATCGAGACCTTCCACCGCCACGACAAGCTCCAGGAGTTCAGCACCACCGGCTTCTAGGTCAGCTCGGCCACGAAGACGCCATCTCACAGTTCGTGCAATGGTTCACGACCGGCCGTCTCTCGTTGCAAAAGGTCCCGCCTGGTCGTAGAGTCCGCATTAGAGCATTTGCCTCTGTTTCGGCGCAACAACGAGGGGGAACCGCATGAAGGTCAAGGATCTGCTGGCAGCCAAGGGCCACGACGTCGCCACCATCTCGCAAGAGCGCTTGGTCACCGACGCCCTCGCCCTCTTGAAGGAGCGTGGAATCGGGGCTCTCGTCGTCACCGGCCCGACCCCCCCGCTCGTCGGCATCTTCAGCGAGCGCGACGTCGTGCGCGCCATCGCGTCCCACGGGGCGCAGGCGCTCGACCTCAAGGTCTCAGCGCTGATGTCGAGCGACGTCACGGTGTGTGACGAGGCGACGTCGGTCACCACCCTCATGGGGCTGATGACCGAGAACCGCATCCGCCACATTCCCGTCATCGACGACGCGAAACTCACGGGAATGATCTCGATTGGTGACGTCGTGAAAGCTCGCTTCGACGAGCTAGAGCACGAGAAGAAGGACCTGCTGGACTACGTGACTGCGCGTTAAGCGTTACCGCGAGGCCGCTTGAAGACGCAGCTCGGCACGTTCGAGCGCCGCTTGGGCGAGGAGTTGCGTGGCGTGCTCGCCCGGCTCGCCGCGGGTGGTCGCGAGTTCCGCTTCGGCCGCTTCCTTCGCCGCCTGGGCACGCGCGACATCGATTTCCGATGTCTTTTCCGCCACCCCGGCGAGCACGGTCGCCCGGGTGACGCCTTCGACGTCATCGGGACCGACCTGGAAATAGCCGCCGTGGACGGCGAAGGAGAACTCGCCCTCGCTCGTCTCGACGCGCACGACCCCTGGGACGATGTCGCCAACGGTCGCGGTGTGCTGAGGCAGAATCGTGAACTCGCCGTCCGACGATCGGGCGATCAAGGCCGTGGCCTCGCCCGCCCACAACGCCGCTTCGGGCGTCACAATCTCAACCTTCATCGTGGCCATGGCTTAGTCCCGCTGCAGCTCAGCGGCTTTGCGCTCGACGTCCGAGGCGCCACCGACGTTCAGGAACGCCTGCTCCGGGAACGCGTCAAGGTCGCCCTTGACCAAGTGCTCGAAGGACTCGATGGTCTCCTGCACCGGAACGTTGATCCCGTCGATGCCGGTGAAGATCTTCGACACGAACATCGGCTGGGACAGGAAGCGCTGGATCTTTCGCGCACGCGACACGGTGATCCGGTCGGCTTCGGACAACTCGTCGAGACCGAGGATCGCGATGATGTCCTGGAGCTCCTTGTAACGCTGGAGGATCTGCTGCACCGAACGGGCCACCGCGTAGTGGCGGTCCCCGACGATCTCGGGGGCGAGGATGTTCGACGTCGAGGTGAGCGGGTCGACCGCAGGGTAGATACCCAGTGCGGCGATCTGACGGCTCAACTCGGTCGTCGCGTCAAGGTGGGTGAACGTCGTGAACGGCGCGGGGTCGGTGTAGTCGTCCGCGGGCACGTNNGCACGTAGACGGCCTGCAGCGAGGTGATCGAACGGCCTCGGGTCGAGGTAATGCGCTCCTGGAGCTCACCCATCTCGTCGGCGAGCGTGGGCTGGTAACCCACCGCGCTCGGCATGCGGCCGAGCAGCGTCGACACTTCGGAGCCGGCCTGCACGAACCGGAAGATGTTGTCGATGAACAACAACACGTCCTGGTTCTTCACGTCACGGAAGTACTCAGCCATGGTGAGCGCCGCCAGGGCCACGCGCAGGCGCACCCCAGGTGGCTCGTCCATCTGGCCGTAGACCAGCGCGGTCTTCTCGATAACGCCGGATTCGCGCATCTCCAACAGAAGGTCGGTACCCTCGCGGGTGCGCTCGCCGACGCCGGCGAAGACCGACACGCCCTCGTGCTGCTCGGCGACGCGGCGGATCATCTCCATGATCAAGACGGTCTTGCCGACACCGGCACCCCCGAACAGGCCGATCTTGCCGCCCTGCACGTACGGGGCGAGGAGGTCGATGACCTTGATGCCGGTCTCGAACATGGTGGCGCGGGGCTCGAGCTGGTCGAACGCGGGCGCACTGCGGTGGATCTCCCAGTGGTCCTCGACGGCGCCGATGTCGTCGGTGTCGAGGGGCTCGCCGATCACGTTGAACACGTGACCGAGCACCGCGTCGCCGACGGGAACGGTGATGCCGCGCCCGGTCTGGCGGACAATGGCGCGGCGCACGAGTCCGTCAGTCGGCTTCATGCAGACGCAGCGGACGCGGCCTTCGCCGATCTGTTGGGCGACCTCACCGGTCACCGTGACGCTGACGCCGTCGATGACGATGTCCACCTCCACGGCGTGGTTGATCTCCGGCAGCGAGTGCGGCGGGAACTCCACGTCAACCACCGGTCCGGCGATTGCGACGACGCGTCCTGTCTCGAGATTGGTCTTGTCAGGAGCAATGGTCATTGGTATCTCACTTTCCCGAGCGGAGCGCTTCGGCGCCGCTCACGATTTCCATGATTTCGGTAGTAATCGAGTCCTGGCGGGCCCGGTTCATGATTCGACTGAGGTTCTGGCCGAGATCGTCGGCGTTATCGGTAGCGGCGGCCATGGCTCGCTGCTGGCTGGTGTGGAACGATGCGGCGCCCTCCAAGAGCGCGGAGAAGATCTCGCTCTCGAGCGCCCGCGGAGCCAGGTAGAAGAGCAGCTCCTTGACCTCGGGCTCGAATTCGGTGTAGCCCTTCAGGGGCTTGGGCGTGTCGTCGATGACCACGTCGGGCATCGAGAGGGGCAGCAACTGCTCCACTTCGACGACCTGGCTACCAGCCGAGACGAAGCGCGTCGAGACGAGCAGCACCTGCTGGGCCTCGCCGTCGATGAACGGCGCGGCGATGGTGCCGGCGACCGAACGGGCGTCGCCGAAGGTCGGACGGTCAGCGAAGCCGACGAAGCTGTGCTCCACTTCCATGCCGCGGAAGCGGAAGAATCCGGCGGCCTTCTTGCCCACCGCGAAGAGGCGGACGTTCGTCCCCTCGCCGCGCAGTTTCTTCACGAGGCGCTCGCCGGCGCGCAGCACCGATGAGTTGTACGCGCCGGAGAGTCCCCGGTCACCAGTGATGACCAGGACGATCGCGGTCTCGACGTGCTCGGGCGTGGCGAGCAGCTTCTTCGCCGCCGCGGGGTCGCCGAGGGCCGCCTCGATGACGATCCTCTGCATGCCGTGGCGGTACGGTCGATTGGCGCCGATACGCGCCTGGCTCCTGGAGATCTGGGACGCAGCGATGAGTTCCATCGCCTTGGTGATCTTTCTCGTGGCCTGCACCGACTTGATACGTCGACGCAGGATTCTTTCCTGTCCACCGGCCATCGCTACTCCTTTCTCGCTCGGTCTTTACGTTCTTTACTTGCTCGGGGCGAAGCCGTCGACGAACGTGCGTAGCGCGTCGTCGAGCTTGTCCGTGTCGGGCAGGGTCCCCGAGTTGCGGATCTGGTCGAGCAGGTCGGTGTGCTTGGCGCGAAACGCCGTCAGCAGTTCAGACTCGAAACGGCGCACGTCCTCGACCGCAATCGTGTCGAGCCAGCCCTTGGTGCCGGCGTAGATGACGATGCACTGCTCCTCGACGGGCACCGGCGCGTTGAGGCCCTGCTTCAGGAGCTCGGTCAGGCGGTAGCCGCGGTCGAGCTGCTGCTGGGAGGACTTGTCGAGCTCGGAGCCGAAGGTCGCGAACGACTCGAGGTCACGGAACTGCGCGAGGTCGATCTTCAGCGTACCGGCGACCGACTTCATGGCCTTGATCTGCGCGGCGCCGCCCACGCGCGACACCGAGTTGCCGACGTTGATCGCGGGGCGAACACCCGAGTAGAAGAGGTCGGACTCGAGGAACACCTGGCCGTCGGTGATTGAGATCACGTTGGTGGGGATGTACGCCGAGATGTCGCCGGCCTTGGTCTCGATGATCGGCAGCGCCGTCAGCGAGCCGCCGCCGAGCTCGTCGCTCAACTTCGCCGCGCGCTCGAGGAGACGGCTGTGCAGGTAGAAGACGTCGCCGGGGTACGCCTCACGGCCCGGTGGGCGGCGCAGCAGCAGCGAGATCTGGCGGTAGGCCTCGGCCTGCTTGGACAGGTCGTCGTAGACGACGAGGGCGTGCTGGCCGTGTTCCATCCACTCCTGGCCAATGGCGCAGCCGGCGTAGGGGGCGAGGAACTTGAACGGCGCGGGGTCCCCGGCCGACGCGACGACGACGACCGTGTACTCCAGGGCGCCGTGGTCGTCGAGGGTCTTCACGGTCTGGGCGACCGACGAGTTCTTCTGGCCAATGGCGACGTAGATGCACTTCACGCCTTGGCCCTTCTGGTTCAGGATCGTGTCGATGGCGACGGTGGTCTTGCCGGTCTTGCGGTCGCCGATGATGAGCTCGCGCTGGCCGCGGCCGATCGGGGTCATGGCGTCGATGGCCTTGATACCGGTCTGCAGCGGCTCGCAAACGGGCTGACGACCGATGATGCCGGGAGCCTGCATTTCCATGCGACGAGTCGAGGGATTCACGAGCGGACCCTTGCCGTCGATGGGCTCACCGAGCGCGTTCACCACGCGCCCGAGCAGGGCGTCGCCCACCGGCATCGAAAGGATGCGGCCGGTCGCGCGTACGACCTGTTCCTCTTCGATCTGGTCGACCGAGCCGAGCACCACCGCACCGATGGTCTCCTCGTCGAGGTTCATCGCGAGACCGAGTGTCCCGTCCTCGAACTCGAGCAGCTCGTTCACCTTCGCCAGCGGCAGTCCGGACACGCGGGCAATGCCGTCACCGACTTCCACGACGCGCCCGACCTGCTCGGCGCCCACGGCGGGGTTGAATTCAGTGACGTACTTCTGCAGCGCGTCGGTGATCTCGGTGGCACTAATGGTGAGCTCAGTCATCACAGTTTCCTTTTCCTTAGTCGTTTCGATTGAAAGCGGATTCGTACAGCCGGCCCGACGCCACGGCGTCGTGCAGCGCGCCCAGGCGCCCACGGGTGGTGGCGTCCAGGCGCAGATCGCCGACCTCGACCAACACGCCGCCCAACAGGGCAGGGTCCTCGGCGATCTGGAGTTCAACGTTCTTCCCCGTCAACGACGTGAGCGAGCCCACGAGCTGGGACTGGCTGGACTCGTCGAGCGGACGCGCGGTGTACACGCGCGCCACACGCCAGTTACGGGCCTGGGCGACGTAGTCGACCAGGAAGTCGAGCGTGCCCACGACGTCGCGGGCACGTCCACCCTCGATTACATAGCACGCAAGGCGCAGGGTGACCGGGCTCACCTTGTTCGCCAGCAGCTGTCTCGTGAGGCCCACCCGGGCTTCGAGCGCGGCGTCGCGGTCGAGCAGCAGTCGGCGAAGATCCTGGTTCTCCTCGATGGCGCGGGCCCAACTGAAGAGGTCTCGCTCGATCTGGGCGAAGTCGCCGGCGTCGAGGCCCTCGAGCAGGGCGTCAGCGAATCCACCCACGCGCTTGCGCGCGGCGAGGAGTCCCAGGGTCGCGTGGACGAACTCGCCAGTCGCCTGCAGGACTTGGGCGACCACGGCCAGCTCGGCGATGGAGTGGTCGACTTCCTGCGCGGGGGCGGCGGTCGCGGCGTAGACGGCGAGGCGAAGCGTCGTCTCGTCCAGCTTGCCGTCGAGCAGGTCGTGCAGGATCCGGCCACGGGCCACTCCGGCGATGGAGGTGTCGCTCAGGACGGCGCGCAGGTCGGAACGGCCGAGGATCGTCTGCTCGAGCCTCGTGAGGTCGGCCGCGACCGTGGCGAGCGCTGTTGCGTCGAGCGAGCCCAAGAGGGCGGCGGCGTATCCTTCGAGCTTGGCCAGCATGATCAGCGGTTCGTTTCCCTCTGGGCCTCGGCGTTGAGCGCCGAAACGGCCTCACGGATGAGGTCCTGGTGGGCGTTCTGGTCGACTTCGCGTCCGACGATCTTGGTGACGAGGTCGAACACGATCTCGCCGATCTTCGCCGACGCTTCGTCGATGGCGCGCTGACGCGCGCTCGCGACTTCGTTCTGCGCGTTCGCGACGATGCGGTCGTACTCGACCTGTCCGCGTCCACCGGCCTCCGCCTTCACCTGATCGGCGGTCGCCTGGGCGGCGTCGACGATCTCGCGGGCCTGGTCGCGGGCCGCGCTCACGACCTTCGCCCGCTCGTCGCCCGCGGCCTCGGCCTCGGCACGTGCCTGGTCAGCCGCCTCGAGGGCGGCACGAATCTTCGCCTGACGACCTTCCATGGCCCTGTTGAGGGGCGGCAGGATGTACTTCGTGACGAGGAACAAGATCACCGCCACAACGAGCAGTTCTACGAAGAACGTCCCGTTGGGGATGAGGAAGATTGACCCGGTAAACATGTCGAATGACCTTCTTTAACTAGAGGGGACCGTCGCGGGGCCCGTGTGGGGATCGCGCGGCGTCGGGACTATTGCGCCTTGAAGACGTAGACGAAGACGACCATGAACAGCAGGTTGATGAAGTACATAGCCTCAACCAAGCCGACTGTCAGGAAGAAGTACTGACGCGCCTTGTTCTCAATCTCGGGCTGACGGGCAATCGCCGCGATGGTCTGGCTACCGGCGAGACCGTCACCGATTGCCGCACCAATGGCACCGCCGCCGAGGGCGAGTCCGCCGCCGACGAGTGCACCTGCGATACGTACCGCCGAAGCCACTGAATCTGTATTTGCCATTTCTGTATTTCCTCCTGGGTTGGTTTAGTGCGAGGTCTCTAGCACGGCATTGTGTTCTTCTTCATGGCTCGTCGCCATGCCGAAGTACAGGACCGCAAGCAACATGAAGATGTACGCCTGGATCGCTCCAATACCGAGATCGAAGGGCTTCCAGATGATCTCGCCGAACGGCACGACGTAGATCGGAAGCAGGGTGGTCATGACCGCGATCATGAGTCCGCCCGAGAAGAGGTTGCCGAAGAGACGGAAGGTCAGCGTGATCGGCTTGGTGATTTCCTCCACCATGTTGATCGGCGCCAACGCCATGTAGGGCTGGGTGTAGTGCTTGAAGTAGCCCTTGAAGCCGCGGGCCCGGAACGATTCGACGTGCACCCAGACGATGACGAGCAGCGCCATCGCGAGCGGCAGGTTCACGTCGCCGGTGGGTGCGGGAAGGATCTCGCCCGAGGCACCGGGGTGCATCGCCGAGGGGATGAAGCCAATCCAATTGGCGATGAGGATGAACAGGAAGAGCGTCACGCCGAGCGGCACGAAGCGCCGGCCCTTTGGACCCATGGCCGACACCGCGAGATCGGTGACCATTTCGACGATGATCTCCCAGAAGAGCTGGAGCTTGCCGGGAACGCCGTCGGTGACCTTCGAGCGCATGCGAAAGCCGAGGTAGAGGAAGATCGCCATAGCCACCAACGTCGAAGTGACGATGTCGGTGTCAATAGTGAGACCAAAAACATGAACCGTCGGGTGGACCCCGACCGAGATCGTCTTTGCCGCGTAAAGCGTCTTCACTACATTCCTCCCTGGTTTGCCACCACGCGCATGACGTTGACGACAAACACAATTTGATAAAGCACAAGCCCTGACACAATACCGATTCCCAGCGGTGCGTTCAGCCACACCACCGCCAAAACTACGACAGTCATAATTGCGAGGCGTCCGGTCGTCTTTCCACCGAGTTGGCGCCGGACCGCTTTCGAGCTCTGCTCGCCCCGAAGTTCGACCCGGGCGGCCTGACGGTCGAGGTAGCGAAGGTTGAGCAACGCGAGCCCGACGCCGAGGACAAGGCCGAGGGCGCTGAGCGGCGGGGCGATCAGGAGTGCGACGATGAAGCCCAAGGACCCAACGACCAGGGCCGAAAGGGTGGTGCGACGCAGCAGACGAGGCAGGGTATTTGGAGGGAGATTATCGAGCACGAGCAATGGGTTTTTAGAGGAAACGCCGGACTTGCTTAACAACGCTCACCACGGCGGCGACCGTTCCTAACACTATCCCGATCAGCAGACCCCCGGGAGCGGTCCCCCACGCGTGGTCGGCCCAGAGGCCCAAGAGGACCCCGGTGCCGACGCACGTCGCGATGGTTGTTCCCATGACGGCAAAAGCCGCTAAGCCGGGAAGATCGGAACCATCAGGACTTTTCTGATCCTTGTCTGCCTCTTCGCCGGGGCTGACGCTCATCGCGTCACGTTCTCCTGGGACGGGTCCTGGGCTTCATGCTTCCCGGTGGTTCGGTTGAGCAGAGGGCTGAACCACGTGAAGAGCACGATCAGCATGAACGCCACCCCGAAGGGAATGTAGACGTTGGTGCTCGTCTCGAAGATGGGCAGGAGCACGAAACCGCACAGCAGCGCCGTCCAGAGCCAGAGGATGATCACGGTGCGCCGCTGGCCGTGGCCGAGGCGCATGAGGCGGTGATGGATGTGGTTCTTGTCGGGGGTGTGGAAGCCCTGGCCCGACGCCGTGCGGCGAACGAAGGCCCATATGGCGTCGAGCAGCGGCACCCCGAGGATGAAGACGGGGATCAGCAGGGGCGCGAAGAAGAAGAACGTCTGGCCGCTCGCGGGAGGGGTGCGCCCGCCGATCACCATTGTCGATGCGCTCATGAGAAGCCCGAGCATCAGGGCTCCCGCGTCGCCCATAAAGAGCTTCGCGGGGTGGAAGTTGTCCCGGAGGAACCCGAGGCAGATCCCGCACGTCAGCGCCGCGATGAGGGGCCCGACGTTGGTCGCTGGCAAGAGCCCCAGATCCTCGAGTCGTAGCCCGTAGACGCAAAGCGTGCCCGACGCGATCGCGACGATGCCTCCGGCGAGCCCGTCGAGTCCGTCGATAAGGTTCACGGCGTTGGACAGCGTGAAGACCCAGATGGCGGTGATGATCGGCAGCATCGAGGGCCCGAGCACCACGAAGCCCGCGAACGGCAGCTTCAGCTGGTACATGGTGCATCCGCTGAAGTAGAGGATCGAGGCGGCGAGGAACTGTCCGGCGACCTTGCCCGGGGCACTCATCTCCCGGAAGTCGTCGATGACGCCGACGACGAAGATCACGCCCGTCGCGAGCAGCACGCCGAGCATCTCGTGCGACGAGGTGATGATCGTTCGAAGCGACGGGATCAGGAAGGCGACGAGCAACGCGATGCAGAAGCCCACGAGCATCGCGGCCCCACCCCCGTAGGGGGTTTCCGTCTGGTGGACCTTTCGCACATCGGGCTGGGCGGTGTAGCCAATGCGCATCGAGATTTTTCTCGCCGGTCGGTTCGCCACCAACGTCACCAGTGCTCCGACGAGGAGCACGACGGCGTAGGTACCGATGCCGTGCATTGGCTACTTCGTGAAGTTCGCGTAGGGGTTGAAGCTCGCGCAGAGTTCGCCGACCTCGCTTCGCACCGCCAGCAGGGCCGCGTCGTCGTCGCGCTGGCGAAGCGCGCGGGCCATCAACGCAGCGATCGTCACGAACTCCGCCTCCTTCAGCCCGGCCGTGGTCTCGGCGGCTGTTCCCACGCGCAGGCCCGACGTGATGAAGGGGCTGCGGGGATCGTCGGGGATCGTGTTGCGGTTGGTGGTGATGCCCGCGCGATCCAACGCCTCCTGGGCAACTTTTCCCGTGAGCTCAGCGTCGAACTCGTTGAGGTCGAGCAGCACCATGTGGTTCTCCGTGCCGCCCGACACGATGCGAAACCCCTCGCTCGCGAGCGCCGACGCGAAGGCCACCGCGTTCTTCACGATCTGGTCGGTGTACACCGAGAAGCTGGGCTGGGCGGCTTCTTTGAACGACACGGCCTTCGCGGCGATGGCGTGCTCCAGCGGACCGCCCTGCTGACCAGGGAAGACCGCCGAATCGATCTTCTTGGTGTGCTCTTCGCGGCAGATGATCGCGCCGCCTCGGGGACCGCGCAGCGTCTTGTGCGTGGTGAACGTGACGACGTCGGCGTAGGGAACGGGGTTCGGATGCGATCCACCGGCGATGAGACCGGCGACGTGCGCCGAGTCGAACATCAACAGGGCGCCGACCTCGTCGGCGATCTCGCGGAACGGAGCGGGATCGATGCGACGTGCGTACGCGGTCGCTCCGGCGACGATGAGCTTCGGCCGGTGCGCCAACGCCAGGTCGCGGACGTTGTCGAAGTCGATCAACTCGCCCGGCGTCGCCGGGTCGTCACAGCGCGGCGTCACCCCGTAGGAGACGAAGTTCCAGATCTTCGACGTCATCGAAGCGGGCGAACCGTGCGTGAGGTGGCCCCCCTGGTCGAGACGCATCGCGAGGATCGTGTCGCCGGCGTTCAGCAGGGCCTGGTAGACCGCCACGTTGGCGTTGGCGCCGCTGTGGGGCTGTACGTTCGCGTGGTCGGCACCGAAGAGCGCGGTCAGGCGCCGACGTGCGAGGTCCTCGACCTCGTCGACGATCTGGTTTCCTCCGTAGTAGCGCCTTCCGGGATAGCCCTCGGCGTACTTGTTCGTGAGTATCGAGCCGGTCGCCGCCATGACCGCGGGCGACGCGAAGTTCTCGCTCGCGATCAATTGCAGGGTCGAAGTCTGGCGGTCCCACTCTTGGCGAAGCAGCGACGTGACTTCCTCATCGTTGGTGATCCAGTTGTCAAATGGTGAAGAACCCACGGTGGTAGGAACCTTTCTTGCTTAATCGTCGACGTGCTCGTCGAGCAGGGACAGCTTCTCTAGTCGACCGAGGTGCCGGCCATCGCCCGGCGTGGCCTTCAGCCATGCTTCAAGGGCGTCGATGGCGACCGACGTGCCGACCAGGCGCGCGCCGAGGCAGAGTACGTTGGCGTGGTTGTGCTCACGCGCGAGGTGGGCCGAGGTCACGTCGTGCACCAGCGCGGCGCGGATACCTGGCACTTTGTTCGCGGCGATCGAGACGCCGATGCCCGAGCCGCAGACCGCCACGCCCAAGTCCGCTTTCCCCGAACTGACCGCGCGTCCCACCGCTTCTCCGAAGTCCGGGTAGTCGACGGAGTCCTGCGCGTTTTCCGCGCCGAGATCGAGGACCTCGTAGCCCCATTCGAGAAGCGTCGACGCCAGCAAATCCTTGAGGTCGTACCCCGCGTGATCGGATCCAAGGGCAATGCGCATTAGCACCACCCTACTGGTCGTGTCCGCGAGAGCCAAGGTGCGAGAACCCGCGACGTCGAGGGTTGACGCTCGCGAACTTCGGATGGACCCGGGTCCGTTCCACGATCAACCGAGCGCGACGACGTGACCGGCGGCCAGGTGGCGGGCACGCGCTCACGGCACGAATCCTCAACTCGCCGGTAACTAGTATCAGCACATGAAGCAAGTCCTGCTCGCGCCTCCCCTCTCCTCGGCCCTCGACACCTCCTCAGAACAGTTTCAGAAGAACCGCGAGGAGATGCTCGAGCAGTTGACGATCATCGACGGGCTCCTCGATCAGGCCGAGGCCGGCGGCGGCGAAAAGGCCATGGACCGGTTGAGGTCCCGGGGCAAGCTCCCGGTGCGCGAACGCATCGCCGCCGTCCTCGATCCCGACTCTCCCTTCCTGGAGATTTCCGCGCTGGCGGGCTACGACTCGGACTACACCCTGGGCGGGGGCATGATCGTGGGCATCGGCGTGATCGCCGGCACCGAGTGCGTGGTCATGGCCAACGACCCCACGGTGCTCGGCGGGGCGCTGACCGCCTATTCAGCGAAGAAATGGGCCCGGGCGCTCGAGATCGCGCGCGATAATCAGATCCCCTACGTCAGCTTCGTCGAGTCCGCTGGGGCCGATCTGCGCGTCGGCGGCGGCGGGGGCGGACGCATGCACACCAGCCACTTCGCCGAGAGCGGCCGGTTCTTCTACGACCTCATAGAGCTTTCGAAGATGCGCGTGCCGACCGTGTGCGTGGTCTTTGGCTCGTCGACGGCGGGCGGGGCCTACCAGCCGGGCCTCTCGGACTACAACATCGTCGTGAAGCACCAGTCGAAGATCTTCCTCGCCGGCCCGCCGCTCGTGAAGATGGCGACCGGCGAAGAGTCCGACGACGAGACCCTCGGCGGGGCCCAGATGCACGCGGAGGTTTCGGGCCTGGGCGACTACTTCGCCGAGGACGAGATGGACGCGATCCGCATGTGCCGCGAGGTCGTGTCGCACCTCAACTGGAGGAAGCACGGTCCCGCGCCGTCGCTCGCCAGCGACGAGCCGGTCTACGACCCCGACCAGCTGCTCGGAATCGTGAGCCGCGACCTTCGCCAAGCCGTCGACGTGCGCGACATCATCGCCCGGGTGGTCGACGGCTCGCGCTTCGAGGAGTTCAAGGCCCGATACGGCAACACGCTGATCTGCGGCTGGGCCAGCATCCACGGCTACCCGGTCGGGATACTCGGCAACAACGGCGTGATCTACCCGCACGCCGCGGAGAAGGCCGGGCAGTTCATCCAGCTCTGCAACCAGATCGACGTCCCGCTCGTGTTCCTGCAGAACATCACCGGCTACATGGTCGGCAAGGACGCCGAGGCCGAGGGCATCATCAAGAAGGGCTCGCAGATGCTGAACGCGGTGACCAACTCGACGGTGCCCCATCTCACGGTGATCGTCGGCTCCTCCTACGGGGCGGGCACCTACGGGATGTCGGGCCGCGCCTTCGGGAACCGCTTCACCTTCCTTTGGCCCACCGCGAAGATCGCGGTGATGGGGCCCAAGCAGATCGCCGGCGTCATGTCCCAGGTCCGCCGGGGCCAGGCGGCCCGCCACGGAATCGAATTCGACGAAGAAGAGGACCGCAAGATCGTCGAGATGGTCGAGGAGGCCCAGGAGAGGGGTTCGCTCGCGCTCGCCGCGACCGGAGCCATCAGCGATGACGGCATCATCGACCCGCGCGACACCCGCACCGTCCTCGGCATGTGCCTCTCGGTCGTTCGCAGCCGGCCCATCGAGGGCTCGACGAGTTACGGGGTGTTTCGGCTGTGATGTTCTCCACCCTCCTGATCGCCAATCGCGGCGAGATCGCCCGTCGCATCGTTCGAGGCGCCAACGAGATGGGGATCAGGTCGGTCGGCGTCTACGTCGACGCGGACGCCAGCGCCCCGTTCATTGGGGACTGCGATGAGGCGGTGCGCCTCTCGACGGGTTACCTCGACGGCGCCGCCATCCTCGAAGCCGCGAGGCTGACCGGAGCCGAGGCCATACACCCCGGCTACGGCTTCCTCTCGGAGAACGCGGAGTTCGCCGCCCAGGTCCAAGCGGCCGGGCTCATATGGATCGGACCTTCGCCCAGCGTCATCGCCGCCATGGGCGACAAGCTCGCCGCGAAGGAGATGGCGCGAAGCGCCGGGGTGCCCGTACTTCCCTCGAGCGAGGACCCCTCGGACGCACGGAGCATCGGATACCCGCTCATGGTGAAGGCCGCCGCGGGCGGCGGCGGCAAGGGAATGCGCATTGTCCACGACGCCGAGCACCTCGAAGAAGCCGTGGCGGCGGCGCGTCGAGAAGCGCTGAGCGGTTTCGGCGACGACCGGGTCTTTCTCGAGCGCTACGTCGCCGCCTCGCGCCACGTCGAGATCCAGATCCTCGGCGACCACTACGGGAACCTGATCCACCTGGGCGAACGCGAGTGCTCGATTCAGCGCCGCCATCAGAAGTTGGTGGAAGAGTCGCCATCGCCGGCCGTCGACGAAGCGATGCGCACGGCCATGGGCGCCGCGGCGCTCGAGTTGGCGAGGGCCATTGGTTACCAATCGGCGGGAACCGTCGAGTTCCTGGTTGACGACGACACCCGCGACTTCTACTTTCTCGAGGTCAACACCCGTCTTCAGGTCGAGCATCCCGTCACCGAAGCGGTCACGGGAATCGACCTGGTGCGCGAGCAGCTGCGCGTTGCCGTGGGAGAGCCGCTCGGCTACGAGCAGGACGACGTCGAGTTCGACGGACACGCCATCGAGGTCCGCCTCTGCGCGGAGGACCCGAGCGCCGGATTCCTGCCCGCGACCGGAACGCTCGTGGCCTTCGAATCCTCGTTCGATCCCTGGGTGCGCTGGGAGTCCGGCGTCGAGCAGGGTTCGGTCGTCACCGTCTCGTTCGACCCGCTGCTCGCCAAGGTCATCGCCCACGCGCCGACTCGCCTCGAAGCAGCCTCGACGCTGGCCCTCGCGCTCGAGCGCCTGCACCTGGGCGGCGTCGCCACCAACCGTGACTTCCTCGCCGCCACACTGCGCCACCAAGGTTTCCTCGCGGGCGACACCACGACGAGCTTCATCGAGCGCTACCAGCCGGCGCGGGTCCTGGCCATGGGCGCCGACGAGCTGGACTGGGCCGCGACCGCCGGCGCGCTGTGGCTGGCGGGCCAGAACCGCTCCGCGACCCCCGTCCTTCAGAACGTCCCGAGCGGATGGCGCAACGCGCGCCTGCCCCGCCAGCGGGTGAGCCTGCGCTGGAACGACGAGCCCGTCGAGGTCACCTACAACGCTCGCCGCGACGGCTCGTTCAGCGTGGGCGACCACGGACGCGCGCGCGTGCACCGCTGGAGCGACCGCGAGATCGACGTCGAGGTGAACGGGCGACGGGCGACGTCGCGCGTGACGCGATCGGGCGAACTGCTCTTCGTCCAGACGCCGCGCGGCACGGCGGGGTTCGAGATCGCGCCGCTCTTCGTCGTACCCGGCGTCGAGGCGGCGCTCGGCGGGCTCAGCGCGCCGATGCCCGGGGTCATCATCGACGTGCGCGTGTCGGTCGGACAGCACGTCGAAGCCGGCGAGACGCTGATCGTCATGGAGGCCATGAAGATGGAGCACGTGATCGCGGCACCGAGCGCGGGAACGGTGGGCGAGGTCTTCGTGACACTCGCCCAGCAGGTCGACAACGGCGCCGTGCTGCTCACCATCGAGCCCGATCACGACACGAACGTAGAACCAGAGAGCCGGGGATGACGACACCACTGCGAATTGCGAACTGCTCGGGCTTCTACGGCGACCGCGTCTCGGCGGCGCTCGAGATGGTCGAAGGCGGCCCCATCGACGTCCTGACCGGCGACTGGCTGGCCGAGTTGACGATGCTGATCCTGGCCCGCACCCAGGCCAAGAACCCCGGTTCGGGCTACGCGCGCACGTTCGTCGCCCAGATGGAGCAGGTGATGGGCAGCTGCCTCGACAAGGGCATCAAGGTGGTCTCCAACGCCGGCGGCCTCGACCCCGACCACTGCGCCGAGGCGATTGGCGAACTCGCCGCGAAGCTCGGACTCTCCCCGACCATTGCCTACGTCAACGGCGACGACCTGCTGCCGCGCCTGGGCGAACTTCAGGCGGCCGGGGTCGACCTCGCGCACTTCGAGACCGGCGAGCCCGTGGGCGACGTGTCGCGCTTCATCACCGCCAACGCGTACCTCGGCTGCTTCGGCATCGTCGAGGCGCTCGCCATGGGCGCCGACATCGTGGTGACCGGCCGTGTCACCGACGCGGCCGTGGTCTGCGGGCCCGCCGCGTGGCACCACGGCTGGACGCGCGACAACCTCGACGCCCTCGCCGGCGCCGTGGTCGCCGGACACGTGATCGAATGCGGCGCTCAGGTGACCGGGGGGAACTACTCGTTCTTCACCGAGGTCGAGGGCATGGCGCGCGTGGGATTCCCGTGGGCCGAGGTCGCCGAGGACGGCTCCTGCGTCATTGGCAAGCACGACGGCACCGGCGGCGAGGTCTCGGTGGGCACCGTGACGTCCCAGCTGCTGTACGAGATCGCGACCCCGACGTACTTCGGCCCGGACGTCTCGGCCCGCTTCGACACGATCCACCTGGAGCAGGTCGCCAAGGACCGGGTGCGCATCTCAGGCACCAAGGGCGAACCGGCGCCGAGCACCTTGAAGGTCGCCATGAACGAGATCGGCGGTTACCGCAAGGACCTCAACGTCGCCCTGACCGGACTCGACATCGAGGCCAAGGCCGCTCTGGTGGAGGAGGCGTTCTGGATCGCCTGCCCCTACGACCCCGAGGACTTCGACAGCGTGACGACCCAGGTCATCCGCACCGACAAGCCCGACCCGCCCACGAACGAAGAGGCGGTCGCGTTGTGGCACATCACGCTGAAGGACCGCGACGAGCACAAGGTTGGACGCAGCGTGGCCAACGCGGCCATCGAGATCGCACTGGCGACGATTCCGGGCTTCTTCAACGTGGGTTCGAGCCCCTCGGGGGGATCGCCCTTCGGCGTCTTTCGCCCGGCCCTCGTGCCGGCGCAACTCGTGCCCCAGTACGTGGTCGTCCTGGGCGGTGAGAGCACTGTCGTCGACTCCCTCGCCGCGCGGGCCGACGTCACGGTCGAGGCGGACCCGGGACCCTCGACGCTCGTCCCGGGTGGTCCCACCCAGCGCGCAGCACTCGGGCGCCTCTTCGGCGCACGCTCGGGCGACAAGGGCGGCAACGCCAACCTCGGCGTATTCGCCCGCAGCGACGAGGCCTGGGCCTGGCTGGACGCTTTCCTCGACGTCGAGACGCTCCGTCGGCTCCTGCCCGAGACCGCCCCGCTGGCGATAGAGCGCTACCGCCTGCCGGCGATTCGCTCGCTCAACTTCGTCATCCACGACCTTCTCCAGGAAGGCGTCGCCGCTTCGACCCGCCAGGACGCCCAGGCCAAGGGCCTCGGCGAGTGGCTGCGCAGCCGTGTGGTCGACGTCCCCTCGGTCCTGCTCGGGTCGTGAGCGTGGGCGCCGGCGGCGACGAGAGGCCGAGCGAACTAGAGGCGCTGCGCTGCGACCTCGCCGACGAGCAGCGCTCCCTCGACGAGGTCGTCGCGCACATCACGCTCGAGCAGTGGAGCGCCCCGACGCCCAGCGCGGGTTGGAGCGTGTGCGACCAGATCGGGCACCTGGCCTTCTTCGACGCCTCCGCGGCCACGGCGATCTCCGATCCGGAGCGCTTCAAGGCAGAGCTCAGCGAACTCATCGCGGGCGCCAACCTCCAGGGCATCGACGAGTACACCCTGGGCGGATTCCGCAAGCTCTCACCCGACGACCGGCTAAGCAAGTGGCGCGCGAAGCGCGAACTCCTCGACGAGGCCGCCGCGACGCTGCGCGAGGACACGCGCGTTCTCTGGTACGGACCGTCGATGAGCGCCAAGTCCTTCCTCACCGCGCGGCTCATGGAGACGTGGGCGCACGGCGTGGACGTCGTCGACGCCTTGGGCGTCGAGCGCCCCGCTTCGGTGAGGCTGCGCCACGTCGCCCAGCTGGGCTACATCACGAGGGGTTGGTCGTACAGCGTGCGAGGAGAGAAGCCTCCAGACGGCGCGGTTCGAGTCGAGCTGAGCGGTCCCTCTGGCGAGCTCTGGACCTGGGGGGACGAAGACGCTGACGACACCGTGCGGGGACCGGCCGAGGAGTTCTGCCTCGTGGTCACCCAGCGCCGCCACCTCGACGACACTTCTCTAGAGACCGGACCGCTCGGTCGTCACTGGCTGGTACGCGCCCAGGCGTTCGCCGGTGGACCGACCGACGGCCCCCAACCAAGGAGCGTGTGATGGCACTGGTAGAGACGCAACTGGCGAACGGCGTGATGACCATCACGCTTTGTGACGTGGAGCGGCGTAACGCCCTCAGCCGACAGCTCCTGAAGGAGCTTCTCGAGGCGGTGGACGCCGTCGAGCGAGACCCCGCGGTGCGCGTCGCGGTGCTCACGAACCGCGGTACCGTCTTTTCTGCCGGAGCGAATCTCGCCGAACAGAGCGAACCCCCGTCGTCGAGCGGCGGTCCACCCATTTCGCTCAGCGGTCTCTTCGGGCGTCTGCGCGACTCCCCCAAGCCCTTCGTCGGCCGCATCGCCGGGCACTGCGTCGCGGGGGGCGTGGGGCTCGCCGCGGTGATGGACATCTCGGTGGCGGCCGACACCGCGATGTTCGGATTCACCGAGGTACGCGTGGGCGTGGCGCCGGCGATGATCTCGGTGGTGTGCCTGCCCAAGATGCGACTCGCCGACGCGAAGTCCGCGTTCCTGCGAGGCAACCGCTTTCCCGCGAGCGAGGCGCAGCGCATGGGACTGATCAACGCCGCCGTCGCGGCCCAGGACCTCGACGCCGCGGTCAGCGACGTGGTCAACGACCTCCTGGCGGGCGAGCCGCACGCGCTGGCCGTGGCGAAGAGGCTGGCCGTGGTCGTGCCGTCGCTCGATGCCGACGAGGCGTTCGCGTGGACGACCCGGGTGTCGGGCGAACTCTTCGAGAGCCCCGAGGCCCGCGAAGGGATGAGCGCCTTCTTGGAGAAGCGCCCGGCGTCGTGGGTCCAGCGACTACCGGGCAACGGTGATGGCTGAGGACGGCGAGGCCCTCAGCCGCCGAGCGCCGCGCGGACCTGGTGCCGATTTTGTCTACCCTCGAGCTGGTGGCTGGCCCCACACCCGCACCAGGACCGCCCGGCGTGAACCACGCAGCGTGAATCTTCAGGCACTGTCAGCTCGCAACACGCCGAGTTAGCCGGCGACCGCCTGAGCATCTACATCGCTGAGTTCGTGTTTCGGTCCAACCGGCGCAGGTCATTCCAGCGCAGCCTCGTGTTCTTCACACTGGTGAACTTGACGGCTCGCCACTCGACGATGCACCGTAGCGAGCTCGTCATGAACAAGCCCATAGAGGGACCAACCGGTACGGCCCTATCCCTCGCTCGGGGGCGAACGAGGATTGTCGAACGGCCCCGCGAGAACCGGACGCGACGGACCATCAACATCCTGAGATACAGACAGCAACCTCCGCGTGGGTAAGTACACTCGATTGAAGTGACGCCGCGCGCGCACCGTGGAGCCCATGACACCAGACCAACGCCGCCAGTTCCAAACGAGTGCACGCGCGGTGGCGGCGATTTCCCTGCCGCTTGCGGGTGCGCTGTATCTCCTCTTCTTGGCCCATACGAGCACTGGCCTCAACTCCGCAGCGGTAGAGGCCTGCCTTCAGCAGAACGCCGGGAACAAACTCCTTTCTGCGAAATGCTTAACTCAGCTGCATTATTCGCCGGGTCCGTCGCTCGGTATCCATCTCATGGTTGCGGCCGTCTTCGCGGCCTCACTGGTCGCGGGAATCGTTGCCTACGCTCTGCGTCCAAAGTCAAAGGGCGCCAACGCCTCAGGCTCTTGAGGTAGCGGGCCTCTGTTCAGGTGTGCTCCGGTGAGATGAAGGTCCCCAAAAGTCCACTTTTGATCGCCGTTTGAAGCCTCCGGGCGAAGTGCGCTTCCCTAACCACCGAGCGCCGCGCGGACCTGGGCGAGGCGCTCGGGCTCGACGCTCCACCACATCCATCGTCCGCGCTTCTCGCCCACGATGAGCCCAGCCTCGGCCAGCACCTTCGTGTGATGCGAGATGGTCGGCTGGCTCTTGGCGAGCGGACCCTCGAGGTCACAGGAGCAGACCTCGTTCTGCGCGGCGACGATCGAGAAGAGCCGCAGGCGCACCGGATCGGCCAGTGCGGCCAGGAGTCGCGCCAGCTGAACGGCCTCGGCCTCGCTCAGTGGAACCTCGGTGAGCGCGCCACAGCCGAGTTCCGACAAGGCACCGACCTGCGGCACTGATCTCTTGACCATCGCACCTCTCAATATATTGACAGCGGTCAATTTAATTGTTAGTATCGACCAACATCAATCTAACAGGAGGATGAACGTGTCACGAGTCCAACTAGCCCTGAACGTCGCCGATCTGGACGAGGCGATCGCCTTCTACGCCAAGCTGTTCGACACCGAGCCGGCGAAGGTCCGACCGGGCTACGCGAACTTCGCCGTGGTCGATCCCCCGCTCAAACTGGTGCTCATCGAGAGCACGACCGCGGTGAGCGGGACGATGAACCATCTCGGCGTCGAAGTCGCCACGACCGACGAGGTCCGCGCGGCGAACGCCCGGCTCGCGAGAGAGGGCCTCGTGACGACGATCCAGGAGGAGACGACCTGCTGCTACGCCGTCCAGGACAAGGTGTGGGTGAACGGACCCGGGGGCGAGCCGTGGGAGGTCTACACGGTCCTCGCCGACGCCCCGCTCCCCGAGGGCGCCCATGGCTCGTTGGACGCGAGCGAGACGGCGTGCTGCACCCCCGGAACCGAAACTCTCGCGGTGGTAGGCGCCGGCACGTGCTGCTGAGTTCGCGGCTGCGAGTGAAGGGACCACGCTCGTGAACGAAGTGGCCGACGAGCGCTCGAGCGCGATGGCGGTTGTCGACGCACCGGTCATTGCGCGCCTCTCGTTCCTGGACCGATTCCTCGCTCTGTGGATCATCATCGCCATGGCGCTCGGCATCGGGCTCGGACGAGCCTTCCCCAGCCTGAATCGCCACCTCAACGCGGTCCAGGTCACCTCGGGGACGTCGTTGCCGATCTTCATCGGTCTGCTCGTGATGATGTACCCCGTGCTCGCGAAGGTCCGTTACGACCGCCTCGGCTCGGTCACCCGGGACCGGCGGATGCTCGTCTCGTCGCTGGCGCTGAACTGGGTCGTCGGCCCGGCCGTCATGTTCACGCTCGCCTGGCTCTTCCTCTACAACGAGCCCACCTACCGCACCGGACTCATCATCGTCGGACTGGCGCGCTGCATCGCGATGGTGCTGATCTGGAACGACCTCTCGGGTGGCGACCGCGAGGCGGCGGCCGTGCTCGTCGCCATCAACTCCCTGTTCCAGGTGGTCGCGTTCGCGTTCCTCGGGTACTTCTACCTCGAGGTGCTGCCGCGATGGCTGGGCCTCTCGACGGTTGGCCTGCACCTTTCGGTGTGGCGCATCGGCGAGACGGTCCTCATCTTCCTGGGCGTGCCGCTGCTCTGCGGTTATCTCACGCGCACGCTCGGTGAGCGCTCGCGCGGTCGCGAGTGGTACGAGACGAGGCTCCTGCCTCGCCTCGCGCCGTTCGCGCTCTACGGCCTGCTCTACACCATCGTGATCCTCTTCGCCCTCCAGGGACACACCATCACCTCGCGCCCGGGCGACGTGGCGCTGATCGCGCTGCCGCTGCTGTGCTACTTCGCAGTCATGTGGTTCGGCTCCTTCGCGCTCGGGCGCGCGCTCGCACTCCCCTACGACCGCACGGCGACCCTCGCCTTCACCGCGGCGGGCAACAACTTCGA
>PKWY01000047.1 GCA_003132205.1 Acidimicrobiaceae bacterium
CAAACTCCAGGCCAATTCTCGCCTCGAAGCAGTTGCCGTCGCCGTCCAGCACGGACTTGTAGAAATGCGCGCTGACTCGGGGGAAGGCCGGGCATGACTCGACTCACATCGCGACTTCAGTGTTCGAGAGCCCATCGGCGGACAGCAGCACGATACGCGCACGAGTCGCGATTCCGTCCGGTCGGTCGGACGTTTGGGCAACCGAACAGGCACCTCGCGGGTCCTCGTCGGATTCGACGATCGGAGCAAGGGGACGTCCACGCGGGGCCAGGTATCAAGCCTGGAGCGCGTTGTCGATCAACGCGAGTCATCTCTGAATTGGATCGCTATGAAACGTTCCGGTCTATGAATACTCAGCAACGGGAGGGCGGGTTCAAGCATGCTGGGGCGTCGTGATGAGATCGCCATGAACGCACCCACCCGCGCCAAGGAGAATCGACGAATTCCCTGAACGCGTCTGATCTAGCACTCCTCGTCGTCATAAGCTGCATGTCTCGACGATAGGCCTTCCGCTATCTTTCTGCGGTACGCAGACATGATGCAGACCTTCTGACCCTCCCCGCCACGAGGAATCGTTCTGCCTCAGGTGCGGGCAGCGCATGCGACCATAAGTACCCCTATCCGAGATCGCAGCCCAACTCCGTGGCCAGTCGTGCTTGTTGTCCGGTCTTGATTCCTTCGGCGATGATCGTCGAACCCTTCTCATGACACATGTCCACAACCAGGCGAAGAAATCCCTGTCCAAGTTTGGTCGAAATCACCGACGTGAGGCTTCGGTCAATCTTGACGATGTCAAAATCCAGCGATCGGAGTCGGGCAAACGTCGCGAAGGACACACCAAAGTCGTCAAGAGCCACCCGAACGCCGAGATCGTGAAGCGCGGCAACGCTTCGGGCTGACGCATGGGGCTCGCCCTGCTGACTTTCGGTGATTTCGACTACGAGCCCGGCTGGATTGGCCCCGGTGGCCGCGATGGCTTTCTGGAGTCGGGAACCGAGAGTGCTTCCATTGGCCGTCGATCCGGAAATATTGATCGCAAGATCGAAGTCCAGTCCGACAAGTTCATCAGCCTGCCAGACCGCCAGTTGCTCACATGCCGTCGAGAGCACCCAGTGGTCAAGAGCCCGAATCAGCCCGCACTTCTCTGCGAGAGGAACGAAGTCGGCTGCGGGAATGACGCCCAAGGTGGGATGGGAGAGTCTGACGAGTGCCTCGAATCCTCGAAGTCTCTCGCTCCCCAGATCCACGAGAGGCTGGTAGTAGAGCTCCAGCCATTGGTGTTCGATCGCCATCATCAACTCGTCGTACGTCACGGCCGCTGATTCATCTTGCAGGGAGGACATCGTCCGGTTCGTCATAGGTCGATTTTCCTCGCAAGGACCGGCCAGTGCTAGATGACGGTGGACCGTTTCTGAGTAGCGCAGATGAACCAGAGACGGCGAGCTCCGGGGCCAGCCACGCGCCTGCTCAGCGCTCCCGCGCCCGAGCCGCTCGGACTCTCGAGCTCGATGTCGCGTCTGGCTAACCCGAACCCAGCCGACGGTAAAATCGTCGAGGCACGCGCACCACGGATGTCTGCACCACATACCGCGACAAGATTTGGGAGATCCGTCTTCACACGGTGCCATTCACCGGCGAAAGTCCGGCGCATATTGAAAAGGCATGTCTATCTCCTGGTAGGACGCGACTAAACTCTCACAGACGTGGTCCACTTTTTGGGGCCAAGGGCAACGCTTATGAGAATGTGGTCTGAGTTTGGGTTAAGCGAAGATTCTCGAATTCGTTAGGGGTGAGATAGTTCAGCGAACTGGCGCGACGCGCGGGTTGTAGAAGTTCTCGATGTAGTCGACGATGGCGACAGAGTGATCGACTTTCGTGGTCTGGCATTCGCGGTGATGCTCTCGGGTGGCCCTCGGCCGACGATCTCGCTCACACAGTCCGGCGGGCTCGTTGCGTCAGCGCATCACATGGGGAGTCGGTTGGTCCGCCGCCGATGTGCTCACCCGGCGATCCGAAGCAGCCCAACAATTCCGACTATGTAGAACAGCAGCGCCAAGATCGATTCGGGTCCTAGTCGATTCGGTCGCGAAGGGCGCACGATCACACCGCCGACGTACATCACGGTCAACACCAAACTGAGCGAAGCTAGCCACGCGATCGCGGGACCGGTTGTCGGCAATACCGGTTTCGCAGCAACGAGGTCTGCCAGCACGAATAGACACAGCTGAAACGCATTGCCCCCAAAAATGTCGCCCATCGCGANNCACCGAAGACCACCCCGTTTATGCCGGCGCGGTTTGCCAGTTCGTTACCGCTGATCTCGAGCGCGACACCCGCCAAGAATGTCACCGCCGCCGAAACGCCGAAGAGTGTCGCAACACGCGTCGTTGAATGCTTTGCGCGCGCGGCGTCGGCGACCGGATGACGGATGCGGCGATGAGGACGCCCGGGCTGACTGCCAGCCATCACCACCTTCCACTTTGGATGCGATCGTGTCCGGTTCAGTACCCAGATTCCGCCGATCCAGATGACCACGACCGCTAAAGACGCCGGACTAACACGCCCCGCTATGGCTATTGACTTCGGCAGTATCGCGCCCATGAGCACCACTGACACGGTGAGCACAACCAGCAGACCCTCAAGGACTGGCACGAGGGATCCGACCAGGAATGTCAGAGGTCTCGGGGNNGCAAAGAGATCACACAGGACAAGCACCATCGTTGCTGTCGCTATGCCGCCGATCAGGTTCCCGGCGGCGAGGCCCAGGTGGCCCGACTCTGCCGCGGTGATCGTAATCGCCAATTCCGGCAGGCTGCCGGCGATGGCGAGCAGCACCATCCCGCCGATTGCGTCACCGATTCCCAGGCGTCGATCAAGTTCATCCGTCGATTTCGAAAGTTCGATACCGGCGACCCAAGTCGCCCCAGATGCAACGACGAACACGAGGATCACCAGAAGTATTGGAACGGACGCCACATTCGAATTATTGCCGTTGTGAGGGGCGCGACCGTTGATCGGACACAGATCTCAATGCTGACACGCTTCGGTCATGCCGAGCCGCCCTCACCCTCTCTGGCTTTGCGGTGTGGTACTACAGCGCGAGTTAAGCCACTGAAGGATCAAGACTCCAGTGCTTGGTGGCAGATTGGGGGTGTCGGGCCCCGACACGAACCCACACGTGATGATTCCGATTGAGAAAATCCCACGTTTAATCCCACACACCAAACCGACATCACTTGACAACTACCGGCTTTCCGGCCGTAGTTTGGTGCAGTTTCCGATCCACTCCGGCACCGCCGGACCCGTCCGACCAGATGCATCCACCCCACACTCCCTCGGTCTTGGGTTCAATCCACACAGCCCTGCTCACATCCTTTAGAAGTTCGGCAGGTACTTGTCGAGTGGCGAGGATCGAATCTGGACCAGCTTGATGTCGAAACCTCTCGAGCCGTTTGGTGCGGCGAGAGGGACCGGGCAACGTCGAAGGCCTCTTCTAAAGTTCGATGACTTGAGCTTCGCCAGGCGCAAGCCGACCGGCGCGAGCCCCACCTGCGCTCGAGAGCAGTAGCCGGCCCTTGACGGCAACCTCTGCGTGCACGTCCGAGAAGTTGACGACGACCATCACCCGACGACCCTCGTGATTGCGGATGAATCGCAGCACACCGTCAGATGCCATGAGGTCCTCGGTGTCGCCGCGGCGCAGCGCGTCGTCACGGCGACGAAGATCGAGCAACGTCTTGGTGAAGTGGAGCATGGAATCACGTTCACCTCGCTGGGCTTGGACCGAGAACCGCGACGCGTCCTCCACGAACGGCAGCCAAGGCGTCGCCGGCCAGCCGTGGGGTTCGTCGAGGTCCCAGGGCAGCGGAGAACGACAGCCATCGCGACCTCCCGGATCGACGACGCAATCGGGTGGAATAGTCGCGTCGCGAAGGCCCAATTCCTCTCCGGCGTAGAGGAACGGCGTCCCTCGAAGCGTCAGGAGCAACGTCATGGCGGCTCGCACTCGACGGTCGTCATCCTCCAATCGCGTGGCCACGCGCACGTTGTCGTGATTGCTCATCACCCAGGTCGGCCACGCGTCAGCCGGGTTCATCGCCGCCTCGGTCGCCGCGATCAGGTCCCGCCACGCGTCGGCGCTCCAGGCCGTGTACAGCGAGGCGAAATTGAACGATAGGTGGAGTTCGTCGCCGCGACCGTAGTACGTCGCGACTCGATTCGGGTCCATCAGGTACACCTCGCCCACCGAGACGCGCTCGTTGTCGTACTCGTCCAAAACGGCGCGGATCCCTCGCAGGTACTCGTGGGTGACGGGCACGTCATTGAGCGGCACGTGGCTCAGAACCTTCAGGTCGTCAGGATCGTCAACTTCGAGGTCCTTGCCGAGCAGGTGCACCACGTCCATGCGGAAGCCGTCCACGCCGCGATCGAGCCAGAATCGCAACGTGTCGTGCATCGCGAGGCGAAGGTCGACGTTCGCCCAGTTGAGATCGGGCTGGCTGTCGAGAAAGCAGTGCAGGTAGTACTGACCGCTCGCTCCGTCCCAGGTCCACGTCGACCCCTCGCCCCAGGCGCGCACCCAGTTGTTGGGCATCGACCCGTCCTCGCGGGCGTCTCGCCACACGTACCAGTCGCGCCTGGAGTTGGTCCTGGACGAACGCGACTCTAAGAACCAGGGATGCTCGCTCGATGAGTGGTTGGGCACCCAGTCGAGCAAGATGCGTAGGCCCTTCGCGTGCGCGTCGCGAATCAGACTGTCGAACTGCTCGAGCGAACCGAAGAGACGATCGACGTCGACGTAGTTGGCCACGTCGTAGCCGAAGTCCTTCATCGGCGAGGGGTAGATCGGCGAGAGCCAGAGGGTGTCGATCCCGAGCCAGACGAGATAGTCCAGCTCGCGGCGGATGCCCTCGAGGTCGCCGACACCGTCGCCGTCGGAGTCGCGAAACGACCGGGGGTATATCTGATAGACGACGGCGTCGCGCCACCAAGTCATGGCTGCAGGTTACCTTCGCACCGTGGTGGGCCGGTCACCAGCCGGGTGGGGCATATTGGCGCGTTGGTCCAGTGCGCGCCACTTTCGGCGCACCCAGGCGGGGCGACGGTCGGCAAACTGCGCGTGTGCTGACATCCACGACTCCTCGAGATGCTCGGCTTGGCGGAAGGCCTCGAGGCTGCTAGGTGGATCGGCAATCCACGACGACTCCAGTTCGTCACGTTTCGAGGCGAATGAGGCGCACTGGCCCGCCAGGTCGCGCACCATGGTCCGATGGGTTCTTTCGTGGCGCCACCACAGCGTCGCCTCGTCGAAGACGTTCGTGGGCGGTGGGCCGAGGTCCACTGCGCCGTCCACACTCACCGGCTTGAAGATGGAGGTGCAGGGTGCCGACGTTCCCGTCACCCAATGTCGAACACCGTCACGCAGGTCCGAGACCATCGAGGCGGTCGTCTGGCTCGACGCCAACGCGCCGCCAGCGTGCACGCACGGCGCTCGGAGGGTCCCGTTCAGCCGCGACCACGAGGGCCCACCCTTCGGCCCGTGATCCCGCAACGCCCGCATCAAGTCCGCGGGTCCCTGGGAACCATTCGCACCCGACTGCGTGCGAAGTTGGCGGGCCCGTGCGCCGGCCACGGCGGTTCTCAGTCGATCGGAGTGGGCCGCGGCGAAGGCCGGAATGGAAAGGGCGTTGGAGATCGTGCGCACGCCGTGTCGCACGTAGTCCGTCGCCCATTCGCGCCCGGCCGTCTCGAGCACCATCGCTCCGCGGGGATCGGCGAGCAGGAAGCTGTTGTCGTACGTGAATCCCGGCTTCTCGTGGCTGCACGGTCCGCCCTGCCCGTAACGCTCCAGAAGGCCGACGATCACCTGCGCAGCACTATCGATGTCCCTGGCACGTTCGAGGGCGAGTCGAACCAGGTCCATGCCCAGCAGGGCCGGGCCGCCCTTGCGCGCCGTGGTGAACACCGCCTCGTTGCCGATGACGAGCCCATGCTCGTTCGCTCCCATTTCCGCACCCCACATCCACCACGGCCGCGAGAGCAGCACCGCGTTCGTCAGTCCCACCGGGTCGATCTCGATCCAGGTGCACTTCAGGGGACTCGTGACGTCGTGACGAGCGGCCGCCACCCACTCGAGGAACTGCGATTCATTCGCGTCGCGGTCGGAGTTCTTCGCGAAGACGACTCCGTCATCGCTCACGTCGACGATCGAGTCGCACACGCTGTATCAGTCCTTGGATTCGAAGCTTTGTCCAACCTCGAGCGCCGGGGCCTCCGCGAACATCCGCGCGCGAACCGTTCCCAGGCTCGACGACTTCAGAAGCGGTCGAATTCGGTCCCTCAGTCGAGAGTCAGTTGCTGATTCGTGACCCATCCCACCTCTCCTCTAATGCTCACCACAGTAACCCCGAGAGTCTCGATGACTACGAACTCGCGGTGAGGCATCGGGGGACCACTGCGCAAGGTCGTGGGTCACGGCATCGTCGATGGACTGAACTGGTCGTGCATCGAACATGGGAGCAAGCGTCTAAAGAGGTCGCGCCGTGGTATCCGGGCATGAGTGAAATCTGGTGCGTGCGCTCGGATTTCCCCACCGCAGCAGCGTGCGCTCTACGACGACGATGAGCAAGGGACGAGATTCATCACGAATCCTGGGGATATCGACACCACCGGACCATACGGCCGATTGCAGCCCTCACATATTCCCTCGGTCGCGGGAACGATCACCAGCGGCCCTTCAAAGTTCATCTTCGGGAAAGCTTGCAGCGAGTCCTTTACACTTCAAGAAATGGCCTCGCCATTGCTTGGCGAAGGTTCCCGATCCGCACCCACGACGACCACCAAGAAGGACAATTCATGACGGCCAACCACGATCGCCTGCAACTCAACCCCCTCTTCGCTCGACCGGGAGAGGCCACTGAACACTCGAAGTTCGTGCTGGAGGACGCTTCGATGCTTCCCGAGACGGCCTACCAGGTCGTGCACGACGAGGCCATGCTCGACGGCAACGCGAGACTCAATCTCGCGACGTTCGTCGGGACCTGGATGGACGAGCAGGCCTCCAAGCTCTACGCCGAGGCGTTCGACAAGAACGTGATCGACAAGGACGAGTACCGCGCGACCGCCGCCATCGAGGACCGGTGCTGGAAGATCCTGGCGGAGCTGTGGAACGCCCCCCACCCCACCGAGACGATCGGCACCTCGACCATCGGGTCCTCCGAGGCGTGCATGCTCGGTGGCCTCGCGATGAAGCGTCGATGGCAACAGGCCCGGCGTTCGGCTGGGAAGTCGACCGAGACGCCGAACCTCGTCATGAGCTCTGGCGTTCAAGTGTGCTGGGAGAAGTTCGCCAACTACTTCGACGTCGAGCCTCGCTACGTGTCCATCACCGAGGAGCACAAGACGCTTTGCGGCCACAACCTAGCGTCGTACGTGGACGAGAACACGATCGGCGTCGCGGCGGTGATGGGAGTGACGTACACCGGCATGTACGAACCGGTTCAGGAGATCTCGGACGCCCTCGACCAGATCGAGCGCGACACCGGCTTTGACGTCCCGATCCACATTGATGCCGCGTCCGGGGGCTTCATCGCGCCGTTCCTCCAGCCCGAGATCGTGTGGGACTTCCGTCTAGAGCGCGTCCACTCCATCAGCGTCAGCGGTCATAAGTACGGCCTGGTCTATCCGGGGATCGGATGGGTGGTGTGGCGCCAGGCCGAATACCTGCCCGAGGACCTCATCTTCAAGGTGAGCTACCTCGGGGGAGAGATGCCGACCTTCGCGCTGAACTTCTCGCGGCCCGGTGCCCAGGTGCTGCTGCAGTACTACAACTTCCTGCGGCTCGGGCGAGCGGGCTTCACCGCGGTGCAGAAGGCCTCGCGCGATGTCGCTCGACACCTTGCCAAGGAGATCGCGAAGATGGCCCCATTCGTGCTCTGGAACGACGGCGGGGACATCCCGGTGTTCGCGTGGACCATGAAGGACGGCTACACCAAGAAGTGGGACTTGTACGACCTGAGCAACCAGCTTCGCCAGCGGGGCTGGCTCGTGCCGGCCTACCCGCTGCCCAAGGACCTGACGAGCATGACCGTGCAGCGAATCGTGGTTCGCAATGGCCTCTCAATGGACCTTGCCGACCGCTTCCTCGAGCAGATGGCCAGTGCCGTCAAGTACCTGGATCAGCTCGACGGCCCATTGCCCCACGAAGGCCGCACGGTCCAATCGTTCCACCATTAAAGAAGAGTTCACCGCGGGAACGTGTAGCAGCGAGACCGGTGAGCAGCGTCACGTTTCAGGGAGCGCGGAGCCCACGCCTTGGGACCGAGCCGCGGGTCACGGACATCTTGGGTAGCCGGGACCAACGCGTGGACCCGCGCTCGCAGTTTCGTTCCCCGCAGCACCGTCAGCCCTCTCACAGGTGAACGGGGATGGACTGGGCGAAGGCGAGCCGGTTCTCGGGATCGTAAGCCCTCTTGACCTTGATGAGCCTCTCCAGGTTCGTCCCGTAGTAGGCAGTCTTCCAGTCCAGCAAAGTAGGGTCGATGTAGTTCTGGTAGGCACCGCTTTGGGGAGTGAAGACCTCGGCGCCGAGCCACGTGAGCCACCGCTGTCCCGCGGCGATTTCCGCCCTCGACGTGTAGCCCGACCACGAGTACGTGGCCTGGATGCAGGCGAGCTTGTCGCGGTGGACGAACGCGGTCTGGGCGCTGCTCAAGCGGTTGATCGCCCCGCCGTAGGCGTCAAAGGCGAGCCCTCCACCCACCGTCGGCGCGTAATCCTTCAGGGTCTGCACGGCGTGGACCAGTTTTGCCGCGTGCGCGGAGCCACTCGGTGCGTCCAGGTAGCTCGATTTCGCGGAGTACGCCTCACGGCTCAGCACTCCGCGGCGGTTGACGGTCGCCAGATGACACGAAGCGATCGACAGTGCGGAGCAGCCCGCTTCGATCTTCATGGCCTCGATATAGCGATCCGAACCAACGAAGGTGGAGGAGGGCGCCGTTGCGACGCTGGAGCGAAGGCTGCTCAACAGGCTCTCGAGAGCCGCCGGCGGACCGCAGAAGACGCCGCCGATCTGAGCCAGGAACCCGTAGGTGCCTTGGGAGAGCAACTGGCAGTTCGACCACAACTCGTCGGGCGCCGTAGCGACCCAATGCTGCCAGGCTTGGAGCATGTCCGCAGCTGACCCCCATGGGTACTGCAGGGTGAAGAGGGTGACCTCGGGCATGGGGTGGATATCGAACTCGAATGAGGTCGCGATGCCGAAGTTCCCGCCGCCACCGCCCTGGCACGCCCAAAGAAGTTCGGGTTGCTTGTTCGCGTTGACGCGCAGGCGATCACCGGCCGCAGTGACCAACTCGGCCGCTCGAAGATTGTCGCACGTGAGACCGAACTTCCGACCGAATGCCCCGACGCCCCCGCCCAACGTGAGACCGGCAATGCCGACGGTCGGACACGATCCACCGGGAAGCAGTCTGTCGCGACTCCCGATCTCGTTGTAGACGTCGATCAGTCGGGTGCCGGCGCCGACCTTCGCGACGTTGGCCTTGGTGTCGACGGTGACTGAGTTGAAGCGGCTGACGTCCACGACCAACCCGTTGCAGCTCGAGTAGCCACCGTAACTGTGTCCTCCGGACCTCGCGGCAACTTCAATTTCGTGACGTGTGACGAAGTCAACGCACCGTGACACGTCATCGGCGCCCACGCAGTAGGCAATGGCCGCCGGGCGGGGATCGGCGAACTTCGAGTTGTAGAGCAGGCGGTTGGTGGCGTAAGCCGCACTCGAGGGCAGCACCAGGGTGCCGGCGAGTGAATCTCGAAGTCGCCTCCAGTCGGCCGCAGTGGGCGGGCCCAGGACCGCTGTCGTGGTCGTCGTGGTTGGAGGAGGCGCTTTCGCTTCGCAGCCCCCGAGCGACAGCGCCGCCGCCGCCGCGCCGGAGGCCACGGCGAACGCCTGGAGACTTCGTTTCAGGAACTCTCGACGCTCGAGAGGGGGAGTCGGGGCCACGACGGAACACTATTGCGCGGCCACCGACGACGCATGGTAAGGCCCGAAGGTGAGTGCCTGGGGCCCGCAAGGGCTTCACCGCGTGGATGGCTCAGCGGTGCCGTCGACTCTTGATGGCTCCAACTTACGAGAGCGCGGACGTTGCAGCGCGCCACCTCGTCCGGTCTGAATTCTTCCCGCACCACGAGAACTCTCCACCCGAGAGGTCTCGCAATCTTCGCCCGGGCTATGAACCAGGTGGGCGATACTTCACGTTTGAGCGCGGAGCCTTGTCGATCTCTTCGGGAGTCAAGAGCACGATGGTTGTGGCCGTCGCGCCACCGCCGGCGCATACCGCAAGCGCGAGGGCCGCGGCCGCGGCGTTGTCGGGCAGTTCCGCGATCACGTATGCGTCGACCTTGCCGAAGGCAAAGTGGAAACTATCCACTTTCCCGCCGACGCTCTTGGCCGCAGCTTGGGCGGCCGTCTTGCGGGCGGATCCACCCTTGGCGAGCACGCCCTTGACGCCGTCAAGCGTGTAGCTCACCTCCAGCATGTACTTGGACATCGAATCTCCTTTGGTCTTCCTGGTCGGGATGGTAACACCGTGGCGCAACAGTCGCAAACGTTGGAAATCCCTTAACGCCTTGGGCCACTGCGGTCGCGAAGCACCAGGTATCGGACAAGTTCGAGGCCCGATCATCATGAAGCCCGCGACGTGGTACTCCTGGTTCCAGACCGTGTACAGCGCGATCACGTGCAAGCCCACGATCGGGTACAGCGTGTCTGGGCTGAGCAGCTTCTTGGTCGGCGTCGGGTCGCTCATCGTTCGTGTCCCAGTCGTCCCATGCTGCTCGGGCCCTCGAAGCGCCACGTCGCCTCGAAGGCACCGGGTTCAGACGACGCGAAGCCGAGCGATCAGTTCGATCTCCACCGCAATATCGAAGGGGAGTTCCGCCAGGCCGACGGCGCTTCGCGTGTGGCGGCCCGCTTCGCCGAATACCTCCACCAGCAGGTCCGAGCAACCGTCGATGACCGCTGGAGTCTGGTTGAAGCCGGGCGCGACGTTCACCATGCCGAAGACCTTCACGAAGCGTTCGATCCGGTCGAGGTCGCCCAGCTCGGCCCGCAGGGTCGCGAGGATCGACAGCCCCGTTGCCCGAGCCGCGTGCTTCGCCTCCTCGAGCGAGAGGTCCGATCCGACCTTCCCCCGGATTATCTCGGTGCCGTTTATGGGCCCGTGGCCGCCGACGTGGACCATGTCGCCTATCACGACGCAGCCGACGTAGTTGCCCGCCGGAGGAGATACGGGAGGGAGTTCGATTCCGAGTTCCACGAGCCGCTCTGAGATCACCGCCAAACAGTATCCGCACCTGGTCGGCGGTGCTCAGCGCCGGCTCGAACCTGCGAAGGAGGCGTCGTCGCTGAACTTCGCCATAGGTAGGCTTAGGCGGTGGCCCGCCTCCTCGAACTCGAAGGACTTCGCCGGCACTACGGATCGATCACCGCTCTCGACGACCTTTCCTTCAGCGTGGCCGCCGGCCAGGTCGTCGGGTTCCTCGGACCTAACGGGGCCGGCAAGACCACCACGATGCGCGCCATCTTCGGACTCACCGACCTCGAAGCCGGCACGGTCAAGTGGGACGGCGCCGTTGTGGGTCAGGCCGAGCGACGGCGCTTCGGCTACATGCCCGAGGAGCGCGGCCTGTACCCGGGCATGCACGTGGGCGAGCAGCTCGAGTACCTCGGCCGCCTGCACGCGATGAGCGCCACCAGCGCCCGCGGCGCCGCCGAGACGTGGCTGGAGCGACTCGGCATCGCCGAGCGCATCGGCGACAAGGTGGAGACCCTCTCGCACGGCAACCAGCAACGGGTGCAGCTCGCCGCGGCGCTGGTGCACGGTCCCGAGCTGATCATCCTGGACGAACCTCTGGCGGGACTCGACCCGACGGGGATCGACGACATCGGCGACGTGCTCACCGAGCAGGCCCGAGCGGGTCGTTGCGTGATCTTCTCCAGCCACCAACTCGACCAGGTCGAAGACCTCTGCGAGTCGGTCACGATCATCGATCATGGGCGCCTGGTCGTGAGCGGGCGGGTGGATGAGTTGGCGACGAGCGGACCGCGCCGCCTCGTGGTGAGGGTCGAGGGCGATCGCGACGCGACGTGGGCCAAGGGCCTCGACGGGGTCACGATCTCAGAAGTCAACGGAGGCGAGGCGCGCCTGGTGCTGGGCGACGGTGTCGACAGCGACTCTGTGCTGGCGGCGGCCACCGCGAAGGGCCGGCTGACCGAGTTCGTGCTTCAGCGCCGCCGCCTTTCCGAGGTGTTCCGCGAGGCGCTGGTATGAAGAGTTCGCTGATCATCGCATTGCTCGTCGCCGTCGCGGCATTTCGGGTATGGCGTCGCGTCAAGCGACGCTCACCCACCCGGCGCCAGTCCAGCTTCGGGTTCTCGCCATTCAGCGGCGACGTGGCGCTCGTGGCCGCGCGCGAGATGCGCGAGCGCTACCGCGGCCGGATCTTTCGGGTGGGGACCGTGCTCATCTTGCTGGTGGTCGCGGGAGCGATAGTCATTCCGACGCTCAACAAGGGGAAGGTCCAATCCCAGGAGGTCGGGGTCGTCGGCCCCCTTCCCGGTTACCTTCACGCCGTCTTCACGAGTTACGCACAAGACAACGACGTCAGCGTAGGGTTCGTGCCCGAAAGCAGCGTCACCGCCGCCAAGGGCGCCCTTCGCTCCGGGCGGATCGATCTGGCCATCGTGAACGCGAGTGAACTCTTCGTGGACAAGTCACTGTCGGACAGCTCCAACTCGGCGGTCCCCCAGCTCGCCACCGACCTCGGCGACGCTGAGGCGGTCGCCGACGACCAATTGAGCGCGGCCCAGACCGCCGAACTGCTGGGTGCCAAGCCACTGCCGATCACCAGCCTCCATCCGGGAGCGCCGAACGAGACCATCGGCACGTCGGTGATCGGGCTGATCCTCATATTCGTGATGCTCAGCCAGTACAACACCTGGATACTCATCGGGGTGATGGAGGAGAAGTCCAGTCGGGTCATCGAGGTCCTGCTGGCGGCGGTGCGTCCGATCCAACTGCTTTCGGGCAAGGTGCTCGGCATTGGCCTGGTGGCCCTCAGCCAGGCCACCGTCATCGTCGCCTTCGCGCTCCTGCTCGCCAAGGCCGTCGGATCGAATCTCATCCACGGCACGGCGCCGTTGGTGCTGCTGAGCACCCTCGTGTGGCTGTTCCTCGGCTACGCCTTCTACTGCTGGGTCTACGCGGCGGCCGGCTCCATGGCCGAGCGACAGGACCAGGTCCAGAGCCTGGCCTTCCCCCTGAGCATCCCGATCATCTTCGGTTACATCATGAGCCTCACGGCGGTGAGCTCCGGGAGCGTCTCATCGTTCTTCAGGGTGCTCGCGTACCTCCCTCCGACCGCACCCTTCGCCATGACGGTGCTCGTCGGTCTAAAGCAGGCCACGCTGTGGGAGTTCCTCGCCTCGGCGGCGATCAGCATTGTCTGTACCGTCGCCATGTCGAGATTCGCCGCCAACGTCTACCGCAGGGCGATCCTGCGAACCGGTGGACGCGTCAAGCTGCGAGAGATATTCGGTAGGGCGAACGCCAGCTGATTGCGACGCGATCATTCATCGCCGTCAGGTGAGTTGAGCTTGGGGCATCGAAGGGGTGACGAAGTGTTGCGCTACGGCGCCTGCCGACTTCTCGCTCATTGCATCGAAGCATCGGATTCCTCGGTGCCCTTCACGCCCCACGTCTTCTCGCTCGAAAGGTGTTGGCGGCCCGGGCGCGTCTGGCGACGTCGCTACGGCGCTACGATCCGGCTGAAGAACCTGCGCAGCGGCGTCGGCACGAATCGCTTGATCATGTTCGTCTGACGACGCAACCTGTCGAGTTCGTGCTGTTGCGCCTCGCGCAAGGAGTTGAGGTCGGCGAGTTCGGCCTCGAGGGTCTCGATCCTGGTCGCGAGGGCGGTGCCGCGCCTGGTCTCGTCGACGAGCTTGTCGGTCAGCTCGACCATCTCAGATGAGAGCTGAGCGAGGGACCGGGCGGCGTCGTCTCGGACGGCCTCGATCACGAATTGGTAGGTCTCGGACTCGCGGTCACTCACGATGGCTGCGAGCACGTGGTCGTCGACGTCGCCTCTCTGGACCCCGATCTCGGTGCCGAAGACCGGCGCGGTCACTCGGCACACTTCAGTGACGACGAGACCCGCCTCCTTGAGCAGTTCCAGCAGGCTCTCCTTGGTGAAGAAGTGGATGTGGGTGCTGTCGAGGAGCCCGCTCTCGCGGTAGGGGAAGGATCCGTTGATCAAGGCGATCTTCACGTCCGCGTGCGCGATGTTGGGCACGGAGATGACGACGGTGCCCGACGGGCGTAGGTGCCTCAGGGAACGGCGAAGCGAGTGGAGGGGATCCCTGAGATGCTCGAGGACGTCCCCGAACAGGACCACGTCGAAGGTCTCGTCGTCGAGCTCCTCCCAGAGGGCATCGTCGTCCATGTTCCCGACGACCACCCGCTCGAGCCACTGCAACGCCGGCTGGACGACCTCCTTATCGAGCTCGATGCCGACCACGCTGCAACCTTGGGCGTGCAGGAACTCGCTCACGTGTCCCGACGCGCAACCTGCTTCCAGCACGCGCTTGTTGAAGCCAACGAGGCGAAGCATGGCGGCGTGGGAGTTGTTCTCCTGGTCAGGGTTGACCGCCGAGTGATAGTGGGAGAGCACAAGGAAAATATAGTCCCCTCTCTCGGGAGACAACAATGTTGGCTGGCGAGGGGCTAACAAGGAGAGTCGTCGCTCCTGGTGGATGACGCCGCGCCCTCTGATCGGCGTCGGTGCCGAGGCGCGGAACCTGGGACTACGAACTGCTCGCCCGTGACGCTGCAAAGCGCTGCGTCACGACGCTGGGGAACTCTGAGTTCCGTGCCAGCGCCGGGACGGCCAGCGGGTACTGCGACACCGACGACACCGCCGCCTAGTAGTCCCGGAGCTCGCGGCGTAGGCCCATCTGGGTGCGCCACGATGCGATGTGGGGACTGGTGACGATCTGGTTCGTCAATGCCGTCACAACACCTCGGTCGTGTCGAGTCGCTATGAAGTTACCCTCCTTCACACCGCCTCGGTCGAGGCTGAAATTCAGCAAGTCCTCCTTCAATTCCTCGTACTGCCCGACGCCGCCTGCGGTCGTTTCGTCCCGTCAGACTCGGCAATGACCACCGAGACGATGATGACCACCGGTCCATCAATCGCAACGTTGGTCGTACTTCGTACTGCAAGGGTTGACTTCTGCTTGGGATTTGCCAACTAGGTGCGTCTTTGTGCAAGGTTTGCGTTCGTTGATCTCGGGAACCTGACGCCCGGTTCGCGCTCGCGTCAGCTAAGGCGGTCCGCAACAGTGGACCCGGGCGTGCCGGGCCATGAGGACCATGATCCGCAGGTATACGTTCGTGCGAGCACTCAGCATGAGCTGACCTCGAACTTCCCTGAGGGGAGTGGGTCGGCGACGCAGATCGCGGAGAGGCGGTGGGAGCCTGCGCCTCGTGGATCAATGGTCCCGCACGGGGCCGTGGAGGTGACGTCGGTGGAACCACTTCGTGGCAACTCCGGAACACTCATCGGTCACCTTTCTCATGACTGTTCGATGAACTGTCAGGTGCGCAGGTTGCTGGTCGTAGCGTGCTAAGCGGCAATGTAACATCGCGGTCCTATGGCGCACGTATAAAAAAGTTTGGATGCCGCGGTGCTCACGAGACCGGGCATCGTGGGGTTTTTGGCATAGACGGGACTTGGCGCAACGACCGAATACGGCCGAGCGTCGGTCGCTGCGAGCGGCACCCCTATTCGTGTTCACCACCCCTTGTAGTCAGGGGTGAACGGACAGCCAGCGCGGAGGGCGAGTCCCAAAGGACGGTGCTGCGGGTCGCCCAGACGCCGTTGCCGCCTCGCGAAATCTTGTGTAAAGGGCCGGAATCGGTGATGCAAACTTAGTTCCGGGCCCGATTGCCGATGCGCCAGAACGCTCGCAACCTTGGGCTGGTGCGCCTCCTCGTAGGCTGGAGGCCATGAACCAACTTCGGCGCTACCGCCTTGACCTCATTTCAGTTGTCCTCTGCACCCTCGCCGCAGTGGTCGTGACCCCGCTCGTCGCCCAGGCGGCGACCAAGAACCCGACCGCGAGCGCCGTGTTGAAGGCCACGGAGGCAGTCGTGGCCAAGCAGTCGAGCGTGCACGTGACGCACCTCTCCAAGTCTGGTTCGAACACCACGTCGATCGTCGCCGACGTCGCCAAGGACAGCGGGACCGAGACGATCACCTCCGGTTCGGAGCACGTCACGATCATCGTGACGCCGAAGTACGTCTACCTGAGCGGGAACTCGACTGGTCTCACCTCCCTGATGGGGCTCACCGCCGCGCAGCAGAAGAAGGTCGGCGCGCACTCGATCTCGATGAAGTCCGGCACCTCTCCGTACTCGGAACTCGCGGCGAGCGCGACCATCTCGCTCGTCGACGCGGTGATGCCCGCGGCCTCGGGGACCACGGTCTCGACGGCGAAGATCGACAACATTAAGTATTACGAACTGAAGTGGACGATCAAGGCTACGAGCACCCAGCCCAAGGCTGCCAGTGTGATGACCATCTCGTTCGGCAAACCCTCGTTGCCCGTCAAGGAGACCATCACCAACAAGGACGGGAGTGCCTCGACGTCGTTCTCCAAGTGGGGCGAGCGCGTCTCGCCGGTCACCCCGTCGTCCTCCTCGACCGTCGCGTACGCGAAGGTCTTCGGCTAGAGATCGCCGAGCCGCCCGCGGCGGCTCCATTTCAAGAGACCTAGGACGTGCTGCGCTCGCTGCGTCGTGAAGTTACAGCGGTGCTTTCGCGAGGTCGGACAGATATGCGTGCCACGTTCCCGACGTCTCGGGGTCATCGATCGAGGCGGGGAGATACCTGGCGTTCGCGGGACTTCTCGTGTCGATGCTCGCGCTTTCAGGTTGCGACCCCCAGGCCTCCACCCCCTCGTCGACGAGCACGTCGTTGCGCACGCTCGGGTCAGGTGTCCGACGCCTCTTCCAGCATGGTCAGCGCCTCCACGTTCGGCACGGCTGGGGACCAGAGGAATCCTTGACCGAGGTCGCAGTGCAGGTTGTTCAGCCGCTTGAGTTGCGCCGCGGTCTCGATCCCTTCGGCGAGGACGACCATGTCGAGCTTGTTGCCCAGCGTGACGATCGCCTCGAGCAGGGTATTGCTGCGCGCGAGGTCATGCTGGGGCCGGACGAACGACTGGTCGACCTTGATGATCCTCGGATTGAGCGCCGCCAGGTACGAGAGCGAGGAGTAGCCGGTGCCGAAGTCGTCGAGCGCAACGCCGATTCCCAGGCGATTGAGCTGCTCCATGACGACCAGCGTCTCGGCGATGTCCTGCAGCGCGACCGTTTCGGTCACCTCGAGGATGAGCCGGTCGGGGGCGAGGCCGGCCTGATCGATCTCGCGTTCGATCATCGCCACGAGGTTCGGGTCGTGGAACTGGTGCGCCGAGACGTTCACCGTCACGTAGGGGGAGATGGCCCTGGGGCCTTGCGGCTCCCACGAACTGGCTGCGGTGACTGATTCGTGCATGGCGAAGGCGCCGAGTTCCAGGATCAGGTCGCTCTGCTCGGCGAGTTCGATGAAGATGTCCGGCGGCACCAAACCATGCTTGGGATGGTGCCAGCGCATCAGCGCCTCGAACCCCACCACGTCGCTGGTCGAGAGCTCGACAATCGGTTGATAGTGCATTTCAAGGTCGCCGGACTGAAAGGAGTGGCGCAACTCCTGAATCGTCGCGAAACGGTTCTCCTCCTTGGCGCGCATGCTCGAGGTGAAGACGGCATGGTGGCCCTTGCCCCTGCGTTTTGCCTCGTACAGAGCCACGTCGGCGTCCTGGATCAACTGGCTCGTCTCAGTGCTCGAGGCGTCCCAGACCATCACCCCGACGCTCGCGCGCTGCTCGATAGACGCCCCCGCGATAAAGAACGGCTCCGCGAGGGCGCCGAGCAGGCGCGAGGCCACCAGAATCGCGTCTTCCGGCGAGGTAAGTCCCTGGGCCAGGTAGAGGAATTCGTCGCCCCCGAACCGGCAGAGCGAGTCCGTTGACCGGGTCACCTGCTCGAAACGGCGGGCGATGCCAACGAGGAGCTGGTCGCCGACGATGTGCCCATAGGAGTCGTTGACCCCTTTGAAGTCGTCGAGGTCCAGCATCAGCACGGCGGCCAGGCCGCCGTGGCGCACGACGGCGGCGTGGGCTTGGGCGAGCCGGTCCTCGAAAAGCGCTCGATTTGCCAGTCCGGTGAGCGAATCGTGCAGCGCCTGATGCGAGAGCTGGGCGCTCAGAGCGCGCTCTTCGGTGATATCACGCTCGGAAAAAACGAAATACAGGTTCTTTCCGGACGCGTCACGCGCCGGCGACCTCAAGACCTCGACGACAAGCACCCGACCGTCCTTGTGCAGATAGCGCTTGACGTACCGGACTTGATCGGCCTCGCCGGAGTTCACGCGGCGAAGCGTCTCTTCGGTGATACCAACGTCTTCGGGATAGGTGAAGATCTTCGAGTCCTTACCCATGAGCTCGTCCCTCGCGTAGCCGACCATCTGACAGAAGGCGTCGTTGACCGCAATAGTCCGGTCGTCGAGGTCGGTGAACATCATTGGGGCCATATTGTCTTCGAACGCCACCCGGAAGCGCAGTTCGACCTCGGCCTGGGCCGTTTCCGCGTCCCGTTGGGCCCGGTTGTCGCGGATGGCGGCGACCACCCACGCCCTGCCCTCGATCGCCAGGGGCGAGAGGGCGAAGTCGACGGAGAGCTCGCTTCCGTCACGGCACAGGACCGAGAGATCCATGTCACTCCAAATCAAGCGGGTGTTGGGGTCTTGGGCGTGTTCGCGTCGGGCCACGTGCTCGGTGTCGCGATGCCGGGCCGGCACGAGCATCTGGACGTTACGGCCGACGAGATCCTCGCGGGAGTAGCCGGTCAACTCTGCGAGCACTCCATTGACGTATCGCATGGTGCCGTGTTCGTCCAGCACGGCCGTGCCATCGGGCAGCGCTTCGAGCAGGATGTCCCACGAGAGCGCGGAATCTCGGAAGTAGCTCACGATCCGCTCGCTTTCGTCCCTGTCGCCCAAGACGCGAACCATAACTTCTCCCCCACATGATGTCAAAGAGTCGAACCGGTTCTCCGACCACTTTGCACTTCATTCATCAGAATCCGTCAACCAACATCCAAGAATATATATAACTTATCGAAAGTGGGGCATCTGGTGAGGTTGCCCGTCGAGCATCACCGTCTTCGCATCACTCTGGACGTGACCCGCCCGCTCGGTGAACGACCGAACACACACGAAGGCCAACGCCGTCATCGCCTCTCCAGAAGAGGTGAACGTCGGGAACCAGGTGGCCCGGGCTCCTGGCACTGCTCGGGCGGACGCCGCCGCCCAGCCGAGGAGCAGTCGACGGCACTTGCTTCACCGAGCAGTCGTGATTGACTACTTGTCCAGTGGCGTCACCCTGTGGACGGGTCTCTCATTCCCCGAGAACTTGGTTCGAGTCCGAATCTTCCGCTGACGGCCTCGATGGTCGCCGCCGTGGGCGCGCGGCGGCGTTGCGCGCCGCGGCCGCTCGCTGCAGCTTGGGAACGACGAGCAGCACGTAGGCCGTTGAAATGGACCCGAGTATGGCAATGACGGTGAACGGCGCCACGGAGAAGTGCGTGGAGTTCTTGGGATCCGCGAAGGCCGTGGCGACGAAGAGGAGGCTGAATAACACGACGCCGAAGATTGCGAGGGGCCTCCCGGCAATCATCTTGAACGGACGCTTGCGGTCCACTCGCGACCGCAGTATCAAAAGGCACAACGAGCCCACCGCGTAGATGGCGCATTCGATGGCGGCCCCCACCGACACGAGCAGCAGCCACTCTCCGGTGGCGAAGACCACCGCGGCGGTGGCGGCCGACACCCCCGCGAGCGTGGTGACCGCCAGCCAGGGGACGGCATTCATGTTCAGTCGGGCGAACTGGCGGGGGAGGTTGCCTTCGCGGGCGGCGGCGTAGATGAACCTTGAGGCGACGAGGAATCCACCGTTGAACGTGTTGAGCGCGGTCATGACGGTGAGCGCCAACATCCATAGCTCTCCCACCGTGCCGAGCGCCGCGCGGCCCAGGAGCAGCTGGGGGTAGGCGCTGCCGTGCAGTGTCGAATAGCTCACGAGGTGCGAGAGCGCCAGCGCGAAGACCGACGCGACGATCCAGATGAGCGCCGGAGCGATGAAGAGGGCCCGGGTGATGACCTTGGGCGAGCGCGCCTCCTCGGCGGTCGTGGTGACCCATTCGAAGGCCGCATAGAGGAAGAGCGCGAAAGCCACCGCTTGGATTCCGGAGAACGTTCCGCCGCCGAAGAGATCGAGGGGACGCTTGAAGGCGCCGCCGACGTGGAAGAGGGCGACGACGGAGAGGACCGACGTCCCCGCAAGAACGGTGTACGTCACCACGGTCTGGACCCAGCCCGCCAGACGGACTCCTCGGAGGTTGGCCGCGAGCGCGATGCCGAGCAGCACCGCGATCCACACGTAGGCGAGGACCGCCGGCTCATTCAACACGTGGCGCACCGCCGCCCCGATCAAGAAAGCGTCGGCGGCGATGACCAGCACGACCGTCGTCATGTAGGTGAACGTCACCGAGAGCGCCGTTCGGTTCCCGATGGCCCGTCCCAAGTACAAGCGGATTCCGGCGGCGGTGGGATAGAGCCCGTTGAGCTCGGAGAAGATCGCCGAAACCAGGATGACGACGAGCCCTCCTATAAGTATGGCGAACGCGGCGGTCGCCCCGGGGGCGTAGGCGAGGATCGAAACGACACCCAGGTAGTCGATCGCGGCGAACGCCAGTCCCGCCGAGGTCGCGGTGGCCGTAGCGCTGCCCACCGACCTTCGAAGGGTGATGATCGGCTCGGCCGATTCTTCGCCAGTCAAGAGTCGGGCCAGATCACGTAACTGATGGCGTCGAGGCGCATGACGTCCTCCTGCGAGCCTTTTACGATGATCTCACCGCGAAGGTACTTCTGCACGGGGTTGAGGTCACCCCAGAACATGTCACAGAATGTTTCGGACGTGGCCGTGACGACGATATCGGGCACGCCCACGTGGCTCTCGCGGATGGAGACGATCTCTCCCCGGTCGACGTCCATCGAGAAGTTCTGAGCCGTGTCGGAGCAGACAAAGTGGAGAACCCGCGACCAGTCGCGCTGCATCTTGCGGAGCCGCTCGTTCTCGTTGCAACTGATGGTGTAGTCGGCGAGTGCTTCGCTGAGCTCGTTCCAATCCGCCACTGTGTCGTCCTCTCACTGCTTCGCGGGATCGCGGACCGGTCGCCGAGGTGCCCTCGTCGGTGTTTCGTTGGGACCGGCGCCAGCCCTCAGGTCATTCAAAGCGAGCTTCATCGCGTCGAGCAGGAACTCAACCTCGGGCTCTTCGATCACGAGCGCGGGCATGAGCCGCATGACGGCCGGCTGGTTTCCGCTGTAGATCGCGAGAACCCCGTGCTGGGAGAGGTGGTACGACATCCTCGGTCCGAGCGAGTCCTCGACGTACTCGACGCCCACCATCAAGCCGAGGCCCCGGACGTCGGCGATGTACTCCGGATACTCCTTCGCAAGTACGTGGAGACCCTCGAACAGGAGCTCGCCCATCGCCGCGGCGTGCTCGACGAGTCCCGTCTCCTCGATGACGTCGAGGACTTCGAGCGCCACCGCGCAGGCGACGTCGGAGCCGCCGAAGGTCGAGAGGTGAATGAAGGGGTTCGGGATCAGGAACTCGCGCAGCTCCTCGGTGAAGACCGTCGCCGAGATGGGCACCATCGAGCCGCCGAGCGATTTGGCGATCGTCATGATATCGGGCACCACGCCGTAGTGCTCGCTCGCCCACCATCTCCCCGTGCGTCCGAGGCCGGTCTGGATCTCGTCGAGGATCAAGAGCGCGCCCACCCGGTCGCACGCCTCTCGAACGTTCGCCAGGTAGTCGGGCGGCGCGACGACAATGCCACCCTCGCCCTGGACGGGCTCGAGCAGCACCGCGGCGGTCTGCTCGTCCAAGACGGCACGCATGGCCGCGACGTCGCCGAAGGGCACTTGGATGAACTCGGACATCAACGGCTCGAACGGTTCGCGGAACGCCCCCCTTCCGGCGGCCGACAGCGCGAAGCCGGTGTGGCCGTGGTAACCGTTGATGGTCGAGATGATCTTGGGCCGGCGCGTCGCGCCTCGGGCGAGCTTGATCGCGAAGTCAATGGCTTCGCCGCCGCCGGTACCGAACATGGTGCACGAAAGGTTCCCCGGCGTGACCTCGGCCAAACGCGCGGCGAGCTGCGCCTTCTGTCTTGAGCAGAGAAGGAAGTTGCCGTTATCCAGATGATCGATCGCCCGGTGGGCCGCGGCGACTATCCGGGGGTTTCGCCGCCCGACGTTGAAGGAGCCGGCGGAGGTGAAGCAGTCGAGGAAGCGACGCCCGTCGAGGTCCCACACCCAGGGCCCGCTTCGCTCGGCTTCGATGATGTCGAGGCCCGCCGAGCGCATGACTCGGACCTTCTGGGGATTCAGGTACGTCGCGAACTCGTCGAGCGCCTTCTGCTTCGCCGCCGGATCGGGAAGGAAGTCGATCTCGCTCGCCCAAGGTCCGTTGACGCTCGCATTATCCATAGGCGGACGCTACATCTGGGCGAGTTCGCGTGGCAAAACGTACGAGGCGAGGAACTGTCGTTTCTCGTCGAGCCCTCGCCGGAAGCGCCCACGCCCTATATATGCGAGTTACGCAGGGGCGCCTAGGCGAAACAGGTCCACGCGGCGAGCGGGCGGACAGTCTCGCGCGGGTCGCCGGGCGCTCGATATCCGCCGCGTCCTCCCATTAGGGTGGCTGCACTCATGATTCCGCTCTCCGTTCTCGACCTCGCTACGGTCACCACTGGATCCACTCCTGCCAGGGCGCTTCGAGAGACGATCGACATGTCGGTCGTCGTGGAGAAACTTGGCTACCGCAGGCTATGGGTCGCAGAACACCACGGAATGCCCGCGGTTGCCAGCTCTGCGCCGGCGGTGCTGATTGCCCACCTCGCGGACGCGACCTCGACGTTGCGGGTCGGCTCGGGAGGCGTCATGCTCCCCAATCACTCCCCCCTCGTCATCGCCGAGCAGTTCGCCACTCTGGAAGCCCTGCATCCGGGCCGCATCGACCTCGGCCTCGGACGAGCGCCGGGGACGGACCACCGCACCGCTCGGGCGCTTCGCCGGTCCGGGGACCTTCGAGCCGAGAGTTTTCCGGACGACGTGGTCGAGCTGATCGGCTATCTCCTGCCGCGCGAGGGCCCCACCCCGCACCCTTTCGCCAACCCCGGCAGCGGCTACCTCCCCGAGGTATGGCTGCTTGGCTCCTCGCTCTTCAGCGCGCACCTGGCCGGCCAGCTCGGTCTGCCGTTCTCCTTCGCCTACCACTTCGCGCCCAAGCTCCTCGACGAGGCCGTCGACGCCTACCGCACGATGTTTCGACCCTCGATCCTGCTCGCAGAGCCTCGGGTCATGGTCGCCGCGTCCGTTCTCTGCGCTCCCACCCTCGAAGAGGCCAGGTGGCTTTCGGGGTCGACCGCGCTGAGCATCCTGCAGCGCCGGCTCGGCCGCATGGACCTGCTCGCGTCGCCCGAAGAGGCCGAGGCGCACGCGTTCTCGCCCGAGGAGCTCGAGGTCGTCGAAGAGACGATGGCGACGCACATCATCGGCGATCCGGCGACCGTTCGCGAAGGGCTCGCCGAGCTCCAACGCCGGACCGGCGCCGACGAGCTGATGCTCTCGACGCGCACCCACTCCTACGATGCGCGGGTGGCGTCGTTCACGTTGCTGGCGAAAACCTGGGGCCTTCGAGCGCTAACGTCGCCCTGAGAAGGGAGACTGCATGATTGAAGAAGTGGTCGAGCGTTGGCACCGCCACCTGCGGGGCGAGCTTCCCGGCGGTCTCGATTCCTTGCTCGACGACGACGTGGTCTTCTACTCGCCGATCGTGTTCACGCCCCAACGCGGCAAGGCCATCACCAGCCTGTACCTCTCCGCCGCCAGCGTGGCGCTGCCCGGGGAGGAGTCGCCCTCCGGCGAGCGCGAGACCAGGTTCCGCTACACCAAGCAGGTGCTCGCGGACCCGCACGCCGTCTTGGAATTCGAAACCTCGATCGAGGGAATGTACGTGAATGGCGTCGACATCATCACCTGCAACGAGCGCGGCCTCATCACCGAGTTCCGGGTCATGATCCGCCCCCTCCAAGCCGTCAACCTCGTGCACCGCCAGATGGGCGAACTGCTCGAGAAGATGAAGCCGTAGGCCAACCGTCTCGCGGCTTCTGGGGCTATCCAACGAGGACGGCCGCGAATCAGATGACTGGTGAGAGGCCGCCGTCGATGCTCACGCCGATGCCCGTCAGGTAACTGGCGCGGGGCGAAAGAAGGAACGTCGCCAGGTCCGCGAACTCCTCCGCTCGACCAATGCGGCCGAGCGGGATGTTCGAGCCTTCGGCCATCTTCGCGTAGAACTCGTCGAGCTCTATGTTGGCGTCCTTCGCCACGCGCACCCACTGCCCGGATTCGATGAGCCCGATCAGGATGGCGTTCACGCGGATGCCGCGGCGTCCCACTTCGTTGGCGAGGGCCTTGGTGAGCGCGAGGCCCGCCGCCCTCGACGCGGTCGTCGGGGTCGAGTTCGCGTGCGGAGTCCTCGCCATGATCGCGAGCACGTTCAAAATGGCTCCCTTGGTGTCTTCGAGCGCCGGCAGAACCCGACGCGCGACGTGCAGCGCCGAGATCACCTTCAATTCGTAGTCTTCGCGCCAGGTCTCGTCGTTGGAGGAGGCGACGGGGGTCCCGGCGGAACGTCCGGCGTTGTTCACGGCACCGTCGAGGCGTCCGAAACGGGTGAGCGTGGCGTCGATGAACTCGTCCAGTTCGCCCTCGCTCGTGACGTCCGCCTCGAAGCAGAGCGCATCGCCCCCGAGGAGTTCCTGCGCGCGCGCGAGGCGCGCGCCGTCTCGTCCGCACACCGCGACGCGCGCCCCTTCGCCGACAAGCCTCTGGGCGAGCGCCAAGCCCAGCCCGTCGGTACCGCCGGTAATCAGATAACAGCGATCGCGCAGTTCCAGGTCCATACGCTCATACTAGGAACCTGCGGGAATAGTGTCCCGTCCCGGGTCGGGCGCGCGCGCGAAGACCCGCCATCGCCCGCCAGGTGTACTACAACCACCGGAACGGACTTTCATTAGGGTGTCGTCCATAAGCGCCATCGAAGTCAGCAATCTCACCCGCCGTTACGGTGACTTCGTCGCGGTCGAGCAGTTCAACTTGCGGGTCGAGTCCGGCGAGTGCGTGGCGATCCTCGGTCCGAACGGAGCGGGAAAGACGACGGTCGTCGAGATCCTCGAGGCCTTTCGCCACCGCGACGAAGGTGACGTCCTGGTGCTCGGCACCGACCCCGCGCGGGGGCTTAGAGGTTCTGCTCGAACTCCTCGATCACCGCGAGGCGGTCTTCCCTGGTGGGCATGTTGAAGTAGGGATTGCCCTTGAACCAGTAGTAGCCCATGGGGATCAGACCCAGCGCCATGGCGCCGAGTCCGACGAACAGCGTCGTGCTGTTCAGGTTCGGAAGCACCTCGTAGAAGATGTAGCCCATGAAGATGGCCCCGAGCAGCGGCCAGAGTCCCATGAAGATGAAGTTGCCGACCGAGTTGAAAAGTTGACGACGGTAGAGGACCACCACCGCCAAACCGGCGAGGCCGTAGTAGATGCAGATCTGCAGGCCAATCGCGTTGTAACCGTCGGTCAGGATGCTCGAGATGGACCCGACGTACTGGCTGCCAATGAAGAGCAGCACCGAGACCACGGTCACGACTCCCGTAGCGACGAGAGGCGTCTTGCGGACCGGGTGCACCGTGCCGAGGGCCTTGGGCAGCGTGTGGTCGCGGCCCATCGTGAAGAGGGTGCGCGTCACCTGGATGAGCGTGGTCTCCAACGTGGCGATGGTGGAGAGCAGCACCGCCAGGACGATCAGCTTGCCGCCGGTGCCGTGCCAGACGGCCTGACCAAGAATTGCCAGGATGTCGGCCGCGTTCTTCGAGTCGGTCAGCTGTGCGCGGGTCAGCACGAGGTTCGTCGCCACCGTGAAGACCTCGAAGAGCGCGAACACGCAGATCGTGCCCAGCAGACCACCTTGACCCGACGTCTTGCTGGCGTTCTTGGTCTCCTCGTTCAGGTTCGCGGTGACGTCCCAGCCCCAGTAGTAGAAGGCGGCGAGCAGGGCGCCGGCGACGAAGCCGGACGAGCCGTGCGCGTGGAAGATCGAGGGTGAGAACCAGTGCCACGAGAAGCTCTTGACGTGGTGCGCGTGGAATATCGCGAGGACGGCGAAGAGGGTCAGCAAGAAGACCTCAACGCACGACATGATGATCTGCACCGTCACCGTCACCGTCACACCAGCCGCCACGGCGCTCACCATCAAGAGGAAGAACACGGTGCCGAAGATGGTGATCAGCGTCTTGTTGGATGCGGCCGAAGTTGAAAAGAGGCTCAGCAGGCTCGAACCGGCGGGGAACGTAGCGATCACCATGAAGATGAGTGCTGAAACGACGAGGGCCCAGCCCGAGAGGTAGCCCAGCACCGGATGCAGCGCACGGCGCACCCACGAGTAGGCGGCACCGGCGTGCGAGTCGTCCTTGCTCAGGTACTTGAACGCGAAGACGATGCCGAACATGAAGAAGCCGCAGTAGAGCAGGGCGGCCGGTCCGCCGTAGAGAACGGCTCCGAAGAGCGCCGTTGTCGTCGCCGCGATCGAGTACGCGGGTGCCGAACCCGCAATGCCCATGATCATGGAGTCGAAGAGACCGAGAACCCCCGAGCGAAGCGAATGTTCGCCCGCGTCTGACTCTTGCGTATTCAGGGCGTCAGTCACGACTACCTCTTTCTTGTGGTTATCACCTTCAGTAATGAGTAATTGGTATCGAAATGTAACATGAGGAACGCGAGCGACTGCCTACCCGTGCAAAGCCCCGCCATTCATGGCGTTGGCGCAGGATTGGTTACGGCGTGAGCCCGCTATTGCCGGGAGCCACGCCCGTGACCGAGGTGCTCGCGAGCAACGTGCAGGTCGAACCGGCGAGGGCCACCCACCAACTCCCGACGCCGCCCAAGGTCACTTCAAGGCTCTTGAAGTTCGCCGGCACGCACTGCGACGGCGTGAAGTTCCCCGTCTCGGCGACCCCGTAGGCGGCGCTCGCCTGGGCTTTGGGGACGAGGCGCACCGCGTCGCCGTAACCGGAGGAACTCTCGTCACGCACCGCGGCCGTGGGGCCCACGAGCGCGTGCAGTGCGCCCGACGTTGCCCCCGTCGTTGGCTGGACCGTCGGGACGCCCGCGAGCTGGCACGCCTTGGCGCCGACGTTGGTGAAGACCACCGGGTGGTAGATGGTCCCGGCGGCGCCATTGGCCCGGCCCATCGAGACCCTCAGTGCCGACGCCGTGCACACCGACGGCTTCGGGAAGACGACCGCTTGAAGGCTCGACCATTTCGTAGCGCCGCTGACGCACACGCCGACGGACGTCGGGAGGTGAATCAGGAGCCTCGCGCCGTGGGGCCCGGTGACTGCGACGAAGGCGGCGCTCTTTTGGGTGCACCGGACGCCCTCTTCGGTGGTGAGGCTCTGGACGACCTGGAAGGTGTCATTCACCGGCCACGGCGACACCGGGACCGCGACCGTGGGCGACGACCTGAAGTCGAGGGGTGATCCGATGGCGGACTTCGCGCTCGTGAAGAATTGGTACTTGGTCCCGTACGACCAGTCGCAGGTTGGAAAATAACGGCTGGTCATCACGAGGCGCACCGTCGTTCCCCCGGGCCGCGTACTGACGGAACTCGAGGCGCCAAAGTGCAGCACGTTGCAGGTCGACACCGCCGCCGCAGAGGCGACGATCGTCTCGGATGCGAGGCCGCCGACGAAGAGCGAGATGAACACGGATAGAACTGTGAAAATACGTGCAGTCCCACCGATTCGCATGTTTCCAATAGTGACACCGAAATAGTCGTTTTTCCCCGTCACGGGCAAATCATCATCGAATTGTAAACTTGATGACCGGTACCCGGCGAAATGGGACATCATTCCTTGGAAAACCCTTAGAAGTCCCGCTCCGCCGACGCCGCTCGACACCAGCAAGGGCGGCTCAACTAAATTTGCGTGGACTCCGGTGGCGACTGCCATTCAGCCGAGTGAACGAAGGATATGACACGTGCCAGGATTTCAGCGCTTCGACTCTGACGAAGCCGTCGAACTCAGCGACCGCGACATCAAGCGGCGCTGGGCCAGGTTCCACGCCAGCATCCACGCCGCTTCCGGCAACGTCTTCCAACGGGTCGTCGGCCGGATGCTCGGCGAGGACACCTTGCGCTACAAGATGGCCCGTTTCTTCGGTCGCCCGCTGCTGAAGGGGGTGAGGCGATTGAGAAAGGTGAGCGTCGAGCCGACGCGGGTGGTCACCTCATCGGTGAAGCCCGAATACTTCTTCCCCCACAACTACCGGCCGAGGCAAATGCAGCAGTTGAATGACCTCGCGCCTTCCGAGCCAGAGAACCACAGCGTCGTCTCCGTCGTCGTCGATGAATCGACTGACTCCGCCGCGAAGGCTCTGGCGTCGCTCAACGAAATCGTCGCCACATCCCAGGCGGAGTGGCTCTTCATTGCCGACGTCTCCGTCTGCGAGTTGGACCGTGCGAAGTCCCTCGCCGCGCTGCTCAGCGTCGCCGACGCCGACGCCGACGTGGTGTTCGCCGACGAATCCGGCCCGAACCCTGCCACACCGATCCTGAAGCCCGCCCGGGTGGGCCCCCACACGCTCCTCAGCTACAACTGCGTCGGACGGCCGGCCCTCCTTCGAATCACCTCGCTTCGTGAAGTCGGCGGTTTCAGCGAGCGGGCGGGCTGGGCATTCGAGCACGACGCCTACCTGCGCCTCAACGAAGCCGGCGCGAGATTTCGCCACTCGATCAAGGTGCTTCCCGCGGGGCGACCTGACGTCGCCTTCGACGCCCCCCACATCAGTGACTCCACCTGCCAGGTCGTGAGAGCCGCTCTCGAACGGCGCGAAATCACCGCGGACGTCGTGGCGGGCGCCTTCGGGTCATCGGTCGACTGGCGTCCCCATCCCCCGACGCCGGCGCCTTCGATCGACATCATCATCCCCACGCGCGACCGCATCGACCTGGTGCGCCAGTGCATCGAGGCAATCGAGACGAAGACGACGTACCCGAACTACGACATCATCATCCTGGACAACGACTCCGTCGAGGAGGCGACCCTCGACTACTTCGCCACGACCAAGTACAGGGTCGTGGCGTGCCCCGGACCGTTCAACTACGCCCACATCGTCAACCGGGGCATCAAGCAGTCAACGGCCGATTTCGTGGTGACGCTCAACAACGACACGATCCTCGTGACCCCGGACTGGCTCGAGATCATGGTGGGGCTGGCGTCGCTGGCGGACGTGAGCATCGTGGGCGCGTGCCTGCTCGACCAGTTCGGTCGCCGCGAGCACGAAAGCATCGTCATCGCCCCCTACCCGCAGCACCTGCGAACCGATTCGAACTACCCCCACGCCGATCAGTTCAGTGCCGCCACCCGCGACGTCGCCGCCGTCACCGGCGCGATCCAAATGGTGCGGCGATCACTCTGGGAGTCGCTCGGCGGAATGGACGAGCAGCTCAAGGTCACGATGAACGACGTCGACATCTGCCTTCGCAGCCAGGTCGACGGGCGCCACGTCGTCTACACGCCCGACGTCCAGCTCATCCACCACGTGAGTTCGTCGCGCGGCGCCCTCGATCCGCTCGACGACCGGAATCGCTTCATCCGCCGGTGGGACATCTTCGGCTCGTTCCAGGACCCGTACTTTCCCGAGTCGCTCCTGCTGCTCGGCGAGGTCATGTACTACCGGCACAAATGGGACCAGTAACACTCCCAATACTTCGTCCTCTTGTAGCCTGAGACCGTGAATAACGCCTGGGCGAACCTCGTCGCCAGATACCGACGGCTTCCCCAGTCAACCACCCCGATCGTCGTCATCGTCTTGTGTGTCCTGTTCGGAAACATCCTGTTCCTCATCGGGTACGCCAACATCGATCCCATCTCGTGGACCGCGGGGATCTCGCGGATCCTGTGCAACGTCACGTGCGGGCGGCCAATGATCGACCCCAACGTTGGCTATCTCACCCAGTCGCTCGGGCACCTGTCGGCGATGGACATCCTGCACGGACACATCCCCTGGTGGAACTACTACGAGGGAATCGGCCAGCCGCTGGCTGGCGAGATGCAGTCGGCGGCTCTCTTCCCACTCACGATCCTCTTCGCGCTCCCGAGCGGGCTGCTGTGGTTTCACGTATCGCTCGAGATCATCGCCGGTGTGTCCACGTACTTTCTCGCGAGGCGACTCTCGATCCCCATCATCTTCGCGACCGGCGTGGGGGTGCTCTTCGCACTGAATGGGACGTTCTCCTGGCTGGGCAACGCGGTGCTCAACCCAGTCGCCTTCATGCCGATGCTCATACTCGGGATCGAGATGATCTACGACAGCGTGAAGAGCACCTCGCGAAAAGGTTGGTACGTCGCCGCCATCGCCCTAGCCCTCTCGCTGTACGCCGGCTTCCCGGAGGTGGCCTACTTTGACGGCCTCTTCTGCGCCGGGTGGGCCATCCTGCGTTTCTTCTCGGTTCCGAAACCGGATCGCCTGGTCGCCGCGCGCCGGCTCGGACTCGCCGGCGTCGTCGGGCTGCTGCTGTCGCTGCCGATCCTGGTGCCCTTCTACGACTTCATGAAGGTCGCGAACGTCGGCTCGCACGCCGAGGCCGGATTAGCAACGTCGCACCTTCCTCTCCACGGAGCGTCGATGTTCATCGACCCCTACGTCTACGGCCTCATCTTCGCGAACCCGAACGCCTCGCCGGCGTGGGGAGGCATTGGCGGCTACTTCACCTTCAGCGTCATAGCCCTCGCGCTCCTCGGCCTCTTTGGCGCGCGTCTTCGACCGCTTCGCATCTTCCTCGGGTCCTGGGCCGTCATCGGAACGCTCAGCATCTTCAGCGTCGCGAACCTGCGAGAAGTCTGGAACATCCTGCCGCTCGCGTCGAGCGCGGCGCTTTCTCGCTACCTGATGCCGAGCTGCGAACTGGCCCTCATCGTGCTCGCCGGACTCGGCATGATGGACTTCGCCAGCGACCGCCGGGCGAAGAGGCTCTTCACGTCCACCACCGCCTTCGCGCTTCTCCTGCTGCTCTGGGCGGCGTTCGAAGCACACGCGTGGAACGTTGGCCAGTCCCACGCTTTCAAGACCCATCTGGTCTACGACATCCTGGACGCGAGCCCCTTCTTCGCCGCCTTCGTGCTGCTCGTCATCGGGCGATTCTCGCGCGCGAAGATCGCGCCGCTGCTCGTGACCATTCTGATGGTCGGCGAGTCAGTAGTGATGTTTCAGGTGCCGACGGGCGGAGCCGCCAAGCAGATCAACATCGACATGGCCCCTATCCACTTCCTGCAGACCCATCAAGGCAAGGAGCGGTTCTTGGACCTGGGCATCCTCACCGCCAACTGGGGATCCGAATTCAACCTCAATTCCTTGAGCGCGATCGATCTGCCGTTCCCGAAGACCTTCGCCCACCTCATTGAATCCCGGCTGTATCCGAACTTTCCTTGGCCCATCAATCAGTTCGTGATCCACGCCGGTATCGCGGGCATCGAGGCCCAAGAGCAGGAAGTAGTTGACCACTTCTCCGCCTACCAGGACGCGAGCGTCAAGTACCTGGTGGCGCCCAGCTCCATTGACCTGCTGCCGGCGTTGACCGAGTTGGGCGTGAAGCAGGTCTTCGGGGACTCGATCGTCGCCATCTACAAGATACCGAATCCCCGCCCGCTGTTCTCGACGGCCTCAACGTCGTGCACCGTGACCAGTTCCTCGGAGAACGCGGCGACGGTGTCGTGTCCGACGGGCGCCACGACGCTGGTGCGCACCGAGCTTTACATGGCCGGCTGGCACGCCGACGTGAACGGCAAACCCGTCACGATCACCAAGTCCGATGGCGCTTATCAAAGCATCCCAGTGCCCGCCGGAACTTCCAAGGTCGAGTTCAGCTTCATGCCGCCGCACGAGAAGTACGCCATCCTGGCCGGCCTGCTCGCGGCCTTGTTCTTGGCCTTCACGTGGATCCGCGAGCGGATCCCAGCAAGACGGCTGCGCCGCGAGCGCTAAGACCGGAAGATCCTCGCCATGAGTGTCACCCTCTTCGGAGTGCTCGCGGTCAGCTTCATGATGCTGATGTACGCGCTCGAATCCAAGGGGCGCCACTTCATCGCCCTCTTCGCCCTCGGCTGCGTGCTCTCGAGCACGTACGGTTTTCTGAGCGGCGCCTGGCCCTTCGGGGTGGTCGAGGCGATCTGGACACTCGTTGCCCTGCAGCGGTGGCGCTCCAGCAGTTAGCAGCATTGACGTTCCGGCCACGGCCGGGAGGCGATGTCATGACCAAGGGATGGGCTACGGTGACACTGATGTCAAATCGGCTCGACAACCTCGATCTCAGCCAGTCGCTGACCCACGAGGAGTCCGAGCTGCGCGTCCAAGCCGCGCAGCACCGGCTCACCCAGTTGCGCCTCTTCACCGGGGGCCTGCTGGAGCCGTCCGAGGTGGGGCCGGGTCTGATCGTCCTCTTCGAGGGGTTCGACGCCGCCGGAAAGGGCGGCGCCATCCGACGGCTCACCGGCGGTATCGACCCTCGCCACGTCCGCGTCGTCCCGATCAGCACGCCGACCGCCGAGGAAGAGCGCCACCATTTCCTCTGGCGCTTCCAGGAGTCGTTGCCGGGCAAGGGCGAGATGACGGTCTACGACCGCTCGTGGTACGGACGTCTGCTGGTCGAGCGCGTGGAGGGCCTGATCGGCATGTCGGACGTGAAGCTCTCCGCCGGCGAGATCGTCGACTTCGAGGACATGCTCGTCAACGACGGCGTGACCATCGTGAAGTTCTGGCTGCAGGTCTCAGACCACGAGCAGCTTCGCCGATTCAACGAACGGGCGAGCGATCCGCTGAAGCAGTGGAAGTTGACCCCCGACGACTGGCGCAACCGAGAGCACCGCTCGAAGTACCTCGAGGCCGTGAGCGACATGATCTCGACCACCGACCACGGCCACGCCCACTGGGACCTCATCGCCGCCGAGGACAAGCACTTCGCGCGCGTGGCGGTGCTCGAGACCCTCGTCGACCGCTGGGTCCACGACCTCGGGCGCCGCGGCTACAAGGTTCCAACGATCATCAGCGGTGACTACCTGCGCTAGGTGACGGCGCGACCCGGTGCTTTCTGAAACACTGACATGATGGACTCTCGCTACGGCATCACCATTCCCTTTGACGGCGTCTCTCTTCTCGAGCACAGAGACTGGTTCCACCGGCTCGCCGATCTCGGCTACACCGACGTCTGGTCCGCCGAAGTCGACGGCGCGGACGGATTCACCCCCCTGACCCTCGCCGCCGCGTGGGAGGCGAGGCTGCACCTGGGCGTCGCGGTGACGCCGGTCTACACGCGCGGTCCGGGTCTCATGGCCATGAGCATCGCGGCTCTCGCCGAGGTCGCCGGGGGCCGCTTCATCATGGGGCTCGGCGCGTCGAGCCTCCCGGTCGTCGAACGCTGGAACGGCATCACCTACGACAAGCCCTACGCGCACACCCGCGACATGCTCCGGTTCGTGAAGAAGGCGCTCGACGGCGAGAAGATCGACGAGGTCTTCGAGACCTTCGAGGTTCACGGCTTCAAGCTCTCACGACCGGTACTCGAACGTCCGCCGATCCTGCTCGGCGCACTGCGACCAGGGATGCTGCACCTCGCGGGCAAGGAAGCCGACGGAGCGATCCTGAACTGGCTCGCCGCGACTGACGTCGCCCAGTGCATCGGCGAAGTCGGCGAGGGAAAGACCATCGCAGCTCGTTTGTTCGTGATCCCCACCGAAGACGCCGATGCGGCACGCTTCATCGCTCGCCGGATGATCTCGTCGTACCTGACGGTCCCGACCTACGCCGAGTTCCACCGCTGGCTCGGACGCGGCGAGCTGCTGCAGCCCATGTGGGACGCGTGGGCCGCCGGGGACCGCAAACTCGCCAATTCGGTCATCCCGGACTCGGTGTGTGACGAATTGATCATCCACGGTTCCTACGAGAAGTGCCGCGACCACGTTACGCAGTACGTGGAGGCGGGCGTCCAGATCCCGACGCTCGCGGTCATTCCCTTCGGTGTCGAACTGAAGGACGCCGTCGAGGGGCTGGCGCCGCGCTAAAGCATCGCACCTCGTAGGGATTTACTCGTACTCCCTACACTGGTCTCATCACGGATCGGAGCACCATGACCAAGAAGAATAAAACACCAAAGTCGGACAAGAAGGTCCGCATCGGCGTCGTCGACACGATGTTCGCCCGCTACGACATGGGGGGAGCCGCACGCGCCGAACTCGCACAGTGCCCCGGTTACGGCGAGACATTCGAGGTCGTGGCGAAGACCGTGCCCGGGTTCAAGGACCTGGCGGTCGCCGCCAAGAACCTGATCGAGAAGGACGGCTGCTCGATCGTGGTGGCCCTCGGCATGCCCGGGCTCCGCGCCCATCGACAAGCAGTGCGCCCACGAGGCAGCCCAGGGCATCATGCAGGCGCAACTGCTCACCTCGACGCCGATCCTGGAGGTCTTCGTGCACGAGGACGAGTCCGACGATCCGAGGGTGCTCGCCTCGGTCTTCGAGAGCCGCTCGCGCAAGCACGCTCGAAACGCCTACTGGATGCTCTTCGAGCCCGAGCAGCTGAGCCAACGCGCTGGTCAAGGCGTGCGCCAGGGATTCGGCGACGCCGGTCCCCTCGAGTTCACTTGAGCGTTCCCCGGGCGCTCGCGACATTCACTATGCTCGCCAGAGTTACCCTGCAGTAACCACTAGGAGGAACCCATGCCCGAAGCCGTAATCGTCGCCACCGGCCGCACCCCGATCGGGCGCGCCTTCAAAGGATCGCTCGTCGACATGCGACCCGATGACCTCGCGGCCCACGTCGTGCGCGAAGTGCTCGCGAAGATCCCCGAGCTCGATCCCCACACCGTCGAGGACTTGATCATGGGCTGCGGCTCGCCCGCCGGTGAATCCGGTTTCAACGTCGCGCGCGTCACGGCAATACTCGCCGGGCTCAACAATGTCCCGGGCGTCACGGTCAACCGGTACTGCTCCTCGTCGCTGCAAACCATCCGCATGGCCGCCCACGCCATCCGCTCGGGCGAGGGCGACGTCTTCATCGCCGCCGGCGTCGAGACCGTCTCGCGTTACGGGTCGGGCGCCTCGGACAGCGGCAAGGCCTTGAATCCGCTCTTCAGTGACGCCCTCGCGCGCACGCAGAGCCGCTCCGAGAAGGTGACCGTGCCCTGGACCCCGCAGCCCGGGCTCCCCGACATCTACATCGCCATGGGCCAGACCGCCGAGAACGTCGCCGAGCTGGAGAACGTCTCGCGACTGGAGATGGACGAGTTCGCCGTGCGCAGCCAGGCGCTCGCCGTCGCGCACCAGGAGAACGGCTTCTTCGAGCGTGAGATCATCCCCGTCACCCTCCCCGACGGCACCGTGATCTCCAAGGACGACGGCCCGCGCGCCGGCACGACGCTGGAGAAGCTGTCGGCGCTGCTGCCCGTGTTTCGCGAGGGCGGCAAGGTCACGGCCGGCAACGCCTGCCCGCTGAACGACGGCGCGGCCGCGGTGGTCGTCATGAGCGACACCCGCGCGAAGGAACTCGGCCTCAAGCCCCTGGCGCGAATCGTCGCGAGCGGCGTGAGCGGGCTCAACCCCGAGATCATGGGACTCGGCCCCATCGAGGCGTGCCGCCAGGCGCTAAAGCGCGCCGGGCTCACCATCGACGACATCGACCTGGTGGAGATCAACGAGGCGTTCGCCGCTCAGGTCCTGCCATCGGCCAAGCACCTCGGGATCAGCCTCGAGAGGCTGAACATCCGCGGCGGCGGCATTGCGCTGGGCCACCCCTTTGGAATGACGGGGGCCCGCATCATGACCACGCTGCTCAACTCGCTCGAGGACTCGGGCGGCCGCTACGGCATGGAGACCATGTGCATCGGCGGCGGCCAAGGCATGGCGATGATCGTCGAGCGTTTGGACTGACCCGGGCAGTACCCGCCGCGACGGCGCGGCGGTTACTGCTGGCCGGTGGTGCGCCCGGTCGGGTCCTGGGTAAAGGCGAGGTGCTCCTCGTCGCTGACGGGCCTCGACTCGTCGGGCAGCAGCACCGGAATCGAGTCGCGAACCTCGTAGGCCACGCGGAGCCGCGGGTTGTAGAGGACGTTCTTCGAGTCGATGTAGATCAACGTGCCGTGATCCACCGGGTCTTCCAAGAGGTCGAGAAGGAAACTGTCGAGAGCCATTGCGCTTACGCCCCTTTGATCATGGTCAGCACTTCTTGCACCCGCTGCTGGCAGGCCTCTTCGTCGGCGGCTTCCACGTTGAGGCGAAGCAGCGGTTCGGTATTGGACGGGCGCAGGTTGAACCACCAGGGCCCGTAGTCGGCGGTGATGCCGTCGAGCTCGTCGACGCTCACGCCGGCGGCCTTCAACGACGCCGCGATCCTCTCCACGGTCGCGAGCGGGTTCGCCACCTCGGTGTTGATCTCGCCCGACGCGGCGAACCGCTTGAACGGGCGGGCCAGCTCGGAGAGCGGAAGCGTCGACTGGCTGAGCATCTCGAGCACGATGAGCGCGGTGATGATGCCCGAGTCCGCGCGGAAGTTGTCGCGGTAGTAGTAGTGGCCGGAGTGCTCGCCGCCGAAGACCGCATCGGTGTCGGCCATCACCTTCTTGATGTAGCTGTGGCCCACCCGCGTGCGGATCGCGACGCCGCCGGCTGCTTCGATCGACGCCGGCACGGACTTCGAGCAGATCAGATTGTAGAGGATCGTGGCGCCCGGGTTGCGCTTCAGCATCGCGGTCGCCACCATGGCCGTGGTCGTGGACCCGCTAATCGGCTGGGCCTTCTCGTCGATCAGGAAGACACGGTCGGCGTCGCCGTCAAAGGCCAGCCCCACGTCGGCGCCGGTTTCGAGGACCCGGCGCTGGAGATCACGGATGTTCTCCGGGTTGAGCGGATCGGCGGGGTGGTTCGGAAACGTCCCGTCGAGGGCCTCGTAGATGATCTCGACGTCGAACGGCAGGTCCCGGAAGATCTCGGGCACGATGTAGCCGCCCATCCCGTTGGCGGTGTCGGCGACGATGCTGAGGTGGCGCAGGGTGGAGCGGTCGACGAACGAGTGCACGTGGCGCACCCACTCGGCCATGAGGTCGATCTTCTTGTACGGCGCCGGGTCGCCCACGGCGGGCTCGTCGTAGTAGGTGTTGGCCATCGCCTCGATCTCGACGAGGCCGGTGTCGACGCCGACGGGCTTGGCTCCCGCGAGGCAGAGCTTGATGCCGTTGTACTGGGCGGGGTTGTGCGAGGCGGTGAACATCGCGCCCGGCGCGTCAAGGTGGCCCGAGGCGTAGTAGAGGAAGTCCGTGGAGGCGAGACCGAGGTCGAGGACCTCGACGCCGACATGGCGCGCGCCGTCGGCGAAGGCCTCGCAGAGGCTCACCCCCGAGGGGCGCATGTCGCGCGCGATGACGACCCGGGGCGCGCCGACGAACGTGGCGAACGCCGATCCGACCGCGCGGGCCAGCTGTTCGTTGATCTGATCGGGGTAGGTGCCCCTGATGTCGTAGGCCTTGAAGATGTCAGTTGTGTCCACGACCAACCACTCTACCTGGGGCGTTTCGGCGCCTCTTGAGGACGAACCACGACGTCACGAGCAACGCCACCGTCGCCACGTCGCTGATGACGTTGCCGAGCACGAGCGCCGGGGTGCTTCCGTAGGTCAGCGAGACGTCGCGCGACGTCGGGACGACGACCATGAGGTTGGGGCTCACCCGGTACGGGCCCGTGGCGCCCGAGGCGTGCCAGCGCGGGTAGTACGAGATCTTCACGAGCACCGGCACCCCGACCCGGCTCACGTGGAACGAGATCGACTGGGTGCCCACGCGAACATCGGTGACCGTCACGGCGGGCAGGCGCTGCGTGGTCTTCAGGTCGCTGACCGAACTCACGCGCGGCCACGAGCTCGGGCCGCTCTCGGCGGCGAGCACCGACCATGCGTCCTTCTCGAGCCACCAGGTCTCGTTGGCGTTGAGCCACTTGGCGCGACTGCCTATCGCGGCCACGACATTGGGCGAGTACGCAAGTGGCTGGACCACGGGACTGTCTTTGATCAGATAGATACGCCACGTATCGCCCGGAGCCGGCCAGTGCCTGGTCGTGGCGACGAGTTTCAGCTCCGGATCGTTGTTGGCTTCGGAGACGGCGTTGGACGAGTACGCGATGTAGTACTTGACGCCCAGCATCTGCAGGTGCCGCACTCCCTCCAAGACGTCGAGCGACCCGTAGTTGAGTCCGCTCTCGGGGTTGCTCGGCGACGCGCTGAGCTCGGCCTGATCCAAGAAGTGGTAGGGCGCCGTGGGTGACGACTCGAAGAAGAGCCCCTCCATCGAGTCAACGCAGTTGTTGGTCCAGTAGGGCAGGAGCATGAGGGCTTCGGGCGTGCCGAAGCGGTTCTGGTTCGCGTTGTACTCCCACATCGCCCTTCCGCAGCCGTAGCGCTGGGCGACCTTCGCCATGGTGACCATGATGTCGTGGTACTCCGGCCACGCCGGCTTCGCCTGGTAGCCCGAGTAGTTCCACGCCGCCCAGCTCGTGACCTGATTGCCCGACGTATTGAGGTGCAGGTCCTTCGCCACCGGTGGTATCAGGCCCGGCACGGTCGAGAGCAGACCCAGCAGGGCGACGAACGCGGTCGCCTGGAAGGTGCGCCCCGCCGCGCGGACCTGCTCGCTCGCGGCTCGGTCCTGAGTGGACTCTTCGAAAGGCAACTGGTCGTAGATCGCGAAGTCGTCGAACTGGACGTCGAGCTCGTGGTGCTCTTCTGCTCCGTCGACAGTCCCGTAGTCAATGCGGTCGCCCTCCAGGTACCGGACCTCGAACTCGTGACGCTTCTTTCGCCGGATCCACCTCATCGCCACGTAGCCAACGAGCCAGCCCGCGATGAGGTGGATCGAGATGAACCAGAAGGGCACGAACCGCTCGTTCCAGAGCGCGCTCTGGGGATCGAAGACGTAGGCGAGGAAGGAGAGGACCGTGAGGGTCGCGAGCACCATGCCGAGGCGGTCGCGCACGATGAAGGCCAGGACGATGGCGATGCCCGCCAGGACGATCACCCACCGGTCGCCGCCCGCGGTGATGGCCCCCGTGGTTGGATCGCGAAAGTACCAGCCGAGCTGGGCGAAGATCTGCTTCAGGTCGCTGACGTTCTGGTTGGTGTAGCCCATGGAGTTCGTGAGGCTCTGGGAGGTGGCGAACGAGACCAGCCACCACGCACTGAGGGCGAACGAGAGAATCCCCGCGCCGACGGCGAAGCGCACCGGGCGCGCGTAGTCTCCTTTGACCATGTCGAGGTCGCGCGGGTCGCCGGTGCCGCGTCGCTGCAGCAGCTCGAAGACCACGAGCACGCCCACCGCGGCGACCGTGAACATCCAGGGCAGGATGTGCGACGCCAGCGTCGCGCTCAGGCCGAGCGCCGCCCACCAATAGCCCCGCCCCGTCCTCACGCCCCGGGCGAACAGACCGATGGTCAAGAGGCTCAACGCCAACGAGAGCGAGAACGAGTACTCCCCCGCCATGGTCGAGAAGAGGTTCCCGCCATCGATCGTGAATGAGGCGTCGAAGAGGAACGGCAGGGTCGCGACGGCGAGCGCGGCGGGGATCGGTCGAGGGGCCCGGAAGAGCCGGCCCATCGCGTACGCGGTGATCGGCACCAGCACCGAGCCGAGGATCGTCGCCAGCTTGAAGGCGACGGCGAAGTTGATGACGTAGCTCGCCCACGTCGCGAGCACGTCGGGCAGGACGAAGTAATAGGTGTACGCGGGCATTCCCGCGAACCAACCGGGGTACCAGGGGGTGAGGTTGAAGAGGTTGCCCTGGGTCTTCAGGTACGCCGGCAGCGCCAGGTGCGAGCCCGTGTCGCCCCCGGTGATGAGAGTGGAGGAAAAGACCATCGAAGGGTGCAGCGACCAGACGGTGACGTAGATCACGGCGAAGACCACCACCGCGTCGAACGCCCCGGCCGGCGTGCAGAGTTCCTTCATCCGCCGGATCATCAGTGGCCCGATCTCTGGGCGATCAAGGAGACCATCGCGACGGCGTTGAACGAGACGTGGGTGATGATGCTCGGGGTGAGGCGTTGGGTGCGCTTCACCACGACCGCCAGGACCACGCCGAGAAGCGCGAGCCCCGCGAACTGCAGCGGCTCGCCGTGCGCCAGGGCGAAGAGGCACGCGCTCAACAGCACCGCGGCGACCGTCCCGGCGCGCGCGAGCGACTTCGAGAGCCCGGCGTCGAGGGCCCTGAAGAGAACACCGCGAAAGAACCACTCCTCGACGATCGGCGCCCCCACTGTCGTCATGAGCGCCACGAGCACGAACGTCGCGCCGTGGGCCGAACCGAAGAGGTGGTTCACGGGCTTCTGGAGGTGTTTGAAGTGAAAGGGCGCGTAGAGCACGTCAATGGCAATCTGGCACGCGACCCCGAGCACGGCGAAGAGCACGTCGGTCGGGCGCAGCGTCCACTGGTGCTCGAGAGGGGGCAGGTTTCCCTGCGTTCTGGAGAAGTAGATCGCCACGCCAAAGCCAACCCAGAGACCGATCAGGCCGAGCGCGTTCGACCACCACGGCGGCTCGGTGAGCTTCGAGAGGGCGCTCAGGCCTCCGGGAAAGTGGGCCAACTGGGCGCCGACGTCGATCAGCATCGTCGCTACGATCTCGCCCAGCAAGAACCCGACGAGGCAGCCTACGAAGATCGCCACGGCGCGTGGCTGATTCTTAGAATCCGTCGGCAATATTGAAGTCACTAGCCTTTACGCTAACAACTCAAGAGTTATCCACAGGCCCCAGTCCGCCTGTAGCAGTTCACCCCTAGATTGGAGAGCGTGAGTACACCACCAAATGAAAAATCCGGCCTGAAGAAGTTGCTGCCAGGCGGCGACAAACCCATGGCGCCCGAGTCGCGCCGTCGCTTGATCACGATCGCCATCGTGGCATTTGTGCTCGGGATACTGATCATTCCATCGCTCTTTTCCAGCAAGACCATCAAGACCGTCTCGTACTCGATGCTGATCCACGACGCCCGCCACTCTGAAGTTATTTCGGCGAGCATCAACAACTCCTCGGGCGTCATCACCGGCCAGCTGAGCAACGGCACCAACTACACCACCAACGGTCCCGCTCCCGCCCTCACCGACGAGGTCAACACCCTTAAGAACAACAATGTCACCGTCACCTTCGCGAATCCCTCCAGCTTCGCCTCCACCTTCCTGCCCTACCTGATCTGGATCCTCATCTTCGTGGGATTCTTCGTGTTCGCGAATCGCCAGGCGAAGGGCCAGATGAACGGGATGATGTCCGTGGGCCGCTCCAAGGCCAAACAGTTCAGCGAGGATCGCCCGAAGACCACCTTTGCTGACGTCGCCGGCTATCTGGGAGTCAAACAGGAGATCAGCGAGGTCGTCGAGTTCCTGAAGACTCCCGCGCGCTACAAGGAGATCGGCGCCTTGATCCCCAAGGGAATCCTGCTCGTCGGCCCTCCCGGCACCGGCAAGACCATGCTGGCGCGCGCGGTCGCGGGCGAGGCGGGCGTGCCCTTCTTCTCGGTCTCGGGATCTGACTTCATGGAGATGTTCGTCGGCGTCGGCGCGAGCCGTGTCCGCGACCTCTTCGCCACCGCCCGCAAGCAGTCGCCCGCGATCGTCTTCATCGACGAGATCGACTCCATTGGCCGCAAGCGCGGCGCGGGCGTCGGGGGCGGTCACGACGAGCGCGAGCAGACCCTCAACCAGATGTTGAACGAGATGGACGGCTTCGACCCTACTGAGGGCGTCGTCGTCATCGCCGCGACGAACCGGCCCGACGTGCTGGACCCGGCGCTGCTGCGTCCGGGCCGCTTCGACCGACAGATCGTCGTTCCCCTGCCCGACCTCGAAGAGCGCCTGCCCATCCTCCAGGTCCACGCGAAGGGCAAGCCGCTCGACCCGTCGGTGGACCTCGCGATGGTGGCCCGCGGGACGCCCGGGATGAGCGGCGCGGACCTGGCGAACCTCGTCAACGAAGCGGCCCTGCACGCGGTGCGCCGCCACTCTGAGACCATCGGCATGGAGGACTTCGAGTCCGCCCGTGACCGGGTGATGATGGGCCAGCTGCGCGACACCATGGTGCTGAACGACGAGGAACGCCAGCGCATCGCCTTCCACGAGAGCGGCCACGCGCTGCTCTCCTACGTCCTGCCCAAGACCGACCCCCTGCACAAGATCACGATCATCCCGAGGGGCATGGCCCTCGGCGTGACGATGACCCTGCCCGAAGAGGACCGCCACATCATGTCGCGCGAGCACCTCGAGGATTCACTCTGCATGCGCATGGGCGGACGCGTCGCGGAGCTGCTCGTCTTCGGCGACCTCTCGACGGGCGCCGCGGACGACCTGCAGCGCAACACCGAACTGGCCCGGCGCATGGTGCGCGAGTGGGGCATGTCGAAAGAGATCGGGCCAATGGCGTGGGGCGCCAACAACCAGGTGTTCCTGGGCGAGGACCTCATGCACACGCGTGACTACTCCGACCACACGTCCCAGGTAATCGACGATGAGGTTGAACGCATCCTGCGCGAGCAAGAGGCCCGGGCCATCGAAGTCCTCACGCTGCACCGCCGGGGCCTTGAGGCCGTGACCAGCGCGCTGCTCGAGCACGAAACCCTGGACGGCGAAACCGCGGCCCGTCTCATCGACGAGGCCCACGGCGAACCAGTGCACGCCCATGGAACGAAGACCGTGAGTTCACTCACTGGCGTCAGCCGGGCTGCGGCCAAGAACCCCACACCCGAGCCGGCGCTTTCGCCGGTCGCGACGAAGCCGAACTGGCAGCCGCCTACCCTACCGGCCGTCTAGGGGAGCGACCACCGTCGTGCCGATCGGAGAGGTCGGCAAGGTGGTGGTGACGACCAGCGAAGGCTTGGAACCCGTGATGAGCAGCGTCGCGTCCTTCAACGTGGTGAGGCCGCTGAAGAGCCCGAGGATGCTCTCGGTGGCGTGTGCGCCCAACTGGGTCGAACTCGACACGCTCTGCTGACCCCGCCTGACGATGGTCGTGAATCTCACCGTGATCGCTTTCGACGACGTGTTGGTCACGGTGGCGGCGTCGAAGCCCTTGCCCGAGAAGTCGGCGATCAGGAAGTCGTTGGAGGGGACGACCGGTGACGACAGGGCGAATCCGGCGCTCGATCCCGTGGCGAGCGCCGTGACGACGGCCACGTTCGACGTCAGGTGCACCGTGGCGTAACCGGCGACGGGAATCGCCGAGTTCGGGGTGATCACGACGCCGCCGCTGCTGTACGGAGCCACGGTCTGGGTCTGAGGAGCGACCTTGTAGTTCGTGTTCGCCAAGCCCACGTTGACGACGACGTCCGCGGGAAACGCGCTGGTGTTCGTGACGCGTATCTGGGCGGTGGCCTGTGAAGCGGTGGTGACGCGGGGGAACCACACGCTCTTGGACGGTGAGCCGACGCCGGAGTTGAAGGAGGTCACCGCGTGCGAACCCTGCACCCCGACGATGTCGATCGACCCGCGAAGCACCTTCACGTGCACGCCGATGTTCGAGGTGTTGACGATCTCGGCGCCCAGGTTGACCTCGAGCTGGGCGTGTGCTGCCACCGCCATGCCCTGGAAGGGCGCCGGGGCGCTGTAACCACTCGTCGAGTACGTCGCGATATTGAACACCGCCGCGGTCGCCGTCGGGTTGTAGATGCTGAGGTGCGCCGACGAACCGACCGTCGAGTCAAAGCCGGTGGCGAACCAGTTCGTCACTCCGGCAAACGTGCAGGGCGACTCGGCCGTCGCGTTCGCCGCGACCTCCTCACCCACCACACCGCTGCCGTTCACCTGCACGGCGACGGCGAAGTCGTTCCCCTGCGCGAGCGCCTGCGGCTGGACGCTGGCGGTCGCGTGCGCGGCCAGGGTGAGCGATGTCGCGCCACGGTTGGCGGAGTCCGAGACGACCACGACGTTGAGGGTCCGCGCTGAGCTCGTGGTATTCAAGAACGTCACGTGTCCGAGCGCGTCGCCCTTGGCGCCGGTGAGGCCGGTGCAGTAGAGCGCCGTGGACTCCACGCCCTTGGACAAGGACAGCGAAGTCGCCGGCAACGCCGAGTTGCTGGACTTGGACAACGTGCTCAGGGTTCCAACGACGATCAACGAGACCGCGAGGACAAACAGCAGCGGCGCGCGACGCGGGCTACTCACCTCGTTCCCTCCTCGCGTGTCGGGCAACGGAGGTCTTTCGACGTCCCGTGAACAGCCACTCGAGGCGCTGGATCATACCGAACCCCAGCCAGACGAGTACCCAGAGGACCATGGTGAACAACGCCAGCAGTCCGTTCAGCGGGAACCTGCGCAGCACCAGCTCGGCGGTGGCGCCGGTGCCCACGGCGCCCACCTTGTAGGTGGGGGCCCATCCGTACGAAGTGCCGCGTGGCGTCGTCTTTCCGTTCACGTCGAGGGTGAACGCGCTCGCCGGGGCGAGGCCGGCGACCACCGTCGCCATCGAAGCCACGGCGCCGACGTTGGCGGTGCTGGCGAAGATCGGTGTCCGCGTGGAACTGCCGGCCACCTGCTCGTAGACCAGTCCGTGGAACATCGAGTTGGAGTAGACCTCGACGGAGTTGGTCTGCAGTTCGAGCGCAAGGTCCGTCTGCAGACTGAGGGCCGTGGTGAGGCTCGTCGGCACCGGGCGCAGTGGCACCGACTGCACGCCCGAGAGTTCGGGCCCCGAAGCATCCATGACGATGATCGTCGATATTCCCGCACTCGCGAGGAGCTGTCCCAGTTGCACGGTGCGACCCTTGAGCGCCATCTGCAGCGACGAAAGAAGCTCATCGGTCGTCCCGGAGTCCGGCGGCGAGAAGAGGGTGTTCCCCGACGGCAGGCCGTTGGTCGAGGTCGCGGCCTCGAGGCCCGGAGCCACCGACCACCCCTGCACGGGAAGGACCGAGGGGTCGCCGAGCCACAGGACCCGGTACCCACCAGCCTCAGACGGCGCCAGCGCGCTGAGCGATTCGGCGACGCTGGTGGTCGGCAGGTCGAAGCGGCCGCTGGCGAAGGTCACGAGGAACGGAATGGTGGCGACGACGAGGGCTGAAACGATGAGCCCCGCGAACACCTGTCGCCAGCCGAATCCGGATTGACGAAGGTCGAGCTCGAGGGCGCTGACCCCGAGCCCGATAAGCAAGGCGATCATCACCGCGTAGAGCGCGAGCAGCATGTCGATGTCGGGGGCGAACGATCCCATCCAATGATGGGCGTCGAGGGTGGCCACGATCAACGTCAACGTGGCGATCGACGCGGCCTTGGTCGCGATGATCCGGCGTTCGTGGCGACAGAGCACCAGACCGAGCACCGCCGCCGCCGGCAGGAGCCACCCGAGCACGTTCGAGCCGAACGCCCCGTCCGCACCTCGCAGCAGCTCGCTGAAGGTCGGCGCGGACCACGGTCCCCTCGCGAGGCCGAATACTTCGAGGGCGCGCCGGCCCGCGATCACGACGTCGACGCTCATCGGCAGGAGGAAAATCGCCACATTCACCACCAGCGCCCCGAGCAGTCGCCACGGCCGGGCCTGCTCTTGATTCACGTCACGTTCGAAGAGGCGGGCCAGCACCACGCCCACGATGATCAGTCCGACGAGCACCAGCGTCGCGGGCGCCATGGCGCTCAGCAGCGCGATGATCATGATGGTGCCCATGCGCTGGCCCGCCTCGGTGGCGCGCCAGCCCCGGTGGCCAAAGGGCAGCGGCTGAGGATAAGGAAGCGAGCGGAAACCCGGAACGCGCAAGAGCTCGAACAGCCTGCGCACGACTGACGGGAAGCCCGCGAGGACGAAGAGCACGTCGATTCGACCCTGGCTGATCATGTTGAGACCGAGGGGCAGCGCCATGAAGGCGACCGAGGCGATCACGCGCGCGCGGTTCGAGACGCGGCCCTTCAAGAGCCGCGCGACTCCGAGCGCGCCGATGGGTATGGACGCTATGAGGGCCAGGCGCGGAAGTATCCCCATCCGTCCGAGGACGAAGGTCCCGGCGAATCCGAGGACTCCGTAGCCGGGCATTCCCGGCGTTCCCGTCCCCACCCCGTTGGGCGACCACGACGCGAAGAAGTGACGCCACGTCGTCCACCACGAGTCGATCGGGGCGAGCCGGCCAACGAGGGGCAGGTGCATGGCGACCAGGTTTCGCGATCCGATGGCCCAGAGGACGAGCACCGCAAGGACGACCGTCGCCTGCGAGCGAAACGACGTGAGTACCCGCGAGGGGCGGTTGCGCAGCTCGAGGACGTGGCTTTCGGGGATCTCGTCGAACTCCTCGGCTTCCGAGAACGCGGCCGCGAAGCCCACGCCCTCGGCTTCGTCGTCCTCGGGCTCCTCCTCGGGCTCGTGCTCGGGAAGAATTCCCCGCGCCCGGTCCAGTCCGTCGCGCAGCAGCGTGAGGAAGAAGCGCTTCAAGCGGCTCGCGCCGCCGACCTGGAGTCGACGGAGCTCGTCGTCCGAGAGCACCCTGGTCGCTTGCAGTTGTCGACGTCGCTCGCGGATCTTCTTGCGATTATGGAAGAGCCATCGCCACGAACCGACGATCGCGCCCATCCGGTCGGTGTCGCGTCCGAGCAGCGCCAGGACGAACTCCATGAGATCCATGGTGAGGAGGAGGAAGAGGGTCGAAATGGTGTTGCGCAGGCCCCAGCCGGTGGCCACGACCATCAGTTGGTGGCGTCGCTGGAGGTCCTGTCGACTCGCCCGGCGGGTGCCGACCGCCGAAACCTGGCGCTCGCCGGTCGCGATGGTCTCGCGGTGGGCGACCTTCGCTGACGGCGCCACCACGATGCGCGCACCCGCCACCTGGGCGCGCCAGCAGAGGTCGAGGTCCTCGCCGAGCACGGGAATCAGAGGGTCGAAGCCGCGAAGCGTCGCGAAGAGGTCCGAGCGCACCAGGGTGACGCCTCCCGGGGCGACGAAGACGTCGCGCTCGAGATCCTGCTGGCCGTGGTCGATTTCGCCCGGCTCCACGCGCTCGTGCGCCACCCCGAAGCGATCGCAGGTCTGGCCCACGTGCAGCAAGATGAGCGGATCCTCGTAGGCCACGATCTTCGGCGTGACGATGCCCGCGTTGGTTCGAAAGGCCGCCTCGACCATCATCTGGATGGCGTTGTGCTCGAGCAGCACGTCATCGTGGCAGAACAGCAGGAACGCCGACCCCTCGACCATCAATGACGCCTCGTTGCAGGCGGCGGCGAAGCCCTTGTTCTCGTCCAGGATTCGAACGAACGCGCTCGGCGCCACGGCGCTCACCCGTGCCGGAACGTGTTCTGTCTCCCCGTTCGCTATGACGAGCAGGCTTAGTTCCTCGTAGTCCTGGGCCACCAGCGAAGCCAAAGTGGCTTCGAGGCCGGGGCCAGGACCGGTGGTAACGACGACGGCAACAACGGCCGGAGCACGAGATTCCATCAGTATCTCAAGGCTAGTTCGCTAGGCAGAGACGCTCCGCTCGTGAGAAGGCGAAAAACGCCAAGTTCTGGCAAAGTTTTTCAGTGATTCGGCGACTGAGACCGGAATTCACTCACCACGTCGCGCAGCGACGTCTCGAGGGTGATGACCGGTTCCCAGCCCGTCGCGTCGTGGAGCTTCTCGAAGCTTCCCCGCATCACCGGCACCTCGACCGGGCGCAACAGCGTCGGATCGACGACCAGCTGGACCTCGGGCGCGATCTCCGCGCGAAGGGTGTTCGCGATGTCGCTCAGGGCGGTGTCGATCCCCGAGGCGACGTTGTAGGTCTCGCCCGAACGACCATGCATCGTCAGCAGTCGGTAGGCCCTCACGACGTCGCGCACGTCGCTGAAGTCCCGACGCGGCGAGAGGTCGCCCACGCGAATCTCGCTGCGGCCCTCGTCACGCGCTTCAAAGAGGCGGCTCACGAGGGCGGGAATGACGAACTTCGTCGACTGGCCCGGCCCCACGTGATTGAAGGGGCGGACGATGATGACGTGCTGTCCCGATTCTCGAACCGCGTCGCGCGCGAAGTGCTCGGCCTCGAGTTTGCTCGAGGAGTAGGGATTCGTTGGCGCCGTGCGAAAAGTCTCTCGAACGGGAAGGTCCTGCTCGTTCACGATCCCGTAGACGTCGGCTGAGCTGATGAAGACGACCGTCGCCTGGGGTACGACCTGGCGCGCCGCGTCGAGCAGGTTCTTCGTGCCGAGGACGTTCACTCTCGTGTACTCGCTCGGGTCGGCCCACGAATCTCCGACGTGGGTCAAGGCCGCCAAGTGGTAGATGACCTCGGGCTGGCTCTCTGCGAGGCAGGGCAGGACGCTCTCCATGCTCGTGACGTCACACTCTCGGTCCGCCGAGGTAACGACGTCACCGCACGAATGCAGGTGGTTCTCCAGGTGACGACCAACGAAGCCGCCACCACCGGTGATAAATGCTCGCATCTCTTACTCTCCGCTCCGCGCAAGAGTGTAAGCCACCAGATGCTGCGCGAGCGACGCATCCCACGTGAACCGCTCGGCTCGCTCGCGCGCGGCCTTGGAATGTTGGTCGCGCCGATCGGGACTCATCGCGCAGCATTGCAGCAACCCCTTCGCGAGTTGCGCGCTGTCGCCCACCGTGACGAGGCTGGCCGCATCGCCGGCGACCTCGGCCATCACGGTATCGCGAGAGGTGACGACCGGCGCCCCGCAGGCGAGGGCTTCAAGCACCGGCAGGCCAAAACCCTCTCCCCTCGACGGGTACGCCACGACCCGAGCCTGGCGCAGCAGGGCCGGCAGCACCTCCTCGTCGACGTAGCCGAGGCGTCGGATGCGCGACGAGGCGGGGTGTCGCGCCAGCGTCTCGTCGAACTCGTTGAGTCCCCAACCCGCCTGGCCCGCGAGCCAGAGTTCGAGCGAGCTGTCGCTGCTCGCGAGTTCCGCGAACGCTTCGAGCAAGACGTCGAGGCCCTTGCGGGGCTCCACCGTGCCGAGGAAGAACACGTAGGGCACACCGGTAGCCAGACCGTGCGTGCGAAAGAGTTGCTCGTCGCCCGACGAGTCCGTCGTGAACCTCTCGAGGTCGACGCCGTGGGGCGCCACGACGACCGGCGCGTGGCGGGGGACGAACTCGTCCAGCTGGCGGGCGGTGAAGTCACTGACGCTGATGAGCACCTTGGCGTGCTCGGCCGAGTAGTTGATGGCGCGACGGAAGAATGCGACCTTCGAGCGTTCGTGCCACTCCGGATTGGTGAAGAACGTCAGGTCGTGAATGGTCACCACGGTCGGCGTCGAGCCGCGGTGCGGCATGGTGTAGTGCGGCGCGTGCCATACGTCGGCCCGTCGCGCCGGCTCCGAGGTGCCCAGTCGCCACGCCTCGAAGACGAGCCGCGCAACCCTCCTTTCGGGCACGATGGGCGCGAGCGTCGACGCCGGCGACCACCGCGCCCAGCGCCCTGCGTCGTCGCGGCGCGTCACCAGCGTGGACTGAATCCCGTGTGCGGGAAGTCGCCGCGCCAACTCGGCGACGTAGCGTCCCGCGCCCGCCAAACGAGGCGGCACCGCCGAGACGTCGAGGGCGACCTTCACTGCCAGCCAGCCAGGTGATCGAGCGCGGCGTTTCGCCACGTGAGCGCGGCGACCGAAGCCCGTCGAGCCTCGATCGCCTTCTGATCGGTCTCTTGGCCCAAGGCGTCCAGCAGTCCTCGGGCGATCGAGGCGACATCGAGGGGATCGACTCGAACGACGGTGTCGTTACCGAGCACGCTCGGCGTCGTCGAGCTCGCCACCACCCTCGTCCCCGCGTGCAGCGCCTCGACCGGTGGAAGCCCCCAACCTTCCGCGCGCGGCACGTACGCGAGCACCGTGGCGTCGCGGTAGAGCCCGAGCAATGTCGCGCGCTCCACCATGCCGAGCACGACCGCGTCGGAGGTGCCGACGTCGCCCCACCCCGGGGGACCGACCAGCACAAGCGGACCGAGCTCCGCGTTTCGCGCACGAGCGGTGCGGTGCGCCTCGATGAGTCGCTCGAGGTTCTTTCGCGGCTCGCGCGTTCCCGCGTACAAGGTGAAGGGGCCGTTCACCCCGTGCGCCTCCAGAAGCTCGCGGACCGTCTCGGGTTGCGACGCACCCTGGGTGGCGTCATCGACGCCGAGACGCACCATCCGTATTCGAGAGTCCGCCACCCCGAGCGACGTCAGACGTTCGCCCAGACCCGGCGACGTGGTGAGGACCCTCAGATCTTCTCTTCGAATGATCAGCTGCAGTCGCTCCTCGTGGAACTTGATCCCCGCCCGGGTGGACGCCGCGGGCTCGTCGCGCCACATGAGGTCGTGCAGCGCGACCGAGTGGATGGCGTTGGTAGCCCCCCCGCCGAACGGTCCCGCCATCGAGGTGGCGTGCACCACCGCCGAGTCGCGGGGCACGCCGAGCGCCAGCAGCAACCAGACGCGGGTCAGCACGTTGAGGGGCAGCGGCGCCGGCCTCAGGCGCAGGGGAAGGCTCGTCACCTCGGCGGGAACGTCGCCGCGGGGCCCCAGACCCACCAGGTCGATGGGCTCGTCGAGCGAAGCGAGGCCCTGCGCGAGACCCCGGACGTACGTGCCGATGCCCCCGGGCTGGCGGCGGTACAACTGGTCGACGCTGATGGTGATCGTTCGCCTCATTGCCTAGAGCCTCGCACGACGTCGCGGTACAGCGTCACGTAGGCCCTGGCGGCGGCGGCGGGCGCGAAATCGGCGGAACGCGAGTGGCCCGCCGCGATCATGATGGCCCGTCGCGACTCGTTCGACCAGACGTCGGGGAGCATGGCCATCACCTCTTCATCGCTCACGACCAGGGCGGCGGCCCCGCCGAGGAGCTCCCGGTTGATATCGGTGGCGAGGGCGACCGTCGGCACCCCGGCGCTGAACGCGGCGATCGCGAGCGACGGGAAACGTGCACCATCTGACATGTGAAGCACGACCCGGGCGCGAGCGAGGGCCGCGCGCGCGTCTCGTCGCGGAAGCACCGTCACGTCGAGGCCGCTCAGCCTGATGCGATGGCCAACGGCGCTGCTCGTGACGGCGATGAGGCGAACGCCGTGACCCTGGGTGAACCTCAAGAGATCTGGCGCCAAGGCGAGGAACCTCTGGTCGAGGCCCGTCAAGTTCACGACGAGGTCCTCTCCGTTCGTGGTCACGGCGACCAGGGGAACCGCGGGCGGCACCACCACCACCTCGCTGCGCTGGAGCTGGAGAACCCTCTGCACCTCGTGGCTCGCGGCGCGACTCGACGCGACGAGGACCGCCCCGCGATCGACCGCGCGCTGCAGCTGCTTGATTCGTTGGTGCTCGCGGGACTCTCCGCGAAGTGGTCGAAGGTCATCCACCGAGATGATCAACGGGATGGCCTTCGTGGGCGGCGTGACCAGGCCCGCGACGTGCACCACGTCGACGGGAGGGAGCATCGAGTCGAGCGACGGTCCGAGGCTGCGCCGCCAGAGGGGCGTCCAGAGGAATCGGAGCGTCAGTCTCTCCTCGTTGGACGCCACGGGCCGGCTGACGGTGCGAAAACGCACGAGTTCGCACTCCCCGGTGAGGCTCAAGGCGTCGGCGAGGTCGGTCATGGTGTTGTCGAGTGACTCGAGCGACCCGTCGAGGTCGAGCGCCACTCGCAAGCGTTCCTCGTCGCTCACGAAGCGAGGGCCAGCTTACGGACCGCGCTCGTCCAGCCCGGCCACAGTTGCACCGCCCAAGGTCCGAAGTCCACGGTGCTCGTCGCGACGACGCCGATCCCCTCTTCGACGTTGAGCAGCATCAAGGCGCCGCTCTGGCCGAAGTGTCCGAAGCTCTCGGGCGGCCAGTCGCCCATCCAGTGTTCCTTCTGCCCCCGCACCTCGGGTCCGAGCCCCCACGGGCACGGCGAGAACCTTCCAAAGCCCGGCACGATGCCGTCGAGATTGGGAACGTAGGGAGTGATGAAACGATTGCGGGTTTCCTTGGTGATCCCGTCGGGTCGCAGCCAGGCTTCGGCCAGGCTGCGCATGTCCCGCGTCGATCCCTCGACGCCTGACGAGGGGCGACCGTTCAGCTTCGTGGCGTTCATTCCGAGGGGGCTGAAGACCCGGTCACGCAACCATTCGGAAGGTTCGTTTTGGTTCATGATCGCGTTCACCGCGTAGTCAATTCCAAAGTTCGAGTAAACGCGCTTGGTCGCGACGCCGACAACCGGGTCGTTCTCCTCGAGGCCCAGTCCGCTCGAGTGCGACAAGAGGTTGGCGAGCGTGGCGCCGCGCGGACCAAAGGTTTCAGAGGGCTGATGGAATCCCCAGTCGACCTCAACGCCGAAGGCGAGCGACACCGCCATCTTGGAGACCGACGCCCACTGGCGCACCTCCTCGAGGTCGCCTTCGGCGGCGATGGTCTCTGAGAATCCTTCCGTCATGCGGAAAACGATGAAAGAGGGATCGCCGGGCCAGTCGGTTACGAGCGGATCAGTAGTCACAACACTCGATGATACCCAGCGCCCCTAAGGTTTCGGAGGTGATCACCGTTCTCAGTGGTGGCGTTGGCGCCGCACGACTCCTTCGAGCCCTCAGCGGCGAAATCGAACCACGCGAGATCTCCGCCATCGTGAACGTGGGCGACGACCTGGTGATGCACGGGCTCACCATCTGCCCCGACCTCGACACCATCTCGTACACGCTCGCGGGGCTCAACAACGACCAGCTGGGCTGGGGACTCGCGGGCGAGACGTGGCGGGTCATGGACGAGCTGGCCGGGCTCGGGGGCGCCGCGTGGTTTCGCCTGGGCGATCGCGACCTGGCGACGCACCTCTACCGCTCGCAGCGACTGAGCGAAGGCGCCACCAAGACCGACGTCACCCGCGAGCTTTGCGAGCACTGGGGCGTCGAGATCACCCTGCTACCGGTGACCAATGACGAGATCGCCACCGTCTTCGACACTGAGATCGGCGTACTCAGCTTCCAGGAGTACTTCGTTCGCCACCACCACGGGGTGGTGGTGAAGGGCGTCTCGGTGCACGGCGTCACCGAATGCTCGCCCACCCACGAGGTCATCAGCGCCCTGGAGAAGAGCACACGCATCGTGATCGCCCCGTCGAACCCGTTGATCTCAATCGATCCCATCCTCCAGGTGCCCGGCGTCAGCGAGATACTGCGCGAACGAAGAGACGACGTCATCGCGGTGTCCCCGATCGTCAACGGCGCCGCTCTGAAGGGTCCCGCGGATCGGCTCCTGATCGAACTCGGTCACGAGGCGACGTGCGAAGGGGTCGCCGCCTTCTACCAAGGCATCATCGGGACCTTCGTCATCGATGAGGTCGACGCCCGTCACGCCGCGAACATCGAATCTCGTGGTATCAAGGTTCGCGTGACCACCACGATCATGGCCGAGCCGGAGAACGCCCGGCGCCTCGCGCGGGCGGTGCTCGCGTGAACGAGCTTCGCGTCATTCCCGTGCGCGGCGTGGGACCCGTCGTCGGGGGTGACGACCTGGTGACGCTGCTACTCGACGCGCTCGACGCCCAGGGACTCCCCCTCGAGCACCACGACCTCGTCATCGTGACGAGCAAGGTCGTCTCCAAGTCCGAGGGCCGTGTCGTCCACTTCGACGGCACCGAAGAGCACAAGATCGCCCTCATCGAGCAGGAAGCCAAACGCGTACTTCGCCGTCGAGGGCCGCTGCGAATCACCGAGACCGAGCACGGGTTCATCAACGCCAACGCCGGCATCGACCTCTCCAACACCGTGGAGGGAACCGCGGTGCTGCTGCCCAGGGAGCCCGACCGCTCCGCTCGGCGCATGCGCGCCGAGATTCGAAGGCGCCGTGACGTCGACGTCGCGGTGGTCGTCACCGACACCTTCGGACGCGTGTGGCGACAAGGGGTCACCGACGTGGCCCTCGGATCGGCGGGGATCATTCCGGTCCTGGACCTTCGCGGATCAACCGACGCCAACGGACGCCTGCTCGAAGCGACCGAGGTCGCCATCGTCGACGAGATCGCGGGCGCCGCGAACCTGGTGCTCGGAAAGGCGATGGGCACGCCCTTCGCCGTGCTTCGCGGCCTCGACGAGTCGTATTTCGGCGAGGGCTCGGTTAGCCAAGACGTCATTCGTTCCGCGAACGAAGACCTTTTTCGTTAGTTAGACGCCGCCCAGGCGCACGTCACCCGAGAGCTGGGAATGCGCCTCGACGTGCACGCTGGCCCCCACCACGCAGGTGGCACCCAGGTCTGAAAAGGCGCCGATCACCGCGTGGTGGCCAATGATGGAGAAACGAACCTGGGCGTCGTTCTGGATCACCACGCCAGGCAGCAGCACCGAATTCTCCAGCACCACGTTCGCCTTCACCACGCAGTTACGATCGACCACGGAGTTGATGAGCGTGGCACTCGGATCCACGGTGCTCGAAGGATGAATCCAGCACCCGTCGACGACGTCCTTTACCAGGTGATTCCGGAATCTCCCGAGCAGGAAATCAACATTGGCCTGCAGAAAGGCCTGCGGAGTGCCGGTGTCCAGCCAGTAGGCGTCGTCGCGCATGGCGTAGAGCGTCCCCTCGGCGGCGAGTTCGGGGAAGGTGTCGCGCTCCACGCTCACCCGTCCCGTTGGAGCGATTCGATCGAGGACGCTGGGTTCGAAGACGTACGTGCCCGCGTTGATCAGATTGGTCGGCGCCTCGTCACGCGAGGGCTTCTCGACGAAGGCGATCACGCGTCCATCCGGCGTCGTCGGCACGACGCCGAATCGTGACGGATCATCGACCGCATGCAGGGCGATGGTTGCCTGTGCGCCGTGGTCGCGGTGGAACTTGATCAGCTTCGTGATGTCGAGATCGGTGATGACGTCGCCGTTCAGTACGAGGAACGTCTCGTCGATCTGCGCGAAGGTCGCGGCGAAGCGGATCGCTCCCGACGTGTCGAGCGGCTCGGGCTCGACGGCGTAGGTCACGTTCACCCCGCGGATCACGCCGCTCGGGTAGGCCTCGATGAACTGGTCCGGCAGATACCCGAGCGCCAGCACGGCGTCGGTGATGCCGTGCTCGGAGAGGGCGTCCATGACGCACTCGATCATCGGCACGCCCACGATGGGCAGCATCTGCTTCGGCGTCTCGTACGTCAGGGGGCGCAGTCTTGTCCCGACCCCGCCAACGAGGATGACGGACTTCAAGTTCAGCCCTTCGTCGTGGTTGTCGTTGTCTTCGTCGTGGTGGTGGTGCCCGGCGCGGCGGTCGTCGTGGTCGACGCCGTGGTGGTGGTGGTCGTCGTGCTGGAGCTCGCGACGTCCTTCACCATGTTGTTGACCGTGATCTGCTGGGGCAGCATCGGAGTCACTCCCTTGGGATCAAAGGCCATGACGACGCGCATCTCCTCGGAGAGCTTGATCGACGACGGGTTCGTCGTGATGACGGGCGTCTTCTGTCCGAACGAGGTCCAGTAGGCGTACTCGATCTGGCCGGTCTGGCCCGGGTACTTCGACGACTTGGCGCAGGTGGAGCCGTTGCGGTAGGTCGTTGCCGCGCTGGACTTCGATCCGCTCGGAATCGTCAACTGGGTCGAACTGGCGACCATGCCCGGATACTCGTTCGCGAACTGCGCGAGGGTGGCGTTGTTCCCGGCGTCAGCAGATGTCACGGGGCTGATCCTCACGACGTTGGCGGCCCGGACGGTGAGGCCGCCGGTGGACGTCGGGTCGGTGGCGAGGAATGGAAGGTACTTGCCGCACGCCTGGACTGAAAGTCCCGCGTACCAGGTCGTGCCGATCGCGGGGGGAGCCCCCTTGGCCTTCTTGCCCGGGTGCTGGTAGTCGTAGCGGGCCAGCACGGTCGCCACCAGACCGAGGACGACGATCACGACAAGGATGCCGTAATAGTTCCCCGGACGAGACTTCTTGTAGGCCTTGCCGCCTCCCGACGACCCGACCCTGCTTACCCATTTACCTGTTGCGCTCTTAGCCACGGGGGCAACGCTACTAAAGAATTGGACCCGGCAGACTCCGCGTAGGGGCGAAGGGACTCGAACCCTCACTGGAGGCGGTTTAAGCGCCCTGCCTCTGCCAATTGGGCTACGCCCCCACGCGCAGATGTCGCGCTGTAACCGTAACGCAATCTAATGACGGGTGGAACTACCTGTCTTCGTACGTTCACTAACTAGGCTGAATGCATGATTCGCGTGCGTCGTCGGGGCACGACTCGATCAATTCCCCTGTTGGTAATGGCCGCCGTGGTTATTGGCGCCCTGATGCTGCCGGCGGCGGCCCAGGGCCAAACCATCGCCCAGACCCAACAGGAGATAGCCAACCTCTCCGCCGAACTCTCCCAACAGGAGAAGACCAGCGAGATAACGGCAAATGCCTACGACGCCGCCAAGTCAGACCTCGTCACCTTGAACATCAACATCGCCAATCTCCAGGCCAAGGAAGTCAAAACACGCGCGTCCATCAAGAAGACCTCCGCGCAGCTGGTGACCGCGGTGGTGCGCGCCTACGTCGACGGCGCGGCCGACGCGCAGATACTCTCGCTGTTCAATCAAAACGTGACCCAGAGCGACGCCCGCACCGTCTACGAGAACCAGGTGATTGGCGATCTCAACAAACTCCGCAACACGCTCGAGTCTGAGAAGAAGTCACTCGACACGACCATCGCCGACGTCGCCGCCCAGCGATCGAAGGTCCAGCAGCAAGAGATCAACATGCAGAACCTCCTCGCGCAGAACGTGCAGAATGAGAACGCCACGCGCTCCACGCTCAACGAGGTGACGGCGAAACTCAAGACCGAGATCATCGCCTACGAGATAAAGGTCGGCGTGATCGCGGCGAAGGAGCACAACCTCTCCGGCGAAGCCTCCGCCGTGGCCGCCGCTTCAGCCGTCGGCGGCCAGTCCGCCGCCAACCTCGTCATCGCCGCCATCCAGGCCGCCACTCCCCCGGTCATCACCGGAACGGCCGCGGGCTCGGCCCAAGGGCTCGCGGCCCTCAAATGGGCAAAGAGCCAGATCGGCGTCCCTTACGTCTGGGGCGGCGAGACGCCCGGCGTCGGATTCGACTGCTCGGGACTCGTCCAGTGGGCCTGGGCCAAGGCCGGCTTCACTATTCCTCGCACTACCGAAGAGCAGTACTCTGCACTGCGCCATATTCCGCTCAGCCAGCTCCAACCAGGCGACCTTCTCTTCTACTACAACCTCGACGGCGACCGCCAGGTCGACCACGTCGTGATGTACGCCGGCAGTGGCAACTGGGGCACGGACACGATCATCGCCGCCGCCCACACGGGCACCAACGTCAGCTTGGCGCCGATCTTCACCTTCGGTCTGACTGGTGCAGCTCGGCCGTAAGTGAGAATCTGTACCATCGAACTCTCAATTATCATCCCCGCGTACAACGAAGCCGCTCGCCTGGCGAATGGCTACGAGCGTCTGCGTCCGGTGCTCGATGAGATGGACCTGGCGACGACCGAGATCGTCGTCATCGACGACGGATCGGCCGACTCGACCTTGAAGGCGGCGCACGACGTCTACGGCCACCTTCCCGAGACCTTGTTCGTCCAGCAGCCCCGCAACTTCGGCAAAGGTGCCGCGGTGCGCCTCGGCATCGCGCTCGCGCGGGGCGCCAACGTCATCGCCGCCGACGCCGACATGGCGATCGACCCGTCGCACTTCCCGGAGATAGTCAGCGCCCTCAAGGACAGCCCGCTCGCTCCCGGTTCGCGCACCAGCGACGGGCGGATCAGCTACGAATCTGCGCTTCGCACGATCGCCGGCGGCGCCTTTCACCAGCTCGTTCGCCACTACGCCCGCACTGACGTGCGCGATACCCAGTGCGGCTGCAAGGGCTTCCAGCTCGGGCCCGCCCGCGTGCTGGGGCTGCTCGGGATGATCGACGGCTTCGCCTACGACGCCGAGATCTTCTTCCTCGCCGACCAGCTGGGCCTCGGGGTCCACCCCGTTCCCGTCGAGTGGGACGACGTGGGCGGCTCGTCTGTGAAGGTGAGCCGGGTTTCGTTCAACATGCTGAGGGACCTGCGCCACCTGTCAAGGACCCACTACGAGAATCCCGTCGTCGAGTTCGCAGCCGACGCCGACGCGCGCGCGATCGGCCTGGCCGCCCGCCAGGCCCGCGTCCAGGGTCTGGCCATAGCCAGGGGGGAAAGCAACGCGCTACTCGTGCTGCCCAGGGACGGCGCGCTCGCCGGGCTCGCCATCGCCGAGGCGCTGCACGGGACGCTTCGAACCACGGGCCTGGACGAACTTCGAGACAGGACCTACGAGGCCGTTTAGTCGCTGTCTGGCAACAGCCAGTTCGCCACGAGCTCGGGAGCGCGGTCGCTCCACTCTTCGGCGGTGATGGCGTAACGGGCGTGGTCCTCCCAGGCGCCGTCGATCTCCAGGTACCTCTCCGCCACGCCCTCGAAGCGCAGTCCGAGTTTCTCCACCACCCGGCGTGACGGGGCGTTGCGCGGGATGATGTTGATCTCGATGCGATGCAGGCGAAGCGACTCGAACGCGTAGTGCATCATCGTCACGACCGCCTCGGGCATGAGGCCCCTGCCCGCCGCCGCCTCGTCGATCCAGTAGCCGATGTAGGCGGACTGCAGCGGTCCGCGCTGAATGTTTGACAGGGTGATCTCACCCACGAAGCGCCCCTGCAAGAAGATCCCGAACCCGAAGCCGGTGCCCATCTGGCGCTCGCGTTCGCGAATGGCGCAGCGGCTCACGAAGCTTCGCTGATCCTCGGCGAGGTGCGCCGAGTGCGCCGAGCGGGGTTCCCACTTCAACAGCCAGTCGTGGCAACGCTCGCGCACCTCGTACCAGCCCTCGTAGTCCTGCTCGGTCATGGTGCGAAGCAGCACGCGCCGCCCGTGCAGCGAAATTGGCGAATAGATGGAACTACGCGTCGTCACCATGGAGGAGTCCTCACCCCTCCATAGTTACAGGATTTGCCAGTTGTCGCACACTACGGCAGGAGCGACAGCGTAATGCCGTCGAGGATGTCGTTCTCCGAGCTCAGGAGTTCGTTTGCGTGGAGGCGCTCCATCACCGCATCGAGCACGTACAGCCCCGCGGTCAGAACGTCCTCGCGGCCAGCGACCATGCCGGGGCGCGCGAGTCGCTCCTGGGGAGTTTCACGGCCAAGGGTGTCGCGCCACTCGTCGACCGTCTCTTTCGTGATCACACGGTGATGCACGGCGTTTCGGTCGTAAGTGACGAGTCCGGCGTCCAACTGGGCGAGCGTCGCCACCGTTCCGGCGAGACCGATCAGGCGAACGTTGCCCACCAGCTCCTCGAACACGGGCTCGGCCTTCCACGCCTTCTCGAGCTCGCCCGCGATCATGGTCCGAGCGGCGGCGTCGCTGTCGGGCCTCACGACGCCGCTGCCGAGCGCCCGTTCGGTCACCCGCACGCACCCCAGCTGCATCGAGTAACTGTGCATCGTGTCGTGAAGGACTACGGCCAGTTCGGTCGATCCCCCGCCGATGTCGATGATCAGCGTGGGGCGCACGTCCGGCGCCAGGTCGGCGGTCGCCCCCGAGTAGGACAACGTCGCCTCCTCATTCCCGGTGAGTATCCTCGCCTCGACACCGGTGATGTCGTGCGCCCGTTGGAGGAACTCGGGTCCGTTGGTCGCGTCGCGCACCGCCGAGGTCGCGACCAGCAGCCCACGTTGGACTTCGAGCTCGTCCATGTAGGCGCGGTACTCGCCCAGCACGTCGTAGGAGCGCTGCAATGCCTCGCGGGTGAGCGTGCCCGACGAGTCAACCCCTTGGCTGAGCCGCGTGATGCGCATCTCGCGACGCAGCGCCACGTTGGACGAGCTCGCGATCAGGAGTCGCGTGGAGTTGCTGCCGCAGTCGAGGGCGGCGACGACGTCAGCCACGAACGTCCTCGATCACCAATTCGGGCAGGCCCACCGCATCCGCGACCAGGGCACCGACCGGATCATCGGCCCCGACAAGGAAATTCGCCATGTGGGCGTGCAGGCACTTGATGCCGACCCTCGTGCCGCCGACCCCGCCCGACGCCTGGACACCACTGGTACGCACCGTCGCCGCTTGGCGACGCTTCTGGTACTCGTCGTGGGTGCGCTGCAGGGCTTCAGCGTCCACCATCTCCTCGAATCGGTGCACCCCCCCGTTGCTCTCGAGCCGGCTCACGGCGTCGTGCAGTTCCGAGTCCACCAGCCAGTACAGGGTCGGCATCGGGGTCCCGTCGCGCAGGTGAGGCTCGTTCTCGATGACGACGGGGCGGCCGTCGCTTCGCCGCACGACGACGGCGCAACGTCCCGAAAGCGCACGCCCTAGGAGTTCCTCCACCGCGGCGAGGTCATCGGGTGACGCATCGTGGAATGTGCTCAACGCCAGAACTCGAGGGTGCGCACGAATCGCGCCAGGAAACTCTCCGACGCAGCGTGCTTGGACGTGGTCGCGAGCGCCGGATCGCTCGTCAACGATGATGATGATAGCGGCGAGACGAGGGGCTGGAACCCCGGGTCGCCCTGATTCGCGGACACGTAGCCCGATCCATTCCCCGGCAGAACCTGAATCAGGCTCTGTCCGGGCGACACGAGCTGGTACTGCTCTCGCGCGAGCAACGTCGCCGCCGCCTTCGAGGAGACGGACTTCGCTTGGGCGCTGAGCGACTGGCCCTGGCGCTGGATCGACGCGATCTGGGAGGCCGTCGAATCGAGTTCGCTTTGCTGGTGCCACAGCGTTCTCATGGGAAACCACAGCACGAGCAGGGCGACCGCGGTCACCAACGCCAACGCGGGCATCCAATGAGTGCGACTTCTCGCTGCGAGACTATGAGTAGCTGACACCTGCCGCCCCCGACAAAGACGTTGCACCTAGAAAACGAGCCTGATCCCCGAGTTGTTCCTCGAGTCTCAGTAGTTGATTGTACTTCGCAACACGGTCAGAACGTGCCGGGGCGCCGGTCTTTATCTGGCCGGCGTTCGTCGCCACCGCGAGGTCGGCGATCGTGACATCCTCGGTTTCGCCTGATCGGTGCGAAATCACGGCGCTGTACTGGTGGATGTTGGCGAGACGGACGGTGTCGAGGGTCTCGGTCAGGGTGCCGATCTGGTTCAGCTTCACCAGGATCGAGTTGGCGACACCGCGATCGATTCCCTTTTGGAGCAGTGTCGTGTTGGTCACGAAGATGTCGTCACCGACGAGTTGAAGCTTCTGGCCGAGCTTGGTCGTGAGCGCCGACCAGCCGTCCCAGTCCTCTTCGGCCATGCCGTCCTCGAGCGAGACGATCGGGTAGCGGCTGCAGAGATCGGCCCAGTAGTCGACCATCTCGAGGCTCGACAACACCCGGCCTTCGCCGTCGAGGTGGTAGGCGCCGTCACGGAAGATCTCGCTGGCGGCGGGGTCGAGGGCGATGGCGACGTCACGCCCGGGCGTGCGCCCGGTGGACTCGATCGCCTCAACGAGCACCTTCACGGCGGTCTCGTTGTCGGGCAGGTCGGGCGCGAAGCCTCCCTCGTCCCCGACGGCGGTGGAGAGTCCGCGCTTGGACAGGACGTCCTTCAGCGCGTGGTAGGTCTCGGTCCCCCACTGCAGGGCTTCGGAGAACGACGAGGCGCCGATCGGCATGACCATGAACTCCTGGAAGTCAATGGAGTTCTTCGCGTGCACGCCGCCGTTCACGACGTTCATCATCGGGACGGGAAGCACGTGGGCGTTCACCCCGCCGATGTACTGGAACAGCGGGAGTTCGCTCTCCATGGCGGCGGCCTTCGCCGCGGCGAGCGACACCGCGAGGATGGCGTTGGCGCCGAGTCGTCCCTTGTTGTCGGTGCCGTCGAGGTCGATCATCGCGAAGTCGAGCGAACGCTGGTCGTGGGCGTCGTAGCCCTCGAGGGCGTCGTTGATCTCGGTGTTCACGTTGTGCACGGCGGTGCGCACGCCCTTGCCGCCCCATTCGGTGCCGCCGTCGCGCAGCTCCACGGCCTCGTGGATGCCGGTCGAAGCGCCCGAGGGCGAGACCGCGCGTCCGTACGCACCTGATTCCAGGTGAACTTCGGCCTCGACCGTGGGATTGCCACGAGAGTCCAGGATCTGACGGCCTAGGACAACTTCGATCGCGCTCATGGCGTTTCTCCTCTTGGTCTAGGCCTCAAGGCTACTAGCCGGACGATGATTGCCCTTTTGAGCGTTCCTCGATGGTCCGTATCTCTTCGCGCAGGTGTCGCGCCCTCTCTCGAAGCACTCCTTCGAGGTCGACGCCCGCCCACTGCGCGGCACCCAGCAGCGACACGAGCGCGTCGCCCCACTGGGTCGCGACGTCCGACGACGACTCCGAGTCGTCGGCGCTCGCGCCCGCGAATGGGATTTCGCCAAGGGCGCGCACCGCGCTGTCGCGCGCATCCCTGCCGCTCAGCGGTGCCTGGTCGACGAGCGCGGCCTTGCGCAGGAGCTTCGCGTAGAGGGTGAGCGCGGGCAACTGCCACGCGATGCCGTCGGTGATGCTTTCGCGACCCTTCTCCTTCTTCTTCAGCACCTCCCAACGAGAGGCCACGTCGTTCGATCCGCTCACCTGGACGTCGCCAAAGACGTGCGGGTGGCGGTACGTCAACTTGTCGCGCACCGCATCGGCGATGGTGGCGAAGTTGAACAAGCCTTCTTCGTCGCCCAGCTCCGCGTGAAAGACGATCTGGAAGAGAAGATCGCCGAGCTCCTCTTCCACGTGGGCGACCGCCTCGTCGCTCGGCTCGGCGCCCTCGCCGGCCCGCACGAATGCCTCGAGGGCGTCGATCGTTTCGTACGCCTCTTCCAGGAGATGACGGGTGAGCGAGGCGTGGGTCTGCTCCTGGTCCCACGGGCACTCGGCGCGAAGCCGGCGCATGAAACTCACGAGGTCGTCCATTGCCTCGCCAGCCGTTCTCAGGCCTTCCACCCAGAGCGACGTCAGGTGATCGGCGTCTTCGAAGGTCACGAGCTCGCTCGCGGGCATCTCGGCGATGACCTGGTCGCTGAGTCCCAGGTGGTGCAGCACCGTCACGATGGTGTGCGCCGGCAACCGGTCGGCGACGCTCGCCATGACCTCGGGCGCGTAGGTCTGCAGTATCAGCAGCGGTCCCGGACCGCGCAGCGGCTCACTCGACCCGAGCGCGTCCACGATGCGCAGCCCGACCGACATGGGATCGCGGCCGAGCGCCGCGCACGCGACGTCGATCACCGACACGGCGGGCTCGCAGACCGTGCGGACGTTCGGATTCATTCGAAGCAGCTCGACGGTGCGTTCGGCGACGACCGGCGAGCCCGGAACGACGTACACGACCTCGCCGTTCGGCGACGTGGTGGCGAGGCCCACGAGATCCTCCACGATCCTCGCGTACAGCTCCTCGAACGAGTCGGCTTCCTCGTACCACTGGTCGTAACTCGCCACGTCGCCCAGTTGGCCGGCGCCGGGGTGCACGCGGGTGCGAAGCCGCACCACCGGTGACTCCCTGATCAGCCGAAGCGACCGCTGGGTCGCTAGGCCGAGATCACCCGGTCCGAGTCCGACGACGCGAACCGTTGGCTGATTCACTTATACGTTGTCGCCGAGGGCGTCGAGAGGACCTTCGCCGCATTCACGTTCGACGTGCTCGGCAACGCGTTCGCGAACACCGACGGGCCCGAGGACCCGAGCCCCCATTTACCGAAGGCGGGATTGATGCTCACGGCGGCCGCGTAGAGGACTCCCTCTTCCTGGTTCTTCGCGTTCGTCGCGTTGAGCGTCTCGATGTCGGAGAGCACCGCGTTCGCGGCGTCCGCGAACGGGGTCACCGTCCGGCTGGTGGGGGCCACGAAGAGCGCGTACTCACCCCCGTTGTAGTTGATGACCTGGTAGTTCTTCGGGAAGGTGTTGAGCGGCGTGTTGGCGACATCGGTTCGAACGCTCGAGAAGGAACTGCTGCTCGGCACGTAGCAGCCGTAGGCGCCGCCCTTCTGGCCCGAGGAGTCCGACGAGAACTGCTTCGCCAGTTGCGCGACCGTCTCGCCCTTCGCCTGGGCGGCGCTGAACGCGCTCAGGCTCGACGGCGACACCAACGCGATGCTCACGCAGAGCGTGTCGTACAGGTCGACGTGCGAGGCGTAGTAGGCCTTGAGCGACGAGAGGGTGACCGGGATCGTGCCGTCGAGGCGACTCACGTAGTAGGTCGAGGTGGCCTGGTCCTGGATCTGGGCGCTGCGCATCTCGGCTGGCATGTCGGCTACCGCTTGCGCGGACGTTCCCGGGCACGACAGGTTGGCGGACTTCGCCGCGCTGGTCAACTCACCTTCGAGCGACAGCTTCGCCTGGGCCAGGTCGAGAGCGCTCGGCGTGTACTTGAAGTACTTCTTCACGTACTGGCTGATCGCCAGTCCCTCCACGCGCAGGTTCGCCCACTCGGCGGCCGACGCGCTCGTGATCGTCGGCGAGCCCGCGCCGGGCGCGAAGGTCTCGTGGCCGAGCGCCTCCATGAAGCACTGGAGCGTCGGCGTCGTAGAGATGGCCTTCAGTTCACTGGTGAACGAGGAGTTGGAGACCTTGAGCCCGCTCACCGCGATCGCCGAAGTGTTGCTGGTGAGTCCGTAGGCGGTGGCTCCGAGTAGGGCAACGACGAGCAAGGCAATGAGACGGCGCATTATCCAATGCTACCGACTTCGAACTAAGGGACTACCGACTCGGCGACGAGCTCGCGAAGCAACGCGAGCAGCGCCCTCGGTGACGCGGCGTCGACGTCGACATCGATGCGGAACTCCTTCGAGCCCTCGTCGTAGGCGCGCGAGCCGTACTTGCGACGCACGCGCATTTGCTGGCTGAGCGTGAGATCGAGCGGGCCCATCTTCACGGTGGGCCTCGAGCGCACCCCGACCCTCGCGGGCAGGACCGAGAGCGACGTGACGCCGAGTTCGAGGCAGTGGAGTCGAAGCTCCCCCAGGTCCAAGAGTCCTTCGGCGGCCTTGGGCAGCGGCCCGTAGCGGTCGATCCACTCCGTACGAAGATCGAGGAGCTCTTCCATCGAGGAGACCCCGGCGAGACGGCGGTAGGCCTCGAGTCGGGCGTCGTCGGCTTCGACGTAGTCCTTCGGCAGATGGGCCTCACCCGGAACGTCGAGGTGCACAGTGACGATCTCGGGCGTGACGAAGCCCTTCGCGTCCGCCACCGCCTCGGCGACGAGCTGGACGTAGAGGTCGTAGCCGACCGCCGCGACCGGACCCGACTGGTCGTGGCCGAGCAGGTTCCCAGCCCCCCGGATCTCGAGATCGCGCATGGCGATCTTGAAGCCGCTGCCGAGCGCGGTGTTGTCGCCAATGGTGCGCAGCCTCTCGAAGGCGGTCTCGGACAGCACCTGGTCGGCCGGGTGGAACAGATAGGCGTAGGCACGCTGTCCGCTGCGCCCGACCCGTCCGCGCAGCTGGTGCATCTGGCCGAGACCCAGTCGATCGGCCCGGTCGACGATCAAGGTGTTCACCGACGGCAGGTCGATGCCTGATTCGACGATCGTCGTGCAGACGAGCACGTCGAATCTGCGTTCCCAGAAGTCGATCATCACCCGCTCGAGGGTGCCTTCATCCATCTGGCCGTGCGCGACGGCGATGCGCGCGTCGGGGACCAGTTGGCCCAACCTTCTCGCCACCACGTCGATATCAGCGACCCGGTTGTGGACGAAGAAGACCTGTCCTTCTCGAAGCAGTTCGCGACGGATCGCCTCGACGACCGCGGGCTCGCCGTACTCGCCGACGTGCGTGAGGATCGGGCGCCGGTCAGCCGGCGGGGTGGTCACCATCGAAAGGTCGCGAATCCCGGCGAAAGCCATCTCGAGGGTCCGAGGGATCGGACTCGCGCTGAGCGTCAGCACGTCGACGCCCACCGAACGCGCCTTGATGGCCTCCTTGTGGCTGACCCCGAAGCGCTGCTCCTCGTCGACGACCAGAAGACCGAGATCCTTGAAGACCACGTTCTCCGACAGGAGGCGATGGGTGCCGATCACCACGTCGATGGTGCCGTCCTTCAGCCCCTGCACGGTCTGCTTGGCCTCGGCGTCGTCGACGAAGCGGCTGAGCAGGGCCACCTTCACGGGAAAGCCGGCGTAGCGGTCGGTGAAGGTGGCGAAATGCTGGCTCGCGAGCAGGGTCGTCGGCACGAGGACTGCCGCCTGCTTGTTGTCCTGCACGGCTTTGAAGACGGCCCGCACGGCAATCTCGGTCTTGCCGAAGCCCACGTCCGCGCACACCAGCCGGTCCATTGGCCTCGCCATCTCCATGTCCGCCTTCACGTCGTCGATGGCTTGGGCCTGGTCGGGCGTGAGCGTGTAGGGGAACAACGCCTCCATCTCGCGCTGCCACGTGGTGTCGGGGCTGAAGGCGAAGCCCCTCGCCACCGAGCGCTGACGGTAGAGGTCGACCAGCTCCTGGGCGACGAGGAACGCGGCGGCGCGGGCCTTCGCGCGGGTCTTTTGCCACTCGGCGCCCCCCATGCGCGAGAGCGCCGGCGCGTCGCCGCCCGAGTAGGGCGTCAGGACGTCGATCTGCTCGGTGGGCCAGTAGCTTCGGCCATCCTTGAACTCGAGGATGAGGTAGTCGCGCGTCGTGCCGTTGATGGCGCGCGTCGTCGTACCGGAGAACTTCGCCACCCCGTGCTGGCGGTGCACGACGTAGCTCCCGACGGCCAGGTCGTCGAAGAACCCGTCGACGTTGCGGGTCCTCGTGCGCGCGACGCGGTGCACCGTGCGCCGTCCGGTCAGGTCGCTCTCGCTCCACACCACGATTTCGGGGTCGTCGAGGCTGAAGCCCGACGGCAGCGAACTCTCCAGGACGCTGATGCGCACGTCGAGCACCTTGTCGGGGTCGGTCGTGACCTCCAAGCCCTCGGCGCGCAGCTGCTCGGCCATGCGCTCGACCGAGGCCGCGTTCGAGGTGAGAACGACCCCGCGGCGCTTCGTGGACCAGTTGCGCACGTGGGCGGCGATGCGCGAGGCGTCGCCCTGCACGACGGGCGGGGAGCTGAGGTTCATGGTGCCGCCCGAGAGCGCCCCCACCGTTGGCTCGAGCGCCACGTCGACGCGACCCTCGAGGACGTCGTCCCACGGCGAGTGCAGCAGCGCCACCTCGCCGGTCGCCTGCCACGTCGCCGCCACGGCGTCGGTGAGCTCGCGCTCCTCTTCGAGCAGGTCGCCGAGGCGCTGGCGTACGCGTTCGGGCTCGACGACGAGCACCGTCACGTCGCCGAGCTCGTCGAGCAGCGTCGTCGGACAATCGACGAAGAGCGGCATCCAGCCCTCCATACCGTCGAAGAGCTGTCCGCTCGCCAAGCGGTCGAAGGTCGCGCGTCCCCAGGGCTCACCCGCAATCAGCTCCTCGGCCCGCGCGCGCGTCGCCGCGCCTGGCAGCCATTCACGCGCGGGCGCGATGCTCGCCTCGTCAACGTCGTGCAGCGAACGCTGGTTGGCGATGTCGAACGACGTGAGCCGCTCGACCTCATCGCCGAAGAAGTCGAGTCGCAACGGATCGTGGCCCTGGGCGGGCCACACGTCGACGATGCCACCTCGAACCGCGAACTCGGCGCGATGCTCCACCAGGCTCTCGCGGCGGTACCCGAACGCGGCCAGGTCCTCGATGAACCGGTCACGGTCGAGCTCGGCGCCTCGCTGCACGACGAGCGGAGCGGTTGCCGGCTCGGGGGGGAGCACCTGGGCTATCGAGCGCGCCGACGCCACCACCACGCGCGGGCGGTCCGGTTGGCGCAGCTGGAACCGCAGCAGGGCCCTCGTCGCCATGACCGAGCTGTCGGGGCTCACCCGCTCGAGGGGGTGCGTGTCCCATCCGGGCCAGAGGACCACTTCATCGTCGCCCAGCAGGGCCACGATCGCGTCGCGCAGTTGCTCGGCCTCGGTGGAGGTGGCGGTGACGACTACCGAAAACGGCGCGTCGAGCACGTACGCCGCGACCGTGAGGGGCGTGGCGTAACTGCTGGGTGTGAACGAGCCCGCCGCGTTGTGCGCCCGAAGTGAGGGGCTGACGAGCTCGAGTACACGACGAAGGCCCCGTGACTCAGTCACGTACACCGTTTACGCGGCGCTGCGCATCCTCGAAGTCGTAGTCGAGCAGCATCTCGAGGGCATCGGCCGCCGCCGCGACGTCGAGTGCGAGGGCGGCCTTGCGCGCCCCGGTCGGGCGCTTCAACACGTAGTCGGCGCCCTTCTCCTTCGACGGCGGCTTGCCGATCCCGATCCGCAGTCGCGCGAAGTCATGGGTGCCGAGCGTCTGGGCGATGGAGCGAAGTCCGTTGTGCCCGGCGAGCCCCCCACCCTGCTTCAGCTGCAGGCGTCCCGGCTCGAGGTCGAGCTCGTCGTGGGCGATCACCAGGTGGGTCAGGTCCTCCAGCGAGGTGCGGCGAAGCAGCGGCGGCAAGGCGCTGCCGGATTCGTTCATGTACGTCGTCGGCACGGCGAGCGTGATGGGACCTCGTGGCGTGGGAATCGTGGCGCTGAGGCAGCGCTGGCGGCTTTCGAGCTTGAGCTTCGCGCCGCGGCGTTCCACGACGAGGCGCACGGCGTCGCCGCCCACGTTGTGTCGTGATCCCGCGTACTCCTCGCCGGGATTGGCGAGTCCCACTATGACGAGCGAACTCGCAGCGCCCCTACGGCCGTCCCCTCGTGAGCGCCGAAGCGCCACAACGAACTAAACCGCGACAGACTCGGGGCCGCCCGCCGTCTTGGCTACGCGACCGGGACGAGTGGTGACGACCGACAGCGCGTGGTCAACCGCTGGCTCGACACCCTCGGGAAGGATGACGTCGGCGACGCGGATCGCTCCGCCGACCTTCAGGTCCGAGATGTCCACGTCGATGTGGGTCGGGATCCGGTCCGGACGGGTCTTGACCTCGAGGCTGAACAACTGCTGGTCGACTTCCCAGTCGGCGTGGCGGACTTCGACGGCGTCGCCAATGACGTGAAGGGGGACCTCGGCGATGACCGACGAATTGGGGTCGACGACCTGGAAGTCGATGTGCGACACCGTGCCGCGAACCGGGTGGCGCTGGATCTCACGGGCCATGACGAGGAACTTCTTTCCGTCGGCGTCGAGCGCGATGAGCGAGTTCAGTCCCTGATCGCCCGAAACCGCCGTGCGGAAGGACTTCGCGTCCACCGAAATGGGCAGCGGGCTGATGCCCGGGCCGTAGACCACACCTGGAATCGAGCCGGCGCTGCGCAGACGGCGAGAGTTGCTTGAACCCTTTTCGCGGCTCGTTGACGCGTTCAACGTGACCTGTGACATGAAAACTCCTCTTACGAACGGCTGGCGCCCCAGACTGGGCCACGCACAGGGTACAAAGTCTAGCCGTCCGGCCGCGTTCGCTCTCTCGGGCTAGAGAAGGTTCTCGCCGCCGAAGATCTCCGAGACCGAAGAATCCTCGAAAATGGCGGAAATCGCGTTGGCGACCAGCGGAGCAACCGAAAGGATCTCCAGCTTCTCGAAGCGTCGCTCGGGTCCGAGCGGAAGGGTGTCGGTGACGACGACCCGGCTGACGGGAGCGTTGAAGAGCCGGTCGACCGCGGGCGGGGAGAAGACGGCGTGGGTGGCCATGACCCAGATCTCGTCGGCCCCGTGGGCCTTCAAGAGGTCGCACGCCGCGACAATGGTGCCGGCAGTGTCGATCATGTCGTCGATCAGGACGCAGTGGCGTCCGTTGACGTCACCGACGATGTGACGGGCCTCGGCGATGTTGGCCGTGCCGTGTGGCCGGGTCTTGTGCACGAGGGCCAGGTCGCAGCCCAGGTGCTGGGCGTAGCGCTCAGCGACCTTCACCCGACCCGCGTCGGGCGCCACCACCACCAGCTCGTGGGGATTGGCGTTGGCCTTCAGGTAGTCCTCGAGCACCGGCGCCGCGACGAGGTGGTCGACCGGGATGTTGAAGAAACCCTGGATCTGGCCGGAGTGGAAGTCAACGGAGAGGACGCGGTTCGCCCCGGCCGTCTGGAGCATGTCGGCGATCAACTTCGCGGTGATGGGCTCGCGACCGGCGGACTTGCGGTCCTGGCGGGCGTAGCCGTAGTTCGGGATCACCGCGGTGATGCTCTTCGCCGACGCGCGCTTGGCGGCGTCGATCATGATGAGCTGCTCCATCACGGCGTCGTTCACCGGCGACGAGTGCGTCTGGATGATGAAAACGTGCGCGCCGCGGATGGATTCGTCGAACCGGCAGTGGATCTCGCCGTTGGCGAACTCGCGCACGTTCGCCTCGGTGAGTTTGATTCCGAGCTGGTCGGCGATGTCCTGGGCGAGTCCGGGGTGGCAGCGGCCCGTCACGAGAACGAGGCGACGCTTAGCGAGAGACTCCACGGCGCCAGCGTACAAGGTATGCAAGAGGTGCCTATCGAGTGTGGTAGTCGAAGGACGCGATGACGCCGCCGGGCTCCACGTGCGAGCCCTTGCCGATGACGGCGAACGACTTGACGAGGGCGTCATCGCCAACGATGGCGTCGACGGCCTCGACGGTGCCGAGAACTGCGTTCTTTCCGATATGGCAGTCGGTCAGATTGGCGTTCGGCCCGATCCGGGCGCCTCGTTCGATCACGCATCGACCCTTCAGGATCGTGCCGGGCAGCAACGACACGTCCGGCTCGATCAGCACGTCGGCGTCGACGTAGGTCTCGGCGGGGTTCCACATCGTCACGCCCGACTTCATCCAGCCATCGTTGATGCGCTCGCGAAGGGCGCCCTCTGCCTCGGCGAGTTGCGCCCGATCGTTCACTCCCACGGCTTCGCGCGGGTCGTCGAGGAGCATGGAATTGGTGTCGTGGCCCGCGTCGTGCAGCGAAGCCACGATATCGGTCAGGTAGTACTCGTTCTGGGAGTTCTGGCGGTTCACCAGTCGCAGCGCCGCGCCCAGGAGACTCTCGCGCACGACCATGATCGAGGTGTTTATCTCCGTGATCGCCTTCTCTTCGGTCGTCGCATCGCGCTCTTCCACGATTCGAGCCAAGCTCCCGTCCTTGGCGTACACGATGCGCCCGTAGCCGAAGGGATCCTCCAAAACTGCCGTAAGCACCGTCAGCGCGGCTTGGCTTTCGGCGTGGTGCGCGAGCAGCTTTCCAACCGTGCTGTGGCGAAGCAGCGGGATGTCGCCCGGGAGGATCAGCACGTCGCCGTCGGTCTCGCCGATCTCGTCGCTGATCGTGGGAAGGGCGACCTTGACGGCGTGTCCGGTGCCCAACTGCTCGGACTGCTCCACGAAGCTGAGCCGGGCGTCGTTACGGCTTCTCTCCTTGAGCGCGGTCTCGACCCAGTTCGCCCCCGGACCCACCACGACGACGGTGGCGCGGACCTCGTCGTGCGCGGCGGCGTCGAGCACGTACATGACCATTGGCCGCCCGCAGAGATGATGGAGGGGCTTGGGGCGCGAGGAGCGCATCCGCGTTCCCTCGCCCGCGGCGAGGATCACGACGCAGGTCGGTCTAGTCATTGCACCATCTTTAGTCGCCGTCTTCTACGATGCAAATTGTGACCGACTCCGCGTACGACGAATTCGCCCTTTTCCACGAGAACATGAGCGAGTGGAACCTGCAGGGCCCGATCCCGCCGGTTCGCCGTTTCTTCGTGGCCGTGGACGGGCTTCGCCAGTTGAGCGGACTGCAGTGGGGTGAGGGCGAACCCGAATTGGTCCTCGTGCACGGCAGCGCCCAGAACGCCCACACCTTCGACACGGTGGCCCTGGCGCTGGGTCGTCCGCTCATCGCCATCGACCTTCCCGGACACGGCCACTCGGACGGCTCCCCCTACGGCGGATCGCCGATCATGAGCCACGCCACTGACCTCGCCGCCGCGCTCAAGCCTCTGCTGCACGGCCCGCGTCCGCTCGTGGGCATGTCGCTCGGCGGCCTCGTGTCGCTCGTCGTCGCCCACAAACGTCCCGACCTGGTGAGTTCACTGGTCCTGATCGACATCACGCCCGGGGTCAACGCCGACAAGGCCCGGCACATCACCGACTTCGTGAACGGACCGGCCTCGTTCGACGACTTCGACGCGCTGCTCGAGCGGACCATCGAGCACAACCCCACCCGCTCGGTGTCGTCGCTGCGTCGAGGCATCTTGCACAACGCCCTGCAGCGAAGCGACGGCACGTGGGTGTGGCGACACCAGCGGCACCCGAAGTCCGAGCTCGTCGCCCCCGACGTCGGCGACCTCTGGGCCAAGCTCGAAGAGCTGAAGATGCCGGTCACGCTGCTGCGCGCAATGGCCGCGGGCTCGGTCGTCGATGACGAGGATGAGGCCGAGTTGCTGCGACGCTGCCCCCACGCGCGGGTGGTCCACGTCGCCGGAGCCGGCCACTCGATCCAGGGCGACGCCCCTTTGGAGCTCGCGGCCCTCTTAAACCGCTTCTGCGTCTAGAAACCTGGGCTGGCGGGGGAGGGCTCGAACCTCCAACCTACGGATTCAAAGTCCGGCGTTCTGCCAATTGAACTACCCGCCACTGCCTTTACTGCGACAATCTTCAGAGATTCTTAGCGAATGACTTGAGAAGGTTAATACCAACCAGCAACACTAGAGCCTGTAACCCTTATAAAGAAAGCCGCGCCGTGACCACAGCTCCCAGCCTAAAGTCCTACATCGCCATCGTTGACGATGACGGGGCGATCCGGACCGCGCTCGGGCGGGCGCTTCGCATGGAGGACTACGAGGTCGAACTCTTCGAGGACGGGATGAGCGCCCTCAAGTCCATACAGCTGAGGGCCCCCGACGCCATCGTCCTCGACCTTCAACTCCCCGATATCGACGGGTTGGAGATCTGCCGTCGGATCCGGCGCGCCGGCGACTCGACGCCAATCCTGATGCTCACCGCCCGCGACGCCGTGAACGACCGCGTCGAGGGCCTCGACGTCGGAGCCGACGACTACCTCGTGAAGCCCTTCGACCTCGCCGAGTTGCTGGCGCGGTTGCGGGCGCTGCTTCGGCGTCGAAGCGTCGGCGAAGGCGACGAGTCCGTACTTCGCTTCGAGGACCTGACCCTCAATCCCCACACCCGTGAAGTTCACCGCGGAACCCGGAGCATCGAGCTCACGAAGATCGAATTCGATCTGCTCGAGCTCTTCCTGCAGCACCCGCGCCAGGTGCTCACCCGTGACCAGATCCTCGACCTGGTCTGGGGCTACAACTTCGACTCGGGCACCAACTCCCTCGCCGTCTACATCGGCTACCTGCGACGCAAGCTCGAAGAGGGCGACGAGCCCCGCCTCATCCAGACCGTGCGCGGTGTTGGATACGCACTTCGCCAGTCGTGACCTTTCGAAGCCGCGTCATCGCCGCCACCGTCGCGGCGGCCGCCCTCGCGGTCGTTCTGGCCTGCCTCGCCTCGTTTGTCAGCACGCGCAGCGCCCTCATGCACTCGGTGGACGAGTCGCTCCTCCAGGCCTCCCACGGACCCATCAACGCCGACGGCGCTGACGATACCCACTACGGTTCCTTCACCGAACTGGTCCTCGCGAACGGGCAGACCATTCCCACGTCGGGCGTCCCCATTGACGACACGATTCGCTCGTACGCGAAGGGCAAGTCCGGCCAGGTGCTTCGCACCGTTGACATCGGCAACCAGTGGTACCGCGAACTCATCGTGCCCCTGCCCGCCAAGTCGCTCGTCAGCTGTTCTTCCGGAATCTGCGAGATCAAGTCCACGTCCGCCCAGCTCTACGTCGTGAACGTGACGGGCCAGGTCAGCGAACTGAGGAAGCTCGTACGGACCCTGCTGCTCGTCGCGGCGGGGGGACTGCTGCTGGCGCTCGCGCTCGGCGTGATGCTCGCCCGCGCGGCCCTTCATCCGCTCGAGGAGGTCACGGACGAGATCGAGACGATCACCGAAACCAGTGACATGCGTCGGCGGCTCGAGGAGGGCGACGCCGACGAACTGGGCCGGCTGCGCCGGGTCTTCAACCGGCTCTTGAGCTCGGTCGAGAGCAGCCAGAACCTCCAACGCCAGCTGGTTCTCGACGCGAGCCACGAGCTGCGCACTCCCCTCACGTCGCTGCGCACGAACGCGCAGGTGCTCTCGCGGGCCAACGAACTGGACCCCGATGACCTGCGCCAGCTCACCAATGACATGGTGACCCAGGTCGACGAGCTGGCGGCGCTCGTCACCGATCTCGGCGAGCTCGCGCGCGGCGAACGCAGCGAGGGCCCCATCGTCGACCTGCGGCTCGACGAGTGCGTCGACGAGTGCGTCGACACCGCCAGAACGTACGCGCGGATCAAGGACATCTCGATCGACGCCACCGTCGAGCCCTCGACGGTGCTGGGCCGGCGCGACCGGCTCATCCGCGCGGTGAGCAACCTGCTCACGAACGCCGTGAAGTTCACCCCGGTGGGCGGCCAGATTCACGTCGCCTCCCACGACGGCACCATCACCGTGAGCGACAGCGGGCCGGGCATCAGCGACGAGGACCTGCCCTACGTCTTCAATAGGTTCTGGCGTTCGGCGTCGTCGCGCTCGCTGCCCGGGTCCGGACTGGGGCTCTCCATCGTGGCCCAGGTGGTCGCGGAGTTCCAGGGCACCGTCTCGGTCGACCGCGACCCCGTCCTCGGCGGCGCACGTTTCACGGTGACCCTGCCCACTCCCGCATTCGAAGAGTAATCACGACTCTTCTTGTCGATTTTCTTAGGGAGTAATTGTCGGCTCTTTAGCCGGGCGTGCCAGACTTTCTCTTGAAAGCGAACCTCCATGAGCCCCTCCATCCGAACCCCCCAGCAACGCGACCGCCGATTCGCGCGAGTACGCAATCTCACGATGACCATCCTTCTGGGTTCCGGCGTCGCGTCGGCCCTGTTCGTCGGTTACGCCGCGACCACCGCCAAGCCGACGGCCACCACGACCCCCAGTCCGTCGACGTCAAGCACGACGACCACGACCAGCGGATCGTCGCACAGCACCTCGTCAACGACGTACTCGCCGCCCACGACCGCGCCGGTCACGACCACCACCGTTTGCACCACGACCCCGTCGGGCACGACGACTTGCTACTAGGCACCAGATGAACTTCGAGATATGGGGCCTCACCGGTTCACTCAACACCGAGCGTGAAGACCAGTTGGCCTTCGCCGAGGAGCGACTCTGGCACTGGGTCGACGCCGTCGACGCCGCGTGCAATCGGTTCCGAACCGACTCGGAAATCACCCGCTTGAATTCGCTCCAAGACGAGGCCGTCGCGGTGAGCGACACCTTCGCGCTCGCGCTCGACGCCGCGCTTCACGCGTCAACAGTCACCGGAGGCCTCTGCGATCCCACGGTGCTCGACTCGCTCCTCGCGCTCGGCTACGACCGCGACTACGACGAGCTGGTGACGCAGGTGAACCCCGCCCCGCTCGCGACGAGGCCGTCGCCGGGCCCGCGCGCGATCACCTTCGACCGCGTCAAGCAGACCGTGGCGCTCGCTCCGGGTTGCCGGCTGGACTTCGGAGCGAGCGCCAAGGCGCTGGTGGCGGACCTCGTCGCCGCGGACGCCGCCGCGTTCGGAGGGGTCGTCGTCGAGTTGGGCGGCGACGTCGCCGTTCGAGGACGGGGTCCCACGGGACCCTGGGCGATCGGCGTCTCTGAGTCGCTCACCGTCACCGGGGACGAACCCCGAGTCAGCTTCACCAACGGCGGGATCGCGACCTCGTCGTGCGTCACGCGCAGCTGGAACGCGGGCGGAACGACCGTGAACCACATCATTGATCCGCGCACCGGCTCGTTCGCCCGCGGTACCTACGCGACCGCGACGGTGAGCGCATCGAGCTGCGTCGTCGCGAACGCCTTCGCGACCGCCGCCCTCTTGTGGGACGAGGAAGCCGCCTTCCACATCGCCCAGGCCGGCTGGTCCGGCCGGCTGGTGCGCCGCGACGGTAAGGTCGACTTCGTAGGTGGCTGGCCCCTGGAAGAAACGTCGAATCCATGATCGCTCTCACGACGCCGTACCTCTGGTACACGACGCGCGCGACCGGCATGGTCGCTCTCATCCTCTTCACCCTCGTGGCCTCGCTCGGCACGTTGGTCGCCAACCGGATCGGCGGCACCATCGTCGGTCGCTTCGAGATCAACGAGCTCCACCGCTCGCTCTCGATGGTGGCGGTGACCTTCCTCGTGATCCACATACTCACGACCGTGCTGGACAGCTACGTGGCCACCGGATGGATATCGGCCTTTGTGCCCATGACGTCGGCCTACAAGCGACTGGCGGTGGGCATCGGCGCGGTCGCCTTCGACCTGATCCTGGCGGTATGGATCTCGAGCCTGCTCAAGCTGCGCATCGCGAACACGACGTGGCGCTTCATCCACTGGTTCAGCTGGATGGGATTCGCGACTGCGCTGGTGCACGGCTACATGACCGGCACCGACAGCCGCTCCGGCTTTGGCCTCGTCGTGGTCGCCTCGTGCGCCGCGGTCGTCGCCTGCGCCGCATTGTGGCGTTTCTTCGGCCGACCGACCCGGGCGGCGGGGAGAACCGCTCTTTCGCCACTCGCGACGACCAAAGCCGCGACGCGCGCGACTCCGGTGCCGCCTCGGGCGACCCCTCCCGCACCGCGGCCGTTCCCGACCAGCCCCGCGCGGACCACGAAACAACGAGGCCCGCGGTGATTCCTCCAAACTCTCTCCCCCGTCTGATGCACGCAGCATCCGACCGTCCACTCACCTTGGCCCAGCACGAGGCGGCGTTCGCGTCGTCGACGTCGAGGACCTCCCTGCTGGACGAGCTCGAGGCGTCCGGTCTCACGGGACGCGGTGGCGCGGGATTCCCGACCGCGCAAAAGGCCCGTCTCATTCGCGAACAGCGCGGGCACAACAAGTTCATGGTCGTAAACGCCATGGAGGGCGAGCCCGCCTCCCACAAGGACCAGACGCTGCTGAGCGCGAACCCCCACCTGGTGCTCGACGGCGCGGAGTATCTCGCTTCCATGATCGGCGCCAACAACATCGCCGTCTGCGTCGCACGCGACAACCCCTCGGTGGTCAATCACGTCGGGCGGGCGATCCACGAGCGCACGAGGCGAAGCCTGCGCGGTCCGAAGCTCGAACTGCACACTCCCCCGTGGCGCTACGTCGCCGGGGAGGAGTCCGCGCTCGTGCACTGGCTGGACGACAACGAGTCGCTGCCCCAGTACCGACCCAACCGCCCCCACATCTTGAAGATCGGCCACGGCCCCGCACTCGTCGACAACGCCGAGACGTGCGCCAACGTTGGCCTCATCGGACGCTACGGCGCCCAGTGGTACCGCAGCCTCGGCACCGCCGCGACCCCGGGCAGCACCCTGGTGTCGGTGACGGGCGCGGTGGACCATCCGACGGTCGTCGAGGTCGAACTCGGGACACCGCTTCGCACGATCCTGGCGACAGCCGGTGCGGACCCTGACCCCCAGGCGGTGCTGCTCGGGGGCTACGGAGGCAGTTGGCTCGACGGGTCGCACCTCGACGTCGCCTACGACAACGAGTCGTTGAAGCCCCTCGGGGTCTCGACGGGCGCCGGGGTGATCGTGGTGCTGCCCAAGAGCGCGTGCGGAATCGTCGAGACCCAGCGGATCGTTCACTGGATGGCGAACGAGAGCGCGCGCCAGTGCGGCCCGTGCGCCTTCGGGCTGCCCGCGCTCGCCGAGGACCTCTCGCACATCGCGCACCAGTCACGCGACCCGAGGGGCGCCCACGTCCGCCTGGTCGAGCGCTGCGCGGTGATCGAGGGCCGCGGGGCGTGCCGCCACCCCGACGGCGTCATACGCTTCGTGCGCTCGGCGCTCGACGTCTTCGCCAACGACTTCTCGAACCACGTTCGCGGGTCGTTCTGCAATGGAACGCGCGCGACGAGGCACTTCGCGACCGTTCCGTCGCTCGAGCGAGAGGAGGAGCTCGTATGGGAGTAAGACGCCGTTCCGGATCATTCGTGCTGCGGGTGAACCCGATCCTCTGCGACGGGTTCGGGCACTGCGCCGAACTCGCGCCCGAACTCGTGCAGACTGACGAGTGGGGCTATCCCATCCTGAGGAGCGAGCCGGTGCCCCTCACCGACGCGGGCGTCTTCGAATCAGCGCGCTACGCCGAGCGTGGATGTCCGCGCCAGGCGCTGCACATCCACCGGATCAGCGAGAAGAAGCCTCAATAAGCTCCATCTGGTTCGCGACGGTGTCCTCGTTGGCGCGGATCGTGACGACGGCGACGCGAAGGCGCGAGAAGCCCTGAATCCCTGATGCCGGCAGCGTCGCAGGACCCTTCTGATTCGGCGCGATTCGCCACCGGAACGAGAACGAGTTGACGGCCGTCCGCGATGCCGCTTTTCTTGGGACCACTCAAAACCTAGTAGTGTCATACGAGCCATGGGATCATTAATTAAGAAGCGCCGTAAGCGCATGCGCAAGAAGAAGCACAAGAAGATGCTGAAGCGAACTCGCTTCCAGCGTCGCGCCGCCGGTAAATAGCTCTCCTGCGCGCCTATCGCGGCGTGGTAGTTGTCTGGCGAAACCGCACAGTGCCCTCGGGACCAGCCACGTCCCACTGAACGGCGCCGGAATCAAGCCTCCCCTCGAGGAACATCGCCGAGCCCGATCCGCAGAGCTCCACTCCGCGTGCGTACTCGCCGCGCAGCCACTCCAGCGTGCGCGCCAGGCGCGGCTCGACAACGCAGGCGGCCATTTCGAGATGGTTTCTTCCCGTCGGGCGCGCTCCGTTCGCCACCAACTCGTCGTACGCCTCGTAGCAGCGTCGGGTACCCACCGAGAAGCTGGGCATCATCAGAGTGACGTCGCGCTTCTCGAAGGAGAGCGGCGTCAGCTTCTCTCCGACCCCCTCGACGAGCGCCCGCCCGCCCAGCTGACAGAACGGCACGTCGCCGCCGAGCGTCAGGGCCTCTTCGACGCTGACTCCCCCGGCCCAGCGAAGCACCGCGCCCGCGTCGGCGCTGCCCCCGCCGAGCCCGCCGCCGGGCGGGATCACCTTCTCGATGGTCACCCCCGCTCGTCGCCCGACCAGGCGCAGCGCGCGCGCGACGAGGTTCGTCTCGTCGAGCGGAACGTCGGGGTTCTCTTCGCTGAGCCGCAGGTAGTCGCCGTCGGGCTCGAGCGTCAGCCGGTCAGCGAAATCGAGCGTCACCATCTCGCTTCGCAGCTCGTGGTACCCGTTGGCGCGAACGCCCGTGATTTCGAGGAACCACGTCAGCTTCGCGGGGGCCACCAGCCCGATCATCGCGACGAGGCCAATCGCGCGAACTCCTCCAGGGTCAACTCTTCGGGCCGACGCGTCTCGGCGACGTCGGCGCGTTCGAACACTCCCTCGGTGACCCAGCCCGCGAGCGAGCGCCGGAGCATCTTTCGACGCTGGGCGAACGAGGTCCGTATCACTTCGAAGAGCGCGGACTCGCTCACCAGCTCCGGGTCGACGCGCAGCGCCTCCCTTCGAACGATCGACACCAGCGCCGAGTCCACGTTGGGCTTGGGGACAAAGACGTTGGGTCCCACTTTTCCCACCACGCGCGCGTCGGCGAAGTACTGGACCCTGAGCGACGCCGCTCCGTAGGCCTCGTCGCCGGCCTGGGCGGCGAAGCGCTCGCCCACCTCCTTTTGCACCATCACGAGCATCCGCGTGATCAGGGGCTCTGCTTCGAGCAGATGCAGAACGAGTGGCGTCGCCACGTTGTAGGGCAGGTTCGCCACGACGATCGCCTCGCGGCCTCCGAGGATCTCGTCGTAGTTCGCGTTGAGGGCGTTGGCGTGGTGAACACGCACCCCGTGGGGGGCGACCACCGACGTGAGCGGCCCGAGCAGGTACTTGTCAATCTCCATGGCGTGCACCTCGGCCCCGGTCTCCACCAGCGCCAGGGTGAGCGAGCCGAGCCCCGCGCCGATTTCGAGCACCAGATCGCCCGGTCCGACGTCGGCGAGGCGCGCAATACGTCGAACGGTGTTGGGATCGACGACGAAGTTCTGACCGAGGGCTCGCGATGGTTTGAGTCCGTGCTCCTGCATGAGAGCGACGAGTTCGGTGCGGGTATGGGTCACCAAGTGACCTTGACGCGAATGACACCCTTGGCGAGCGGCGCCAGCCTGGCGAACTCCGTCTCGGAGAGGTCGACGACGCGATCTCCGCGGGCAGCCTCCTTGTCGGTCACCGTGCAGACGATCGCCCGGCCGGTCGCCAGATCGCGTACCGTGATGCGCGTGCCGTAGGGAAGGAACCACGTGGCGCAGTGGCCCGGGATGTACGAGTACCAGGTTGCGGCGCCGATGCGGTAGTCGTTGATCTTCGAGGGCTTGCGGGTCGTCGTCGTCACCGGCACCGTCGTCGTGGTCGTGGGGCTGGTGGAGGTCGTCGTCTCACCCGGGTACGTCGTCGTGGTCGTCGCCGCCACCGTCGTCGTGGTTGTCGCCGCCACCGTCGTCGTGGTCGTAGGTCTGGTGGACGACAAGGACTTGGGCGGCGACCTCTTCACGCTCAGCGTCACGACGGCGTGCCACGCAACGATCGTGCCCGCAGCCGGTGACTGGCGTGCCGCGCTGGTCCAGGAGTTGTTGGACGCCCCCGCGCCTACGGCTCGAAGCACCAACTGGCTCGAATGCATGACGGCGATGGCCCGGGCTCTGCTCATGCCCACCACGTTCGGCACCCGGCGCCTGGGGTGAGGAGCACGCATGGTCGTCGTGATGGTCACGGTCGCGTGCCAGGCGACCACGGTGCCCGGAGCCGGCGACTGGCGCGCTACCGCTACCCACTTCGCGTCGGCGCTACCGGGCCCTCGGGTCTTGAAGAAGAGCTGGGCGGACTTCATGGCGGCGTAGACCCTGGCCTTCGTGAGCCCGACCACGCGCGGTACGCGCCGAGAGGCGTGCACCGCGCTCATCGAGGTCGTGAGGGTCACCGTCGAACGCCACGGGACGAGGGTGCCCGCCCCCGGGAGTTCGTGGGTCACCGACACCCACTTCCCGTCGGCGCTGCCGGGCCCTCGGGTCTTGAAGAAGAGCTGCGCGGCCTTCATGGCGGCGTAGGCCTGGGTCCTCGTGAGGCCGACGACGTTGGGCATGTGCACCGGGGCGTGGTTCGACGAAGCGCCCGCGTCAGGCGTAGTGAATACCAGTGAACTCATCAACAGGATGACCACGGTAAAAAGTGACAACGGTCGACAAAGCGCCCGCCGAGTCAGTGTCCTCAGTTCTCCACCCTCCGTCTGGACAACGAGTTGTTCCAAACTTCCCGCCCTACAACGCTAGGCAAGGGAGGCCCCAAAGGCAATTCGGAGAAAGTAATTACTTAATTAACCTCGTCAAAGGGTATTTACTAGTGCGGCAAATGGAAAAGGCGCGCCGTGTTCCTGGCCGTGGCCTCGCGCACGGCCGCGACCTCCTCGCCACGCAACTGAGCCACGAATTCGCCCACGATGCTCACGAACGCTGGTTCATTGGCTCGACCGCGGTGCGGCACGGGAGCGAGGAACGGGCTGTCGGTCTCCACGTGGAGTCGATCGAGCGGCACGAGCCTCGCGGCTTCGCGAAGTGTCTCGGCGTTCTTGAAGGTGACGACCCCGGATAGCGAGATGTCACATCCGAGTGCGAGGCAGGCCATCGCGTCGTCCTGGGTGCCGGTGAAGCAGTGGATCACCGTACGCGGAGGAACGCCCTCGCTCCCTAGGACGTCAAAAAGGTCGTCGAAAGCGTCACGGGCATGGATGACGAGGGCCAAATCCAACTCGTGGGCCAGCCCGATCTGGGTGGCGAATGCCTGGCGCTGGGCCGAGCGCGGCGAGTGCTCGTAGTAGTAGTCCAGCCCGCATTCGCCAATGCCCACCAGTCGCGGGTGACCGGTCCGCGCGAGCGAGAGCGTCGGTTCGATGTCGTCCAGCGCGTCGTGGGGGTGCAGGCCCACCGTGGCGTAGATCTCGACGGGACCTTCCAACTCGGTGATCGCGAGGGCTTCAGCCGACGTCTGGGCGTCGGTGCCGATCACGACCACCCGGTCCACCCCGGCCTCGAAGGCGCGTTGCAGCGCCTCGCGGGCGTTGATCGCCACCTGCTCGTCGTTCGACAAGTAACGGTCCTGCAGGTGGCAGTGGGCGTCGGTCCAGTTGCTCACGCGTCGCTCTTCATACGAGGAAAGAGCGGGTCACCCTTCCCCACCCGGTGGCCGCCCGCGTACTGGCCCCACGTGGCGCTCTGATCGAACGTCTTGTCGGCCGGCGTGCCGCTCAGTCCAATTCGGCGCCAGATCTCCTCGCAGACTCCGGGCATCGCCGGGGTCGCGAGGATCGCCACGAGCCTGATCGCCTCGAGCGCGTCGCCCATCACCGCATCAACGGCGTCACCGGGCTCCATCTTCCACGGGGCGTGCTGTTCGAGGTAGGCGTTCGTGGCACCGATGAGGTTCCACGTCGCCTCGAGCGCGCTCTGGGGCGCGAAGCGATTCCACGCCGCCGCCGTGTCGGCGATGGCCTTTTCGGCCTCGTGTCGAAGCGCCGAGTCCGTCTTCGCCGCCGGGCTGACGCCTGCGCACTTGGAGCTGACGACCGTCGTCACCCGCGCGACGAGGTTGCCCAGGTTGTTCGCGAGGTCGGTGTTGTAGCGAGACGTGATGCCCTCGTGGGAGAACTCGCCGTCGTTGCCGAGCACGGTCTCTCGAAGCAGGTAGTAGCGGATCGGATCGACGCCGAACTCGTTGGTGAGCACGACCGGCGCGATGTCGCTCAGGCGCACCCCGCCCTCGGCGGCCATGGTCTTGGAGAGCTTCTGGCCGCCGACGAGCAGCCAGCCGTGCACCTGCACGTGGCTCGCGGGCTCGAGACCCGCGGCCATGCACATCGCCGGCCACCAGACGCAGTGGAACCGGATGATCTCCTTACCAATCAGATGATGCGACGCCGGCCACCACTCTTCGACCTCGTCGTCGTCGCGTCCGTAGCCAATGGCGGTCAGGTAGTTGATCAGCGCGTCGTACCAGACGTAGAAGACGTGCTTCTCGTCCCAGGGGACAGGGATGCCCCAGGAGATCGACGTGCGGGTGATCGAGATGTCGCGAAGTCCGCCCTTGATGAACGAATACGCCTCGTTGCGCTTGGTGTCGGGCGTGACGAACCCGGGGTGCTCCGCGTAGTACTCGAGCAGGCGGTCCTCGAAGACACTCAGCCTGAAGAACCAGTTCTCCTCTTCCATCTCCGTGAGCTCGCGACCGTGGATCGGGCACTTGCCGTCAATGCTCGAATCGATGGTGTAGTAGTCCTCGCAGCTCACGCAGTAGAGGCCCTGGTAGACGTCCTTGTAGATATAGCCGTTCTCGTAGATCCTGGTCAGGAACTTCTGCACGCTCTCGTAGTGGCGGGGCTCGGTGGTTCGGATGAAGTCGTCGTAACTGATGCCGAGCGCGTCCCACGCCTCGCGGAACCGAGCGGACGTCCTATCCGTCCACTCCTTCGGCGTAAGCCCGTTCTTCTCGGCGGCGTCAGCCACCTTCTGGCCGTGCTCGTCGGTTCCGGTGAGGAACTTGGTCTCGTCGCCGATGAGTCGGTGCCAACGCGCCATGGCGTCGGCGTTGACGGTGCAGTAGGCGTGGCCTACGTGCGGGGCGTCATTGACGTAATAGATGGGAGTAGTGACATAGAAGCGACCCATGCATCAAGGGTACTGACTTACGCGCCCTCGCCCGCTCGCACCTCGAGCGCCAACTGGTACGCGCTGCGGTGCGAAGTGCCGAGCTCATCGGCCACCGACGCCACCGCGTCGCGCACGCTCGCCCCGCTCGCCAGTTGCTCGCGCAGCGCCGCGCGGATCGTCTCGTCGTCGACCTGCGGCGCTTCGGGAGCGCCCTCGAGCACGACGACGATCTCGCCGAGCACGTCGCGTGTGGCGATGACCTCCGCGACTTGACGCAAGGTGCCACGAAGCACCTCCTCGTGCATCTTGGTGATCTCGCGAGCCACCGCGACGCGCCGGTTCTGGAAGTGCCCCGCCAGCTCGGTCAACGTCGCGCCCAGGCGCTGGGGCGACTCGTAGAAGACAATGGTGCGGCGCTCTCGGGCCCACTGGGCGTAGAGGGCCTCTCGCTCCCCGCGCTTTCGCGGCACGAATCCGTCCATGACGAACCTCTCGGTCGGCAGTCCGCTGATCGTGAGCGCGGCGATGACCGCCGAGGGCCCGGGGGCGGTGCTGACAACGAGGCCCGCCTGAGCGACCGCAGCGACGACGCGGCTCCCCGGATCACTGATGCCCGGCGTGCCGGCGTCGCTGATGAGCACGACCAACTGGCCGTTCTGGACCCGTCCGACGATCTCCGAGCACAAGGACGCCTCGTTGTGCTCGTGCAAGGCCTGCAGACGGCCGTGGACGGGGATGGCGTTGGCGCTGAACAACGTCCTCGAATGACGGGTGTCCTCGCAGTAGACGACGTCGGCCTTCGCGAGCAGTTCGAGGGCCCGACGCGAGATGTCACCCAGGTTCCCCAAAGGGGTCGCCACGAGCACCAACTGTCCAGCGACACGCTCATCACCTAGAACTTGCACACACGTCCCCTCGTTTGGCCTTTTGACCCCTACACCCACTAACATTGTCACCTATGTCAAAGCGGACTGTGAAGCGCAAGCTACGCGCAAAGAAAAAGGCTAACCACGGCAAGAAGCCGAACTGCGGTCGCGGCTAACGCCGTTCCCGTTACTGCGCACCGTCCCACGCACAACCCCGTTCCTTCAGGAGCTTGGCGAGTTGCGTAGGCGTGTCGCTGATGATGCCGTCAACACCCAAATCGAGCAGTCGGTTCATCTCGTCGACGTCGTTTATCGTCCACACGTGCACCGCGACCCCCGCCTTGTGGGCGGCGTCGACGAAACGCTCGTCCACCACCGTCAGGTCACCGTACGTAGGGGGCACCTGGAAGGCGCACGCCGGCGGAACTTCCGGCTCGGAATCTTCGATGAGCGAGAAGAAGAACGCGGCCGTCTCGCCGGTGGCGGCGGAGGTCAGGATCTCTGGAGCGAGGGCGCGGAACCTCTGAATGGCGTCATCGTGAAACGACGCCACGATCACCGATGAGGTGCGATCGAGCCGGCGCACATCGTCGGCGAGCAGCTGCTCGTAGGGCTCGACGTCGGGCGCGGTGCGCTTGATGTCCAAGTTGAGCGCGATACCGGGAAACGCCTCGGACACCTCTTCGAGCGTCGCCACCCCATAACTTCGATCACCCGGGGCGTTGCCGCGATGAACGTACTCGCGGGGTTCCCTTCCGTGCGTGACCGCCTCGCCCTCAATCCACCAGTAGGCGTTGTCCATCTCTCGAAGATCGCTCAGCGCGAGTTCGGCGATCTCGCCGTGATGGTTCGTCGTTCGGTCCACCGTTTCGTCGTGGCAGACGACGATGCGGCGGTCCCTCGTGGCGTGGACGTCCAATTCAACCGCGGTGGCGCCGCTCTCGATCGCGTGGGCGATCGCGGCCATTGTCGAGGACGGACCCTCGAACGACCCGCCCTGGTGCGCGAAGGCCACCACCCGTCGCGCGAGCCACGGGTTGGTCACGCTATGCGAAACCCGTTCGGATACAACTTCACGCGCATGCGGTGCTCCATGTAGAACGCGAGGCCCGGCACGAAACCGGCGAGCAGCATCAAGGCGATGTAACCCACGTGGAGCCGGGCCTTCAGCGCCAGCTGGAAGGACATGACGAGATAAATCGGATAGAGCACCACGCCGTGGCCAATGCCCACGACGTCGACGAAGACCTTGATGTCCTGCCACAGCTTCAGGTCGACCGAGTGCAGGAGGAGGGTACCGCAGAGGATCAACAACGTTGTTCCGGTGACGAACGACATGATTCGATAACGCTGAAAGACGCTGTCCACTAGTGACCCCAGAGTTTCTTCTTGGGATGCGTCGAAAGATCGGCCATGTGGTCGTTGTACGCCGAGAGCGTGGGGTCTTCGGCCTCCTCGCTCGCCTGGCGAGCGGCGAGCGCCTCGGCGCGCATCTTCTCTTCGTACTCACGCCGCGCAACCTCTTGGTGCTCGGTGACCTTCTCCATGTTGAGAAGCGCGTACCAGCCGAGCACGCCGAGCACGCCGATGACCGGCCACTCGATGGAATAGAGGAAGCTCAGTGAGTTGCCTTGAACCGCGCGCCCCACCTGCCACCACGCCGCCGACGCGCACATTGCGATCCAAAGGACGAGCACAACGTGCAGGCCAATGGCCCGACGAGAAAGATACTTCGACTTCACGGTGACATCCTACCGACGCCGGAACCGCCCTCGAATACCGGGCGTAGGATTGGGCGGTGCCCGCTATGAACATGACGCGACCGTTTTCTTGGCACCACCTCAACCAATGGCACCTCGGCATAGTGGCGAATGTCCTGTTGATCGGGGCTGCCGTCGTCTACGGACTGGCTGCTCGCCGGGTGCCCGCGTGGCGGGTTTCCCGGAGCGTCTGGTTCTGCCTGGGCCTGGTCGTCACCTTCCTCGCGACCCAGTCGGTCCTTGGCGTGTACGACATGGAGTACTTCAGCGACCACATGATCCAGCACCTGCTGCTGATAATGGTCGCGGCCCCGCTCTTCGCGCTCAGCGCCCCGCTGGGCCTCGCCTACGAGGCCGGTGACGAACGTGTTCGCCGCTTCCTCGACGGCCGGCTCATGCAGGTCGTGACCCACCCCCTCTTCGGGTTCGCCGCGTACTTCGTATTCATCCCGATCACCCACCTCACGGGTCTCTTCAACCTCATGTTGGAGCACGAATGGGTGCACCACCTCGAGCAGATCGGCTTTCTCGTGGTGGGCTACCTCTTCTTTCGCGTGGCCTTCGGCCTCGAACGCGGCTTCACGATCCATCGCGGGCTTCGACTCGTCTACGTCATGGCGGCCGTGCCGGTCGACACCTTCACCGGGCTCGCGCTCGTCATGTCGTCGAACAATCCCTTCCCGCGCTACACGACGATGTCGCCCGCGGGCTCGACCAAGACGTCGATACTGGCGAACATCCACCTGGGTGGCGCCATCATGTGGATCGGCGGGGACGCGCTGATGCTGCTCGCGTGCATCCCCATTGCCGTCGCGTGGGTGAAGTGGGAGACGGTTCGAACCAAGGAGCTCGACGCCGTGCTCGACGCGCAGGGACTCTAGGCCTAGAGAAGTCCCGCGTTGATCGCGAGCTCTTCGAGGTCGCTCTCGGGACGAGCGCCCAGGTGCGTGATGATCTCTCCCGCGCAGAGCGACCCCAGCTCCGCGGACTCGACGGGATCGGCGCCGAGCGCCAGGCCGTAGAGGAATCCCGAGGCGAACATGTCGCCGGCTCCGTTCTGGTCGAGCACGTGCTCGACCTCGTGGGCGGGCACCGACACGACACCGGAAAACGTCGCGACATCCGCGCCCCTGGGACCGCGGGTGACGACCGCGAGGACCCCCAGCTCTTCGAGGGCGAGGAAGGCCCGTTCGAGCGTGTCGACCTCGAAGAGTGCCTTGATCTCGGACTCGTTCGAGAGCAGGACGTCGACGTCGCTCGTCACCAGGTCCAAGAAGTCGCGGCGATGGCGGTCGACGCAGAACATGTCCGAAAGCGACAACGCGACCATCGAGTCGTGCTCGTGGGCGAAGTTCACGACCTTGCGGATCGCCTCCTTCGCGGGAGGAAGGTCGAACAGGTAGCCCTCGACGTAGGTGATCTCGGAACGCGAGATCAGGTCCTCCTTGATGTCGTTCACGTGCAGCTGGTTCGAGGCGCCCAGGTACGTCGCCATCGTGCGCTGGGCGTCGTCGGTGATGAAGACGTGGCAACGTCCCGTCGCTCCCTCGTGGCTCTGGGCGATGGCGAGGTCGAGCTCGACGCCCATCGAACGAAGGTCGTGCGTGAAGCGCTCGCCGAATTCGTCGTCAGCCACCTTGCCGATGTAGCCGCACGTTCCGCCGAGCGCCGCGACGCCCGCGATCGAGTTGGCGACCGATCCTCCCGACATCTGAAGCGTCGGGCCCATGGCGTTGTAGAACGTCTGGAGCTGGTCCACTTCGAGCAGGGTCATCGCGGCTTTCACGAGTCCGAGTTGTCGATACACCTCGTTCGAATCCTGGGTGATGATGTCGAGCATGGCGTTGCCGATGCCGGTGACGGCGAGGCGGTTGGGGCCGGGCTTGACACGAAGTGAAACGGGCGTTGGCGGAATTGTCACTTAGCGAGCGTAGAACTTTTGGCCCTAACAGCGTGCGTCCTATTTCAGACCCACCGGTTTGCCTTGGCCGACTGGGTTCAGCCGGTACTTGCTCACCGTCCGGATGCTGATCCACTCGGATCAGCACTTGCCGGTTCCGTCCCAGGGCCCTGTCCTCAACTTCGAGGGTTGTGCGGGTGGCGAACGGCTCTTCCCGCGTGCTTCGCGGTGCAGACCCTGGGGTCAAGTACTCGGTATTTCCACTGCAACCGCGGGCGTCCAGCGCGCCAGGTTGACCGCCGCGTTGAGGTCGCGATCGATAGTGAGGCCACAGACGGTACAGGTGAAGATCCTCTCGGAGAGGTCCAGACTGTCCTTCACTTGTCCACATCCCGAACAGGTCTTGGACGACGGGAAGAACCAGTCGGCCAGGATCACCTCGACCCCGTGCCACTTGGCCTTGTACTCGATCTGGCGCCGCAGCTCACCCATGGCGGCGTCGCTGACCGACTTGGCCAGGCGCCGGTTCCTCGTCATCCCCGCCACGTTCAGGTCCTCGAGCACCAGGATGGCGCAGGTTCTCACCAGCTGGCTCGATGCCTGGTGGACCAGGTGCTTCCTCGTGAGGGCGACCCTGCAGTGGCGGCGGTTCAGGCGAGCCCTGGCCTTCTCGCATCCCGTGGACCCCGGTGTGGTTCTGGCGAGGGTCTTCTGGGCAGCGATGAGGCGCTGCTCGGCGGTGCGTAGTTCTCTCACCCCCTCGAACGCGGCTAGGAAGTGGCCGTTCGCGTCGGCACAGACCGCGAGCGAGGTGATCCCCCGATCCACCCCGACGGGTGACCGGTGGCGAGTGGCTGGCGAACGTTGAGCCTGGTGGAACTCTGTGGCGACGCCGGAGAGCGAGACCAGCCAGCGGCCGCCACGTTGAATGACGGTGGCCGAGTAGGCGTGGAACCGGCCCAGCTCGATCATGCGCCGGGCCCGACGGGTGGGGCCATGCACTTTGACGGAACCGATCTTGGGCAGTCGCAAATGGGACGCATCGGTGAACCGGATTGCGTTGGTCTCACCAGGCGTCGTCCGGTTGCGCAGTCGAAAGCTCGGGGTCGAACGGCCCTTGGCGGCGAACCTCGGAAAGCCCACGGTCGCGCCACGCCGCTCGCCCTTCCTCGAGTCCGACCAGTTCTTCAGTGACCGCGCCGCGTCGGAGCTGGCGCATTCGAAGACCGATTCGGGGATCTCGTTGCGCCAGTGGAGGCCACGCTCACCGTCGTCGCCCGTCAGTGAGGTCTCGAGGAGACCGTTCTTCCAGGCGTTGAACTCGTTGATGAAGGAGAACGCCGACCAGGACAGTCCCGGGGTCAGGGACTCGGACTCGACCTTCGCCTCGCGCTCGGTCACACGCAGGTCGAGGTTCTCCTTCACCCGTCCCAGGTGGTGGTTGACGCAGTAGCGCCGCGCACCGGCGCATTTGGCGAAGAGGACGCGCTGCTCGAGCGTGGGATCGAGGGCGAACTGGAAGGTCACCGAACGCGAGAGGACTTGGCCGGTGCGCGAGACGAGCGGCCCGGTCTTGCCTTTTGCGGCCAGCGGTGTCTCGGTCTCCACCTACGTGACGGTACGCGCAGGCTGTGACACACATACCCGGTGCCTTTGGAACTTAGGCAGAGTGCACGCTCTAAGGTGGCAACTGATGAGTTCCACTCCTAACCCCTACCGTCTGAATCGCAACGTCACACCGGCGGCCTACCGCATCTTCTTGACCCCCGATCTGGACGCCGCGACCTTCGCCGGACGGGTCGAAATCGACGTAACCATCAGCGAATCCGCGTCGTCGTTCACCCTGCACGCCATTGAACTGGCGCTCGGCGCCGCCACCGTCAGCGCCGGCGGCACGACGCTTCGCTCGAGCGAGCCGACCTTCGACGAGACCTACGAGACCGCCACCTTCTCCTTCCATGATCCGCTGCCAGCCGGCGCCGCCACCGTCGAAATCGCCTTCACCGGCATCTTGAACGACCAGCTGCACGGCTTCTACCGCTCGACCTTCGTCGACTCCTCGGGGACCACGCACACGATCGCCACCACCCAGTTCGAGCACTCCGACGCGCGACGCGCCTTTCCGTGCTGGGACGAGCCCTCCTTCAAGGCCACGTATCAGGTGAACCTGACCGTGCCGAGCCACTTGGCCGCGTACTCGAACTCGCCCGAACTCTCCAACACCGATCTCGCCAACGGGCAACGCACCGTGAGCTACGCCCCCACCATGAAGATGTCGACCTACCTGGTGGCCTTCATCGTCGGACCCTTCGAGGAGACCCCGGCGCTGGACGTCGACGGAACCCCGCTGCGGATCGTCTTTCCCGTGGGCAAGGCCCACCTGACCGACCTGGCCCTCGAATCGGGCGCGTTCGCCCTTCGCTTCTTCTCCCAGTACTTCGACATCCCCTATCCCGGCGACAAGCTCGACATGATCGCGATTCCGGACTTCGCCTTTGGCGCCATGGAGAACCTGGGATGCGTCACGTACCGCGAGACCGCCCTGCTCGTCGATCCGGCGTCGGCGTCGCTCGCCGAAAAAGAGCGCGTCGCGACCGTGGTGGCGCACGAGATCGCCCACATGTGGTTCGGCGACCTCGTCACCATGGAGTGGTGGGAGGGGATCTGGCTCAACGAGGCGTTCGCCACGTTCATGGAGGTGCTCTGCACCAACGCGCTTCGCCCGCAGTGGAAGATGTGGGTGGGCTTCGGAGTCGACCGTGACGCCGCACTGCAGATCGACGGCCTGCACTCGACGCGCCCAATCGAATACGAGGTGATCTCGCCCGACGACACCCGGGGCATGTTCGACGTCCTCACCTACGAAAAGGGCGGCTCGGTGCTTCGCATGCTCGAGCAGTACCTCGGCGAAGAAACCTTCCGTGACGGCATCCGCCACTACCTGCGCAGGCACAGCTACGCCAACACCGTCACCACCGACCTCTGGGACGCACTCGAAGAGACATCCGGCCAGCCCGTTCGAAGCCTCATGAACACCTGGATTCTCCAGGGCGGGCACCCGCTCGTGACGCTCGCGGACGGCGAGCTCACCCAGCAGCCGTTCGCCTACGGCGAGCCCCGCGGCGCCAGCGCGATCGGCTCGTCGTGGCTCGTGCCCGTGCTCACCCGCTCCCTGAAGGGCGGCGCCACCAGCAAGCATCTCCTCGCCGACGAGCCCCTGAAGATCACCGACGAGCTCCCGGTCGTCCTGAACGCCGGGGGTTCCGGCGTGTTTCGTTCGCGCTACGGCGCGAACGAGCTCGCGGCGCTCGCCGAGCACATCGAAGAGCTCGAGGAGCTGGAGCGCGCCACCCTCGTCGCGGACAGCTGGGCGTCGCTCCTGGCGGGCCAGATCAAGTGGGACGCCTTTCTCGCCATCGCGCGCGGACTCGGAAACCAGGACGAGCCGACCCCGTGGGGCACCGTCGCGACCGCCCTCGACTACGTGCACCGCGCCCTCGAACCGGACCAGCGTGCGGCGCTCGCCGACACGGTGCGCGGCCTCTTCGGCCCGCAGTTCGCCCGCCTCGGTTGGGACGCCCGGCCCGGCGAGAGCGAGCTCACTCCCCAGATGCGGGCCATCGTGCTCGGCGCGCTCGGCACCCTGGGACGCGACGAGGCGATACAGGGCGAAGCGGTGAGGAGATTCGAGGCGAACGACATGGACGGCGACCTGGCGCGCGCGATCCTGCGCATCGTCGCGACCCAGAACCGGCCCGGCGACTACGACGTCTTCCTCGAGCGCTACCACCACGCGGCGAATCCCCAGGAGGAGCAGCGCTACCAGTGGGGCCTGGCGGACTTCGCGGACGAGAAGGCCGCTCTCGACGCGGCGCAGAAGTGCTTCTCCGAGTTTCGCAACCAGGACGCCGCCATCGTGCTCGGCCTGCTCACCCGAAACGCCACGACCGGTCCCCTGGTGTGGAGGTACTTCACCGGGCGGTGGGACGAGGTGCTGGAGAAGTTCCCGTTGAACTCGCACTCGCGCCTGGCCCTCGGTTTTCCGACCTTCATAGGCGACGAGGCCTTCGCCGACGAGGTGGAGAAGTTCCACACCGAGCATCCGCTCGGCGGCGAGCAGCGCACCGTCGCGCAGCAGATCGAGCGAATGCGCGTGGGTCTCACCTTCGCCGGCGCGATCCGCCAGCAGTTCTAGGTTGACGCAGTGAACATCGGGGCGTTCCTCGGCATCTTCGCCCTCATGTTCTTGTTGGAGCTTCCCGACAAGACCATGATCGCGACGATCGTGATGAGCACGAAGGCCCGGCCCACTTCGATCGTGATCGGCGCGTCGGCGGGCTTCATCGTCCAGATGGCGCTCGCGGTCGCGGCGGGAAGCCTGCTCACGCTGCTTCCGGTGCACATCAAGGACTTCATCGTGGCGCTGCTCTTCCTCGCCGGGGCGGCGTATCTGTTCCTGTCGTCAGAGGAACAGGCCGAGGAGGAAGGAGCCCACGAGGCTGAAGCCGAGCGGGCCGCCTCTCGTACGCGCGAGATCGCCACGGCCTTCGCCGTGATCTTCGTCGGCGAGTTCGGCGACCTCACCCAGATCCAGGCCGCCAACTTCTCCGCCAAGACCCACCAGCCGTTCGAGGTCTTTCTCGCCTCGTCGCTCGCGCTCGTCCTCGTCTCGTTCGTCGGCGCCTACGGCGGGCAGCTGCTCCAGCGCGTGGTGCCCCTGGAGAAGATCCGACTCGCCGGCGGGGTCATCTTCGCGGGCCTCGGCATCTACACGCTGGTAAAGCTGTTCGCCTGATGAGCCGGTCCGATGACCTCCTGGAGTTCGCCGACACGGTGAAGGGCTTCATGCCCCGCGACGAGGGCCTCGCGCTGTACCGCGGCGCCCTCGAGCACGCCGGAGGCGACGCGGGCGGAACCTGGCTGGAGGTCGGGGCGTGGTGCGGCAAGTCCGCCGTCTACCTCGGGGCCGCCGCCGAGCAGAACAACGCCGTGCTCTATTCGCTCGACCATCATCACGGCAGCGAGGAGAACCAGGAGGGCTGGGAGCACTTCGACTACACCCTCGTCGACCCCGTCGACGGACGGCTGAACACCCTCCCCACGTGGCAGCGCACGATCGCCGAGGCGGCCCTCGAATCGACGGTGATCGGACTCGTCGGGCCCTCGCTCGTGGTGGCGGCCCACTTCGCCCAGCCCCTCGACATCTTGTTCATCGACGGCGGCCACGGCGCCGAGATCGCGTGGGCTGACTACGAGGCGTGGACGCCCAAGGTCGTCGTCGGAGGACTCCTGATGATCCACGACGTGTTCGTGAACCCCGTCGACGGCGGCCGCCCGCCCTACGAGATCTATCTCGCGGCGCTGGAGAGCGGGACGTTCGTCGATCTGGCGAGCGAGGGCTCGCTGCGCGTGCTCACGCGCGTCGGCTAGCTGGTCTGCGAAAGCGGGCAGCCCGGCTCGAAAAGGTCGAGCGGTATGGGAAGCTCGCCGTGGCGAAAGAGCCCCGCCGCGGGCGACGAGGAGGTCAAGGCGTCGACCGCGAGGATGATCGCCGCCGAGGTGTAGGACGTGATCTCACAGTCCGGGAACGTCACCACCCCGGGATAGGCGATGCCCGTCCAGTAGGCGCCATCTTCGCGCCGGTGGCGTTGGGTGCAGCTGAAGAGGTCGAGCGCGACGTTGTTGAGCCCGAGCCCTTCGAGGGCGAGCACGCACTCCGCCGTCTCGGCGGCGGTGACCCAATCGTTCGTCGACACGCAGCGCACCCCGTAACCATCCATGACGTGGCGCTCCCACCCGTCGCTGATGCGCTTCTCCCCCGCGGCGCCGGTGAGCGCACCGGAGAAGATCGGGTAGTACCAGTCCATGGCGAACTCGTTCTTCGGGGCGAACGCCCCCGGATGGTGCGCCACGGCGTGGCCGAGGCGGCCCGCGGCGAACTCCCACGAAGGCCTCTGGTGGCCGAGTCGCTCCGCGAGCGCCACGGCGCAGCGCAGCGAATGAAAGATCGATGACGACCCCGTGAGCAGCGCGTAGGCCTCGGGCCGTCCCATCGAGTCGAGCGACCATCGAATCGTGCCGTCGTCGAGCTGCCAGCGAAGGACGAACTCCGTGGCGCTTTCGACGTACGCCCACATGCTCTGGGCGAAGTCGACGTCGCCGGTGGCGAGCAGGTAGTGGTAGATGCCCGTCGCGACGTAGGCGCACACGTTGGTGTCGAGTCGGGTGTCCTTGACGCCGCCGCCCTGGTAGTAGTTGAACCAGCTGCCGTCGCCGAGCTGGGTCGCGGCGAGCCATCGGTACGCGGCGCGCGCCTCCTCCTGGTAACCGGTGATCGTGAGGGCCATCGCCGCTTCCACGTGGTTCCAGGGGTCGCAGTGGCCGCCGGGGAACCAAGGAATCTGGCCGCTGGTGACCTGGAGCGACGCCAGGTGCGACGCCGTCAGGGCCACGTCGCTGGCGCTCAGAAGTCCCGGCACCCCGGACATGTGGTTCGTCGAGAGGCTCATCGGTCGGGCTTCACCAGGTAGACGATGACCGACTTACCGATGAGGGGCGCGAGGACCCGCTCCATGTAGCGCGTGGTTCTGGGCGCCTTCATGATGTCCCATACCAGGAGGCGGTGGTAGTTCCTCACGAAGAAGTTCTTGTCGTTCTTCGTGCCGACGAGGCACTTCAACCACCAGTAGGGGCTGTGCAGGCCGTGCGCGTAGTGGTGGCCCGTTACGCGCATGCCCACCGAACCCAGCCGCGCCTCCAGCACGGAACGGCGGTAGATGCGGATGTGCCCACCCGGCACGTTGTGATACGCGTCCGACAGCGCCCAGTTGACCACTTCGGGACCGAAACGCGGCACGGTGATGGCCATTGTCCCGCCGCCTCGAAGCACCCTCGCCAACTCGCGCATCGCCGCCACGTCGTCGGGGATGTGTTCGAGGACCTCCGAGCAGATCACCCGGTCGAAGGTGCCGTCGGGAAAGGGCAAGTGCAGGGCGTCACCCTGCACGGCCGCCGTGTGCAGGCCCGGCGAGGTCAGCTCGCCCGCTTCGACCATCGCGGCGAAGGTCGCCGCCACGCCCTCGACCTCGTCGCGGCCCGCGTCGAGCGCCACCACGTTCGCCCCGCGCCGGGCGGCTTCGAACGCGTGGCGGCCGAAGCCGCAGCCCAGATCGAGAATCTTGTCCCCGCTCGCGAGCCCCAGCAGGTCGTAGTCAGCCGTCAGCACTAGTCGAAGTCCATCGAGGCCGGAAGGGACTTCCCGTTCAGGATGGCGTCGTAGCAAGCGGCCGTGCCGCGCGCCGTCACCTGCCAGGTGAAGCGTTCGATGACGCGCTCGCGGCCGTTGGCCCCGAGGCGGTCCGCCAGTTCGCGGTCGTCGAGCAGCAGGCGGATGGCGTTCACGAGGGCATCGGGGTTGTTGGGCTCGACCAGCAGGCCCGTCTCGCCGCTCGTTCCGACAACCTCGGGCAGCGCGCCACCGGTCGTCGCGACGACGGGGACACCGCAACTCATGGCCTCGATGGCGGGCAGCGAGAAACCCTCGTAGAGGCTCGGCACGATGGCGACCTCGGCTTCGCCGTAGAGGCGGGCCAGCTCCTCGTCGGTCACGCCAGAGATCGTGGTCACGATGTCGTTGAGGCCGAGGCGCTCCATGGTTGAGGCCACGCGCCCCTCGGCCTTGGGCTTGCCGATCACCACGAGGTCGATGTCGCGCTCGACGCGCAGCTTGGCGATCGCCTCGAGCAGGGGCACCAGGCCCTTCATGGGAACGTCCGAGGAAGAAGTGACCATCAGGCGGCCCTTCTTCTTCACCACGTCGTCGTAGGGCTTGAAGACCGTGTGGTCGACCCCGACCGGCACGACCGTGAGACGCTCGAGGGAAACCTTCATCTGGGCGTTGATGTCGATCCTCGAGTTGTGCGACACCGTCAGCACCGCCGGCAGCTGCTTCACGACCCGCACCTGCATCCGCAAGAAACCGAACCAACGGCGGGTCGTGAACCGCTTCCAGGCGGTGTCCACGTGGTCGAGCGCGATTGACCGGTCGACGGTGATCGGGTGGTGGAGGGTCTCGAGGACCGGCCATCCTTCGCGGTGCAGCTTCAAGATTCCCGGTCCCATGCACTGGTTGTCGTGGATGATGTCGAAGTCCCCGCGGCGGTCTTTCAGGATCTTCTCGATGCGCATCGAATAGGCCAGGGGCTCGCCGAAACCGGCGCTCATCATGACCGCGAACTCGGCGAGGTCGGCCCTCGACGTGAACTCCGAGCGGGCGGGAATCCGGAAGGGGTCCGGGTCGCGGTAGAGGTCGAGGCCGCGAACGGCGGTGAAGCCCACGCCCTCGTCGAGCTCGGGCCACGGCGGCCCGGAGAACACCTCGACGCTGTGGCCCAGATTCGTGAGTTCGCGGGTGAGGTGACGGGTGTAGACGCCCTGGCCGCCGCAGCGCGGATTACCCCGGTAGATGAGAAAGGCAATGCGCAGCTTGCCCGGCTCGGGCGCCCGCGCCGGTACGTGGGCGGGTGTCAAGATGGTCTTGGAGAGGGCCCACGAAGCCTTGGTTTCGGCAATTGTCTGGCGAAGGGATCGGGACACGGTCCAACTTTCGGATTCGGCGAAGTTCTTCATTCTCCTCCAATTCACGATTTGGCACAAATGCCACTTCACGGTGGCGCGAAGGATGACTACGCTGCCAACTATGGATCTGACATACCCCACCGAAGCTGAATCGTTCCGCGGAGAAATCCGCGCCTGGCTGGAGGAGAACCTGCCCACCGGCTGGTTCGAGCCGGGCTTCAAGCTGAGCGGCGACGAGCGCAAGGAGTTCAACAAGACCTGGACCGACAAGTTGTTCGCCGGCGGCTGGATTTGCGCCGGATGGCCGGTCGAATACGGCGGCAAGGGCCTCTCGCTGCTCGAGCAGGTCGTGCTCAATGAGGAGTTCGCGAAGGCCGGCGCGCCGATGCGCGCCGACTTCTTCGGCGACACGCTCGTCGGGCCGACGATTCTGCAGTGGGGCACCGAAGAGCAGAAGCAGGAGTTCATTCCGGGCATCCTCCAGGGGAAGATCGCCTGGTGCCAGGGCTTCTCCGAGCCCGACGCTGGAAGTGACCTCGCGAGCCTGAAGACGACCGCGGTGCTCGACGGCGACGAATGGGTCATCAACGGCCAGAAGGTGTGGACGACCCAGGCCCAGCACGCCGACTACGTCTTCCTGATGACCCGAACGGACCCCGATGCGCCCCAGCACGCGGGAATCAGCTACATGCTCGTGCCCATGCGCCAAGAAGGCGTGGAGGTCCGACCGATCACGCAGGTTGACGGAAGCGCTGAGTTCAACGAGGTGTTCTTCACCAACGCGCGCTGCGCCAAGGCCAACGTCGTGGGCGGCGTGAACAACGGTTGGAAGGTCGCGATGACCACCCTCGGTTTCGAGCGCGGCTCGTCATCGACCACCGGCTACCGGCGCTTCTTGAAGGAGTGGGAAGTGATCCTGAAGGAGGCCCAGCGCCTCAACAAGAACCACGACCTTCGCGTGCGCAACGATCTCGTGAAGGCGTGGGAGAAGGTGAAGATCATGCAGATCAACGGCTACCGCTCGTTGACCGACTCGCTCAACAACACTCACAACACCGCGCTGCTGGGCGCGTGCAACAAGATGTTCTGGTCCGAGACGCACCGCGCGAGCATGGAGCTCGCCATCGATGTCCTGGGGATGGAAGGTCAGATCCTGTCCGGCACGGGAGACGCCGAAGGGATGTTTCCGGGAGTGCGCCGCGGCCGCGCCGACTACCCGGTCTCGGAGATGCAGGCGTCCTTCTTCTTCTCGCGTTCCGAGACCATCTGGGGCGGCACCGCGGAGATCCAGCGCAACATCATCGGTGAGCGCGCCCTGGGACTGCCGAAGGAGCCGAAGCCTCAGAAGGTCTAGGCCCTCTGCAGCATGGCAATGTTGCGCTCGTCCTGGCGCAGTGAAATCACGAGCCAGACGCCGGTGATCAACGCGAATCCCGATCCGACTTCCATGCCGATCCTCGGATTGGTTGCGGCGATGATCGCCCCGATGAGCGGGGCGCCGATGGGAGTCGTGCCGAGGAACGCGATGCCGTAGAGGCTCATCACGCGGCCACGCATGTGCTGGCTCGAGTTCAACTGCAACGTGGCGTTCGCCGATGACATGAAGGCAATGGAGAATGCACCCGTCGGCACGAGCGCGATCTCGGCCCAGGTGATCGAGGGCGCGAACGACGTGAGCGTCATGAAGAGACCGAAGCCGAGGAGGAGCGTCGCGATCAGGCGAGGCGTGGGGCGCGAGCGGTGAGCGACGAAGAGCCCGCCGAAGACGGCGCCCAGCCCCATCGCCGCCATGAGAAGCCCGTAGTCCGCCGCCGACGTCTGGTGGAAGGTGTGGCGGGTCAGCAGCGGCAGCATCACCGTGAAGTTGTAGGCGAAGGTCCCGACGACTGCCACCGACAGGATGACGTCTCGAAGCACCGGATTCGCCGCGACGTACCTGAGCCCGAGCCGCAACTGGCCCTTCTCGCGTTCGACGGTCCTCATGGGCAGGAACTCAGCTCGCCGCATCAGCGCCAGCGCCAGCAATACGGCGAGGTAGGAGACCGCATTCGCGTAGAAGCACACCGCCGTCCCGACGACCGCGATGAAACCGGCGGCGATTCCCGGGCCAATCAGACGTCCCGCGTTCATCAGCACGCTGTTGAGGCTCACCGCGTTCGCGATCAGGTCACGGCCCACCATCTCCTGCACGAACGCCTGGCGCGCGGGAACGTCGAACATGTTGACCACGCCGAGTAGTCCGGCGAGCACGAACACCGTGGCGACGGTGACGTGATGGGTGGTGACGAGCAGCCCGAGCACCAGGGCGAGCAGGGCCGCCGAGACTTGGGTGAAGTACAGGATGCGCCGCTTCTCGTGGCGGTCGGCGATGAGTCCGCCGTAGGAACCGAGCAGCAGCATCGGCACGTACTGCAGCGCCACGGCGATGCCGAGGTCGACCGAGGATCCGGTGATTTGCAGGACCAGCCAGCCCTGGGCCACCGACTGCATCCAGGTTCCCGAGACCGAGATGAGCTGGCCTATGAAGTAGAGGCGGAAGTTGCGCACCGAGAGCGCGGCGAATGTCCTTGACGAGAATCTCCGGGCCGCGCTCATTCGTCCTCCAGCAGCGCTTCGAGGAAGGCGGCGAGCTCGTGGGCCTTCAACTGGTCCTTCGTCGTCAGCGAGAGGAGCTTCTTCTCCAGGAATTCGGTCTTGCGTTGGCGAATCGTGGCCAACTCCTTTCGACCGAGCGCGGTCAACCGGACCCGGGTGCATCGGCGGTCTTCCGGGTCGGCAGAACTCGCAATGAGCCCCGCTTCCTCCATGGTCCTTACGAGCCGCGTCACCGACGGCGGCTGAATCTGCTCAGCGAGGGCCAACTCGCCCAACGAAGGATTCTTTCGACTGTTGATGACGGCGAGCATCGATGCCTGGGCGGGCGAGACACCGCCGAGCGCCGAGTACCGCAGCTTGCGGTTGAGCCGCGTGATCGACCGGCGTAGCCGTGCCGCGGTCTCTGTCGTCGTCTCATCCATTAGTTCACCTAACTAAATAATATCAGGTGACCTAGGGTTTCATGCAGAAGAAGAGTCCCTTAGAGCTGGCGGTAGCGAGGGACGTAGCCGCCGGTGCCGAGCGACATCGAGTCCTCGGGATCCATCGAGTCATCCACCCCTCCGATGACTTCGGTGACCCACTTCAGCCGGTCGGTGAGGATCCGGGTCACCCCGCCCTGCAGCGTGTCGGACGAGATCGCGCAACTCGAGCAGGCGCCCTGTAACTGCACCTCCACAACCCCCGTCTCGACGTCGGCGCGAATGAGGACGAGGTCACCTCCGTCGGCTTGGACGGCCGGACGCATGAGGTCGAGAAGCGCGTTCAGCGCCTTCAGTCGGCTCGATCGTTCTTGGTCGGTGAGTTCTGGCACCCAGACAGTCTGCCGTGAAAACACGTTGGCGTGACCGCCCATCGTCCACTGGCTACGATTTCCGAGATGACACCCGATACGCCATGGAACCCCGACGATATTGACCTCTCCGACATGGAGTTCTGGCGTCGACCGTGGTCCGATCGCGAGGCGGCGTTCGCGACGCTTCGCCGGGAGCGGCCAATCTCGTTCCACCCCGGTATCCGGCTTGAGGGAACCAGCATCGAGTTTCCCGAGAGCACGGGCTACTACGCGCTCACGCGCCACCGAGACGTCGCGACGGCGTCGCGTCATCCGGAGATCTTCCTTTCCGGCCCCGGGGCGGTCTCCCAGATCGACTTGCCGCCCGAGATGGTGGAGTACTTCTCGGGAATGATCTCGACCGATAATCCCAAGCACGCCCGGCTTCGACGGATTGTCTCGAACGCCTTCAACCCGCGTAACGTGCGATCCGTTGAGGATTCGATCGAACGCGTTGCCGACGAAGTCGTGGAGAACGCGAGGAGCCATGGCTCGGGCGACTTCGTCACCGACGTCGCGGCGCCCTTCCCCCTCGAGATCATCTGCACCATGATGGGGGTTCCGAGGAGCGACTTCGCGACCGTGTTGAAGTGCTCGAACATCATCCTCTCCATGGACGACACTGAACTCGTGCCCGAGGGCGTCGATCCGGTGCTGGCGGTGCTCGAAGCGGGAGCCACGCTCACCGGCATCATGGAGGAGCTTGGGAAGTACCGTCTCGATAATCCCATCGACGACATCACGAGCGCTCTCGTCAACGCCGAGATCGAATCCGAGAAGCTGACCCAGCAGGAGTTGGCGTCGTTCTTCGTGCTGCTCGTCACCGCCGGGAACGAAACCACCCGCACCGCGATAGCCCACGGCCTGCACGCCTTCAACGAGCACCCCGACCAGAAGGCTCGCTTGATCGCCGACTACGAGGGGCTCGCGAAGACTTCGACCGACGAGATAGTCCGTTGGGCGTCGCCGGTCATTTGGATGCGCCGCACCCTGGCGGTCGACCACACGCTGTCGGGCTTCGATCTGAAGGCCGGCGACAAGGTCCTGCTCTTTTACAGCTCGGCCAACCGCGACGAGGAGGCCTTCGTCGATCCCTACACGTTCGACGTCGGCCGCACGCCGAACGACCACTACGGATTTGGCGCTCCGGGTCCGCACTTCTGCCTCGGCGCCCACCTGGCTCGCCGAGAGATCACCGTCATGTTCCGCGAACTGCTGAAGCGCACGCCCGACATTCACGCCACCGGCGCACCATCACAGTTGGCGTCGAGTTTCGTGAACGGGATCAAGCATCTTCCCTACAGCTTCTAGATTCCTACAGGGACCTAGCCGCGACCGCTTCGTCGAACGAGCGAAGGGCCCGCGGACCCCACACCGTTCCCGGCCCGCCGTTCATCAATATGGCGACGCCGACGACTTCAGCCACTTGCTGGCGGGTCACGCCCTGCTGCGCGGCGCCTCGCGCGTGGGCGACGATGCAGCCATCGCACTCACGGGTGATGGCAATCGCGATCGCCAGCAGTTCCTTGTACCCGCTCGACAACTCCCCCTCGCTCATCGCCGCACGCGACATCTCCGCGTACCCCTTCATGACGTCGGGGATAAGACTGCGCAGGTCAAGCGCCGGCTGGCGAAGCTCTTCTCGTACCTCGTGCATGTGTTCCATGACCACCTCCAAGGTGCAGCGTAGCGACGAGGCGATGGAACCTTCGCGAGTAGACGAACCGACGCGATTATCGGTTCCCTAGGATGGTGCGATGAGCGTGATTGACGACCTCCTGGCCAACAATCACGACTACGTGGCGCGGCACGGCCACCGCGAACTCCCCACCGAACCCCAGCTCCATCTGGCGGTGCTCACCTGCATGGACTCCCGCCTCGACCTCTTTGGGGCGTTGGGTCTCGACCTCGGTGAGGTGCACCTCATCCGAAACGCCGGGGGCCTCGCGACGGACGACGCCGTTCGCTCGCTGCTCCTCAGCCAGAGGCTCCTCGCAACCACGGCGATCATGGTCATCCACCACACCCGGTGCGGGCTCGAGTCCTTCGAAGAGGACGTCCTTCAGGCGGAGCTCGAGGCCGAATTCGGCGAGCGGCCCCCCTTCCGGCTCGGCGCCTACGACGACATCGACGTCGACGTGCGAGCGACCGTCGAAACCCTGAAGCGAAGCCCGTTCATCGACGGCACCGAGATCCGCGGGTTCGTCTTCAACGTCGACGACGCGGACCTGCGCGAAGTGTCCACCGACTAAGTACTGCTCGAATCCCTGACGGGCGCAGTGACGCCAGTGGCTCAGCCTCGCGGGTCGATCGGGGTGAGCACGCCGACGCTCTCCTCGACGACTTCTGCGGCGTCGAGGCAGAGGTCCTCGCGAAAGAGGTCGCCGATTATCTGGGCTCCGGTCGGCAGTCCGTTGGCCACCCCCGTGGGCACGCACGCCGCGGGCAGCCCCAAGAGATTCGCCGGCAGGACGAATCGGAAGAGCTCGACGACGTTCATCGCCGACTCGGCGCTTTCGATGTCGTAGCCGTGCTTGAACGGTTGCTGGGTCCAGGTCGGCCCGACGATGAGCGGGTACTCGCTGAGGAACTCGCGCCAGGCTTTCGCCACGGCGTAACGGCTCTGGTGCATGACGAAGAGCGACTCTGGCGTCGGGGGCGGGAACATCGCGTCGGTGAGCGTCAAGAACTGCCTGGCGCCTTCGCCCATCACCGCGAAGAGCATCGCCTTTTGCATCTCGAGGCTCGTCATCATCAGTTCGGTCCACGCGAAATACGCCTCGAACAGCATCGGGGGTTCCAGTTCCTCGACTTCGTAGCCCGCGGCTTCGAGGGCTCGTCCCGCGACGCGGACCCCCTCGGCGATGTCCGGATCGGTCGCCCCGCCGAACGGGCTCGGCACGAGGGCCACCCGGCGCGGCGCGGCGCTGCCGCGAAGGGGCGCACTGATCGACTGCGGGTCGCGGTGGTGCGCGCCCATGACCGCCTCGAGCCCGATGCGCACGTCACCCACGTGACGGGCCAGCACGCCCTCGGTCAGCATGATCTGGCTGTTGATCGGCATGTCGATGACCGCGCTCGGATTGCCCTGGGGGACGCGCCCGCGCGACGGCTTGATGGAGGCGATGCCGCAAGCGAACGCCGGGTTGCGCAGCGATCCGCCGATGTCGTTGCCAAGTCCGATGGGGCTCATGCCCGAGGCGATGGCCGCGGCCTCACCTCCGGACGAGCCCCCCGCGGTGCGTCCGCGCATCCACGGATTATGCGTAGGCCCGTAGAGCGACGACTCGGTGTTGATGCGAAGCCCCAGGTCGGGCATGTTGGTTCGCGCGAGCGCCACGCCTCCGGCCTGGCGCATCCGTTCGACCGTGGGCGCGTCACCCGGCGCGATGAAGTCCTTCAAGGCGACGACGCCTTCGGTGGTGGGGTACCCCTCAACGTCGATATTGGTCTTGATCGTGAAGGGGACACCGTGCAACGGACCGAGCGGGCCGCCTGCCTTCACCTTGGCGTCGGCGGCGTCGGCTTCTTTGCGGACGTCGTCGGGGCGGATCTCGACGACCGCGTTGATGGCGCCGTTCACGGCTTCTATCCGTTCGAGGTGCGATTCAACAACCTCTCGCGAGGTTGTCTCGCCGCTTCGAATCATTCCCGCCAATGACGACGCGGACCGCTGCCATAACTCTTGACCCATTGCTTCCCCCCAAAACTTGACTTGGGGGTAGTTTGTCACGCCGTTAGGCAGCGACCTATCTCAACCGAATCGTCCGAGGGTGTAGTCCAAGGTCCTGGAGTCCTTCGGATTGTTGAAGATCTTCTCGGTGGTGTCGAACTCGATGAGCTCGCCCGCCCGGTCCTCGCCCATCAGCAAGAAGGCGCAGTCGTCGGAGATACGCGCGGCCTGCTGCATGTTGTGCGTGACGATGATGATCGTGACCCGGCTCTTCAGCGTGGTCATCAACTCCTCGATGCGCAGCGTGGCGATCGGGTCGAGCGCCGACGTGGGCTCGTCCATCAGCAGGACCTCGGGGTCCATGGCAAGGGCGCGAGCGATGCAGAGACGCTGCTGCTCTCCGCCCGACAGGTTCGAGGCGGCCACCTTCAACCGGCTCTCGACGCTGTCCCACAGTGCCGCGGCCCTCAGCGAGGTCTCCGCCGCCTCGTCCAACAACGCCTTCTTCTTGATGCCGTTGAAGCGAAGCCCGGACACAACGTTGTCGTAAATCGACATCGTGGGAAAGGGATTCGGGCGCTGGAAGACCATGCCGACCCGGGTGCGCAACTCGGTGACGGTGATGTCGCCGCGGTAGATGTCGGTGCCTTCGAGCAGGATCTGGCCGGACACCTTGGCGCCCGGGGTCAGGTCGTGGAGTCGGTTGAGGGCGCGCAGCAGCGTGGTCTTGCCCGAACCCGAAGGACCGATCAGGCTCGTCACGCGGTTCTTCGCGATGTCGAAGGTGCAGTCACGCACCGCGGTTCGCCCGTGGAACGAAACCGCCACGTCATGCAACTGCATCGCGGTCGCACCTCGAATGTCCGCTGAAGTTGCCACTGCGGCTCCGGATTTAATCTCTGTCATGATCTCTGGCTCCATTTAGTTTCTCACCTGCTGCTTTCTTGACGCCCACATCCGGGCGCTGAGACTTAGTACGAAGATGAATGCCACCAGCACCAACGCTACGCCCCACACCTGGGCTCGCTGGCTGGGCCATTCGGACTTGGCGTTCTCGAAGATTGTGAGCGGCATGGCCGACACCGGATCGAGCGGTTTCCACGCGTTGGTGAATCCGCCGGCGATCGTCAAGAGCACCGGCGCGGTCTCACCGACCGCACGCGAGATCGCGAGGATGGCGCCGGTCACGATGCCCGACACCGCCGCAGGCAGGACGACGCGCAGCGAGACCGTGTGGGACTTCGCTCCGAGGGCCAGGCCCGCTTCTCGCAGCGTATTCGGAACGCTGCGAACGGCGATCTCGGTTGAGATGACGATTACCGGCAGCATCAAGACGGCGAGGGCGAACGAGCCGGCGATGGCGGAGAAGCCGATGTTCAGATCGTGGACGACGAACGAGAACGCGAACAGGCCCATCAGGATGGACGGCGCACCCGCCATCGTTTGGGCGATCACCCGCAGCGACGAGGCGAGCCTTGACTCGGTCTCGGCGAGGTAAACCCCGACTAAGACACCGAGGGGAATCGCCAGCACCGACGCGTAGAGGGAGAGGGCGATGCTTCCGACGATCGCGTTCGAGACGCCTCCGGTCGCGTTGGGGGCGATCAATGACGGCGTCGACGGCAGCGTTGTGAAGAAGGTCTTGTCGATGACCGGTAGGCCCTTTTCCAGCAGTTGGAGAATCAGGAGAACCAGGGGCACTGCCGTGACGACGAGCGCGACGGCGCACAGCGCGATCATCACCTTTGAGACAGTGGCCCGCCTTGCGCGTGAATGTTGGGAGATCCGTCGAATCTCATCGCGCAGTTCGTTGTCGACTTCGGTTGGCTTGTCGAGTTCAGTCATGTCGCTCATACGCGCTCCAGTACCAATCGTTGACGGCGCACCAGCCAGCGGCTCACGAGGGAAAGGCCGAAGTTCAAGAGCATCAGCAGCACGCCGAGCGCCATGAGGGCCGCTATCTCGTTGCCCTGCGCCTCGCCGAACGTCAAGGCGATCCACGCGGCGATCGACGTCCCGGGATAGAGCAGATGAAACTGCGCGTTCGCCACTCCACCCGCCACGAGGGCCACGGCGACCGTTTCGCCGGTCGCGCGCGCGAGTGCGAGGAACGTGGCGCCGAAGAGGCCGATCTTCGCCGTGGGCAACACCACTCCTCGGATGACCTGCCACCGCGTTGCGCCTAGGGAAAGACTGGCTTCGATGAGGTCCTGAGGGACAACGGCAATGACTTCGCGGCTGATCGCGACGAAGGTGGGCAGGATCATGATCCCCAGCACGATGGAGGCGAGCAGGAGCGAGGTGCCGAACTCCTTGCCGGGACTGCCGAAGATCGCCGTGGCGAAGGGCCACTTGTTGAGCCAGGGATTGACGGTCGATTCCATCCACGGAGCGAGGATCAGGAGGCCCCAGAGTCCGTAGACGATGCTCGGAACCGCAGCGAGCAGTTCGACGAGCGTCGCGACCACGTTTCGAAGCCGCTTCGGGATCAGAAAGACGATGGCGATTGACGTGCCCAAACCGACGATCACAGCCAGGACCAGGGCGATCAATGAGGTTTCGAGGGTTCCGGCGATCATCGCGAGACCGCCGAAGGGGCCCGCAGGCGACACCCACCCCTTGCCGCCCAAGAGCGTGCCGGCGTGGTGCAGCCACGTTGGCAGCGAACTCCAGAAGATCGTNNTACTCCGCCACCGCCTCGCGCTCTTCTTGAACTACCAGTTCTGCGGGAACCAAGCTCATGCTGGAAACTACCTACCCTTACCTTCTCGTATTTCTACTGCGGACTACGACTTCTGGTTCAGGCAAGCGGTGCCGCCAGAAGTGATCGTCTGGAGCTGCTGGCGGGCGTAGGTCCTGATTGCCGGGGGCAGCGGCACGTAGCCTTCGCCCGCGGCGTACAGGTTCTGGCCAGCGTGCGACTCCCAGTCGAGGTACTTCGTGATCGCCTCGCAGGTCCCTTCGCTGGTCTGTGACTTCTGGACGAGGGCCCAGCTGTAGGTCGCGAAGGGCCAGACGTTGTTCCCCGGCTCGTTGGCGATGGAGAAGTAGTCGGGCGATATCCTCGTACCGGCTGCAGCCGCCGCGTTCCCGATGTTGGTCAGGTTGGGCTGGAGCCACTGACCATTCTTGTCCTGCAGTTGCGCCACCTGAATCTTGGCGTTGCCAGGAATCAGCACGTAGCTGTACTCGACGTAGCCAATGGAACCGGGGGTGCTGACGAGGCCCTGGGCCATGGCCGAGTTGTTCGCCACGCCGTTGATGTTCTGGGCACCCCATGTGCCGCCGGAGCCTTCCATCGGGCTGCCACCATTGGGGGCGTGTCCGGAATCGCCAGCCGAATACAGCCAGTCGGTGAACGCTTCAGTCGTGCCAGAACCAGCGTTTCGGTAGAGCACCTTGATCGTGTCCTGGGGGGCGTTGGCCAGACCATTGGCGACGAGCAGTTTGCCGATCGGCGAGTTGGCGCCACCGTTGGTCGTGACGATCGCCGAGTTCGACCACTTGGTGATCTTCCCGTCGTAGATCTGGGCGACTTCTTGCGCCGTCAACTTCATGTTGTCGAAGCCGGCTCCGAGGTTGTAGCCGACCACGCCGCCACCCAGAAGGTAGGGAACCTGCGTGAAGTTGGACGCGACAGCTCCCGCTGGCAGGGTTCCTGCGGGCTGACTCATTGGCACGTCAGAGAAACCAATGCTGAGAGCACCGCTCGCGATTTGCGATCGACCGGTTCCCGATCCCGCCGCCGGGTACGCACTGAAGGACACTTTGCCTCCGGCGGAGTACGCCGTTGATCCGCTCGTCGTCACTCCGACCAGTGGCGCGTCGAATGACGATCCGTTGATGGCGAGTGAGACGTTGTTCGGTACGACGAGGTCCGTGTCACCGGGGAGCCCCGATCCCATCAGGTTGGGCTTTTGCGTGGAGTACCCCTTCGGGCACCTTGGGTGCACTGCCTTGACGTGCTTGGTCTTGAGTGCCTTTGCCGTCAACTCGTAGCAAGTGATCGTCTTGGACTTTGCCTTTGACGCTGCACCAGCTGGAAGGGTGACAACAGTGAGCAGACCAGCAACGGCGAGCGATGCTGCCGCCAATGACCTGAGTGTCTTATTCATTCTGAACTTTCCTCCTAAAGAAAGTGATTCGTTGATGGCCAAGTGAAGATGCGAACGACCTTCGCCGCGAGCGAACCTTTTGCCACGAAGAACCTTAGAAATGAAAAGTGAACGGTGCGTGACGTGGACGGACGCTCAAGGTGAAATGTTAAGGAAGTCTCTAAATCTTCATGAAGACAGCGGTCTTCAGTCGCAGCAGCTGTCGCGCCAACCGCATGAGGTGCATCGGAAATGCGCGTGCTCGGGGCTCAAGGAAGAGCCGCAGTGCGGGCACTCGTGAAAGACCCCGAATCGGTTGAGGCAGTCGATTCCACGCCCCACAACTTCGTCAACCGTCGGCGTGCTTTCGTCGTCCATCGCTCCATTATGGAGCAGGAGTGACCCACCCGACGGTTACCGCGGCGTAAGAGATCCTGATCTCGATATGTCCTAAAGTGCGATCGGGGAACAATTCGTACGAGGCGGACGTTGATGCGCATAGGTGTTCTTACCGCGGGTGGAGATGCACCTGGACTGAATGCGGCCATTCGCGGACTGGGCCAGATGGCCTTTCGCAACGGCCACGAGATCATCGGCATTGCCAACGGATGGGCCGGACTGGCCGGCGAATTCTCGGGGCGACCCCTCTATCAGGACGACCTGATCGGCGTGGTGGGCCAAGGCGGCACCCTCCTCGGCACCGCCCGCTACGACCTCGACCACCCCGTGGGCGGGCGTGACCGGGTGTTGAGAACGATCAGCGAGCATCTGGACGCACTCGTCGCCATTGGCGGCGACGGGACCCAGCGGATCTCCAGCTGGCTCGCCGAGCGCGGCGCCCCGGTCATAGGGGTACCAAAGACTCTCGACAACGACCTCGAGGGCACCGACTACTGCATTGGCTTTGACACCGCGGTGAGCATCGTCGCCGAGTCGCTCGACCGCCTGTACACGACCGCCGCGTCGCACCACCGCGTCATGGTCGTCGAAACCATGGGACGCGCCACCGGCTGGGTCGCCGCCATGGGTGGACTCGCCGGCGGAGCGGACCTGATCGTGATCCCCGAATTCCCGATCACCATGGACCAGATCATCGCCCACCTCGTGAAGCGGCGAAGTTCCAACAACGCCTTCTCCATCGTGGTCGTCGCCGAAGGCATCAACCTCGAGACCATCGGGGGCCACGAAGAAGCTGGTGTCTCCACCGAGGGCATCGGCGGCGTCCGCCTGGCGACGAGGGGCGTTGGCCAGTTCGTCGCGTCCCAGATCGACGCCCACGGCGGCTTCGAAGTGCGCACCACCGTTCTCGGTCACCTGCAGCGAGGCGGGAGTCCCACCGCCTACGACCGCATCTGGGCCACCCGGGTCGGGGCCGCCGCCTTTGACGCCGTGGTCGCCGAGCAGTTCGGGATGATCCCCGTCGTTCGCGGCAGTCACGTCGAGTTGGCGCCGCTTTCGGTGGTCGCGACCGGCCAGCGCAAGGTGCCGCGCGAACTCTACGACCTCTGCGCAGCGTTCTTCTAGGAGACCGACCCGCCTACTGGTCGTCAGGTCCGAGCTGACCCGACCGGTAGTGCTTGCGACAGAGCACCTGGTAGTGGACCGTGCCCTGCAGGACGTCCCCGGTGTAGAACTGGTTCCCTTCACGCGCCACCGCCCCGTCGACGAGGCGGGCGTTGCATCGGCCCTTCTGGCCGCACCAGCACGAGGACGTGAGGGGCAGTTCGTGCGCCCAGTCGGCGATCGCGAAGAGCCGCGCGGAACCGGGAAAGACGTTGAGCAGGAAGTCCGCGCAAAGGCCGAAGGCGTGAATATCAACATCGTGGTCGTCCACCATCTGGGCGAGCTCGTCAACCTGGCCGACGCTGGCGAACTGGACCTCGTCGATCACCAGGATGTTCGTGCCCTCCTGCAACGCCCGGTCGATGTGTCCGGCGAGGCTGGCGCCGGGGATGACGGCTTCGGCTTGGGCCTCGATGCCGATGCGACTGGTCACCATGCCGTTGGCGCTGCGGTCGCCGAAGGTCCACAGCGCCACGTCGCTTCGTCCCTCGCGCAGCTGCCAGCAGAGCTGCAGCGCCAGGGTTGACTTGCCCGCCGCCATGGTTCCGTAGGTAAAAGTCAGTTCCGCCATTGGCCTCTCACATCGTTTCGCGAACGCTTAACGATACTCCGCCACGGTGCCGTGATGGTTGCGAGAGGCCGGGCCCGCACTGGGTAGATTGGGCGTATGAACTACAGCGTGCGCGCGATTGCCTACATCCGAAACGAACGAAGCGAGGCGCTGGACGACAACTGGGATGACGTCACGAGCACCGTCGAGCTGGCCCAGGACGTCCCCAGTGAGGCGTTGCTCGGGCTGGCCGAGTTCTCCCACGTCGAGATCGTGTTCTTCGCCGACTGGGCGCAGGACGTCCCCCCGGGACCTTGGCACCGTCACCCCCGTGGCAACGAAGACTGGCCCGACGTCGGCGTCTTCGCGCAGCGCAACAAGGACCGCCCGAACCGCATTCTCCTCACGACCGTCGCGATCGACTCGATCGCGGAGCGTTCGTTCAGCGTTCGCGGGCTCGACGGGATCGACGGGACGCCGGTTCTCGACATCAAGCCGGTGTTCAAGTGGAGCGTGCCGCGAGGCGAGCTGCGCGTCGCTCCCTGGAGCGAAGCACTCGGCGAGAACTACTTCTAGCCTTCAGTTCGCGCTGATGAACGCATTCAGCACCCCCGCGAGCTCGGGGCCCTTCTCCTCCTGCAGGAAGTGACCACCACCCTCGATCGTGACGTGCAGCTGGCCGTTGGTGCCGGGAACCTTCGCGAGGAACTTCTTGTCCGCGCCCTTGGTGATGGGGTCGCTGTCTGAGAAGCAGCAGAGGAACGGCTTCTCCCATTCCTCGAGCACTGCCCACGCGGCGACGTTGGCGTCGTGGGCGGGGTCTTGCGGGGAGGTCGGCACGAGCAGGGGAAACTGTCGAGCCCCTTCCTTGAAGGTGTCGTCCGGGAATGGCGCGTCGTACGCGGCGATCACCTCGGGACGCAACCGGACCACGCAACCACCCGAGATGATTCCGCCGACGTGCAGGTCCGGCGTGTTCTGGCTGTACTCCTGCCACGCCTTGAACGCCTCGTTCGGCCTCTCGTCGCCGGTGGGCAGCCCGCCGTTGCCGATGGCCACGCGAGCGAACCGCTCGGGGTGCTCGCCCACGAGGCGAAGCCCCACGAGGCTGCCCCAGTCCTGGCCGAACAGGGTCACATCCTGCAGGTCGAGGTGATCGAAGAGCAGCTCGCGCGCCCACACCACGTGGCGCGCGTAGGTGTAGTCGCGCCGGTCGCTCGGCTTATCCGACTGGCCGAAGCCGATCAGGTCCGCGACGACGACCCGGTGGCCCGCCGCGACGAGCACCGGGATCATGAAGCGGTAGAGGTACGACCAGCTGGGCTCGCCGTGCATCAACAGGACCACGTCCGCGTCCGCGGGGCCCTCATCGTAGAAGGCCATGCGCAGGTCGGCGCCCCCGGTGGGGTCCTTCACGTCGGCGTACCTGGCTTCGAAAGGGAAGTCCGGCAGGTTGACGAACCGTTCTTCGGGGGTGCGTACTCGTTCCATCGTGTCTCCTTGTTGACGTGCCGCGTCGGTGGTGCAGCTACTGGCGGGCCATGCCTTCTCTCGCCGCGGTCACCTTCTCTTCGGTGCCATCTTGAGAAACTAGTTGAATGTCCACCCGCTCGAGCTTGCCTTCGAAGGCGAACTCGCCCTCGTAGCGCCTGGAGACCGGCGAACCCTGGTCGCGGCCGATGCTCATGCCGATGGTCGACATCATCCGCATGAGCACCGGCAGGTGATACGAACCAGCCTCTCGTCCATCGATGGTGAGGGCCACGTCGGCGTCGTTCTTCCCGCGTCGGAATCTGAGGCCGATCACCGAAGGTCCGGTCGGGACCGGCTCGCCCGACTCGACGATGTGGTGGTCGTTGAAGAAGTTGTAGTCAAAGACCAGCCGGTCGTCCTGGACGAACAGGCTGACCCCCGCGTTCTCGGTTCCGAACGCCATCACGACCCCCTCGGCGCCCGTCGGCCGATCGATGACGGCGTCCAGGTCCCAACTGCGCCCGCCAATTCCCGCCGCCGCTTGCGGAGGGATCGGGTTGAGCGGAGGGTAGTAGGTGTAGTGCCGGCTTGGAGGGTGCGGCGAGTTCTCGCGGAACCTCGCACCGAAGAGTTCGAATCCACGGTCATCCAACGGCAAGACGCTGTACTCGTCGGCGTCGCTCCACCAAAGGTCGATGAGTTCGGCGAGTAGCTCTGGATTGGACGACGCGAGGTCGTGGCACTCGGAGTGGTCGACCGCGACGTGGTAGAGCTCCCAGCGATCATCATCGAAGGAGACACCGGGCACGTGGCGCGTCACGGCCTTCCAGCCCTCGCGATACATCGCTCGATGGCCGCCCATCTCGAAGTACTGCTTCGTTCTCGGGTTCATCACGTTTTCGCCGCTGAAGGTGTAGGCAATCGACGTTCCGGCTAGGGGCATCTGCTCGAGCCCTCGATAGACGTCCGGCACGTTCACCCCCGTCGACTCGTAGACGGTGGGCGCGATGTCGGTGACGTAGTGGAACTGGCGGCGCACCTCGCCCTTCGCCTCGATCCCCCGGGGCCAGTGGGCGATGAGCGGAACGTGCACTCCGCCTTCGTGGGTGTTCTGCTTGTACCACTTGAAGGGCGTGTTGCCGGCCTGGGCCCAGCCCCACGGGTAGTTCGAGTGGCTGCTGGGTCCCCCGATGTCGCCGAGCCGCTTGACCGCTTCGTCGGGACTCTCCATCAGCAGATTGAAGTACTTCATCTCGTGCAGGACCCCGAACGGTCCGCCTTCCTGGGATGCCCCGTTATCCGACATCAGCAGGATCAAAGTGTTGTCGAGCTCGTCGATTTCTTCGAGGCCCTTGACCAGCCTTCCAATCTGCGCGTCGGTGTGTTCAAGGAACGCCGCGAACGCCTCCTGCAGCCGGCACGCCAACTTCTTCTGGTTCTCCGGGAGCGATTCCCACGGTTCCACGCCGGGGTTTCGCGGCGCCAGCTCGGTGTTGGCGTCGATGATGCCCAGCTCCTTTTGACGGGCGAACCAGCGGTCGCGCGCGACGTCCCATCCTTCGTCGTAGCGACCGCGATGCCTGGCGAGGTACTCGGCGGGCGCCTGATGCGGCGCGTGCATCGCGCCAAAGGCGAAGTAGTTGAAGAACGGCCGATCGGGACGGATCGACTTAGCGTCATGGATGAACTCGAGCGCGTGATCAACGAGGTCCTCGCTCAGGTGATAGCCGTCAGCCACGCTCCTCGGAGGTTCGACGCGGTGATTGTCGTAGACGAGATCGGGCGCGAACTGATCAGTCTCACCGTCGAGGAATCCGTAGTAGCGATCAAAACCCCGGGCGAGCGGCCACTGGTCGAACGGACCCGCCGAGGACGAGTTCTCCATCGAGACCAGATGCCACTTGCCTACCGCGAACGTCGTGTAGCCGCTGTCGCGCATCACCTCGGCCATCGTGGAGGCGTGGTTGGACACGTGACCGCGCATGCTCGGAAAGCCCGAGCTCCAGTTGGAGATGCCCCGCATGCCGACACTGTGGTGATTGCGACCGGTCAGCAGTGCGGCGCGCGTCGGCGAACAGAGCGGCGTGACGTGGAAGTTCGAGTAGCGCAGTCCGCCCGCCGCCAATGCATCGATATTCGGGGTCGCCAGGTCCGAGCCGAAGCAACTGAAGTGCGAGAACCCGAGGTCGTCGATCAGGATGACCACCACGTTGGGCGCGCCCTCTTTCGGGTGCGCCGGCGTGGGCCACCACGGAGTCGAATCGGCCAAGGTTCTTCCGATCTTTCCTTCGAACGGCTCGAAACGCTTCATGTTCCCCCTGGTGCTCAGTGCCACGATAGAGCACCGACGTTGCTCTCTAGAAGGACGTGGAGAGCCTCACAGAAATCACGTCGCGTGGCGGGCACGTGGCGGGGCCGAGGGTGCTTATGGCAATGGCGGCGCCGACGTTAGCCCTGCGCAGGGCTTCGATGACGCCGGTCCCCCTCGCGAGTTCGGCCAACAACACGCCGTTGTGCACATCACCCGCGCCGTTCGTGTCGACCACCTCGGTCGCGATGGCCGGCACCTCGAATGCGCCGCCGTCCGCCTGGGCGACGACGCAACCGAGCGCACCGCTTCGAACCACCACCCCACGAGAGCCGGTGAGCGCCAGGAGCTTCTTCGCGCTGGCGCTGGCCACCGCTTCGCCACTGAGCGACGTCGCCTCGCCGACGTTGCACAGGAACCAGTCAGTCCGCGCCATGACCTCGTGCAGTATCTCGTCGGGGATATCGAGCACCCGCGGACCGGGATCGAAGGCCACGACGACCGTCGCAGAGAGCTGGCGCAGCCACGTCATCGTCTGCGCCCCCATGGCTGGATACACGAAGTTGTAGCCCGAGAGGAACACGAAGTCGCCGTCGGCGATGCCCAGCGACAGGAGTTCCGACGCACTCAAGGTTCCTTCGGCACCTGGCGACGTGACGAATGTTCTCTCCCCGTCATCTTCGACGAGCACGACGCAAAGACCCAGGTCCTGATCGTCGCGTGCGGGCACCGCCACGTCTATCGCTTCGTGGCGCAGGGCTTCGAGAGCGATATCGGCGAAGGGCCCGTTCCCAAGTTGTCCCGCGTACGTGACCGCCATGCCCTGGCGAGCCGCGGCGCTCATGACGTTGAAACCTCCTCCGGCCGTGACGAGCCGGTCGGTGGCGAGCGAATCAGAACCGCGCAGCGGAAGGTCCGCGATCTTCAGCACCAGATCGATCATGACCGTGTCCAGACCGAACAGGCGCGGTGACGTCTCCATGCAGGCGAACCTTACCGACGCAGCGCGAGGAGCTCGCCCGCGACCTTGGCCAGATCCAACGAATTCGTCTCCTCGACCAGCGCGACGGCCCACGACGGGAACGACTCCGTTCCACCGCACGCCCCGGCCATTGCGCCAGTGATTGCTCCGATGGTGTCGCAGTCGCCGCCGAGTGACGCGGCGACGCAACAGGCACTCCACGAGTCATGCCCGTAGGCGGCGAGCAGGGCGAACGCCGCGGGCACCGATTCATTGGAAGCGAGACTCGTGCCGATCTCCCGGTTGATCGCCTCGATGAGGGCGATCCCTTTGCTGGAACGCCCCAGCTCGACGGCTTTCGCGATCTGCACCGCGACCCGGGGGCCCTCGCTCGGCGCTCCGAACGTCTCGCCGATGAGCGCGGCCCGGATTCCCTGATCGATGGCGATCGCGTACGACGCGCCGTCGATCCCCGCGCTCACCACCGCGGCGACGGCGGCCGCGGCGCTGATCGCCACCGAGGTGTTGTGCGTCGGGGCGCTCACCTCGACGACCCGGGCGACGAGGGCTTCGAGGTTGTTACTCGCGCACACGATCCCCACCGGCGCCACCCGCATGGCGGCGCCGTTGGTCACGCCCGCGAGACCCGACTCGGAGAGATCCGCGCCCTCCTCGATGTTGAGCAGGGCTTTCTTCGTCGAGGGTCCGAGCAGATCGAGGAGTCCGCGGGCTCGCACACTCTCCTCCCATTCGAGGAGACGCCGGGCGTACGCCTCGGCGTCGAACGAGTCGAAGGAGGCCAGCAGCACGTCGGCGAGAATCAGTGCCTGCTCGGTGTCATCAGTGACCGTCGCCGCCGCGAGGCCCGCCGCGAATGGATGCGTCGGACTCGAAGGTTGAAAATCCCTCACCAACTCGCCAAAGTCCTTGACAATATCTTCACGAGTGAGCGACTGCGTTGGCATGCCGAGCGCGTCGCCGACCGCGAGACCCGCGAGGGTCGCGTACGCGCGATCGAACGCCTTTGCATCAACCACTGCGTCGCTGGCGCTCATCTTGGTCAAGTTAGCCGGACTGTTCTTCGAGCGAGGAGCACGGCGCATCGACGAGGGCGCAATGTTGACCAAACATCTCCGAAATGTTGATTCTTCTGCCTAAAATCTTGCCTACGAATTGCAACGCTGCCTAGGAGGCCACGTGAGTGATGAACTTTCCGAAATTCTAGGAACGGGCGGCGGCGACGCACTGCGCGTTGAGGAGAACGGCATCAACGTCATCGCGGAGTCCGAACGAAGGGGTCACCCTCGTGAACTCTTCTGGCCATGGTTCGGGGCCAACATCTCGGTGCTCGGCCTTGGTTACGGCTCGTACGTCCTGGGCTTCGGAATCTCCTTCTGGCAGGCGGTCGTGGTCGGCCTCGTCGGCATCTGCGTGAGCTTCCTGCTCTGCGGCATCATCGCCACCGCCGGCAAGCGCGGATCCGCGCCCACCATGGTCCTCAGCCGCGCGGCCTTCGGGATCCGCGGCAACCGCCTCCCATCAGCGATTTCGTGGCTTCTTTGCGTGGGTTGGGAGACGGCGTTGTCGGTCATCGCGGTGCTCGCAACATCCACCGTCTTCACCCGGCTCGGCTGGGGCGGCGGCACCGGTGTGAAGGTCACGGCGCTCATCGTCATCGGCGTGCTCATTGTTGGCGGAGGCGTGATGGGCTTCGATCTCATCATGCGCATGCAGGCCATCATCACCGTCGTCACCGGCGTGCTCTCGGTCTTCTTCATCATCCTCACCCTGAAGCACATCAGTTGGCACGTGGTCTCGCACGTGCCCGTCGGCTCGGCGCAGAGTCTGATCGGCGCGCTCGTCTTCGTGATGACCGGATTCGGCCTCGGATGGGTGAACGCCGCCGCCGACTACTCGCGCTACCTTCCCCGCGACGCCTCAACCAAGGGCGTGGTGTGGTGGACGACGTTCGGCTCGTCCGTAGCCCCGCTCATCCTGCTCTTCTTCGGTCTCTTGCTCGCCGGATCGTCGAAATCGCTCAGCAGCTCCATTGGCAACGACCCGGTGGGCGCCCTCGCCAACCTGCTGCCCACCTGGTTCCTGGTGCCCTTCGCCGTCGTCGCCATTCTCGGACTGGTGGGTGGCGCGGTCCTGGACATCTACTCATCGGGTCTGTCGCTGCTCTCGGCGGGCGTAAGGATCCCGCGCTACGCCGCGGCGGGGGTTGACGGCATCATCATGATCGGCGGCACCGTCTACATCGTCTTCGCCGCGGGCAGTTTCCTCTACCAGTTCGAGGGCTTCCTCATCACGGTCGGAGTTCTCATCGCCGCGTGGTGCGGGGTGTTCCTCGGTGACCTGGTGCTTCGCAAGAAGGACTACTCCGACGCCGACCTGTTCAACGACGCCGGCCGCTACGGCGACATCCGGCTCGTCCCGATGCTCACGATCATCGCCGCCAGCGTTATTGGCTGGGGACTCGTGACCAACAGCTACGCGTCGTGGCTGACCTGGCAGGGTTACCTGCTGAAGCCGCTGGGCCTCGGCGGCAAGTCCGGCGCGTGGGCCTACGCGAACCTTGGAGTCCTCGCGGCGTTGGTGCTGAGCTTCGTGGTGACGGTGATCTTCGACCGCCAGAGCGTCCTCGAGCAGGAGTCCCTCAGTGTCTGAGCTGCCCGGCGAAAGCCCTAGTCCAGTTGCTCGATCCACTGCGCGGTGGTGACGACGGACGCCTGACGGGGAAAGACCTTCTCCATCAGGACGCGGTGCACCTCAGGGTCAGCGTCGGCGCACGCGTCGCTCAGAATGGTGATCTTGAAGTCGAGATCGGCGGCTTGGCGGGTCGTCGAAAGCACGACGCCGCTCGTCGCTATGCCGCAGAGCACCAGTGAATCAACGTTGAGCGATCGCAGCACCACGTCGAGATCGCTTCCGGCGAAGGCGCTTACGCGGCGCTTGGTCACGGTCACTTCTCCTTCGATTGGCGCGAGCCTCGCGTGCACCTGGGTCGAATCGGCACTCTCGCTCATCGTGCTCGAGCCCGCGAGCACCGAGAACGACTGATTCTTCGGGTTCGCCTCGGGTGCGCCGTCGCGAAACGCCACGCGCACGTAGATGATGGGCATCTTCGCCGCCCGAGCGGCGCCCTGCACCGAGGCGATGACGCTCAAGAGCTCTTCGGAGCCTTCGGCGAACCGTGCGACGATTCCATTCTGCATGTCCATTATGAGCAGTGCTTGGTTTGGCACGTTGTCTCCTTCATCGCCGTGTGCGCGTTGCTAGAACTCTTTTGATCCCATGAACCTATTGACCTTCGGGCGCACCGACGCGAAGTAGATGGTCGCGAGTATCCAGCCGAACGGGGTCAGGTTCGAGACGGCCAGGACAACGATCCACGCCGTCTTGGAAGACTTCGCTTGGTAGAAGGCCACGCCCGTCTTCTTCGACGCGTTGACATTCGCCAAGATCGGCGCGACCCACAAGACCATCATCAGGGGCGCGAAAATCGTCGCGTTGGGTCCGAAGATCGCAGCGATCATGCCAAATCGTAACCGTCAATCCGAGGACAAGCGACCGGGGCGCCCTGGTCGGCGGCCCTCACGAGGTGGGCATCTGAAAAGACGGGCGGATTACTTGGACAACTTGTTCTGAAGGTTCACGATCTGCTTGAACAGCGCGCCCAGCTCGTTGCTCAGCGCCGAGATCTGGGCGCTGGTGATGGGCGTCTTCTTGTTCTCAAGAATCAGGATCTCGTCCGCGCTCACTTGCCTCTGCGTCCGGGCGAACGACGTGAGCAACCCGTTGAATTTGGCGTTCGGACCATTGGCGTCGCTCAGAAGGCTCTGGGACTCCGCCTTGAGGTTCTCGCTGGCGTAGAGATCGTCGGCGACCGTCGATGACTTCACGTCGAGCGCTTCGGTATCGAGCTGCATTGCGTAGAGCACGGCAACCGCCCCGACGCTCCACGGGGCGTAGCCGACCGGCCCGCCGTTCACGTCGACCGAGAGCAGATAGATGTCGGATCCCACGTTCGCCGACTGGTAGTAGATCCGTCCGGTGTTGCGCGCGATGTCTTCAGCGCTGGACTGCTTCGGATACGCCAGGTAGGCGCTCGCCAGGGAACGGACGTCGGCGATGAACTTCGCCACGACGGTCTTTTGCGATAGAGGGACGCTGGCCTTGGACACCAGCGTCGCCTCGGCGACCAGGGCTTGCATGTCCTGTGCAGCGACGCTCTCTTCCTCGCTTCTCGCCTTCTTGCACTTGGAGGACTCGCAGAAGAAGTAGTCCCGGATGTTGTTGACATAAGTGTCGGCGTGCTTCACAATGGTCCTGGTCGCCGACGTCGTCGTGGCGGCTGAGGCCCCGCTGAGTGGAAGGGCGCAGAATCCGACCGTTAGCAGGCTCGCCAGAAGACCGCTCGCCACCCTCTTTGAATTCATGATCAGTCCCACGTGCGTCTCCTTGTGCCGACCAACCTTAAGCGACCGGCTTCGCTTCGATCTTCAGCGGCAGGCCAAACCCAGTCACCGATGGACGAATGCACGACCATTCAACCGGGGAGCCCAAACTCCAAACCCATTCGAGTTCGAGGATCCGCACGCCTCCTTTCTTCCTTTGACGCCGGAACGAACGCGTGCGATGGGGCCGAGGCGCCGGGCCGTCAGCGATAGGCCGATCATCCATGATTTCAAGTAATCAGGCCCCACTAATAGAGTGAGCCCAAGAACGAATGAGGAGAAGAGCATGTTGATAGTGACGACGAACGATCTTCCCGGCTACAGAATCACCCGCGTTATTGGCGAGGTCAACGGCCTTACGGTGCGGACCCGAAACGTCGGGGCGCAGATCGGCGCTTCATTCAAGGCGCTCGGCGGAGGCGAACTCCGTGGCCTCACCAAGCAACTGCAGGAGGCTCGCGCGGAAGCGCTCACTCGCCTGAAGGAAGCCGCCGAGGCCATTGGCGCGAACGCCGTGCTCGCGATGCGCTATGACTCGAACGAACTCGGAGGGACCTTCCAGGAGATCTTGGCCTACGGCACAGCGGTCGTCGTGGAGCAGGCTCCCTAGTCGGATGAGTCTCGAGTTCTGACGGCGGAGCCCCTGGAGGCCCGCGGGGCGGCCGATTCGATGCCTTCGCAGCCCCCCGTTGAAGGGGTCCTTGACCACGAGAGGAAATCGGCATAGAAACTACTGAGGGCAATCAACGTCTTCGCTTCGAGATTCCCGTGACTGAAGGAGGGTAATGCTACGAGCACGCACCACTCGAATCGGTGTCGCCGTTGTTGCCACGATGTCGCTCCTGCTCGGGCCCGGCCTGATCGCAGCCCAAAGCGCATCGGGAGCTACGTCACCCAAGTTGACCGTCACGCCCGCCACCGGTCTGAAGAATGGCGAAACCGTCACCGTGAAGGGATCCGGGTTCAAACCCAAGGATTCGGTCTACCTCGTTGAATGTCTCCGGAAGGCGAAGGGCTCAGCCCAATGCAGCATTGATGGAATTCCCACGCCGATCACGATCGGCAAGAAGGGCACCTTCCCGGCCACCAAGTTCAAGGTCGCCACCGGGAAGGTCGGCACCGGATCGTGCGGCACCAAGAAGGCGAACCTGACGAATTGTGACCTGAGCGTGGGCAACGCGAATGGCGGCGACTCCGCGACGGCTCCCATTACCTTCAAGTTGAAGTAGAGGGTTGCACCTGGCTGCGAGAAGCGGTGCGACTGCGGGTGCTGACCCGAGGATCCACCGGCGAGGGTGCGGTGTGGTCGGCGGTGTGATCGAGCGATGCGCCATTGATGGTGGCACAAGAGTGACAAGGGGCCTGTGAACATGGTGGAGGGCCCGCTGACTACGACCGCACCCGGCGGCCGGCTCGCGACGTCGCGCCTGGCCCGAATCTCGAACAATTTCGGCTTCATCGCCCTGCTTTCGATCCTCTTCCTCACCTTCCTCGATAACACGATCATCAGCGCCGTCCTCGCGAACGTTCAGGCCGAGCTGCACTCGGGCATCGCGCAACTCCAATGGATTGTGGGCGGCTACGCCCTCGCGTTCGCGAGCCTCATGCTGATGTGCGGATCACTCGGTGACAACTTCGGCCGCAAGAAGATCATTCTCGTTGGCGTGGCGATCTTTTGCGCCGGATCGGTCGTCTGTGCCATCGCCACTTCCTCGAGCGAGTTGGTGATCGGGAGGGTGGTCATGGGCGTTGGGGCCGCCAGCTCCGAGCCGGGAACGCTTTCCATGATCCGCCACATCTATCCCGACCAGCGCCTGCGAGCCCGCGCGCTCGGCGCGTGGGCGGCGGTGTCGGGACTCGCGCTCGCGATGGGACCGGTCATTGGCGCCACGCTCGTGGGAATCTGGTCGTGGCGGGCGGTGTTCTGGTTCAATCTCCTCTTCGGCGGCCTGGCGTTCTTCTGTGCGGCGATCACCCTGACCGAAAGTTCGGACCCCACCAAGACTCGGCCGGACTTCGCCGGCTTCGCGCTCGGAGCGACGATGCTCGGAACCGCGACCTTCGCTACCATCGCGGGTGAGACCGCGGGGTACCTGGCGGGCTGGGTGATCAGCCTCTACGTGATCAGCGGCGTCGCGCTGGTGGCGTTCCTCGCAGTGGAGCGACGCGTCGCGAACCCGATGCTCAACCTTGACTTCTTTCGCAACCGGGCCTTTGCCGGATCGACGTTCGTCGCCTTCGCCAGCTACTTCTCGATCTTCTCGATCTTCTTCTTCGTCGCCCTCTACCTCGAGGTGGTCGCGTCGGTTGGCGCCTACGACCTGGCTCTCGACTTCCTTCCCCTGCTCGCGGGCATGGTGCTCGCGTCGATCTTCACCGGCCGGTGGGTCGGCCGCGTTGGCTCACGGGTGCCGATGATGAGCGGATGCCTGGTCGCAGCCGCGGGCGTCGCGCTCACGGACGTCTTCATCGGGCCGGGGGCGGGGCTCACGACGGTCGGTTGGACAATGGGAATCGCCGGCATTGGCTTCGGAATCCTGGTGGTGCCAGTGACGTCGACGGCCCTTACGAACATCCCTGCCGCGAACTCGGGCGTGGCGGCGTCCACGACCAATACCAGCCGCGAACTCGGAGCCGTGGCGGGCGTCGCGATCCTCGGCTCGATCGTGAACGGCCAACTGACGGTGAACCTGATGCGCCAGCTCGCGGCGATCGGGATTCCCACGGCGTTCCGCTCCCAGATCATCGCGGCGGTGACGACGGGATCGATCAACGCGCAGGAGAAGGGCCTGAGCGGCAAGACCAGTCGCGCCGTCCAGATCATCATCAACAAGGTGGTCAAGGCCGCCTACGACGCGTTCGGCCACGGACTCGACATCGCCCTCAGCATCTCGATCGTCCTGCTGATGGTCTCGGCGATGGTGGCGTACACGACCGGCACGAGGGAAGCGCGCACTTCCATGGACTGAGGCTCGCGGGCGGCAATCCACGGCTTGTCGACGGCTTCTGCGACCACGAGACGTTCGGGCTCAGAGCCGGTGCAGTTCCGCCTTCATAGAATCAGGAGCCGTCTGGGTGAGCAGGACGACCCCCAGGCACATCACCACGAGGCCCAGTCCTCCCACGCCGAAGTGGAGCAACCCGCCGCGCAACTTCTCCCCGTAGAGCCAAACACCCAGGACAATACTCACGACCGGATCGACGATGACAATGAACGGCTGGGATACCTTCAGGGGCCCGACGTGCAGGGCCGCCTGCTCTGCAAACAGTCCGAGCACGCCCCCGACGGCGAACGCGTAGACGGGCCAACGGCCGAGGGCGCCCGCGAAACCCGACGAGGCGATTGTGTCGGTGGTCGCCTTAATGAAGGTCGCTTCGAGCGCCCACAGCACTCCGGTCGAGCAGGCAAACATCGCGGCCCTGCGCGACGGTGATCCGCGTTGGGCCGCGAGGACGAAGACCGCCGCGGCCGCGAGGCTCGCCAGGACTGGCATGGTCCATGACGAGGTCGTTGGAACATTCGCGCGGCCGCTCGGTGAGGTCGCGCCGAGAAACGAGACCAAGCCGGCGCAGGTGATGATCGCGCCGACCCAGGTAAGGCCGCGAAGCGACTGGCGTATCCAGTAACGACGAAGGAGCAACGCCATGACCAGCTCGGTCACCAGTATTGGCTGCACTTCGGACATCGGCCCGAAGCGCAGGGCGAGGGCCTGGAAGATCAGCGACCCGGTAAGCGCCACCCATCCGAAGAGCCAAAGGGGTTGGCGAAAGAGGTGGACCACGAGGTGCCAACCCTTCAGCCGCTCAACGCTGCTGGTGGATGCGATGTGCTGGGTCGCCACCGCTACCGCGTTCGAGAGCGCCGTCGCCGCGGCGAAGAAGACCGCCAGGCCTTGGTCGAGTGTCAATTCGCCGTGCACGGTCTAAACCTAGGACACGCTTTCACTGACCGAGAAGTTGCTCGTCGCTCAAGCCGCGTGGACGTCGAGCGTGCGCGCGAACGTCTTGGTGAACAGGTAGGCGTCCCCGGGCCATCGAGCCGACACGTACTCGCGGTCTTCGACGCAGAACGCGGGGCCGTCATCGGAGTCGCTGCCGCGCTTGGAAAGTTCTCGCGGTCCCTGCGCGAAAGCCCCGCGGTCTCTCAGCGCCGCTTCCACTTCATCCTGCACGTACGCGGGGTAGGTGCGGTAGTAGCGACCGAGGCGCCAGCCCGTGGCGAGGAAGGCGGAACGCTCCACGTACTTGGGGAGGCACGTGGTCCGGCAAGGGGATCAAGATGGTCGCGATTGACCGATGCTATCCCCGTAGAAAGTCGCCCTTCCCTCTCGCCTCACTCGACTCAGGTTCGTCCCCGCCGCCCGCGAGGCCGGCAGAGACCCGGTCTAGTGTTCACGTTGCCCGGCCTCTGGACAGATTCGACGAGGGCACTACCATCACAGCAGTGGTGGTTCAAGGTTGGGCCCGTTCGATTCGTAAGGTGACCATGCGTCGTCAGATTCCTCTTCTCGCACTGGCCATCTATGCTGGGCTGACCCTGGGCCTCCCCAACTTGGCGCAGGCGGCGACCGAACCCTTCGGCTCGAGGACCCCCGCCCAGATACTCTCGCTGACGCGAATCGCAATGGAAAAGGCCGGAAGCGTTCACGTCGTGAACAAGACGTCCCTCAACGGGACGATCTCGTTCACGCTGACGACGGACAGCTCAACGAGCCGCGGCGCGCAGACCCAGGTCTTCGGGGCAGGCGTGGAGAAGGTGCGCCTCATTGGCTCGACGCTCTTCATCAACGCAGACTCGGCTGCCTTCAGTCTGGACTTCAATGTGTCGAACTCCACCCTCACCAATGAATGGGTTCGGGTGCCGGCGAGCAACCCGAACTACGCGAACATCAGCGCGGCGATACTGCTGCCGTCCCTGATCAAGGACACGCTCAGCATGAAGTCGCTGAAGGACCTGGGTATGAGGATCTTCAACGGCAGAACTACCGTGGCGATCGAGGGCTTCCCGCCCAACTCCACGCCGGGAACGTCAGTGGTCCAGACCCTCTACATCGCAACGTCTCCGCCCTACCTTCCCGTCGGGCTCTCCACGGTGTTCCTCGAAGGCGTGAACGGGCAAGGCCAGAGCGTCTTCTCGCATTGGGGCGAGAAGGTCGCGGTCCGCTCGCCCGCCAGCTACGTCACCGCTACCACGAAGGACTTCCCCTAGAGCCAGCAGCTCGCCAGCGCATTGCCTCGGCGAAGTCCTCCGCCGCAGGCCAAGCGGCGAGGCGACTTCAAGAGGCGAGCGCCTTCAGGGGCCTCACGAAATTGGTTCGAACCGGGCGGTGAAGTGGCGCAGCGCCGCCGGCTCATGCACCATTCGATATCCCCGCAGCGAGGCGGCGTCCTTCGCGACGGCGGCGACCACCTCGATGACGTAGTCGATATGGCTTTGGGTATACGTCCTTCGAGGGATGGCGAGGCGCACCAACTCCATCGCCGCCGGCTTCTCGGAACTGTCCGGCTGACGACCGAACATCACGGTGCCGATCTCGCAACTGCGGATTCCCCCGACTTGATAGAGGGCGACCGCGAGCGCCTGGCCCGGATACTGCAGCGGCGAAATGTGGCCGAGCAGGGCCTTGGCGTCGAGGTAGACCGCGTGACCGCCAATGGGCTTCACGACCGGCACCCCCGCTGCGTCGAGGGCCTCGCCCAGATACGCGGTCGAACGGATGCGGTAACGCAGGTAGTCGGGGTGCACCGCCTCCTTCAGGCCCTGGGCGATCGCCTCGAGGTCCCTCCCCGCCAGCCCGCCGTAGGTGGGAAAGCCTTCGGTCAGAATCAACAGATTGCGGCACTTCTCGGCCAGAGAGTCGTCGTTCATCGCGAGCCAGCCGCCGATGTTGCCGAAGGGATCCTTCTTCGCGCTCATCGTCATCCCGTCGGCGAGTGACGCGATCTCACGCACGATGTCCGAGATGTCACGATCGCCCTGGCCGGCTTCGCGCTCGTGGATGAACCAGGCGTTCTCCGCGAACCGGCACGAATCAAGGAAGAACGGGACGTTGTTCCTCCGGCAGATCTCGCTCACCCCGTGTATGTTCGCGAGCGACACCGGCTGGCCTCCTCCGGAGTTGTTGGTGATCGTGAGGAAAACCACGGGGACGTCCGCCGACCGCTCGAACAGCAGCTTCTCCAGGGCGACGAGGTCCATGTTGCCCTTGAAGGGGTGGATCGTCGCCGCGTCGTGGCCCTCGGGGATCAGCAGGTCGACGGCTTCGGCGCCGGTCGCCTCGACGTTGGCCCGCGTGGTGTCGAAGTGCGTGTTGTTGGGCACGACTTTTCCGGGGCCGCCGAGCACGGAGAAGAGTATCTTCTCCGCCGCCCGCCCCTGGTGCGTCGGGATGATGTGCTGGAAGGGGAAGAGCTCCTTGACCGCCGACTCGAAGCGAAACCACGACGGGGACCCGGCGTAGCTTTCATCGCCATGCTGTATGGCCGCCCATTGGTCACGCGACATCGCGCCGGTTCCCGAGTCGGTGAGCAAGTCAATGAGGACGTCCTCCGCGTGGAGGTTGAACAGGTTGAAGCCGCTGCTTTCGATCGCCTTGGATCGATCCTCGGCGCTCGTCATGCGCAGCGGTTCGACCGAGTGAATCCGGAAAGGTTCGATGATTGTGTTGAACGTTTGGTCCATTTCGCGATGGTACCCCTGCGTCTTCGCGCGTGTGATGTGACTTAGGTCACTAGGGGCACACTGCTGGAGAACTTCGTCCGTGTCCCTGCACACCGAAGCCCCCGCCAGCGGGTCTTCGATCAGACACGCGCCTCACCGTGGGGCCCATTCAGCGCCCACATCAAGAGCCCACAGCGGGCCCGCCCCGGATGCCAGCTAGTGAAAGAGGTACTTCTGGCCCGCGTAGTTCCTCGCGAAGCGCAAATGCAGCGCGATCGCCCCGCTCACCAGCGCCGCGTAGAAGCACCACAGGGACGTGAATCCGTTGGCACAGAGAAGCGCGAGAACGACGACGGCCGCCAGGTTTACGACGCCGAACCATACGATGGAACGAAAGCCCGAAGCGAGGAGCGGCCCGCACGTCGAGACAATGTAGAGACCAATTATCGCTGTGCCGTGGCGAAGGCCAATGGTGTAGGCGAGGTGATACGCGCCCAATCTCACGTTGGGATGGCCGACCAACATCGCCTCGAGCAGGACAATCGAGACGCCCACACCGAGTACGAGGAACGGAGCGATCCGCCATCTTCGGCGAGAGGGACTTTCGAAGAGCATCATCAAGACCGGCACCAGGATCGGCAGAACCACCAACGCGAACACGAGATAGATCCACATCGCCACCCGGCCAAAGCTGACCGGCACGTGGCCCTGGAGTCCCCACCAGACGAACGTCTCGTCGATTTGGTGGAGGCCGAGCAAGAGGGGAAGAGCCGCAATCGCGAGGTACTCGGTGCGCCCCTTCACGTGAAAGCACGCGTCGACTCCAATCGCCGCGACGACCGTCCCGCCCACCAAATCACCCACCGGAGAAAAACACATCTTGAGCCTCTCGATAATTCGATCATTGGAACGGGAAAACCGACGTGAAGTGAGGAACCGTTGATCGTCGCCCCGGAGCTACTGACCTCACCATAGGTGCGCACGTGCGACCACGAAGGATCACGAGACCGCGATGTGATCCCGAAGCGCTCAAAGCCGACCGGCAGCGCCTTCAAGAGCCGCCGAGGACTCGCGAATGTCGTCGCCGCCCGTCAGGGCCGACGCCCCAATCTGTAGTAACGCAAGGAGTATTCCTGTACGTTTGGACTTGCACGTCCAAACGTTCAAGTCACCATCTGAAATGGAGAGATCATGCTCAAGGGATTCAAGAATTTCCTCATGCAGGGAGACCTCATAGTCATCGCAGTAGGACTGGTCGTCGCGTTGGCATTCAGCACCCTGATCAAGGCGTTCACCGACTCGATCATCACCCCGCTCGTGGGAGCGATCGAGGGCAGCGCGAGCAGCGCGCCGGGTCTCGGATGGACTCTCAACGGACAATTCATCAACGTCGGTGCCTTCATCTCGGCGATCATCTACTTCTTGATCTTCATGGTCGTCATCTACTTTGTCCTCGTCGTGCCGTACCGCGTGTACATGGCGAAGCAGGGCAAGAAGGTGTTCGGTGCCCCAGAGCCGCCCGCGCCAACCAAGACCTGCCCCGAGTGCCTGTCCGCGGACCTGCCCGCTGCGGCGACCAAGTGCAGCCACTGCGCGAGCGTCGTGGCCTAATCGCCTCGAGAGGAACTTCTATCTCGAGGTGACGGTCTTTGGCGCCTCGGCGAGGTGATGCAGTGCAATCCTCACGTGCCCGCGGCCTGATGTGATGTTGCGAAGTTCGAGCCCGTAGCGATGAAGCTCGGCTTCTGGAACGTGGGCCGTGACTACGGCGGTGAGTTCTTCGTGCTCCGTGCCGATGACCCGTCCCCTTCGAACCGACAAGTCATTCAAGACGTCCCCGAGGTGCTCGGAGGGAACGGTCGTCGTGACCACCATGATCCGCTCGAGCACGGTCGTTCCAACCTCCTCGAGCGCCGCGCGAAGTCCCATCGACGCGGCGGTCTCGAAGGCGGCCTCCGAAGAGTCAACGCTGTGGTGCTTGCCGTCGACCAGGGTTGCGCGCAGCCCCACCACCGGATGCCCCTTAGGTCCACCGTGGGTCATGGCCTTCTCGACCCCGTTGCGGACCGCTCCGATGTACTGGCGAGGGACCGCCCCACCCACCACCGCGTCCACGAATTCGAACGACGCGGTTGGCTCGAGGGGTTCGATCTTGAGGTTGACGACGGCGTACTGGCCATGGCCTCCCGTCTGCTTCTTCAGACGGCCCTCGGCATCGCAGGCGGCGGCGATGGTTTCGAACAACTCCACCGAGGGTGGCGTCGTCGCGACTTCGACGTTGAACCGGCGGCGCAGTCGCTCCAGGGTTACCTGAAGGTGGACGTCGCCCATCACGTCGATCACGAGACGCCGCGACACCGGATCGTGGCGGACCCGCAGCGACGGGTCCTCCTCGGCGAGCCGGTGCAGCGCGGTGGCGATCTTGTCGTCGTCACCGTGCGAACTGCCAACGAGAGCGACCGACAGCGCGGGAGTCGGCGCCGAGACGAGGCCGCCCGACATGTTCCGGCCCCTACGCGTGAGCAGGTCGCCCACGACGACGTTGTTCAGCTTGGCGACCGCCACGACGTCGCCGGCGTAGCCCTTGTCGATCGGGATCAACTTGCTTCCGAATAGATAGTTGAGCCCGTGGAGGCGCTCTTCGGACTTCGTCCTCGCGTTGACGAGGCTTGCGTCCGAGGTAATCGTGCCCGAGACGACTTCCATCACGACGATCCGTCCGACGTAGGGGTCGACGATGACCTTGAATGCCCTAAGGACGAGGTCCGCGTCCGAGTCGCGGCTCAGCGGCACCTCATTGCCGTCCTCAAGAACCGGAATGGGACGGCTCTCGGCTATCTCGTCGAGGAGCGAAGCGAGCCGGTCGATACCCACGGCACGGATCGCCGACCCGCACGCGACCGGCACGATGGTCCCGCTCACCATGAGATGGGCGAGGACAGCCTCGAGTTCCTCCATTGAGGGCACCTCGCCTTCAAGGTAGCGCTCGGTGAGCGAGTCATCACCGACGACGATCGCTTCCAGAAGGCTCGAGCGCACCCTCGCCTCGATTTCTGCGAAACCCGACGGGATCGGCCCATGTTGGGGTCCACCGACGCCATACGTGATCGCCTCGTCGGCGAGCAGGTCGATGATGCCCTCAAAACTTGCGCCCTCGCCCATCGGCAGTTCCAGGGGCGCGAGTGTCGGTCCGATCAACCTCTCGAGCGCAGACAGCGTCGATTCGAAGTTGGCCCGCTCGGCATCAAGGCAGTTCACGAAGACGACGACGGGCACACCAGCCTCTCGTGCGAGATGCCAGACGACTACGGTGTCGGCTTGCACTCCGTCAACCGCGCTCACCACCAGAACCGCCACGTCAGCGACGTCGAGGGCTCGCTCGACCTCGCCGTGGAAGTCAATAAATCCGGGCGTGTCGAGAATGGTCAGCTTGTCGCCCCCGACCCACACGGGGGCCATCGCGATGCCGAGAGATATCTGATGCTTGCGCTCCTCGGGGTCGGTGCCGCAAAGGGTGGTCCCCTCTTCGACCTTGCCTGGCCGGTCCAGGCCGCCAGTGGCGACGACGAGGGCCTCGAGAAGCGACGTTTTGCCAACGCCACTTCGGCCGACGAGGGCGACCGTCCGAGCCTTCGGGTGACTGAGAGAAGGAACCATGGGAACCTCGATTCAACTGGGAGTGATTAAGTTCAAGATATCCCGAACTGGAACGTCGCATCGAACCCGGGCCCAGGGTCGAACGGCACCTTCATATCTGACGCGCCACGAGGTGAAATAGGGAGCGAAGATGAGACCGCTCGGATGACTGGACCTCTTGATTCCAGTGAATCCAGTGAATTCACCCTGGGCCGCTTCGAACCTTCAGCGGACGGATTCCTTGCTCCCCATCTCGTGCGCATCACGCCGACGGCCCTTCTCTCAACTCCGTCGATCAGCCCTGGCGGGCAACTATCTGCGCGACGAGAAGAGACCGTGCAGACGCGACGTCACCGTTCTCCGGCTGGGATCGCCTTTACATGTTGACTGTGAGATGCATCGATAGGTCCGCTGAGGACTGACCAATGTCAAGTCCGTACTGACCGGGCACACGCACAAACGAATTCTTCTGAAAGATCTGAAACCCGGTGGACGGGATCGTCATGGCGACCCGCTTTGAGGCGGAAGGTCCGATTTCAACACGAGCGAAGGCGCGCAGCTGTTCGGGCGGCTCTCCGGCTGAATTGGGGTATCTCACGTAGGTTTGGATCACGTCTGCACCTGGACGCGATCCGGTATTGGTGACCGTCACGCGCACCGTCACACCGGACGACGTCTTCGTTACCGTCGGATTCGACAACTTGAACGAGGTGTAACTTCCTCCGTAGCCAAAGGCGAAGAGCGGCGACACGCTGTTCAGTTGATACCACCTGTAGCCAACGTCGAGACCCGTTCCAAAATTGACCACTTCCTTGACTCCGGGAAACTGTTGGGCGCTGGTTGCGGGCATCTTCGTGGAACTGGCTGGAAAAGTCAACGGGAGTCGCCCCGACGGATTCGCGGCGCCGGTGAGAATTCTTGCGATTGCCGCGCCATCTTCCTCACCGGGGTACCAAGCTTCCAGCACTCCCGCGACGTGGGAAAGCCACGGCATAAGCACGGCGCCACCGGTGTTGAGTACCACGATGGTGCGAGGGTTAGCGGCGGCCACTGCCGCGATGAGGGGATTGGCATCGCCAGGAAGGTTGAGACTGGGAATGTCAACGCCCTCGGAGTTGAAGTTCCCGACAAAGACTATGGCGACCCTTGCCTTGCGGGCTGCAGCGACCGAGGTGTTGATCAAAGGCGTGACGTTCATGAGGCTGAACTTGGGCGCGGGATGATTCCTGATCTGGAACCATTGCGCTGAGAACGTGTAGCGACGACCCGCGATGAACTGCGCGGTCGCACTCAAGTCCGAGGGGGCGTGAAGACCCGGCGAAGCAATGAATGGCTTGTTGTTCAGCTTGAGCCAGGTGTCGCCGTACTGCTGGAACGTGATTTCGTAGGTTCCCGTCTGCTTGGCCTTGATGACCAGACTCCATTTGTCCCATCCAATGCCCTTGCCCGGTTTGGTTGCGGTAGCGACTGCGGCAGTCACGTTCGGGTCCTTTTCGAGGGCGATGTCAGCCTTGCCCGCTTCACCGATCGGTGGAATTGGCTTGACCAACTTCAACGGCGTGCCTTTGACAATGTCGACATCGCTTAGTTGATCAAGATCTAGGGTCGGTGGACCACCGGGCTCGTACGTCACTTGCACCTTGTTGCCGACAATCGATCGAATGGCCCTGAGCGGCGTAATCACAAAGGGCGCCTGCACCTTGGAACTCCCACCTCCCGATATCTGAGGAGTCTGCTCAGCGTCGGTGCCAATGACCGCAATGGAGGGTGCGTTCCTCGAGAGGGGAAGCAGCGATCCGGCATTCTTCAAGAGGACAATGCTTTCTAGTGCAGCACTGAACGCAGCCTTGGTGTGGGCGGGCGATGTTGCGTTCGCAGTGAGCGAACCTCGGAGCGGATGAGTGATGAGTCCAGAGTTGAACATGGGAATGAGCACTGACCTCACCGCCCGGTTGAGGTCACGTATCGAGACCGATCCCTTGTGGACCAATTGGACAAGGGTCTTCTCCGAACCGGGCTTGATCAGCGACATGCCTGCACGAAATGCTTGAGCCATATTCGGCACCGCTCCAAGATCGGATCTCACAAAGCCGGTGAACCCCCATGACTTGAGCGTTGAGTAGATGGCGGGATCGGAGCAGGTATTGACACCCCCCAGCTCCCCGTACGAGCACATCATTGATGCGACGCGAGCCTGCTGCACCGCCGCCTTGAACGGCGCGTTGTAGAGCTCAGCGAGGGCTCGAGGAGACACGACCTGGTTAAGTCGAAGTCGCGCCGTTTCCTGGGTGTAAGCCGAGAAGTGCTTGGCGTTGGCCAGATCTCCGGTTGATTGGATGCCATTCACGTCTGCGACCCCGAGAACGCTCGTAAGGTACGGATCCTCACCGTACGTCTCGAAGATCCGCCCGCTTTGGGGCACACGCGCGAGGTTGAGTTCAGGTCCCTGAACTACGGCAATTCCTTTGGTTCGAGCCTCGACGGCTTCTGCTTGGCCCACCGCTCTTGCAATTGTCGGATCAAAGCTGGCCGCGATACCGATCGCCGCCGGAAACTGCGTAACTCCCGTAAGGCCGTTGGCGACGCCGTCTGGGCCGTCAGTGAGGGTAATCGGTGGAATGCACAATGAAGGAATGCCGATATTGCTGTTCTCCAGCGGTGGATACGTCGCCAGAATGACAAAAGAGGCCTTTTGGGTGAGCGACATCTTGGCGAGCACCTCATTCGCCAGAGTTGTCGAACCCGCGGAGTGACGCAGGGACCGCGAGATCCACGGGCAATAAGTGTTTGTACTTGAAGCCGCTGTACGCGCACCGGGCTTTGTGCCACTGGCACCACCCTGTTGCTCCGAAACAACCACCGCTGCGAGGAGTGTTGCTACGCCTAGAACTGTGATGAAGGCGAACCTGGAGGTTTTGCGAAGGGGCATGTTCCCAGCCACCGCCTTGTCCTTTTGATTGCGCCGAACCGTAGCCTCATCCGAGAGAGGCCCCCCGAACTCTTCTTTCCATCTTTGGGTTCAACCTACGACGCGAAATGCGCACTGGTTTAGGGCCACAAGTCACATCGCCAACGAACTTCGTCAACCGTCGCCCAGATTCACGTTAAGAGGCTCGAGTCTCTTCAACGGCGCAGCGAACTGATTAGCGACATTGAGAAGCGTCAATTCGAAGCGTTCGACGTAGCGACCGACATCTCCAACCCGTGCTGGTCCGAGAAGACTCCATCGCGATTTCATGACCTCACCCTCGTGACGAGGAGCGATGCCCGCAGCGGTCTCGTCCATGTTCTCCCGCTGGTGGAATTGGTGCCCCCGGCAGTGGTGCCCCCGGCAGGATTCGAACCTGCGCTCACGGTTTAGGAAACCGATGCTCTATCCCCTGAGCTACGGGAGCGGGACTTCCGCGCGAAGCTCCGCGTGAAGCTCCGCGCGTAAATCGACCCTAAGCCTAGGCCGTGAGCAATCGTCCGAGGCCTCAATCCAAATTGCCGAGTACTCTAAAGACAAAGATGTCTTTGTTCTTTATTTGTCTTTAGGAGACCATGACCATAGCGAAGAGAATCGGCGAGCTCGAATCATTGCAGGCCACGCGTGAACTCGCAATTGCACACGCAGTCGCCGAGTTCCGAGGTGGCGAAGCCGAGCTCGCCTCATTGAGAGCTGGAGTCGCGCTCAGAGGTGAGTTGGCACCACTCGCGAGAACCGAGGCGATTCTCAGTGTCTTGCGCGCGAAAGGTAGTCCGCTCTCCCCAACCGAGATCGTCGCAAGCCTCAACGCCGCGGGCCGTTCGGACGACCGTCGATCGGTGACAGCGACGTTGGACTACCTGCTCAAACAGAGGCAAGTATTGAGACCTTCGAAGGGCAATTACCTGGCTGTCTAATTGTTCTGCCGTCACGAGTGTGGGTTCAAGTGTGCGGGCCGACGTGCACAATCTAATGCGACGTTGGGGTGACAAGACCACGCAGTTTCTCGGCGGGTTAGGCGTGATGTGAAACGCCAATCTCCCCCTGGACGCCGTTCCGAGTCTGACGCAAACGACGGCTCGATTCGCCGTCGAGGTCAGCGTCTGGTGGGGCTGGTTGTGGACGGCGAGGCTCAGGCGTCGCGGGTGGCCATCCGCCACGCGCCAAGTCCCGTCCAGACCACGATCCAAGCGACGATCACGACGACCGCGACCGTGGTCGACTCGGTGAGGAGTTGGGCCCCACCACCACCGCCTCGCATTCCCCCGAAGACTGCTGGCAGGCCGGCCGGCTCGATGTGCACCATGGCGAGCCCGACCATGGCGCGCTGGACGTTGATCAGGTGGGGTATCCCGACTCTCGAGAACAGCGGGGTGAGAACTATCTCGAAGACGATGAGCAGCACGACGGGCACGGTGCGCTGTCCCATGAGCGACGAGAGGCCGAGGCCGACTAGGAAGCCGATGACCGCCCACAACTCGACCCAGAGGCCGGTCTCGATCATCAGCTTGAGCGGCGGTGAGAGGAAGGTGGCGGCGTAACTCTTGTAGTTCTGCTCGGCGACTCTGATCGCCTGCTCGCGGATCTCGGTCTTCGTCGCCGGGGCAGAGGTGATGGAACCGGACTGGGTCTTGACCACGACGAGTTCGTTGTTTGGCGCGCAATTGACCTGAGGGGACGGTCCAATGTAGGTGTTGCCCATGTCGCAGATGATCATCTTGGGGTGGTCCTCAGCCCACGTGATGAAACCTTGGCGGCTGAGGCCAACCGGCATGTTGTTGATCCCGTTGAAGTTCAACTTCGTTGGCGCCGCAAAGACGCACACCGAGCAGACGATGACGATGCCGACCGCAACGACCGGGACGATGATCATCAGCCCCGCCGGAATCCGCGCGAAGTAGAGGGACAGCCGCGAACGTCCGGTCACGACGAGGTGGCGGAACATCCCCTCGGTCAGGTCGACCGAACCAGCGGTGCAGCCGAGCGTCGCCGCGACGATGAAGCCGAAGATGTACATGACGCCGGCGACCAGGCTCTGGAAGATGTCGTAGCCGCCGGCGGGTCCGTAGGAGTGCGGCGCGACGGCGTGGGCGATGACGCGGACCGCGAGGAAGATCGTGGGTACCCCGATGTTGACCGCGAGGAGGGCGATCATGAGGCCGCGGCGCTTGCGCAGCTCCATGAATCGGGTCATGATCATCGCGCCGGTCGGCAGGAAAGTGCCCCGGTGGTCCCCGGTCGCGGGGGCGACGGTGGGTTCAGTGGACGTGGTCATTGCGAGGCCCCCAGTCGCGTCGTCACTTCGAGGAACCAGGACTCGAGGGAGGCCTGGTTGAGTTGGAGCCGGTAGACCGAGACGCCGCCGTCGACGAGGACGCGGTTGACCTCGGCGACGACCGAGCGGTCCGAACCCGCGGCCAGCGAGATCGTTAGACCGTCCGCCCCGACCTCGACGTGCTCGCCGAGGCCCGCCGCAGTGAGGATCTGGCGGGCCGCGTCGGGCGTGGAGCACTCGATCTGGACCTCCATGTTGGCTCCGGAGAGGAGTTCCGTGATCGGTCCCTGGCGGATCACGTGGCCGCGGTCGACGATGGCGACGGCGTCGCAGGTGCGCTCCACTTCGTCGAGCAGGTGCGACGAGAGGACGACCGTGCGGCCCTCGGCGACGAAGGACCGGATCATCTCGCGCATGTCGTGCATACCCGCGGGGTCGAGCCCGTTCATCGGCTCGTCCAGGATCAGCAGTTGCGGGTCGCCGAGGAGGCAGGCGGCCACCCCGAGGCGCTGACGCATGCCCATCGAGTACTTGGCCACGCGGTCGTCGGCGCGCGTGGACATCCCGACTCGTTCGAGGGCCGGGCCGATCCTCTCGCGCGCCGCGGGCTCTCGTGCGGCGGCCAGGATCTGGAGGTTCTCGCGCCCGGTGAGGTGCGCATGGAAGCGGGGCTCGTCCACGATGGCGCCCACGCGCGCGAGGGCAACGTCGCGATGTCGCGGAATCTCGTAGCCGAGTAGCGACATCGTCCCCGCGTCAGCGCGGGTCAGGCCGAGCAGGACGCGAATGAGGGTCGTCTTGCCCGCGCCGTTGGGACCGAGGTACCCGAATGCGCAGCCGCGCGGTACCTTGAGGTCGACGCCGTCGACTGCGACGCTGGCACCGAAGCGCTTGGTGAGGTTGTGCGTCTCGACGGCCCAGTCGCTCTCCCGTGCTACGCCTGTCGAGGCCTCGTCCACCGCGGTGACGCTCATCGTTCGTCCCTTCGCCGCGTCGCCCGGCCGGGCGCTCTCGTAACGATGGTAGGGGCTGGCCGCACGCGAAAGGAATAGGGGTAAACCCTGACGACCTTTACGCGTGAGCGCCCGACTGGGGCGGATCGCGATGGCGGTCCAACGGTCGTGAGGGGATGTCGGCGAATCCATCGGACCGAAGAGGCCATCTGTGGTGGCGCCGGTGTAGACCACTCATTCGACGGTGATCCGCACTGTCCGTAGATGCCGGATCGGTTGGCCGTCATCGTCCGGTTCGCCCGTTGCATGGTTGGACGATTCAGGGACTTCCGCGCGAAGCTCCGCGCGTAAATCGTCCCCAAGCCTACGCCGAAAGCAGTCGTCCGAAGCCCCAACCAAAATTGGCCGGTACTCCAATGACAAAGATACCTTTGTTCTTTGTTTGCCTTTGGGGGACCATGACCAAGGCGAAACGATTCGCCGAGCTCGAGTCGGAGCAGGCCGCGCGTGAGGTAGCCATAGCGCGTGCGGTCGCCGCGTTGCGCTGCGCCCAGGCCGAGCTCGCCTCATTGAGGGTTGGAGTCGCATTCAAAGGTGAGCTCACCCTGCCCGCGAGAACCGAACCGATCCTCGGTATCTTGCGCGCGAAAGCAAGTCCGCTCTCCCCACGGAAATTGTTTCAAGCCTTGAGTCCGCGAGCCGTTCAGACGACCGTCGATCGGCAACAGCGACGTTAGCCAACCTACTTAGACAGAAGCAGATCCTGAGACCCACCAAAGGTCGACGCTTGACTGTCTGACCTGCAACGGTTTTGGTGCGGGTTGAAGTGCGAGGGCGGACGCATTAGCTCTGCCACCTTGCACTCGCGGCTTAACCCTGCCAAGCACTGACTAGTTTGGACTCATGAATCGTTCGCGATATATCAGCGAAGGCCGAGAGTCCATTCCAGGCTGGTTTGAGCGTGGTGACGCAGAACTCTTCGACGCAATCGATCTTGCGCAACGCAAAGCGCGAATAGTCGGGAACATCTTGGAGATCGGCTGCTACCAAGGATCGAGCGCTGTACTGCTTGGTTATCTGCGTAATCCAAACGAACGACTCGTGGTATGTGACCTCTTTCAGAACGTTGCTCCAACTCTCGACAACTTTCATGACCGAACTGATTCGTACTCGGACCTGAGTAGGGAAAGTTTCGAAGCGAATTATCTTCGCTTTCATCAACAACTTCCAGAAATTATTGAGGGGTCTTCGACAACTCTTTCGGCGAATGACTTTGGACGGACTTTCCGTCTGATTCATGTCGACGGATCACATGAATACAGAGTCGTTCGATCAGACCTTCTGTTGGCGAAGTCGCTTCTGAAGCCGGGCGGATTCGTCATCTTTGACGACATCATCACGCTGCACACCCCTGGCGTCACGGCCGCGGTATGGGAAGGCGTCTTCCACGATGACCTCGTCCCGGTATTCCAGACTTCGAAACTCTACGCAACGTGGGGCCAACCGATCGAAGTGGAGATTCCTAAAACGTTCACGGCGTTCTCCCATGAAGTCGCTGGCCACCTCATGAGCCATTTGGAGTACCACTCTGACGTAGTCGAGTAAGTCGATCCCGTGTCCCCGGGCGTCCTTCAAGTGTCAGCCGGCTCGCGTCGGGAATAGCAAATCCGGCTGTGAGATGACCTAAGGCACGCCATCGAGTGAACATCGCCGCGCAGCGTCGTCTCTTGTCGGCTTGAAGCTGTCGGAGACGCTTGGAAGCACTTTCGCAATGATTGATTCAACGCGAAGCGTCCAGCGCGCAGTGAAACGCCAAGATGGCGCCAATCTAAGCGGTTTCTGACGCCCCGCCATAAGTCAATACTCGCAAGAATCAGTAGAGTAGGTCAATGACGCGGCAAGGCTCTGAAGCTTCCCATCTCATCTGTGCCATCGTCACACCTAACTATCTAAGTCAATTCTTGATTATGGGGCGATCGCTTGCAATCGCGGTTCCCTCTGCGGTCATGCGAGTCTTGGTCTTGCAGGACTGCAATGACATCGAGTTCTTTCAAACGAGCATCGATGACTACCTTGTCGCTGCGCGAAGCGAAGCGGACCATCGAGCAATAACCATCGATGAGGTCGACTGGAGAGACTTTGATGTTGACTCGGCGGTACTGTTCTACAGCACTCTAGAGTTTGCCACTTCCGTGAAGCCGGCCCTCATGCGGTCATTTCTCTGTCAAGGTTGGGAACGAGTCACCTACCTCGACCCGGATATTCAAGTCTTCAAGGACTTCACGCCTCTTCTGGATGACGACTTTGATGTGTCACTAACGCCACACATCTTCACCGATATTCCGAGAGACGGCCGCACGCCGTCATCGCACGACATCCTCCAAGCTGGCTTCTACAACTTGGGCTTTTGTTCGGCGCGACTCACGGCGTTGCCATTCTTAGACTGGTGGAGCCAACGACTACAGTTCGATTGTCTCGTCGACCCCACGGCGGGGTATTTCACCGATCAACGAATACTCGACCTCGCCCCGCTCAAGGCAAGAGTACAGATCGTCCAAGAACCCGGCTGCAATGTGGCCTACTGGAATCTTCACGAACGCGAGGTCGTTCGGGACCAAGGCGAGTGGAAGGTCACGTTTAACGGATCAACTCATCCCCTCTATTTCTTCCACTTCAGCGGCTTCCGGCTGCACCGGTCGCCGTCGCTCTCAGTACACGCCACCCGACGGGTGCTCGGAAGGTCCCTGCCTCGGTCCTTCGCCATTCAATACGACGAGATGTTGCAGCAGGGTAGAACGCGACACCAAGACGTCAAGTTCACCTTGGGCGGTGCTACTCCTCGAGACCGGATTCCACCTGAGTGGAATCGTTGTCTACGCGAAGACGCGGACGTTCATGTCAGTGCCGGGCTCACTCTACGCGAAGTGCGAGAGGAGACCTACAGTCCGCGCGACCCGAGCAAGTGGTCGACGTGTCTGACCTGTGGAGATGAACACCGCAACTTCGGTACGAGAGCCCGATCGTTTCTTGCCGGTTGGGCCTGCCACCCTTCTCTCGAGGGCGTTCCCAACGCGATCAGCGCGTTCTTTCGAACTTCACATCATGAGTTCAGAGCTACGCCAATGGCGCAGCTGTCATGGGCCTTGGAGAACTTGGAGAATTGTGCCAAGGGGAATGGTCATCTCGCTGCGGAGGTAATGGGCGCCGCTGCGGAAGCCTTGAACGAAGCGGTGGATCTTCGACTCGTCGGCTACTTCACCTACTCGGCTGGAATTGGCCAAGTCGCGAGGTGGACGCTGCAGACACTCGAGAACGCCAATATCTATCCAGCGCTTGATCGCGTCTTCATCGAGGGCGACTCCCACGAGTACCTCTCGAAGTTCCTGCAACGCAATAACCCCTTGGCCGCGGCGAATGCCTCAGTACTTTGCTTCATAAATGCCGATCAATGGAACAATCACGTGACATCAGCAGCGCGGGTCGACCCAACGATCCAGCGTGTGGAGGCCGTCTGGGCGTGGGAACTCGAGCACATCCCCAGCCGAATGTACGATCTCACATCGTCTGGAGGAATTGAGCGGGTTCACGCGCTGTCCCATTGGAGCGAACGCGCAATGGCGAAAGTTCTTCCGATACCAGTGGATCGATTCGCCCCGTTTGACTTGAGTCTTGTCGACTCGCTCGCCACGCCACCTGCGAAAGATCACGACGCAACTCGATCGGCTCCCTACATCTTGACCACGTTTGATGCGAAGAGCTTGCTCAGTCGAAAGAATCCCGAAGGCGTGCTGAACCTTTGGCAACGCGTGCAGGCGGACTATCCCGACCTCAGGTTGATCATCAAGAGCACCAATCTGAGGGACATGTCGCCTCCGGAGCTTCTCGAACTGATCGACACCACTGACCGCACGGAGCTCATTGATGAGTACCTTACCGACAACGATTACTTCGACCTCCTTCGTAATTGCGAGGTCTTCCTCTCGCTCCATCGCTCGGAAGGCATGGGCCTCACGCCGATTGAAGCCGCTCTCTGCGGACTTCCCGTTGTCTATACCGACTACGGGGGCCTTTCTGAATTCCTAGAGGAGGGTTTCTACCCCGTCTCCTACGAAATGACGCAGGTCGGCGAAAGCAGTCATGAACTGGGCCCCTACGACAAACTTGCCTATTGGGCGGAACCTGACCTCGACGACGCCGAGCGTCAGCTGCGCCGCGCTCTCTTGACTTCGACGAATGGCACGACGGCGTCGCTACTGGAACTGGACCGAAAGAGGCTCGAGGAGAATCTCGTCGCCGCCCAGTCCGAGGTCATCAGCACCTCGCTTCGCTTGATTGGGAGCGCGCAAAGTGGATGGGGGGCAAGTCGTGACCTCTTGATCGAAAGGCTCATGGCACCACTCATCGAGCTCGAAGAGCAACTCAACCCTCCGAAAGTCAACCCCATCTACTTTCGACTGGTCGCCGTGCTCTATCGCACCTACCGGTTGTTCCCAGCGAAGGTTCGCCTGCAATTCAACTTGGCGTTGCAACTGCTGAGGAGTGGCGAGAGCGACTCCACCCCTCAGTAATCCGCGAGACCACCAAGGAGACGAGGGCAGGAATGCTCACCGTTGCCGTTCGTCGAATCATCGTTCCCCATTCGGCAAACAGTGAAGATGTTGGGTGGTGGGCCGACGCGAGTCTGACCTTTCGGCAAACTGACGCACCCGATGTGCTGTCCTGCCTGAGATGAGTCGCCTCGCGTCGACCTACCGCCTGGTCCGGGATGACTTGACCGGGCGGGACGTGACTTCATAGGACCCTGCCACAGCCGTGTCTCTTCACTGTTATGTCCGCCCGGACCGGTTTGGTCATCCTCCTAAAACAACGAAGGAGACACATCAAGATGACCACATTTACAACTGCGGCGCAACCACCGATCGTGGTCGGGGTCGACGCACATAAGGACACCCACTACGCGGTAGTGCTTGACGAGCGCGGAGTCCTGCTCGCCGACCACGAGTTCCGAGCCACGTCTCGGGGATATCGTGAGCTCGTGGACTGGTTGGAGAGCCAGGGATCCGTTGAGCGGGTCGGCGTCGAGTCGACTGGTTCCTATGCGGCCGGGCTGGTGCGATACCTGCAATCACGCGAGATCTCCGTGCTCGAGGTCAACACCCCTCACGCTCACACCAGGGCCCGACGGGGCAAGGACGACCGAATCGACGCCGAGGCGGCGGCGAGGAAGGTCCTGGCTGGTGACGCCACGGCCCGTCCCAAGGTCACCACCGGGGTCATCGAGTCCATCCGACTGCTCCGTCTCGCCAGGGAGTCCGCGGTCAAGGCCCGCAGTGCTGCCCTCATCCAACTCCAGTCGACGCTCGTCACGGCGCCGGCCTCGCTTCGTGAGTTGGTTGCGGCACCAACAACACGGGGCAAGCTGGCGACGTGCGTGGCCCTGCGGCCGGGGAACTTGGAACTGGGTGACCCCCTGCACGCCGCCAAGACCACGCTGCGCGCCCTCGGGCGCCGCGTCAAGTATCTGGACGAGGAGATCGCCGAGTTCGATCGCCAACTCGACGTGCTCGTCAAGCGAGCGGCCCCAACCCTCGTCAGTCGAGTGGGCATCGGCACTCAACACGCCGCCCAGCTACTCGTCACGGCCGGGGAGAACATCGAACGGCTCACCAGCGAGGCGGCCTTCGCCCGGCTCTGTGGCGTGGCGCCGATACCGGTGTCGTCGGGCAACACCCAGCGCATGCGGCTACACCGGGGTGGTGATCGTCAAGCCAATCGAGCCCTGCACATGATCGCGGTCTGTCGGCTGCGCTACGACCAGCGCACCATTGACTACATGACGCGTCGTCGGAGCGAGGGCCTCTCGAAGAAGGATGTACTGCGCTGCCTGAAGCGATTCATCGCTCGCGAGGTCTTCAACGATCTGAAGATCGACCTGCTGAAAAATCGGACTTGACATCTATAGGACCATCAGTGACCTGATGGCGTGCGGTAAACGCCCACCAGCAACGAGTTCTGAGCCGAACTATCTCCTACGCGCCGGCTACTGCCAGCGTTTCGGTTGACGCTTCACCGGGGTGTGCCGTTGCAACAAGTTTCTGTTGCGCTGGTCTTACCTCCCCTCCACGTCCAGTACCGGAGCTTGTCCCCGGCAGGCCTGGTCGGGCCAGGTTGATGGCCGCGTTGTGATCGCGGCCAAGCACGAGACCACAGGTCTCGCAGTGATACGTCCGTTCATCAAGGGACAGTGTGGCTTTTACTGTCCCGCAGTGACTGCAAGGTCTTTGAAGAGGGGTAGAACCGATCCACGCGCACGAGGGTGGAGCCGTGCCACTTGGTCTTGTACTCGAGCTGTCGTGCGAACTCACTCCAGGAGGCGTCAGCGCTGTGAGAGGAGCCTCTCGAGGTGCGACGCTCGGCTAGGGCTGAAGCAGCATCGTTGAGAAGCCTTGATATTGTCTGCCTTGCCAAGAGGCGATCAGGGGGACTGCGTAAGAGATGGATCTACAACTGTCAGGAAAACGCGCTCTGGTCACCGGGAGCAGCTCCGGGATCGGCGCCGGGATCGCACGGCTCTTTGCCGACGAGGGGGTCTCGGTGGTGGTAACAGGGCGCAACGTCGAGCGCACAGAGAAGGTGGCCGCTGACCTCGCCACGTCAGGAGCCACCGTGGTCTCCGTTGTCGGTGACCTCGCAACCGACACAGGCGCCGCACATGTCGCCGATGTCGCTCTCGAAGCTTTCGGCGGGATCGACATCCTGGTGAACAACGCAGGTGGCGGCTCTGAGGGAGACACCGTGTCGTGGTTCGAGATGCCTCTGAGCGAGTGGACCGCCACCTATGAGAAGAACGTGGTTGCAGCCGGCCGGCTCATCCACCGACTAGTTCCAGGGATGCGCGAGCGGGGCTGGGGGCGTGTCATCCAGATGTCCAGCGCTGCGGGGATCATCCCCACCTCCGCCCAGCCGGACTACGGGACTGCCAAGGCAGCCATGGTGAACCTATCGATGGGCCTCTCGAAGACGCTCTCAGGGACTGGGGTCACGGTGAACACGATCTCGCCAGGGATGATCATGACCGGGCTGCTCCAGGGGTTCCTTGCGAAGTTCGCCGAGAAGCGCGGCTGGGGCGATGACACCGACCGGGCTGCGGAGTACGTCCTCAAGGGCTGCGGGCAGACGGTGAACCGCATCGGCCAGGTGGAAGACGTCGCCTACGCCGTCGCCATGCTGGCCAGCCCCCTCGGCGGCTTCATGAACGGGCTCAACCTCCACATCGACGGCGGAGGGACATCCTCGATCTACTGACGGCAATGTGCGCGTCGGCCCTTCGTCATCAGCAAGGAGCAGTATCCGAGTTGACATCTCCAGCTTCGCGCTAAGCCACGTTCCAGCGAAGCGGAACCGAACCGAACCCGGCTCGAGCGGGACATTCGAGCATCATGCTGGAGCAGGGGGACGCGCCTGCCCACTGTCGCGCCTTCTCCGAGGTGAGCCGGGTGCCGTGCTCGCTCCTCCTAGATCGGGTCAGAGCTCCTTCAGTCACCATCCGGCAGGAACAGGGAGTCGCTACTGCGACCATCGACCGTGACCCGCCGATGCGAGAACTTCCAGGCCCCGTCGACCAGTCGGAACTCGTCGAAGTAGCGACCCCAGTGGTCGAGGCCAACATCGGTGATCACGAAGTAGTAGCACCTGCTTCGCACCGTCGCTTGGTCGAGGATGTCTATCTGGAGTGTTCCCGTGACATGGCGAAGATAGACCTGATGGTCACCAAAACGGGCACCGTCTAGGGCCCCCGTAAAGATCGTCCGGATCTCCTCGCGACCGTTCTTGGGCTGACCGTCCCCGATGTCCATGATCGCGTTAGGCGCGAAGAGCTCGACCACCTGGTCGAAGCGACCCGTGTCACCGTTGGCGTTGTAGCGGGCGACGAGGTCCCTCACACTCTCCCTCGCCAGCAGTTCCCAAATCTCCATGGTGTCCTCCAACCCTTGGTGAGCCAATCATGCTCTTGACCCGGGTATGCCCCGGGGGTCCCCCGCATCGCCTCATCGCGAACATCAGACCCCACGCCCGCGTTCCACTCGAGCGCAACCCGGAAGCATCAACCGACTTGGAGGTCCTTGATGAACTTGTGCCACTTCCGAGTGATGCCAGACATCCTGATCCTCGCCCCAGCCGAGGAAGCCATCAGCCCGCCACTCCACCAGCGCATCTCAGCAGAATATCGCGGGGTACGCGGTGAACACCTGCCGGCTGATCACCTTGCCGGTCGCTTCGACTGTTCGCCCGAGCTCGTCGGTGGCGACGAGGTCATAACTCAGTGGCTTGCCATTTGCGTCTCGATGCACGACACAGTGGCCAGAGGTCATCTGGGACCACGCTCCGTCTTGAATGTTGAAGCCCGGTCGTGACCTCATAGGCGTCGCCGTTGCCCATGATGACCGCCAGCCAGGCGACGATGAAGGGTTCCGCCACGCCCTCATGCAAGAAGAGGTGTAAGAACGAACATATCTACCAAGGGAGGAGCTTGATGATGTGGAAGAAACTCACGTCGCCAAAGCGTCCTTCCTCACTGACGCGAACGCGTGGCGCCGGCGGGGTAACCCTCATTGCCGCGATCTTCCTGTGCGCTGCGGGCATCGTTTCGCCCACGCCAGGGATCGCGCAGAGTGCTTACGGGACCGGCACGGGGGTGCCAACGTGTTCGACGCAGGATGTGAGGGAAGTTGTTTCGACGAGCCAGCAAAGTTACGGGCCCGGGATCATGGTGGTGACGATTTCGTCGATACGAAATACGTCGGGGAAGATCTGCAGCGTGGCGATCGGTCCGACTTCCCCCTCGCTCACCGTGACCAATCCCAAGGGCGTCGTCGTGTGGAACAACTGCTACGCCAACGACCAACCCGGAGCGTGTGCCCTCTACCTCGTCGCGCGAACCCTGAAGCCCGGGGCCACGTACGCCAAGACCTTCGCGTGGGATCAGCGATCAGGACAGCCACCCGCTCGGGTCCCGACGGGCACTTATCAATTGACCACACAGTTCAGCAGTATTGCTGGAAGACACGCAGTCAGATTCCAACTTGCGACGGCGGCCACGCCCCGCTCGATCACGGTCACACAGGCAGACAGCGGCCGAAGGTACACCGTGCACAAGGGTGCGCGCCTCTTCATTCAACTCATAGGTCCGGCGAACTTCACCTGGTCCGAACCAGTCTCTTCCAGGGAAACGGTGCTCGAGCGTTCGCAGGGCTCCTCGGGCGACATTGCAACTGCCACCTTCGTCGCCAGGTCGGCGGGTCAAGTTCGCGTGACCGCCATCGACAACCCCAACTGCTACCCCCAATGTCTTGCTCCGAGCCTCCTCTTCGCACTGACGATATCTGTAATGAGCTGACCTCACTCGATGGAGGAGCGCAGCTCGACGCCAACATCCCTTGCAACGTGGCCTCCAGTCCGCGTTCGACTTGGCGCTTCATCGATCCCATCCCGCGCTTGTCGTGTTCCACCCAGGCTTCGATGCCATCGAGCCGGTAGCCCTCCACTGCTGACCGCTTGTGACATTCTCTCCCTTGCAAGCCATGATGAACGCGAAACCAACCGACAAGTGTGTTCAAGCGCGTACGGTGGACTTCGAACGACGCGCCTACGAGCGCTACTGACGAGCGAGTGCTTTCGCGTGTGGGGGTGAATCTTGAGCGAAGACCAGTTTCGGGCTCCAACGCTGAAGACTGATATGCCCGCTCTTGAATGGAAGTCGGTACTTCGCTCAGCTCTCTCGCGAATGAAAGTCGATCGGGTCAGCGTTGCCGCGGGAGCCTTCGCATACCGATGGTTCCTCGCCATCTTCCCGATAATCATTGCCTTGCTGGGGATAGCCAAGCTCGTCACGATTCCGCGCAACGTCGTGGTCAGCCTCATCCACGGCGTCACGAAGTCGCTGCCATCTGGAGCCGCGCAGGTGTTCACCATGGCGATCTCGCACACCACGCAGCACACCGGAGTTGACGTATGGACAACCGTGGTGGCCAGCGTCGTCGCGCTGTGGAGCGCTACGTCGGGGATGGTGATGGTCGAGGAGGGCCTCGACATGGCCTACGGTCTCCCCGCGGACCGCTCGTTCCTCGCCAAGCGGCTGGTGGCGGTGCCACTGCTTCTCGGGGCGACGGTGCTCGGTGGCGCCGCTTCGGCACTGATCATCTTCGGCCCGCAGTTGGGCAGCCTTCTGAAGGATGGGTCGCCGTTCGCCGGCTCGGCATTTGCGGCCGTGTGGACGATCCTGCGTTGGGCGATCGCGCTCGGGCTGATGAATCTGCTGTTCTCGATTCTCTACTACGTAGCCCCCAACCAGCAGAGGTCCACGTGGCGCTGGATTAGCCCCGGCGCCCTGCTCGCAACAACGATGTGGGCCCTCGTTTCGCTCGGTTTCTCCTTCTACACATCCAGCTTCGGTTCTTATGGCTCGACCTACGGCGCATTCGCCGGCGTGGCGATACTCATTTTCTGGCTGTACCTCACCGGTCTCGCCATTCTGGTGGGAGGAGAGGTCAATGCCGCCGCCGAACGTCTCGCCATCCGCGCAGATCCCTGAAGAGACCCTCCCGATGAGCGCTCGGGGTGCGCCAACCGCGCCGTGCCCCGAGCGCCAATCAGGATGATCCCGGGTTCGCCAATCGCGTAACGCAGCGCCATGACGGTTCAGACCCTTCTTCCACCGTGAGAAGCCGGGAGGAACCGGGGCTCTTGGTCGCTAGCCTGTTTATCCCGTGACAATTCTCATTGACCTACAAAAAGTCACCCTTCAAGGCACAGATCGAGCCATCCTGGAGAACCTGGTCCTGACGATCTCCTCGGGCGACCGAATCGGCGTTGTCGGCATCAACGGCACTGGGAAATCAGCTCTACTGAAGATCATCGCCGGCGACTTGGAGCCGGACTCGGGCGACATCCGTCGCGGACGGGGCGTCCAGGTGGGCTACCTGGAGCAGATCCCCGTGCTGCCGAGCGGCACCGTACGTGATGCCCTGGGGACGGGGTGGCAGGTCGACGCCGCGCTCGACCGACTGGGAATGCTGAACGCCGCGGACATCGATACGGCGCACTTGTCCGGCGGACAGTTGAAGCGCGTGGCGCTGGCCCGTATCTTCGCCGAGCCCAACGACGTGTTGATCCTCGACGAGCCGACCAACCACCTGGATCTGGGCGCCATCCAGTGGCTCGAGCAGCAGATCATCAACTTCCGAGGCGCCGTGATCCTCGTCAGCCACGACCGGTTCCTCCTGGATCAGGTGACCACGCGCATGGTCGAAATCGACCGCGGCAAGACGTACGTCCACGCCGGCGGCTATTCGCGACTGCTCGAGGCGCAGGCCGAGCGCGAAGACCAGGCCGCCTCGGCCGAACAGGTGCGCCGCAACCTCGCTCGAACGGAACTGACCTGGCTGCGCCGCGGAGTGAAGGCCCGTTCCACGAAGCCCCAGGCCCGCATCGACGCAGCCGAACGACTGCTCGCGAGCCGACCGGAAGCTGCGGCCCGGGCCGGAACCCTCGAACTCAGCGTCGAGATGCCCCGCCTCGGCACCATGGTGATAAAGACGCACAACGTCGCCTTCTCCTACCCCAACGGGCGTCAGGTTCTCACCGACGTGAACCTCGAGCTCGGTCCGGGCGACCGGATCGGCATCGTCGGGCCCAACGGCGCCGGAAAGTCGACCTTCGTGAATCTCCTCGCCCAGCGAACCGAGCCCACCGCGGGAACCGTGAAGTCCGGACCGACGATCGTGACGTCGTACTTCGAGCAGAACGGGGGCGACTTCAACCTGGAAGCGACCGTCCAAGAACTCGTCGCAGGTCCCCAAGGCGTGCCGGGCTCTCCCGCCGACGTGGCGCTCATGAAGCGGTTCTGGTTCTCCGGTGCTCTGCCAACGACGAAGGCCAAAGACCTGTCCGGCGGCGAGCGGCGGCGCCTGCAGTTGCTCTTGGCCCTGTCGGTGCGCCCCAACGTCCTATTCCTCGACGAGCCAACGAACGATCTCGACCTCGAGACGATTCGCCTCATCGAGGAGTTCCTCAGCCAGTGGCCCGGAACGTTGGTAGTCGTCTCCCACGACCGCACATTCCTCAGCCGCACTACCGACCGGCTGCTGGAGGTTCATGAGGACGGAACGATCACCGATATCCCCGGTGGCATCGACGCATGGATCGCCCGGGCCGCCGGCGTCACCATGAGCTCCTTCTCCGTCGCCGACGCAGATGGATCTTCGACCACCACGCCGACCGGACCGTCACAGGTTCCTCGGGGGCGTCTGATTCGCGATGCCGAGAAAGAAATGTCGCGCCTCGCACGGCGGCGTAACACCCTGACTGAGAAGATCTTGGCCTCCAACGACCACATGGAGCAGGCCCGCCTCGGTGCAGAACTCGAAACCGTGCAAAAGGCACTGAGCGCCGCCGAGGACCAATGGTTGGCCTTGGCCGACTGAGATCGATATCAGGGTTGTTGTGACTTCGGCCAATCGACAGTGCCGTCACACCAACGTGTACAGGTCCCTACTAGGGGACTGCGTCGGGGAGCCCAGGATCGGTGGATTCCTCGGACGAGTCAAGGAGTATCTCAGCCCAGTTCCTTCGCGGACAGCTTGATGACGCTCTACCGAAGTTGCAGAGTCGGCACCGAAGGGGCCCCGGTGAACTAACAACAGGAAAGCAACACTCAGCAACCGGGGCTTACGAGAGAACGAAGTAGGGCACTTGTTCTCGACCCTCGGGCGTTGCTAACGCGGCATCGGGATCATTCTCGTAGTCGGGGATGAGGACCCCCTCGAGTGCCAGAGCACTGCCGTGTTCCTGGAGACTGAACAGGAGCCAGATGCACCACGGGCCGAGAGAGGCGTCTTCAAGGTCAATGCGGAGCATCAGCTCATCGGCTCCGAGGTCGAACCGTTCCCTTACGAAGGCCCACCACCTCTCCGTATCGTCCTCGAGGAGCGCGGTGAAGTCGCCTTCGTGGGCCGCCTTGATGGCTTGAGAGACGTCGCTGGCGATGCTGAACCTCTTCTGCACAGAGCCCCCCTTCGGCGATCAGTAGCCCATGGGGCTTAACACCCCTTCCTAAACGAGACTAATTCCGCCATCATGGGAACGTCTTGGTGCCGGTACGCCTCGTCACGCCGACATCCGACTGGGCATTCGGCAAATGGTAACGCCCATTCATAGCGGTGAGACTTCAGTCAAGAATCTGGCGGCCAATGTGTACAGACTCAGCCTGTAGGAACGTCTCGCGATTGTCACAGAGCACTAGTACAATGTCGTTATGATCCAGACCAACTCCGCCTCGTCAAAGAGGACTGAGGCGCTCGAAGCCCTCAGTGAAGAGGATCGCGTCTGGCTCGCCGAGCGTCTTGCTGAATATCGCGAACTCCTCGAGTACTTGCACGTAAATTGAGAATCCCGTCGCTCGAGACTGTCGTTGCCTTCAACCACTCAATTCGTGAGGCTGACGAGTGGTTTGAGGAGCCTGATGAACTTGATCGAGTCGGGAGGATTCTCGACCAACTCGTCGATGAAACGGATCCGGTCGTGGCCTCAGCGTTAAGCGTGAGCCGGTTGGCGCAATCCCAAGCGTTCACCGAGGCTAACAAGCGCACCGCCGTTTTGGTCGGCCGCTGGATCCTTGACCGCAATGGGATTGACGGTGCCAAGTACATTCCAGAGAACGACATGGAACTTGCGCCCCTGCTGCTGCAGGCCGCTCGCGGCGCGGATATGAGTGGAGAGGTAATCAGCCTTTTCGATTCACGCAGATGAGCGGATTGCTGCTGCCAAGCCGCGGTAGACGAATGTGTACAGGCTAAATCTGTAATTGGCCATCTGATCTTCACGACCGTTGTGAGGTCGTGAAGGTGCGAGACATCAACAGAGAAATCGAAGATGCAGGCTGGTTCCAGGTTCGACAGACGGACAGCCATCGTCAGTTTCATCACCCGTCTCGGCGCGGCTGCGTGACGGTGGCCGGTCACCCCAGCAAGGAGTTGCCCAAGCCCGTAGTCAGTAGCATCGTGAGGCAAGTTGGATTGGATCGGAGGTAGCGATGACCGAATACACCATTATCATTGAAGACGCCGGCTCCAACTTCGCGGCGTACGCGCCAGTCGTTCCAGGGTGCGTCGCGGCGGGTGACACCGTAAAGGAGACCTCGCAACTCATGGAAGAAGCGCTGGCGCCTCACATTGACATGCTTCGTGAAATGGGCGAGCCGGTTCCTGAACCGCATTCGCGTGCTGCAGTCGTACGGGTTGCTTCGTAGCAACTTCTACCAAAAGGCGGTGAACTCGGGGAGGGTACGCCTTCGAAATCGTCCGTTTTCCCGTGGACGTTTCGCCTGCGCCGCTCACCGCGACATCGTCAAGCCCTGGTTGGTGTCGCGCTACTCGCTGGGCGACTTCAAGGATCGAAGGGTTGTCCGGCTCACGCAATTTGCATCGAGAGCCAGGATGACGCAACTGCCTCGCGGTTTCTGCGAGTTGACAGGTCAAATCCAGAGACAGTCGCGACGCTCGTGAGGGTGCCAACCTGACTCAAGTGCGCGGCGTGCACGCGCAGAATAATGGATTCTCAACATGGTTTGTCAATCTGCTTAAGCCACTCGATTGAGAAACGCGCCGAACCAATCGGCTCAATGTCGTGCGCGAGCTCAGGTGGAATGTAGTGAGACGTCGGCGCACGGAGCGTAATATCGATTCCTGGCGACGTCTGCGCCCTAAAACGCACTTGTCCCTCTTGAACGTTGAGACGCCCCCAGATGCCACTCGCAATGCGGTGAGACCGTTGTAACCCAGAAGGCATGTCGCTCTCATCCCACACCGGACCTGAACGCACGACGACCATGTTTTCGGGCGCCTCACAGCGATCACAGAGCGGGCAGTCGAGCACCGTTCCCAACCAGGCCGATCTCTCCAAGTCGTCCATCACCCACTCCCGCATCTGAAAAGGCGGTCTATGGCGAACGTGTTGACCGTGAAGGCATTCGAGCTCGGCGACCCAGTCGCCGTCGTCGTCGCGGTGGAAGCCGCTGATCCTTCGTTCCATCGTCTCAGCGTAACTGTGACGGTCGTCACGTCGCCCCCGGCCCCGCGCCCGCCAACTCAATGATCTGTCAGGACCGGCGACCTTGACTTGCGCTAGACCCTTAACTAGAAATTCTTCACGACTTCTTCGATTGGAAGGGCCGTCAACGACCACTAGGGGCCACAATGCTCGAAACACCATGGTCCTCCTCGCTAGGGCTAAAGACGCCGATCCTCAACGCCCCGATGGGTGGTGTGGCGGGCGGCCGTTTGGCGGCGGCGGTCTCCGATGCGGGCGGACTCGGGATGATCGGGGCTGGATCGACCGGTTCGGTTGAGTTGATCGAGCGAGAGTCGGCCATTCCCCGCGGGGCCGGACTTTCCTTCGGTATCGGCCTCCTCGGCTGGGCAGTCAATCAAGAGCCATCTTTGCTCGACGCGGCGATCGAATCCCGGCCCGTGATGATCTCCCTCGGATTCGCGGACGTCGGCCCGTGGGTGGCGCGCGTGCACGACGCGGGGATCCTGCTCGCCACCCAGGTCTACGACATCGAAGGGGCGCGAAGGGCCGCGGGTGAAGGAGCCGACGTAATCGTCGCGCGAGGGGCGGAGGGCGGCGGTCACGGCCTCAACGAGGTCGCCACCCTGCCGCTGCTGCAGGCCCTCCTCGACGAGGTCGACGCGCCCGTTCTCGCCGCCGGAGGAATCGGTTCAGCGCGAGGACTCGCCGCCGTGCTCGCAGCCGGAGCCTCGGGAGGATGGATCGGGACAGCATTCCTCGTCTGTCCCGAGTCGCTTACGCCAGAAGCCGCCCGCCCTCGGATCCTTCTCGCCAACGAGACCAGCACGATCTACACGCGCTCCGTCGATGTGGCCATGGGCTACCCGTGGCCGAGCCAGTTCGGCGAACGAGTGTTGCGCAACGACTTCATCGAGTGCTGGACGGGCGAAGAGGAAAAGTTGGCCGGCGACGATGAGGCGCGCCAAGCATTCTCGAAGGCCAAGAGGGACGGTGATTTCGCCCTCGCTGAAATCGATGCGGGACAAGGCGTCGGGCTGCTCAAGAGTGCACGCCCCGCGAGGGAGATCGTAAGGGACTTCAGTGACGGCGCCGCCGGTCTGCTGAGCCGGTGGACGGCCACGACGCGAACCTGAGCCTTCGCGAGTTCCTGCACACGTCACGCGAAGCACACGACGGTATCTTCCATCTGGCCGAAGTCGACGGTTATTGTTGCCCAGTAGAAGACGTCGCAAGGAAGCAGGACCGAAGATGTCTAGTGATCCCGGCGCCAACCAGTCCATTATGGGCGAGCCCGGTTGGGAGTTCACTCTCTTCGCGGGCGAGCTAAACCGCGGACTCGCCGCCCTCGACGGCGACTACCAGAGCTTCCTCGACGGCGACGTCGATGCCGGTGGCGACTCGGTGAACGACCCGGTCAACGATCTCGTCCACCGCCTCGCGGTCAGCCGGGCGATTGTCGGACGAATCGGCCGCATCCTGAGTCCCGACGCCACGTCGGAAGCCTTCGGCTCGCCGGGCCAGTCCGGGAACCCCGATGCCGCTCGGAAGCTCGCAAGATCCATTGTCACCGTCTTCTCGACCATGCTCCAATGGGGACGCGATGCCCGCAGCGCGGTCGTCGATTCCCAGTGGCAGACCGTCTATGGCGCGCTCGCCAATTTCGCCCGTCAGCCGCTGCGACAGATCAGCGCGTTCGCCAACGATATCTCGGCCAAAGCGGAGGTGATGCGAGCCGAACTTGAGCAGGGACGTTCGCCGTCTGCTCCTCCGTCCATCGCTCTAGAGATAGCGGTGGACGCCGGCGATCTCGCGACCCTCAGCAACGTGATCGCCGCCGCCGACGTCGTACCTCGTCCCGCTCGCAAGAAGACGAGATTTCCTCGCAGGTAGCCGCTCGTCGGCCATCGCGACATCACGTCTGAAGCTTTCAAACAACTGAGGCGACAAGGGGGAACTCGCCTCAACGAGGTGAAGCCAGCCGCTTGGCGACTTCAATCGTGCTGCGTCAGGAACGCTTCGACGACTTCTCGGAACAACTCCGGCTCCTCAACGAACGGCATATGGCTGGACTTCTCGAAGATCTCCCAGCGCACGTCCTCAATATTGTCGAAGAACGGCTGCACCGTCGCCGGCGTTGCCTCGTCGAAGCGTCCCGACAGCAGCAGGGTCGAAGCGGTTATCAAGGAGACCCGATCGACGACGCTCCAGCTACGAAGCGACCCGATGCAGAAGAACTCATTGGGGCCATTCATCGTGTTGTACACGGTGGAGTCCTGGGCCATGAACTCCATGGTCCTCAGCAACCCGGGTGGGTTGGGCAGTACCCGGCAGACGTGTTCGTCGTAGTACGCCTGCGAGGCCGCGAGGTATTCCGGGTCGTTGACCGTCCCCGCCGCTTCGTGCCGGTCGAGCGCGTCTTCGACGTCTCGAGGCAGCTCGGCACGCAGGATCTTCGCTTCGCTCGCCCAGAGATCCATCGACGCCGGCGAGTTGCTCAGTATCAAGCCCTTCAGCCCGCCGGGTCGGCGGATCGCGTGCTCCGCCCCGAGCATGCCGCCCCACGACTGGCCGAGCAGGTGATAGCCGCCGCAAATGCTGAGGGCCTCCAAGAGGTTGTCGAGTTCGGCCAGGAACAACTCGACGGTCCAGAAGTCGGCTCCCCTGTCGGGCAGCAGCGTGGAGCGGCCCCCGCCCAGCTGGTCGTAGTGGATGACCGGCCGGCCAGACTCGGCGATCTGCGCCACGTCAATCAAGTAGTCGTGGGTACAGCCGGGGCCACCGTGCACCACGACGAGCGGCGTCATGCCCGAACCGAGGTCACCGGTGACCCGGTACCACGTCCGCCACTCGCCGAACGGAATGAAGCCTTCGAGAACGGGTAGTTGATCCATGCAACGAGGTTACGTCGCGAAGCCTCGAAGCCATGCGGACCAATTTTTACCCACTTCTTAGTCAACCTTGCAGCGCACTTGCGATTTGGGAATCAAGATCAGCACCGGACGCGACCGGAAGGAACTTCAGTGAACGCAGTACGACGAGGTATTCGCAACGCCTTTCGAAACGCCATGCGCTCGGTCGGGGTGGTGGTGATCCTCGCGGTCGCGATCGCGCTCTCGATCTCGATGCTCATCGCGCGCGACGCCGTCACCACCAAGATCGATACGGTGCGCGCCTCCACCGGCAACACCATCACCGTCTCGCCGAAGGGATTCTTCGGCTTTCAAGGCGGCGGCACGCCGCTCACGACAACCCAGATCAACGGCCTGCTGAACCTCTCCAACGTGACCGCGGTGCAGGAGTCGCTGAGCGAGCAACTGAAGAGCACCCAAACCTCGCTGACGTCCCCGACGCCCGTTGGCCAGCTGGGCCAGCAGTTCGGTGGTTTCGGGGGCAGTTCGAGCTCCACCGGCAGCCTTGGCAGCGGTTCGTCCGCCACCACCACGGCATTCTCCATTCCCATCCGCGTGATTGGGACCAACAGCCCCGGCAACGCCGTCGAGGGTGGAGCCAACGGCGGGGGAACCGAGAAGCTGACCTCGGGCAGCGCCTTCAGCCCCACCTCGAAAGCTGACGTCGCCATTGTCGGCGGCACCCTCGCCACCAAGAACACGTTGAAGGTCGGCTCCACGTTCAGCGCCTGGGGCACCAAGATCACCGTGGTCGGCATCTTCAACGCCGGCTCCACGTTCACCGACTCCAACGTCCTGATGCCCCTCGCCACGGTGCAGAAGCTCGCCTCGGCGACGAACCAGGTCACGTCCGCGACGGTGGTCGTGAACAACATCAACAACGTCGCGGGTGTGGACAAGGCGATCACCAAGAAGCTCGGCTCCGTCGCCGACGTCACCTCCACGCAAGCGACCGTCGAGGCGCAACTCGCGCCGCTCAACTCAGTCAAGACCATCTCGACCTACACGTTGGTCGGCTCGGTCATCGGCGCCGCGATCATCCTGCTGCTCTCAATGCTCATGATCGTGCGCGAGCGCCGTCGCGAGGTCGGCGTCCTGAAGGCCCTCGGCGCGCCGAACCGCTCGATCATCACCCAGTTCATCTCCGAGTCGACGACGTTCACCATCATGGGCGCGATCGTCGGCTTCATCGCCGGGATCGCGGTAAGCAGTCCGATCACCTCGGCGCTCGTGAGCGCCTCGGGCGGCTCCGCGTCATCGGCCTCGACGAGCGGCTTCGTGCGACACCTCGGAGGTTCCGGCGGGTTCACCGGGGGCTCCAGCGGGTTCACGCCCCCCACGGGCGCGACCCCGGGCGCGGGTGCCTTCCGATTCGGCGGCTTGCACAACACCGTGACCCAGCTGCACACGTCGGCCGGATGGTCCACCCTCGGCTTCGCCTTCATCGCCGCGATCGTGATCGCCGCGCTCGGCAGCACGGTCGCCGCGGCGACCATCGTTCGTATCCGTCCCGCCGAAGTTTTGAGGAGTGAGTAATGCTGAAGGTAGAGAACCTGGACAAGACGTTTCACACCGGCGCCGGCGACGTTCACGCCGTGCAGAACGTGACGTTCAACGCCAACGACGGAGAAGTCGTCGCCATCATCGGGGCCAGCGGAAGCGGCAAGTCGACCCTGCTCTCGCTGCTCGGCTTGTTGGACGCCCCCGATCGCGGCAGCATCGAGATCGACGGCAACCAGCTCGCGAACCTCGACGCCGCGGGAAGGACCAAGTACCGCTCCACCCAGGTCGGCTTCGTCTTCCAGCAGTTCAACCTCATCCCGAACCTGAGCGCCAAGGAGAACGTGAAGCTGGCCCTGGAGTTCGCCCACTGGCCCAAGGAGGACCGCGAGGCGCGCGCCGAGGCCATGCTCGAGATGGTCGGCCTCGACGCCGGCAAGGCCGACCGGCGTCCGGCCAAGCTGTCGGGCGGCGAGCAGCAGCGCGTCGCCATCGCCCGCGCGTTCGCGGCGCAGCCCCAGCTCATCCTCGCCGACGAGCCCACGGGAAGCCTGGACAAGTCAACGGGACAGAAGATCATCTCGCTGCTGCGCGAGGCTGCCTCCCAGCAAAAGGCCACCGTGCTCGTCGTCACCCACGACGAGAAGATCTCCCAGCAGGCTGATCGACGTCTCGAGATCGAAGACGGGGTGCTGAAGGAAATCGCCTAGCCAAGCAGTTATTGGCCCTTGGAGTAGCCTCGTATCCTCTATGGCTCTCTCAATTGGAATCGTCGGACTTCCCAACGTCGGCAAGTCGACGCTCTTCAACGCCCTCACGAACAACAACGTCCTGGCGGCGAACTACCCCTTCGCGACCATAGAACCCAACGTCGGCGTGGTTTCGGTTCCCGACCCCCGCCTCGCCAAACTGGCGAAGATCTTCGGCTCGGAGCGCATCCTTCCCGCCTCGGTGACGTTCGTCGACATCGCGGGCATCGTGCGCGGCGCCTCGGAGGGCGAAGGACTCGGCAACCAGTTCCTCGCCGCAATTCGAGAGTCGAACGCGATCTGCGAGGTCGTGCGGGTCTTCGAGGACGACGACGTCATCCACATTGAGGGCAAGATCGACCCCGCGGGCGACGTCGAAACCATCGAGACCGAGCTGATCCTCGCCGACCTGCAGACCGTCGAAAAGGCCGCCGCCCGCCTCGAGCGCGAAGCCAAGCGCGGCGGCGACGCCGCGCTGAAGCTCGCCGAGGTGAAGAAGGCCCAGGCAGCCCTCAACGAGGGACGCGTGATCTCCAAGGTCGGCAAGGAGCTCGATCACGAGGCGCTCGCCGACCTGCACCTCCTCACCGACAAGCCCTTCATCTACGTCTTCAACGTTGACGAGGAGACGCTCGGCAACGAGGCGCGCCGCAAGGAACTTGAAGCGTCGGTCGCCCCGGCCGAGTGCGTGATCCTCTGCGCCAAGGTCGAGGCCGAACTGGCTGGGCTCGACGAGGAAGAGGCGCTCGAACTGCTTCAGTCCTACGGGCAGGAGGAGTCCGGCCTCGCGCTGCTGTCGAGGGTCGGCTTCCACACCCTCGGGCTGCAGACGTTCCTCACTGCCGGACCGAAGGAGACCCGGGCCTGGACGATCCGCCAGGGTGCCACCGCCCCCGAGGCCGCCGGGGAGATCCACACCGACTTTCAGAAGCACTTCATCAAGGCCGAGGTCGTCGCCTTCGACGACCTCACGGAGGCGGGCTCCATGGCCGCGGTCCGAGCCGCCGGCAAGGCCCGCATCGAGGGCAAGGACTACGTGATGCGCGACGGTGACGTCGTGGAGTTCCGCGTAAACGCCTAACCACTACGATTTAGCCAGGCGTACGCGACAGAGGTCGGCGCCTTCAGACCATTTACTACCGCTTAGGAGCATCATGACCTCTGCCGCCTTTGACTACAAGGTTGCTGACCTTTCCCTGGCCGACTACGGTCGAGCCGAAATCACCCTCGCCGAGCACGAGATGCCCGGCCTCATGGCCATGCGCGAGGAGTTCGGCGCCGCGAAGCCCCTGGAGGGCGCCCGGATCGCCGGATCGCTGCACATGACCATCCAAACCGCGGTGCTGATCGAGACGCTCGTCGAGCTCGGGGCCGACGTTCGTTGGGTGAGTTGCAACATCTTCTCCACCCAGGACCACGCCGCCGCGGCCATTGTCGTCGGCCCGACCGGCACGCCCGACGGTCCTCGTGGTGTCCCCGTCTTCGCCTGGAAGGGCGAGTCGCTCGAAGAGTACTGGTGGTGCACCGAGCAGCTGCTGCGCTGGCCGGGCTGTGACGGTCCGACCATGATCCTCGACGACGGGGGCGACGCGACGCTGCTCGTGCACAAGGGACTCGAGTTCGAGCGCGCGGGATTCGTGCCCGCCCCCGAGAGCGCCGACTCCGAAGAGTACCGAGTGATCCTCGGGCTGCTCAACAAGATCGTCGCCAGCGGCGAGAAGATCTTCGAGCCAATGGCCAAGGGCATCATCGGCGTCTCCGAGGAGACCACCACCGGCGTCCACCGCCTCTACGAGATGGAGCGCGACGGCGTGCTGCTGTTCCCCGCCATCAACGTGAACGACGCCGTCACCAAGTCGAAGTTCGACAACAAGTACGGATGCCGCCACTCGCTGATCGACGGGATCAACCGCGCCACCGACACGCTGATTGGCGGAAAGGTCGCCGTGGTCTGCGGCTACGGCGACGTCGGCAAGGGCTCGGCGGAGTCGCTTCGCGGCCAGGGCGCGCGCGTGATCATCACCGAGATCGACCCGATCTGCGCCCTGCAGGCGGCGATGGACGGATTCCAGGTGACCACCCTCGAAGAGGCTCTCCCCTACGCCGACATCATCATCACCGCCACGGGGAACAAGGACATCGTGAGCGTCGAGCACATGCAGTCGATGAAGCACCAGGCGATCCTCGGCAACATTGGCCACTTCGACAACGAGATCGACATCGCCGGGCTCGCAGCGCTCCCCGGCGTCAAGCGCGAGAACATCAAGCCCCAGGTCGACAAGTGGATCATGCCGAGCGGGCGCTCGATCATCCTCTTGTCCGAGGGCCGTCTCTTGAACCTCGGCAACGCCACCGGGCACCCGAGCTTCGTGATGAGCAACTCCTTCACTAACCAGACCATGGCCCAGATGGAGCTCTTCGTGAACAACGAGCAGTACGAGAAGAAGGTGTACGTGCTGCCCAAGTACCTCGACGAGAAGGTCGCCCGTCTCCACCTCGACGCGCTCGGCGTGAAGCTCACCAAGCTCTCGAAGCAGCAGGCTGACTACATCGGCGTCTCCGTCGAGGGTCCGTTCAAGCCCGACACGTACCGCTACTAGACCTCAAGCATTCACACGCCAGCAGCCCCCGGGGCATTTGCCCGGGGGCTGCTGGCGTGTGGCCGTCTGAACCCGTCGTCTCGAGGGTAACGCGCCCGTCGCGCGACGACGGACGAAACGTCGCACCAACCGCCCGAAAATTTGCCATGATGAGTGAAGAAGGCGAAGCGCGTAGTGAGACCCAACGGTTCACTGCCGAGAGGAGTCTCAAGGTGTCGTCATACCGTCACGGATCAACCATCCTGGATGCCATCGGGTCGACGCCGCTCATCGAGGTGGACGGCATCATGCTCAAGCTCGAGTACCTGAACCCCTCCGGCTCGATCAAGGCCCGCATGGCCCGCTACATCATCGAGCGCGCCGAGCGCGAGGACCTTCTGCGACCGGGCGACACGATCGTCGAGGCGTCGAGCGGCAACACGGGAAACGCGATGAGCATGGTGGCGGCGGTGAAGGGCTACAAGATGATCGTCGTGATGCCCGAGGGCATGAGTCCGGAGCGGGCGGCCATCTCCACCGCCTTCGGGGCGCAACTCATCAACGTCGGGAACTTCCACGTGAACGAGGCGCTCGCCCTCGCGAGCGAGCTCGGCGACCGCAGCGGCTACTTCGCGCCGCACCAGTTCGAATCCGAGTGGAACGTCGAGGAGAACCGGACGTGGCTCGGTCCCGAGATTCTCGCGCAACTGCCCGAGGGCAGGCCGCCCGACGCATTCATCATGGGCGTCGGCACCGGCGGGACGCTCATCGGCGTCGGCCAGGCGATGCGCGAGGTGAACCCCAATGTGCTCATCGTCGGCCTCGAGCCGAGCGAGTCGTGCACCATCATGTGCGGCGACACCGGGCTCCACAAGATCGAGGGGATCGCTGACGGCTTCGTGCCGGCGATCTACCAGCGCCACCGCGAGATCGTCAGCCACGTCGTCTCGGTGCACAGCGACGACGCGGTCGCCGAGATGCGCCGGCTCGCGCGCGAGCACGGCCTTCTCGTCGGCCCGAGTTCGGGCGCGAACATGGTCGCCGCCCGTCGGCTACTCGATCGGATCCCCGAGCTGCAAACGGTGGTGACGATCTGCTGCGACGAAGGCGAGAAGTACCTCAGTGAGTACTTCATCCCCGAGGTCAATCCGATCGACTACCCCTCGGCGAACGACGTGGTGGCGGACCTCTAGAAGCGTCTCACTTTCGCGCCGGCGTCCTCAGAGGGGCGTGACGTACGCGCCGGCGAGGCCGCCGTCGACGAGGAACGTCGAGGCGGTCATGAACGATGAGTCGTCGCTCGCGAGGAACAGCACCGCGCTCGCGATCTCCTCGGGCTCGGCGAAGCGGCCCATCGGCACGTGGACGAGGCGTCGAGCGGCCCGCTCGGGATCCTTGGCGAAGAGCTCCTGCAAGAGGGGCGTGTTCACCGGTCCCGGGCACAGCGCGTTGACCCGGATTCCCTCGCGGGCGAACTGCACGCCGAGCTCGCGGCTCATGGAGAGCACACCGCCCTTCGAGGCGGTGTAGGAGACCTGCGAGGTCGCCGAACCCATCACCGCGACGAAGGAAGCCGTGTTGATGATCGATCCGCCGCCGCGCTTCTGCAGGTGGGGAATCCCGTAACGACAGCAGAGGTACACCGAGGTCAGGTTCACCTCCTGCACGCGACGCCACGCGTCGAGGCCCGTCGTGAGGATCGAGTCGTCGTCCGCCGGCGAGATGCCCGCGTTGTTGAAGAGGATATCGATCCCGCCGTAGATGTCCTCGGTGGTCTTGTAGAGGGCTTCGACACTGGCCTCGTTGGCGACGTCAACGTTCACGAACGTGCCGCCGATCTCGGTAGCCGCCTCGATTCCTTCCTTCTCCGCGAAGTCGGCCACGACGACCCTCGCGCCCTCCGCGGCGAAGCGTCGCGCGGTGGCGCGGCCAATACCGCTCGCGGCCCCGGTGATTACTGCGACCTTATTGTCGAGACGACCCATCATTCCTCCGTTGCTATGAAAACATTCTTCTCTTCACTGAAACCCAAAAGGGCGTCGGGTCCGAGCTCACGTCCGATACCGGACTGCTTGAACCCGCCAAACGGCGTCGAATAGCGCACCGACGAGTTCGAGTTCACCGAGAGCGCCCCGGTCTCGACGCCACGAGCCACCCGAAGGGCCCGCCCCGTGTCGCGGGTCCAGATGGATCCCGAAAGCCCGTAGGGGCTGTCGTTCGCGATGCGAACCGCCTCGGCCTCGCCGCTGAACCTCACGACGGACACGACCGGCCCGAAGATCTCCTCGTTGAACGCCCGGCTCGAAAGGTCGGGCGTCTCGAGCACGGTGGGCGCGAACCAGTAGCCGGGGCCCTCCGGCGCGCTTCCGCGGAACGCGACGTTGGACTCTTCCACGTACGACGCGACGCTCTCGCGCTGGGCCGCGGTGATGAGCGGGCCCATCTCGCTCGCCTCGTCGGCGGGGTTCAGGACCTTCACGCCCCTGACCGCCATTTCGAAGAGCTCCATGAAGCGGTCGTAGGCGGTGTCCTCCACCAGGATCCTCGACCGGGCGCAGCAGTCCTGGCCGGCGTTGTCGAACACCGCGTAGGGGGCGCTCGCGGCGGCCCTTTCGAGATCAGCGTCGGCGAAGACGATGTTCGCGCTCTTGCCGCCGAGTTCCAGGGTAACGCGCTTCACCTGATCCGCGCAGCCCGCCATGATCTTTCGCCCCGCGGCGTTGGAGCCGGTGAAGCAGACCTTGCGAACCGATTCGTGCGTCACGAACCGGTAACCGACCGACGATCCATCCCCGGTGATCACCTGGAAGACGTTCTCGGGGATGCCGGCCTCGAGCGCCAGTTCCGCGAGTCGAATGGCGGTGAGGGGCGTGAGAGTCGCGGGCTTCAGGACGACGGTATTGCCCGCGGCGAGGGCCGGACCCAAGCCCCACCCCGCGATGGGCATGGGGAAGTTCCAGGGAGCGATGATCCCGACCACGCCCAACGGCTCGTAGAACGTGATGTCGACGCCGCCGGCGACTGGAATCTGGCGCCCCGAGTGTCGCTCGGGTGCACCGGAGTAGTAGTTGAGGACGTCACGGACGTTGCCCGCTTCCCAGCGTGCGTTGCCAATCGTGTGCCCGGAGTTCGCCACCTCGAGCTGGGCCAACTCCTCGAGGTGCGAGTCCACGACCGCGGCGAAACGCCGCAGCAGTCGGGCCCGGTCGGCGGGGGTCACCGCCCGCCACGCACCCGCGGCCTTCGCGGAACGCTCAATCGCCTGGTCGGTCTGCTCGAGGCTGAGCATCTCCACCGTCCCGATCGACTTCTCGGTCGACGGGTTGATGATCGAAAAAGTCCTGCTCATAGTCTTTCAAACCCTCGGTAGCGTTCCCAGTCAGTCACCGCAGCGGCGTACGTGTCGACTTCAACGTGGCCCGCGTGCACGTAGTGATCGACGACCTCGTCGCCGAATGCGTCGCGCGCGACCTGACTAGCGTCAAACAGGGCCACCGCTTCCCGGAGATTCGTCGGAACGCGTGGGGCGTCGGCGACGTAGGCGTTGCCGGCGAAGGCGGGCGCGAGAGGAAGGGACTCCTCGACGCCGCGCAAGCCCGCCGCGACGAGAGCCGAGACGGCGAGGTACTGGTTGACGTCGCCACCGGGTATGCGGCACTCCACGCGTATCGATGAACCATGACCGACGACCCTGAATGCACAGGTGCGGTTGTCGATCCCCCAGAGCAGTGCCGTCGGCGCGAAGGATCCAGCGACGAAGCGCTTGTAACTGTTGATGTTCGGCGCGAGGAACAAGGAGAGCTCGCGCGAGTACGCGAGCTGACCAGCGAGGAAGTGCTCGAAGACCTCAGAGAATCCGTGGGGACCGTCGCCGGCGAAGACCGGCTTGTTGTCTTCGTCGCGAAGCGAGAGGTGGATGTGGCAGGAGTTGCCCTCGCGCTCGTCGAACTTCGCCATGAACGTGAGACTGCATCCTTCTTGTGCGGCGATCTCCTTCGCGCCGAGCTTGAACAGTCCGTGCTCGTCGCACTTGTCGACGAGCGTGTGGTACTTGAAGGCGATTTCGTGCTGGCCGAAGTTGCACTCGCCCTTGACGGACTCGACAACCATGCCGGCGCCGCGCATCGAGCGTCGGATGCGACCGAGCAGGGGCTCGACGCGTGAAGTCCCCATCAGCGAGTAGTCCACGTTGTACTGGTTCGCGGGCGTCAGATTGCGGTAGCCCGCGTTCCACGCCTGTTCGTACGTGTCGTTGAAGACGATGAACTCGAGTTCCGTGCCGGTGAGTCCCGACCAGCCGCGTTCGGCGAGCCGGGAGACCTGTTGCTGGAGGATCTGGCGGGGCGAAGGCGCCACCGGTTCGCCGACCACCGTTTCGACATCGGCGAAGATGACCACGGTCTTCTCGTGCCACGGGACCATTCGGATGGTGGAGAAATCAGACTTGAAGGCGAGGTCACCGTAGCCCCGGTCCCATGACGTGAGGGCGAAGCCGTCGACGGTGCGCATGTCGACGTCAGACGCGAGCAAGTAGCTGCAGCCCTCCACCGGCGCGTCGCCGATCTCATCGGCGAAATACGTCGCGTCCAGTCGCTTTCCTTGCAGTCGTCCCTGCATGTCGGTGATGGCGAGAATCACCGTATCAATTGCACCGCTCTCGATCCGTCCAAGGAGTTCGTCGCGCGTCAGGCGACCGGGGGTTAGTGACTGCACTCGATGCTCCTCAAGGTTTGACTGCCGCGATTAGTAACTCTCGGAACTCAACTTATCTAAAACCGCGCCCGCGGTCTTTCGACGCAACTGGCCGCGTGTCGTCGAACCGGACAGTTCAGAATCAGCCTTGCCACGACGCTCCGCTGAAAGCTTTCTTACCCCTCTCGCCAATGACCCGTGGTCCAGGGTCAAGTACTACTGCGCGGTAAGTGACGACTGGATCGATCCAGGCACCGAGACTCCATCCCCCGTATTCAAGGAGGAGATCGCAACGTGGTTCGCCGTGGCTGCTGAGCGGCGGCTCGCAGCTGTGCTGCGCGATGCCGTCGCGGAATCCATCCGCGTTTCAAATCGAAACTTAATAAGAATGATGCCGCTTTCGAGCACTCCAAACGTTTGACATGGTCCCGCGCAACGTGAATACTGGTCAAAACTCTGAGGGGACTGGTGAAGATGGGCGGTCGGATTGCCGACAAGGTCTGCGTAGTCACCGGAGCCGGCTCGGGCATCGGACGCGCCACGGCCATCAGGCTTGCCGAAGAGGGCGGCCGGGTTCTCTGCGCTGATATCGACTTCGCGAGCGCCACCGAGACGGCCCGGCTGGCCGGGACCATCGGCGGTGTGGCCAGCGCTCGAGAGGTCGACGTCAGCGATCCGAGGGCGGTCGACGCCATGATCGCTGACGCCGTCGAACGATTCGGGCGCCTCGACGTCCTCGTGAACAATGCGGGAGTCAACATCCCCGGCGTGCTGCACGAGGTGACCGACGAGGTGATCGACCGGACCCTGGCCGTCAACGTCAAGGGCCAGATCTACGGTTGCCGGGCGGCCATCCCCCACATGCTCGCGGGCGGCGGCGGCTCGATCATCAACATCTCGAGCGTCAACGGCATCGTCTCGGAGCCGTACCTCGCGGTCTACTCCGCGTCGAAGGGTGCCTCGGTCATGCTGACCAAGGGGGTCGCGCTCGACTACGCCAAGCGGGGAATCCGCTGCAACGTGATCTGCCCGGGTTGGGTGGATACCCCGATCAACTACGCCCACGCCGAGATGCTCGGCGGCCTGGCCCACGTCTACGAGACGATCGACTCCTTCCAGCCGATCGGCCGGCCCGGTGAGCCGCGCGAAATTGCGCACGTCGTCCTCTTTCTCGCCTCGGACGAGGCGAGTTTCATGACCGGGAGCATCGTCCCGGTCGATGGGGGGATGACCTCGCAGTAGCGCAGTCGCGAGGTCGTATCCAAGATCAGCGCAGTTGAGAAGAAGCGACCCCGGTCGCAAAGGAGAAGAAGAATATGAGCATCCAACCACCGCAGGGTGGAGTCGAGACAGTGAGCGACGAAGCCAAGCTCCATCAACTTGGCTACGCGCAGGAGCTTCGCCGTGGCATGTCCGGCTTCTCCAACTTCGCCGTTTCGTTCACTATCATCTCCATCCTCTCGGGTTGCCTGACCCTCTTCGCCTTCGGTATGAACACCGGGGGTCCGATGACGATGATCTGGGGCTGGCTCCTCGTCGGGGTCTTCGTGATCCTGGTCGGACTCGGCATGGCCGAGGTCTGTTCGAGTTATCCGACCGCCGGTGGCCTCTACTACTGGTCAGCCAAACTGGCGGCCAAGAACAGCGCGCTGTGGTCCTGGTTCACCGGCTGGTTCAACCTGCTCGGCCAAGTCGCCGTCACCGCGGGCATCGACTTCGGCTGCGCCTTGTTCATCGAGGGTTTCCTCCAGTACTCGGGCGCGCTCTCACCAAACGTGGCTTTTCGCACCGTCCAGCACGAGGTGGTACTGATCACCCTCGTCCTGCTCGTGGTACACGGCCTGCTCAACTCGTTCGGCGTCAACCTGGTCGCGAAGCTGGCCGACATCAGCGTCTGGTGGCACCTCGTTGGCGTCGCCATCATCGTGGTCGTCCTCGCCGTCGTGCCGTCGCACCACTCGAGCGCCTCGTTCGTCTTTACGCACTTCGTGAACAACACCGGATTCGGCATCCCGATCTACGTCTTCCTGATCGGCCTGCTCACCGCGCAGTACACGCTGACCGGCTACGACGCCTCGGCGCACATGACCGAGGAGACCCACAAGGCCGAGACCGCAGGGCCCAAGGGCATCGTGATGTCCATCGTCGTCTCGATCATCGCCGGATGGATCCTGATCGTCGGTGTCAGCTTCGCAATCCAACCGGGCAAGTACACGACCGAGGCTGGAGCTCTCGTCGCACCTGGGCAGATCTTCATTGACGCCCTGGGCAAGACCGGAGGCCTCTTCCTGTTGCTCATCGCCATCGTCGCGCAGTTCTTCTGCGGCATGTCGAGCGTCACCGCGAACTCGCGAATGATCTACGCCTTCTCGCGCGACGGTGCCATCCCGGGCCACGCCACCTGGCACAAGATCAATCCGCGCACCCGGACACCGACGAACGCCATCTGGTTCGCGGCGCTCGGCGCCTTCATCCTGGTCATCCCGTACTGGTTCAACACCGCGGCCTACGCGGCGGTTACCTCGATCGCGGTGATCGGGCTCTACATCGCCTACGTCATCCCGGTCTTCCTGAGGGTGCGGGCCGGAAAGAACTTCCAGGCTGGTCCTTGGAACCTGGGCAAGTGGGGCGTCCTCAACGGGACGATCGCGACGATCTGGACGGTCTTCATCTGCATCCTCCTGCTCCTGCCGCAGTTGAACCCGATAACGGCGATGAACTTCAACTACGCGCCCCTTGCGGTGTTGGCGGTCATTGGCTTCGCCACGATCTACTGGCTCGCGAGTGCGCGCAAGTGGTTCACCGGTCCGAAGGTCCAGGGCTCGCCCGCAGAGCTGGCTGCCATCGAGCGCGAACTCAACCTCGAAGAGGTCGAGGCCGAAGAGCACCTCGAGGAACTGCTGCACCACCCCATCGAGACGATCGAGCACGATCTCCACGAACACGGGGAGCACGACGGCCACAGCCACGAATAACGAATACGTAGCCAAACCTGACCTGCAGAGGCGGGATCCACTTCGGATCCCGCCTCTGCAGCGACTCTGGCTCTTTCTGGTCCCGCGCCAGCTCGAGGATGGAATGATCTTCAATCCCCCGAGGGTCCGCTGGGGACAACCCTCGCCGTTCGGTCCCGACCTTGGCGGTCCCTAGCGATAGCCGGCGAAGATGTCGGTGACCGCGCCCTCGAGATTCTCGGGATTCGTCACCCGCACAAACCATTCGTGGCCCATGGCCTGCTTGAACTCGGCACGGTCCATCTTCATCCAAAACGAATCGCCGATCTGAGACTGGTGGGCGGCGAGCGCGTCGTACTTGGCGTCAGAGACGTCGGCGACGTCAATGATCGCCGCGATCTCCTCATCGGGGGTACCCATGATGATCTCCTCGCGAGCGCTCGGCTCGTCGAGGGTTCGCGTGATGCCCTTCGCCTCGTCGGCCTCGCGCTGCTCGCGTTCCTCCTGCTCCCAACGCGCGCGATAGCGCGCCATGACCGAATTAGGAATTGCGTTGTAGTACAGGGTTGGCTCGTAGTCGATCATGTCGAGCGCCGCCAACGTGATCCGGTTGGCCTGGATGTGGTCGGGATGCCCGTAGAAGCCGACCTCGTTGTACGTCATGATCACCTGGGGACGCTCTTCGAGAAGGATCTTGGCGAGCTTCGCGGCGGCGTCTTTGACCGGCGTCGCCCAAAAGGATTCGGGGTCCTCGTTCTGCGGCCAGCCGATCATTCCCGAATCACGGTAGCCCAGGCGAACGAGGCGGCTGATGCCCAGGACCTCGACCGCGCGGTCGAGCTCGACGGCGCGTAGTTTCGCCACTTCGTCGCCGTCGTGGTGGTCGGCGTCGGGCTTGGCGCCATCGAGCGCGTCGCCGCACTCGCCGTTCGTGCAGGTCACGAGCACCGTGCGCATGCCCTGGTTCGCGAGAAGGCGAAAGAGCCCGCCGGTGGAGCTCGCCTCGTCATCGGGGTGGGCGTGCACGGCGAGGAACGTCAGTTGCGGCATTTACAGTCCTCCAAAGAGATCGGCTTCGTCACCGCTCGGCGCGCGGCGACTCCAGGCACGCTGGTAGTACTCGGTGCCGAACAACATCGTAAAGAGCTTGCGCGACATCGTGACCAGATCGGCGTTGTCGATCTGGGACTCGTGCGCCGCAATCGCCTCCTGCTTGCGCCTCGAGTACTTCGTCACGTCCATGATCGTCGCGACCAGCTCGTCGGGGGTGCCCGGCGCGGCGTCGACGACCCAGGCCGGCAGAAAGATGCCCTGCTCCTTGGCGTCGTCCGTGAAGCGCTGGAGCACGCCCTGGGGCACGACCGGGTAGTAGAGGCGCTGCGCCGCGGAACTCATCTCGATGGCCCGACGGGTCAACCGGTTCGCCATGATGTGATCGGGGTGACCGTAGAAGCCGTTCTCGTCGTAGGTGACGATCACCGATCCACTGACCTCGTCGAAGAGGGCCGCGAGCGTCCGCGCGGCCTTCTCGACGTCGAGCTTCATGAACGCACCGGGTTCGTCGTTCTGGCGCCACCCGGTCATTCCCGAATCGTTGTAGCCGAGGGTGACCACGCGATTGAATCCGATCAGCTTCGCCGCGCGTTGGAGCTCGCCCGCGCGGGTCGACGTGGTCACTTCGACGTCGTGGCGGCGGTGGGAACCGGGACGCCTCTTGTGGTCGATACCGAGCCCGCCGTTGGTGCAGGTGACGAGCACGACGTCGTAGCCCAATGAGCCGTAGTGCGCGCATATCCCCGCGGTGAAGAGCGACTCGTCGTCGGGGTGCGCGTGGACGCAGACCAGGGATCCGGGGGACTTCATTCTGACGAGACTACGAGGTCGCGAGCTGGATGATGCGAACGGCCAGCAGCGCACCAGCCACGAGCAGGTAGGTTCCGACGCAGCGCAACAGGATACGTCGGGCGTTCGACGTCGGAAGTGGCGCCAGCAACGTCAGTCGGGGGGTTCGCCAGTCCCGCTTGTCGATGCTGTACTCGACGGGCGCCGCGGCACGGCTCAGGCCGATGGGCAGACCAACGACGAGACCGACGCCGGCCAGGATGCCCAGGTACGTGAGCAGCTTCACCACGTTGATCGAGGTGAACAGCGTCGAGACCATCATCGTCACCGAGAGCACCACGAGCAGCGACACGATGATCGTCGCGACGATGTTGAGCCATCGTCCGTTGACCCAAGGACCGAGAACCTCGCGGTCGTTGCAGAGCAGCAGCACGAAGATCGTCGTGCTCGGCAGCATCAGACCGCACATGGCCTGCACGGCGAGCGTGATGAGCCCGAGCGGCGCCCCGGGGATCAAGGTCACCACGCCGGCGACGACGAGTAGTCCCGCAAACGCGCCGTAGAAACCCTTGGCTTCACGCAGTCGTGCGTTGAGCGACTGGCGTGACCCTGCGAGGTCACCCAGTGCGTAGGAACTGGCGAGCGTCACGGCCGCCGCGCCGATCACCGACGCGTTCAGCAGCAGGATGGCGAACAGCGTGCCCGAGCCGTGGCCGACGAAGTGTCCGAGGCCCCGAGCGACGCCGAGGAGATCCGCATGGGCACCCCCGACGAGGAGATCGCGGCCGCGATCGACATNNCGACGCCGAGGGCATTGGTGAACGAGGTGGTGCCCCCGTGATGGGCCAGTCCCGCGGCACTCGCGGCCATCAACGCCGACGCGCCGATCACGACGATGAAGGAACCGAGAATGGTGTCGATGCGCTCGTAGTTCAACCAACGCGGCGTGATGCGCTTGTCGACGATGTTCGACTGCTGGAAGTAGAGCTGCCAGGGCGCGACGGTCGTGCCGATGATCGAGATGATGAGGAGCACCGACGCCGAGTTCGCCCCGCCACGAATGCCGGGCACGACGGCGTGATGGAAGGCCGAGACGTAGTGGGTCTTGGAGGCGAGGATCAACGGGACCACCAAGAAGTTCGTCGCGACGAACAACATCATGAACCGCTCCCAGCGCTGGAACGAACCCGTGGCGGTGACGACGAAGAGCAGCACGACGGCCGTGGGGACCGAGTAATAGGGACTGACGCCGAAGTACTCCATCGACAGTGAGATGCCGATGAACTCGGTGA
>PKWY01000048.1 GCA_003132205.1 Acidimicrobiaceae bacterium
ATCGCCGGTTCCGTCCCGCCCGCTCGACGAGGGCGGGCCCTGGGCGTGCACACCTCTGCTCTGATGCTCGGCAACGCGGCTGGTGCTCCTCTCACCGGTGCGGTCATCGACCGCGCGTCACCTGGCGTGGGTTTCGTCGCCATAGGAGTTCTAGGGACCGTATTGGCAGTGACTGCCTTGACCGTTCGCCATCTTCGCAGTTGAAACCCAAAACGCTTGACCCACCATCTTTACAAGAAACTGCTTACAGACTTACTGCCCCACGGCTTATCGTCGTGACATATTGCACGCGTGCAAGTCCCACGGCACCCCTGCTGACGCCGGGTTCCGAAGTTCGTCGGTGGAGATGTTGAAAACACAACGGAGCCTTTTGGACGATTGAATCCTTTAGCAACGCCGGCGATTACGTGCGGTCACGCCTGAACACCGGCGAATTAAAACCCCAATATTGCAACCGTCTACGGTCACTACCAAACGTCAGCGAATTGAAAACGACCGCATGGCATGCAAGGGGTTCAGGATCATGTCAATCGAAGCGTGAGATTGGGGATCCTTCGCGATAGACGGCCCGAACGTCGTGCAGTGCTCGGATATCGAAACGCGGGTCCCCACCTAACACAACTAGGTCCGCTTGGGCTCCCTGTGCGACAATCCCTATTTCTTCCGACAGCCCCAGAGCGAGGGCACCACCACGCCAGAGCGCATCAAGAACGAGATTCTCGGGCCAGCCTCCCAATTCAACAAGTCCCTGTGCACGCCAGGCTAAGTCATGAAAATCCGCAAACTGGCCAAAGAGTGCATCCGTCCCTAGTGCGTGCATGACGCCGTGCTTGCGTGCCGTGTACGCATTCGCCCATGTTGTCAGTTGACGCTGTCCACGGAGCCCAAAATCAATCGCTTCATCGTGCGATGTCCGTACGTGAGCGCTGAGCCATTCAGCAAGTTCTTCTGGTAGGGGGCCCGCTATCACCGCTATCTGTTGACGACGGGCCATCTCACCGAGAACACCAAGATCTAGTGGACCCGCGTTACCCTCATCGTCCAACCACGTGCAGTGTTGAACCGTGTGCACGCCCGCTTCTACGGCTCGCCCTATTCCTTCGGTGCCATGAGCGTGGGCGGCAACCAGAAGCCCCGCGTTCGCAGCGAAGTGTACGGCGCAACGAAGTTCGTTCGTCGTGAATTGCGCACGCCCCAGCGCGGTTCCCGGAGTGCTCGCCCCTCCTGTTGCGACGACTTTCACCACGTCGACACCGTCGGCCACGAGGGACTCAATCGATGCGGCCATACTCTCTTCGTTCGAGGCAAGAAGACCGAAAGATCGCAGATGGCCATCCGGGGTCGTAATCGGTCGTCCGGCGCAGTGGATTCTCGGACCCACCAATTCGCCTCGACCAATTGCATTGCGAACTCGCTGGACAACTTCGCCAACGCTGCCGAGGTCACACACGGTCGTGACACCCGCGCTGACCAGTCCTCGACATCGTCGACTGACACCGTTCACTAGCTCCGATTCCACCAAGTGTTCCGGATCTGCACTGAGACCATTTTCGAAGTCGAAACAAAGGTGCACGTGAGCATCGATAAAGCCAGGGACCAGGCACCCGTCGGGGAATGTGTCGATTTCTTCATAACGCTCGTTGGCGAGCACGTCAATGTGGGCAACCCGCTCAATTCTGCCGTGAGCAACCACTACCCCAGCGTCATCAATGCATGTGCCGTCACCCAGTAGGGCTCGCCCCACCGCGATGAGGCGCGGAAGTCGGGTCGACTCCACCGATGTCTAGCGCCCGAATGAAGTCGGTAAAGCGAGCAGTCGGGCGGGATTAGACACGAGCATCTTATGTAGAGCTTGGTCACTAATCCCGTGTTCTTTCATTCGTGGAACAACTCGTTCGAGAATGTGGTCGTATCCGTGGCCCCCGTAGCGGAACAGCCACTTTTTCACCGCAATGTCGTGGGAGATGAGGATCTGGTCCTCAAAGCCCTCGTCGATGAGTGCGGCAATTCGCTCGATACGAGTCTTGTCGTTGGGAAGGTCCACCGGGCCATATCGAACGTGACTCGACTCCTGACCGAAGAGGTCGAACTCAAGAAAGCAGCCCGAACGTCCGACAGCCACGAGTTCATCGTGCTCCGGAATTGTCCGATCGAGATGGCCAATCACTACTCGGTCCAGTTGCGCCCCGGCCGACGACAGCAAGTCAAGAAGAAGTCCGGGTGCGTCAGGATGTCTTCCGGGATGAATCGAAATTGAGGCACCAGTAGCCAATTGAGCAAACACCGCGCCACGAAGCGCCTTTTCTTCGTTCACGGTGAGCGGCCACGAACAGCCCATCTCACCGATGATCCCGGCGCGTATTTCTCCGCCGTCGATTCCTTCTACTATGTCGCGCGCCATTCGTTCGCCGATTTGTTGCGATGACATGCTGCGAGTCAACTCAGATTGAAACTCGTCCAGGTAGACACCCGTGCTCGCGACCACGTGCAGATCCGTCGCCTCGGCGAGCGCGACGAGTCCGCTCAGGTCTTGGCCCGCGCACACCGGCGTCAACTCCACGACGGTCCCGCCTCCAGCGCTCTTGAAACGGCGCAACTCCTCAATCTGGCTCTGAACATCAGAGAGGACGAGGTTGTCGCGGGACTGTCGATGATGGAAGCGAACCCACCCGAGGTTTTCTAGAGAGACGTCGGCATTCGCATATTCCTGCTCCAGTGGATCGGTCGGCTCCTCGAAGAATCTACCGAGGTCAATTAGCACGTGTTCATGCGGCAACACCACGCCGAGTTCCGATGTCGCAATGTCACCCGTGACGGTGTGGACTATTCCCTCCACCTCGACGGTTGACGCCACCGTGGCGGATTCAGCCATCCACGCCGCCCTCGATATTCGATTGGGACGATCGAATCGATGCTGAGGCTTGCGGCTTGTCGGGATTCCGAAGGTTGTTCAGGAGTATCTCTTCGAGCTCGGCGAATCGAGGCGTGCCAATGCACTCAAGTCCCCGGGGCCTGGGTAGGTCGACATCAAGAACGCAACTTACGTTGGCCGGACGATTTCCGAGCACGTATACCCGGTCCGACAGAAGCAGCGCCTCGGGTACATCGTGAGTGACAAGTACAACGGTCCAACGGAACTGTTCCCACATTGACGAAAGCCACAGTTGCAATTCGGTACGCGTCAAATAATCAAGAGCGCCGAATGGCTCGTCCAAGAGGACAATTTGACGACCCTGTACGACGGTTCGTAGCAGGGCAACTCGCTGACGCATCCCACCGGAAAGCTCGTAAGGATAACAATGCTCAAATCCTGTCAATCCGAACTTCTCAATGAGGGGTTCAACGAGTTGTCGCGCTTTCTTCTTCTTCATGCCTTGAACTTCAAGACCGAGAGTGGCGTTGTCCAGGACCCGACGCCAAGGAAACAACAAGTCCTTTTGCGGTTTGTACGCAAAGTGCTCACTCGCGCCCGTCGCCACTGCGTCGTTCACCTTCACCTGTCCGCCATCAGCACTTTCGAGTCCAGCCAAGATGTTGAACAACGTCGACTTGCCACAGCCACTAGGACCGATAATTGAAACGAACTCGCCCGCCGCGGCTTCGAGTGAGATGCGATCTAGGACCCTCAACTTCTCGCCACGGCGCTGGAATGTCTTGGAGACATCTACAACTTCAATGGACGCTCCCGGACCACGAATCTGCGTCGGAATCTTCGAACCCGTATTCACTTGATTCTCTTCACTTGGCGCGAGTTTCGGTACCAGGGCATGGTCACGTTCTGCACCAAGAACGTGAGGCCGTAGAGGGTCATGCTGAGCGCGGCCGTCACAACAACGGCCGCAAACACAAGGTCCGTCCTAAGCGCGTTCTTTTCCAACTCCATGTAGACGCCAAGACCCATGGAGGCACCGACCCACTCGCCAAAAATGGCCGCGAGTACTGCGAAACTGACGGCTACCCGGAGCCCGGCAAAAAAGAACGGAAGCGCCGTTGGCACGCGCAACATCCAAAACTCCTTGAAGCGCCCAGCTCCCATTGAGCGGATTAAGTTCGACGCCTCCGGTTCAGTGGAATTGAAACCTTCGAGCAACGCCACGGTTGTCGGAAAGAATGTCACCAGGATAACCACGAGAATCTTGGGAAGAAGTCCGAATCCGAACCAGATGACAAAGAGCGGCGCAATGACGAGGACGGGAATTGACTGGGACGCGACGAGAAGCGGGTAGACAACTCTTCGAGTGGGTTTCCACAGATCTATGGCCGCCGACAGGACTGACGAGACTACGAGTGCCGCCAGGATACCAATAAGTGTCTCTTTGATCGTGGGTAGTGCGTTCTGCCAGAGTGCGCCGCGATTTATCCAACCCTGGCTCGCTACTCTCGCCGGAGATGGCAAGACAGTCGGGTCGACTTTCAACATTACGACAATCAGTTGCCAGAGCCCGACGAGGACGGCCATCGCGATTAGCGCGGGCCAGGCACCGGCCACCCTGATCCCGATAGTTCGCGCCAATCTTGACCTTCGGTTTGGTGACCGCACCCCGCCCGACGNNGATAAGCTCACGTGACTCGTCCTCTGCGCACCAATTAAATGAACTTGTTTGTCATGAACTTCGACCAGTTAGGTTCATGGGTCAACTTGTTGCCGTTGGCGTCGACGAACGCACCTTGCTTGTAGAGGAAGTTGCCGAATTTCTCCCACACGCTCGCCGTTTGCACGCCGATCGTGCCTTGTTGACTCAGCAAATAGGACTTTGCCATCACTTCGCTCGCTTTTATCGCCACCTGGAGGTTGACCGCCGTCGGATTCAACTCGTACTCAATGCGCGCACCAGCGGCAGGATTCTTCTCGATATATTGATAGGCCTTCACAAGGGCGCCGACGAATTTCGTTGCCAGCGCAGGATTTGCCTTGAGCCACGCGTCGTTGCCGAGGATAAGGGCAGCGTATTGATTCGGCACGCCGTAGTTCGTCATGTTGAAGAGACGAAGTTTCGCGTGCTGTTGCAACTCGGCTTGGATGACGTCGGAAAAGAAGAATGCGGAGAAGCCGACCTTCTTTGATTCGACCGCCTGATAGGCGCTGCTCCCGAGAACGATGTTGTTCACCGTGCACTTCGAAGGTCCGCCCGCACCTTTGATGATCGCTGCGATGATTGCAGGGTCACCCGGGTAACCGAATCCGCCATACGTCTGACCACAGAAGTCCTTGGGTGACAAAATGGTCTTATTGCTTGCAAGTGCGCCGTAGAAGGACGGATTCGTTTGAAGCACTGCCATTACCGAAGTGATCTTCAATCCCGACGCGAAGTCAAATAGCACGTCCGACTCGGTGTCGCCGATCGCAAATTGAACTTTGCCGACGCTCGCCAGTGTGTCCGGAGGCGTCTGACCGTAGGGCACGACGGTTGCGTCAATGCCCGCATCTTTGAAATAGCCCAGCTTCTCGGCCACGAAAACACCCTCATTGTCCGCGTTCGGAATAAAGTCGAGCGCAATTGAGACGTTAGACAACGCATGCGACGACTTTCCGCTCGCGCCCGCCATCGTCGATGCCGAGAGCACGGTCGTGACGGAAGCCCCTGCGACTAATCCTGCAACGACGAGGCTAACGCCTCTCAAACGATATTTACTTCTCATAATTCCCCCTTTGGTGGTGACTGCATTTGTGTGTTACAGAGTCTTTGAAACGTCAGGAAGTCCCGGTCGCGCGAATGCATCACGGCACGTCCTGGACTTCGACATGGAGAGCTTTGACGTCATCGGGTGGGTCAATTTCGACCAGACCGACCACTGAGTCGAACTGATAGCGGCGAAAGTACCCATTGCAAGGTGCACCCGCCGCGAGATACAACTCGTGAGCATCAAGGTCGTATATGACCGACGCAATCGTCGCGTAGCGCTCATATTCTGATGCGCGCTCGTCACCGTGTGCGCATACGCCAACCGGAAAGTTGCGATGGTCCGATAAGGCATCTTTCAGATTCTTGATCGTGAGATTTGGCGCTCCCAGGCGTAGTGACGACTCGAGACAGTTAAGGCGAAAGAGCGTGCTGGGACTCATACCTACTCGACTGTCCGATCGCGCGAAGTCAGGAGAGAGAAAGTGGTTCGTATGGGCAAGTACGCCACCGCTTGGCATAAACGTTCGTACCGCGGTTGCTCCGCCTGGATTGACTTCCATGTCAATTGCCAAACCGTCAACGTCGCCAAGTAGAAAATTGCCCGATAATGCCTTTTGTGCGTTGACCACGGTGGAAACACCGTCAGTAATCGATTCCGCATCAAGTAGTCGACGCAACAAGACGTGGTACGGGACGCCCACAGCCCCGTCATCGAGAAAGCTCACCAAAGTATTGGTACAACTCGCGACGCCAGCAGAGTTGACGCCAGTCTTAGCGAGGAGCCCCGCCTCGACTATTGTCACGAAGTCTGGGCCGTCGTCACGGCGCGCATGAACAAGAACAACGGTTTCGTGGGCGTGAAGCAACCAATCCCAATTCTGACCGATAATTGTGTGCGAGTTCGCGGTGGCTTCAGGCAACACGGCGAACGATGAACATTCGTTGGCGAGTGCGCCGGAGAGATTCTTGTTGTCTTGGGCACCTGAAGCGAACATGACCTCGCTCCTCACATTGAGCGCGAGGATGTCGCCAAACTCAACTCCACTTCCTTCGGCAATACCACGCATCTCTTCGATTGCGTGCGGGGCGAACTCCTCGACGATCTGTTGGTACCTTTTCGCATGCGAGACGACCTTCGCCCAGTCCCAATCGGCGTAGTGGGCAAACACACGTTGGTATGCCGTGATTGAATCGTGCACTTGCGTGCGCGCTTGTTCACCGTACTGGCTCCCCCGCTGCAGGGGCGTTCCTTGAACGGAGACACGCGACATGCCACGGGGTATTGATGTATCAACCACGAAATTCACTCGCCTCTGGCAGCGTACATTAGGTAGTTCGCAGACCCGGGGGCTACCGCGCCTGTCTTTACTTTGGCAGCCGAGGAATAGTTAGCTGAGGACTTCACAACGTAGTCGCGGGTACTGCGGGCCTCAGAAGTTCGCTCAGGAAGTTCCTCGATCGCCTGCTTTATTACCCGACAAAAGTCAGGCAGGTCGTTTGGAAGTCTGGACGTGATCAAATTCCCGTCACGAACAACGGGCTCGTCGACGTAGTTGGCCCCCGCGTTTATGACGTCATCTCGTATAACCGAAACGCATGTGAGCCGGCGACCCTTCGCAATACCTGCCGAAGCAAGGACCCATCCGGCGTGGCAAATAGCCGCCACGACACCACCGCGCTCGTCGACATTGCGAACCAAATTCAACATCCCCGCGTTGCGTCGCAGCGACTCGGGGGAGAACCCGCCAGGAACGACGACACAATCGAAGTCCGCGGGAATCACGTCGTCGACTGACTCATCTGGAACCACCGGATAGCCCAATTTGCTGCCATATACTTGATCAGCTTTTGGACCAACGATCGTCACGGCCGCACCTGCCTCGCGGAAACGAAGCACTGGATACCAGAGTTCAAGTTCTTGGTATTGGTTCTCGGCGAGCACGGCGATCCGCGCATTCTCAATCTTCATTGTGGCCTACTTTCATTACGTGGTAGTGAGACGAGTCGACATTTTGTTGTATTCATACTTCGTTATCGAACTCAGAACGCAAAAATTCGAGCCGGGTTATCGACAAGAACTCTCTGCACCTCAACTTCAGTAAAACCTTTCTTCGCAAGACGAGGCAAGAAACTGTCGAACATATAACTAAGGTCGACGCCCTCATTCAACATCTCCGGCTCTTCTTCGGTGACGGGCCCGCGACAGTGATGAAAGAACCTGTCATAGGTGAACAAAAGTTGGTCCAGGTAGCCAGCTTCGGTTAACTCGCACACAGCCACCGCCATCGCCTCATCAAGTGCCTCGGCGCTCGGGTTCTGCCAGGGAATACCAATGTGATCAATTTGAAGATTCGTACCTCGTTCACAGAGCTCCAAGAGTTGCTTCATGTCAAGATTCACCAGGGCGTGTCCAATGATTACCTTGGCCGGGTCAGCGCCCTCCGACTCAAGCACGTCAAGTTGCTCGATTCCAGGATTCCTCACCGAGTAATCCTGCGGGTCGGTGTGAGTGTTAACACAGCAACCCAGCTGCGCTTGAGCTCGGCCAGCGGCCCTGACGAGATGCTCTTCATTGCGCGTCATGTGAGTACCGTTCGGTCCGTCCGGTGCTGGTCCGCCATGTCCGTCGCCGGAACCTGTGGCGATCTTGATTGCTCCGGCCTTGATGTCCGTGCTCATAAAGCCAAAGGCCATGCCCTGCGTGATATCCGAGATGAAGAAATCACGTACGTAGTCAATGCTTTGGACTCTCCAGTGATAGGGAATTCCAAGACGTTCAGGGAAGAATCCGGTGATGGCAATGATGTTCATCCCACTTCGCCTAGCCACTTCGGCAATCAGTTCTGGATGGCGACCAAGTTCGCAGGCCGTCATGTCGACCATGGTTCTAATTCCGTGATCCTTCATGCCCTTTTTCATGGTTGTGGTGACTTCATTGGCCACCGTGTCGAAATCGAACGCTGAGCGACGATCGAACTCGGCGCCCGGGTTCGCATAGAGAATGTGCTCATGGGTCAACGTAATGCCCGTATCATGAGGTGAGACATCTCCAAGGACCGTTCTTAGTTTGCTCATTTGACTTACCTCACTTACCTTTCGACAACAGCGTCAGTTGGATTGAATGGAAAAATGCAGGGAGATCGTCAGCGCCGCGTGACGTGATCACCAATCCGTCGGCCACCACGTCGTCGTGGACCAGAGTGCCGCCTGTATCCGCGGATTCACCTTTGAACGTCTCATCGGCCGTGAATCGCTTGCCCTTCAGAGCGCCAGCGGCGGCCAGTACACTAGTGCCGGTGCCGATCGCCGCGACCAGTAAGCCTTGCTCCACGGAACTTCTTACGAGATTGACGGCTTCCCCAAGCTTTTCGAGACGTCGGCCGGCTTCACCTCCTGGAATCACGACTCCATCGAGGGACGAGACATCGAGGTCTTCAAATGTTGATTCAGCCAGCATTGGATATCCGAGAAAACTCTCGTATGCCTTGACAGTCTGAGGCGCTACAACGACGACGTCCGCACCTTCTTCTCGTAATCGCAAGACTGGATACCAGAACTCCAGTTCCTGGTATCCCTCCTCGGCCAAAACCGCGACTCGTTTGCCTTCAAGACTCATGATTCCCTCTTCCCTAGTGAAGCGTCTCTTGCAGTGTCCTGATACCGATTGAGCATGATGTCGTTGCGACTCGAGACGTCAGCACTGAATTGAGGGTCGCGTGATTACGAATCATGAGTTCGTTGGCTAGCTAGTTGACCGAGCGCGACTTCGACGCCGCCCAGATGGCCAGTCATCGCGGCGGCAGCTCCAACGGCATCTTGTCGTCTTATTGCGTCGAGGATTGCCCGATGCTCTTGCGCCGCTCGCTCGTGTCGGTTCGGCACTTCTCTCAATGCGAGAGACTGCACCTGCATCGTCTCGCGCAAATCTTCAATCAGGCGAACCACTAGTGCGTTTCCCGTCGTACGTGCAATCGTGATGTGAAATTGTCCGTCAATGCGGACAGATTCTTCGGCGCTCGAAGCGTGCTCGTGTTCATCGAGTAAACGAGTTAACTTGTCGAGGTCCTCCGTCACCCTGACTTGCGCGGCGCGACTGGCCGTCGGCACTTCGACGTAACGGCGAATCTCATTCAGATCCGTTGCCGAGTACTGACCAAAGGACAGTCCAACCTTGACGACCCGGGACGTCACGAATGTACCGCGACCCGGTTGAGATTCGGTAAGGCCAAGTGCCTGAAGACTGCCAAGTGCCTCACGAATGACTGGGCGACTTACGCCGAAACGTTGACCTAATTCCGCTTCGGAGGGCAATTGATCGTCAACCATCAATTGTCCGGATTCAATCATCGACGTCAACTGGTCCCGTACGGCATCAACAGCACTGCGACGAGAAATCCTTGCAAATGATGGCGACTTGGGCTCCGAGACGTCAGGCAAACTGGTTGTCAGGCTGTCAGACATCTCCACGACGCACTGTCTACCACAACTATCAAGTGATCGCAAATTGCTTGCTCGCTACGACGCGGGAAGTCGAATTCGGCCAACTTGAACTTGTCAACCAATCAAGTCAGCGCATGATCAACCATGCTTCGTATTGGGCTTTGGTGGCCTCGCCATTTTGTGATTCGAGGGCTCCGCACATGTCGGGAATTACAAGAGCACCGGCCAAAGCCAAGTAGTAGAGCTGAGCGACATTCGCCCCAGCTTCCACTTGGTCTAGGTAGTCATCCATTCGAGCTCCTCAGGTAAGTTGCCTCAGTATGCCCGGTGCCACTGTGTCAATTTCGAAAATGTCAGCAATTCCGTCAGCAAATATTCTGAACTGCTACCGTCTCGGGTAAACGCGCATGAACCAAGACCCTTGCAGATTGGGACTTCATGTACTCCTGCGAATACGTATGAACCAACCGGAATGGCATGGCATGCAATAGGTGATTCGACGACGACCTCATTGGGAGGTCCTGGAGGCCCCTGTGGTAACTCAGTTCGCCGAATCGGCTGGCCAAACTCTTATCGTCGAGTCGAACTGGAGTTTCGCTTTCGGGGGCGTGGTTTCGTACTTCGCTTGGTCGAGGTGTTCGAGACGAGCGAACCGATAACCTCTGCCGCTTCCCGGTCAGACGCTTCAACAAAGTGGCTGTACACCTGCAGTGTCATCGAAGCATTGGAGTGCCCGAGCCGACCAGCAACCGTCCGAACCGAGACACCGGAGGATATAAGCCGAGTGGCCGCAAAATGACGAAAATCGTGAAGTCGAATCTGCGTCAGACCGAGATTGTCCCTTACTAGTTCGAACCGCCGAGTGACATATGTGGGCAGGAGCGGACGCTGACCGTCAGGTTCGAGGCTAAAGACGTAACTTTCATCCATGAGTGAAAGACCCGCCACCCGCGCCAACTCGTCTGCATAGGCCCGTTGCTCGGCGAGAACCCTGAGAGTCTCGCCGTCGAGCGCAATTCGTCGACTTGCGTGGGTCTTGGTGTCCTTCTCCAACCACCCACCGCCCGGAGTCTCGATGATCGCCCGTTCGATCAGAAGCGCCGAAGAGTCCGTGTCAACGTGCTTCCACTTCAATGCACACAGTTCACCGCGGCGCGCGCCCGTAGTAGCCGCCAAATGGAGCAACCGTCCAAAGACGGGATCGAACTTTGTTGCTGCCGCCAACAACTGCTTCACTTGCTCCACGTCCGGCGGCGTCACCTCGTGTCGTGACAGCTTCGGAAGGCTCACCAGACTGGCTGGATTCTCTCGCACCCACTTCCATCGCACACCTTGCTGAAAGGCACGGTGGATGACCGTGTGAACTCGCCGGACACTGCTCGCTGACAGGCCCCTACGCTTCACAAGACTGTGATAGAGCGAGTCCAAATCTGCCGTCTGGATTTGACGCAGTGGTCTGGCCCCGAGCGCGGGAAGGATGTGGTTGTCCAGTAGTCCCCTGTAGGATCGAAGGGTTTGAGGACCGAGACTGGGTTTGGCAAAGTCGAGCCACTGTTCGGCCAACTGGCTGAATGTCGCATTGGTGTTGGCCATCTTTCCCTGATCAGCTTCGACGGCCAGTTCGTTCAAGGCCATCTGTGCGTCCTTCTTCAAACCGCGAAAAGTGCGGCTGACCTGGCGATATCGACCCGTGAGCGGATCGCGCCCAGTTCTGACCCGCATTTCCCAGACTCCTGGACGAATTTGGCGAAGTGAACCGCTCACGAGGCATCTCCCAGACGCCGGACTATCTTCCAGCACCAGGGATCATGCGACCCTTGTGAGGGATTTTTGAGGGATAGATGTGAAGCCTTCACGTCTTGACCCTAGCATTTCCTTACTACATATAGTGGGCGCTGAGGGACTCGAACCCCCGACCTGCTGAGTGTAAATCAGCTGCTCTAACCAACTGAGCTAAGCGCCCGCAGGGAGCAAGCCTAGTTCGTAACCATGGCTGCACCTCTTGAGTGCCCTCCACTCATGAGGTTGACCAACTGCAGATAAAGCATGTCATCTCAATCATTCGATACCAGCGAGGCGCGACGTCAGGTGTCGAGAAGCCGTTCAAACCAAGTTCTCGAAAACCACCAGCCATGTTGGCTGCGCCGGGGATATATTCGGAGCGTGTGAGAGAAAAGAGGAGTATGTCGAAATTCAAACTCTCCAAATGGATACCCTCCACTAGAAAGACCAGGGGCCGGTCCCACGAAGAACTGCAGTCCGCCTCTCATCACCCGCGCCACCGGGCCAATCGCTATTGGTCGCGCACGCGGTAGTTCCTCCGTCGTCCGCCAATGAGCATTCTCCAGACGACGTCGCGCCAAGACGGTTCACGACGCGAACGGAGACGGCGTTCGTTACGGGTGACCGGGACTCGATTAGAGATCGGTGCCAAGAGTGCGCAATGATGCCCCTATGAGTAGGAAGACGTCAAAGGAACCTCAGGGGTCCGTGAGCGCGGACGAGTTCGTGCGATCGCTCTTGAGCTTCGAGGTGGGAAACCTGCTGAAGTTCGATCCCATCGCGCGTCGGGGTCGTGACCCCGAAGGAATCCATCAATTGCGCGTGAGCGCACGACGCTTGCGATCGGAGCTTAAGATCGTCGCCCCGGTGTGGAGGTCGGCGCCGTTGAAGGACCTCCAGCGAGAGCTCCAGTGGTTCGGCCAAGTGCTCGGAGAACAGCGCGATTTGGATGTGCTTCGCGGTGTGTTGAGTTCGGTCAATGAAAAGATCTCGCCTCGGATGGACGGTTCGGTCTTCGATCGACTCGATAGAGAGCAGATCGAGAAGAGCAGGCGCGTGGTCGAACTTCTGGAATCGCAGCGGTATCGTCAACTGGTCGGCACCCTCTCCGAATCAGTGATCCGCCCCCCTCTTCGATCCGTTGCGTGCGAGCCAATGGATCTCATCTTGCGCCCGGCGCTCGACACCGCCTTGACGAAGATCTTCAGCACCGTGGATGACCTCGGACCGGCTCCATCGAACGAAGACCTCCATCGCATCCGGATCCTGGCCAAGCGGGGTCGCTACAGCGCCGAAATCTCGAGTCCCCTCTTGGGCAGCGTCGCCAAAGACGTAGGCAAATCCCTCGAACTCGTCCAAACCATCCTTGGGGACTTGCACGACTGCTTGGCAGCGGTGAGCTATCTCGAAGAAGAGAGATCCCGGCTGAACGAGAGAGAGTACGACCCGGGAAAGGCCCTGTCACTTCCTCCGGCATTGAGGCGACTGGGCGAGTCGATCGAAAGACTGAAGACGCAGTGGCGCGAACCTCTGGGAACGGCGCGCGAGCTCAGCGGTTCGATTTCGATGACTTCCGTGGAAGGCCTAGATGGTTCCGGCGTTCAACATGAAATCGAGTAAAGCTTGGGAAGCGCAAAAGACCGGTCGGCGTAGAACGCTGGAAGAAGTCACCAACTCATCGCCCAGGTAGTCCTGCGCCACGGCACCGGCCTCGCGAACCATGAGGAGTCCGGCGAGGTAATCCCAGGGATTCAGCGTGGAGTGCTGGGCGACCCCATACACGTCGAGCGAACCGTCGGCAACCAGGCATATCTCCAGGCTCGCCGCACCGAGCGACCGCACCTGTGCCCAACCCAGGTGGCGCGAGGGGATGCCCGAGAAACTCATGATTGACTTTCCCACCTCGGTCTGACCGCTGCCGCGGATCAACACGCCGTCGCGGGTGGCGCCGCTCCCCTTCTCCGCCTCAAAGACCGTCCCCGTCGCTTGGTTCATCACCAGTCCCGCCACGAGTTCTCCCTTTCGCATCACCGCCAGACTCGTCGCGAAGAACGGGATGCCGCGGTCGCAGTTCGTGGAGCCGTCGATCGGGTCGACGACCACCGTTGTCTCCCCATCGCCGGTGGTGCCGGATTCTTCGCTAACCACGCGATATCCCGCGCCTCCGAGAATTCGAAGCGCTACCTCGTCCGCCACGACGTCCAGGTGGTACTGCGTGTCCCGTGCCCCGGAGAATCCGCGCCCCCGGTGGGCTTTCACCGCCTCGCCGATCTCCAGGGCGCACTCGCGAAGGGGGTTGAATATTGAATCGGTCACGTATTCACGGTAGTTGTATTGGGGACTAACCTAAGTAGTAATGGCCGCCATCGATGTAGCTGGGTTCGTTGCAGACCTCAAAGACCACGCGGTAACCCACGGTTTCCACGTCCACGATGAACGGCATTTCGTCGAGACGTACTCGCTTCGCCAGGCCTGGGAGGTCGACCTGCACCCCGAAGACGGATGCGGTGGACCGGTCGACCTGCACATTGAACTCGACGTTGACCCAAGGACGCTCCTGGCGTTCGAGGACGCCGTGCTTGGCCTGCCCGACGAAGTCGATCCTCCGGACGAATTTCACTTCCCCCTGGTGTTGACCTGGACGCTTCCGCCCATGCCCCACGGACCGGATCTTCTGCGCCTGGCCATCGATCTCGCGCCGATCGGGGGAATTGAGATGCCGCTCGAAGTGACGGCGACCGACTCGTTCGCCTCGCCCACCGAAAGCAGCGAACGCCGTATATCGATCGTGGCTCGCCGGGCGATCTCGCTGAGTCAGGTCGCGAGGGGCGAGGATCCGCTCTGCGACGTCTTTGAACGGGGACGCAGCGTCAGCGACTTCCTGTTGCAGGCCGCCGACTCGTGGCTCGGCTAACGCGCGCGGTCGCGGTCGCTGCCCCACTCTTGGTCGCGAGCCTGGCGCTCAGTTCGTGTGGCACCGGCACAGCCGTCGCCGACGCGCGCACCTCGTGCGTCTTCGTGCACAAGGCCCTCGTGCTGCAGACAAGAAGCGAGGCCACCGGCGTCTCGTCTGCTGAGCAGGCAAGACTGCAGGCGAATGCCCTCAGCGAACTGTTGAAGGGAACCCAGGCCGCCGCCGACGCGACGTCCGCCGACGGAAGCTGGAATCCGCTGGAGACGACCATCAACGAGGCCGAACGGGTCCCCTTGGCGAATCTGGTTCCGGCTCTGCAACGACTCTGCCGGGTCGCGAACTCCACATCGCCCTATCTCTAGGGGTTAGCGGGGAAAGCGCTCGTACAGCCAAGCGAGTGAATCCTCTTCGAGCATGGCGTCTTCCCAGCCCTGCAGCTTGTCCTCGAGCCCGGCGAGCGAGGGAACTTTTCCGATGACGACCACCGTCAGGTCGCTGATCAACTCGTCGGACACCAGGAAGTCACCGAAGATGTCCTCATTGACGACGGCCTCGGGCTCGACCATCAGGTAGAGTTCGCCAGTCGCTTCCACCCAGGACAGTTCGTACTCGTTGTCCGAGGCGTCGGTCCACTCCGAGCCAAATTCAAACTCTGCGCTTTCGCGGCGGGATTCGTTCTGTTCGTAGAAGGCTTCGATGTCCATGTCCCAAGACTACGTCGCGGCTATGTGCGCCGTGAAGTGCGCGCCCGAGGGCACGCTGACGGTAATGAGAAAAGGACTCACACGATGCGCCGCGTGGGTAGTCGTCCGGTGCGCGCTCGGCCCTGTACTGGGCGCCATGACAACGAAGACAGATCTCTTAGGACAGTTACGACGTGAGTGGGAACGAGCAGGACGGACCAAGGAGGCGAAGGAGGCGCTCACCATCCTGCACCAACGGCACCAATCTCTCGGCCTTGATGCCTTGAGCGACCTTTGCGACGTCGTGAATGTGCTCGAGGCAGGCGGCGGCAGGGGCGTGCTGGAGAGGGCCGAAATCGTCCGGGCGCTGCTCGAAGAGGCGGCGAACCCGATGCTCCACCGGACCCTGCTGCAAACGATGATCCCGGGCATAGTGAGCGTGTGCCGCCAGCTTCGTTTCGGCGACGGCATCATCAGGGATCCGAGCGAGACGCTCGCCATGGCGCTCGGTCTCGCGAGTGAGCTGCTCGTGGACTGGGCCGGCCAATCACGCCAGTACGCCGCGCCCGACATTCTCTCGGCGCTGCGCGGACGCCTGCGCCGCTGGCTGTTGAAAGAGAAGGCCGCCCTCTGCGCGGTGTCGTACTTCGAGCAAGGTGACGAGCGGGCCACCGAGGACTCTCCGCTCCTCGCGCGTCTCACCAGCTTCCGAGGCAGCCAGTACGACCGGCTCGCCCGTCTGACATACGCGCGGGTCTTCGAGGGAAGGTCGTTGCGCGAACTCGCCAGCGAGGACTGCTCCTCCCAAGGTTCGTTGCAAGCAGAGCTCCAGCACTTTGCAGTGCGCCATCTCATCTAGACCACGCGAAGGGCTTTTACCCGTGAATAGCAATTTGTCATCAATACCCCTAACCTGCGAGAACCATGGTGAGCCACCGTTATTCCTTTCGAAGCGCCCACCTCGTGATGTGGTCGAGCCCCTTGCTGCTGCTCGTGCTGGTCTTCACGCTGACGAATTCGACCAAGACCCCGGCCAGCTCCGCGCCCGCGCACCACACCTCGCAGCCAACGAGTCCGACTACCTCAGTCCCGGTCGCGACCACGAGCAGAGCGACGGTGACCACGGTGGCCAAGAGCGCGACGACAACGACGAGCGCAGCCAGCGTCGCGCCCTACGCCGACACGACAAGCTCGATCGCGAGGTCAGTCGCGCTCGCGCCCAGCGCGAACGCCTCGAGCGGGGCGCTCGAAGGAATCCTCGATCGCTCCTTCCCGGTCGCCGACGTGCCGCTCCAAGGGCCGGGGTCGTGGACGCTCACGACGAGCGCAGCCACGCGAAGCCTGCTCGCGTGCAGCGCAGCGAGTTCGCCGGTCGCCACCCGCGTCGTGATCAAGATCAGTCAGAGTTGCCAACTCGAAATCACCTCATCCAGTCCAGGGGTGTCGCAAACGTGGCAACTTATTCCAACTCCGTAAGGCGTTTTTCCACCGGCCCCCTGCACGGAACGGCGCTCGCGCTGTACTTCGTCCTGCTGCCATACGTGGTGATCACGAAGTGGACTCTCACCCAGAACGAGGCCAACGGGACGCTGGTTCGGGTTCTGCTCGTGGCGCTGGGCGTCTTCTGGCTGGCCTTCCTCTTTCAGGTTGGCCACAACGTCGTGCGGCTGCGCAACGGCGTCGGACTCGGCGCGGGTGGCGCCGCGTGGCTCGCGGGACTCGTCGTCGCGATGCTCCCCTTCCTGATCCCGGCGCCGGCTTCCGCGGCACCGTCCAACGTCCACGGGCAGTCTGCGTTCAGCGCCCGGGCGTCGGACTCACCCTGGCTTCTCCACGCCAACGCAGCGACGTCACGTCCGTCGAAAGGTCCGGCCCATGATCCCCTGCCGTCGCCCGCGCCGCTTTCATCAATCAGCGCGGTGCCGATGGCGTTGATGGCCAAGCGTCGCCACGACCTGCTTCGCCAGCAGCAGTTCGATCCCGCGGAAGACCAGATTGACGACGTCGTCGAACTCTTGCGGGCCTACAACCCTGAATTGGTCGCCCGCGTCCGGTTCCTCACCGGCGTCGAGCGCAGTGGCGTCGTCCACGTGCCGAACGACGTCGAACAAGGCGAGCGCTCCTACGACACCGATCCGTTGGTGGCGTGCGCGCTGGCCCAGGACGACGGCGGGCTGTTCGTCGCCTTCTCGCGCGAAGGTGGACAACTCAGCGTCGAGGCCAGTTGGAACAGCGACGACGTCGCCGCGTCGGTGGTCGCGATGCACGAGGGACGGCTCGTCTTCGTCGCGAACGAGACCGAGTTGCTGCGGGCACTGGCGACACGGGTGCTACGAAACACCATGGTCGTGTACCTCGGTTCGGCCACGGACCTCGACGACGAGCTTCGGGCGTGCTGTGTCACTCTCAGTCCGCTTCTGCGGGCCGAGCCCGCCGCCCGCTTCGACTTCTCCCGGGTCGACACTCAGGCCGTCGCGCCAAGCACCCCGACAAGCGACGTTCGAGTTGAACTGCTGCGCGCCGACCCGCAGATCAGCGGACTCCGTGAACCGTTCACGCCCACACTTCGCCGGCGGTGCGTTGAAATGGTCGCGTACCTGGCCCTTCATCGGGGCGAGCCCGTCACTGGAGAGCGCCTACGCTCGCGGGTACTCACCCACGCCGACGTCGAGGCGTCCAACCGGACCCTTGCCAACACCGCGAGCGCGGTGAGGCGAAGCCTGGGGGCGAGCGCCAAAGGCCCGCGACTTCATCCGGTCACGTCCTCGGGGCTCTACGCCACCCACGGTGTGACCAGCGACGTGGAGATTTTCCACACTCTCGTGTCCAGGGCCCGCGGCCTCGGCGTCGCAGAGGCCGCACCGCTCGTGCACGAGGCTCTTCGACTCGTGCACGGCGAACCCTTGGCGAGCGCGCTGCGAGGGTTCGAATGGTTCCTCGCCGAAGGGCACAACGCCAGCCTGCAACGCGACGGCGAGTGGGCGGCTCTCGTGCTGCACCACGACGCGATGAACCACGAGAGCTACGAATTGGCGTTCTGGTCGCTGCAGCAAGGTCTGCTCATCGACCCGTACAGCGATGTGCTGCTCGAAGCGCTCGCCCGGGTCCCGCGCCTACGCCAGTTTGGCGGCGATCGAACCGGCGGAACGAAGGACGAGGCCGTCGGCCCCGGCGGCGCTGTAGCGGTGAGCTGGTCGTTCAATCGCCTCGGTAATCAAATCAGCCAATAACTGGGAGAAGTCCAGGGGCGGCTCGACGAAGAGGTGCTTCGAGAGCGAGCCGGGAATCGTGTTGATCTCGTTTACGAACAGTTCGGTCTCGTTGGCGAGGTAGTCAATGCGGGCGACGCCGCGAACCGACGCCAGCTCCGCGATGATTCTCGCGCTCGATACAATCGCCTCGGCTTGCCCCTCGGCCAGCACCGCGGGGAGCTCGCGCGGGGCGGACACCATCCCCTCGCCGCCGACGTACTTGTCGCGGTAGTCGAGGATCTCCGCGGCGTCGGACCTGCGAATCGGCTTCTCGATAGAGGACAGCGACAGCGTGGGATACGTGCGCAGCGCAATCTGCACGTCGATGAGATCCTGTCGGAACGGCTCCACGACACAGCCGCGCGACATGTGCACGTTGGAGTTGAGTCGGGCCTTCGCCGTCGCGAGGTCGGTGACGACATCGATGCCAATCGACGAACCGCCGAAACGGGGCTTCAAGATGTATGGGCCGTCGAAGGGCAGCGACGCCGTGTCGGAGGTCAGGAGTGCCCGGGGCAAGGTCGCGAGCCCGGCGTTCGTGATGACCGCGCCGAACGCCCACTTGTCCATCCCGAGCGCAGCTCCAGCGACGGTCGGTCCGCTGTAGTTCACGCCGGCCAGGTCGAGAGCCGCTTGCAGCGATCCATCCTCACCCGGCCCGCCGTGCGTGCAGAGGATCACCGCTTCGATGTCCGTGCGACGGTCCTTGCCCATCCGCCCGCCCGTCGCGAAGAATCCGCCCTGGTTGCCCACGCGCAGGCTCAGTTCGCTCGAACCCTTGGGCAGCCCGTCGAGGAACGACTCCGCTTCGGCGTCCGCGGGGATGCTGAAGAACGCACCGGTCTTGGTCCAGTAGATGCCGAGCGGGTCCTTCTTCGTCTTTTGCAACTCTCGCAGAGCCAGAAGACCCGTCAGGATAGAAATATCATGCTCGGGAGTCGGTCCCCCGAAGAGCACTCCAATAGTCACCGAACACCTCGTAACAACGTCATCAAGAAATCAAGGGTAGTGGTCGGGCAGGTCGTTGAGGTACAGCACCCCGTCTCCCACGACGAGCGCCGACCGTACCCAGGCCACCGCCTCGTCACGTGTGTCGAAGCGCCGGACCGGCTTTTCGTAGCCGATTTGCAGGGTTTTCGCGTTAGTGCGGCCCACCACCACGAGCTCCGCGCCGTTCGCCGCGACCTTCTGGGCGAGCGAAATATTCTCCCCGTGCTGGTCGCTGCCGAGCTCGATAAGCCCCGGGGTCACGACCACGCGCCGCCCACTCAGCGGCAACGACGTCAGGAGAGCGATCGCCGCGGCGGCGCTCGCGGGATTCGCATTGAAGGTGTCATCGATCACCATCACGCCCGATGCCGCGGTCACCACGTTGGAACGGTTCTCCACCGAGGTCACCCTCGCGAGCCGGGCGGCGATGACGTCGGGCCCGACGCCCAGTTCGAGGGCCGCCGCGATGGCGCACGCCAGATTCGTCGGCTGAACGCCCTGGACCTGGCTCATCGTCGCCGCCTTCACACCGTCAACCAACACCTCCCATTCGCCGTCCTCCCCGCGATCCCGCACCTGCACCGAGGCCGAAGGGTTCTTGGAGCCGGCGGTGCGAACCCGCTTGCCCGCGCCCTGGAGATTCTCGGGCCATCGCGCAAGCCGTGAATCGTCGATGTTCACGATCACCGTCCTCGCCTTCTCGGTGATCTCGAATTTCGCCCTCTCGATGATGTCCAGGGATTTCATCCGTTCAAGGTGGACCGGCCCGATCGCGGTCACGACAGCGATCTCGGGGGGGCACCACGAGCAGAGCTCAGCGATTTCTCCCGCACCGTAGGTACCCATCTCGGCGATGAAGACACGGGTGCCGTCGGCGAGATTCTCATTGATGGCGCGAGAAAGCCCGGCCCGGTTGTTGAAACTTCGCGGCGATGCGACGACGCCGTCGCTGCCCCCGAGCAGGTCCGCCAGATGGTTCTTGGTGGAGGTCTTGCCGTAGGAGCCGGTGATCGCGACGATACGGGGACGAACGCGGCGAAGCCGCTCGACGGCTTGATCGACGAAGTTCTGAGACCGGCGGTGTTCATAGGGCTTCAGCACCCGCGCGCCGAGGTCCAGCAGGACCGGCACCGCCCAGACCATCGCGAGCGCCAACAGCCAGGGACGCGGCGTGAAGACGCCGCCCACGCCCATAAGAACAGCCGCCCCCGTCACCAGGACTGACACTGTCGTGAGCCGACGAGTCCACCGGAGCTTGCTGGTTCGTCCTTTGATCGAAAGACCGACCGGGCAGACGACGCCGTAGATGATCGAAATCAACACTGCCGCGACGTCGGCTCGAAGAGCCACGGAGACGACCAGCGCCAGCACGAGCAGATGAGTGAGGGTGACCGGCCGGCTCTTCTTCGAGCGCTCGACCGACGTCGCGGAGCTCACCCGGGGTGAGGACCAGCGGCCGAGGAATCGGCTCATGGAACCCGGCTCGTAGTGTTCTCGCTGCAGGACACGAAGCCAACGGAGCATCTGCGCGATGAACGCGACCCCTATGCCCAATGCGAGGACGACGTCGAGGACGACGCTGCCCACGCTCACGAAAGCGCTTCCTTCACCGCGGACGCCAGTTCGTGAGGTGCCTCGGTCGGCAGCAGATGGCCGACTCCCGCGACGACGCGCAGGGTGTGTGGGCTGCTGATCAGCGCGCCTGCCCGCTCGGCGACCTCGAGCGGCACGTCTGCGTCGTTGGAGCCCCACACCATCAGCACCGGCGCTCGGAGCTGAGCGAGTTCGGGCTCGTAGCTTTCATTCACGGACGCAACCAGGACGTCGCGAAGGATGCCGCTGGCGTTGCGGTAGTCAGTGGAACCGAAGCGCTGGCGGGCGCTCTCCATCCTCTCGTCGCTCACGAGACCCTTCGCGTGAAGCGCTCGAGCCATCCGGTAGCGAAGCGGTGGCTTGACAGGAGAGTTTCGCCGCACGAGCGGCGCCCCAGTCAAGACAATCGCCTTCACCAGTTCGGGATGGTTGGCGCCGATCACCGTCGCGATTCGACCGCCAAACGAGTGCCCCACGAGGATCAGGGGCTCGTCGGAGATCTCGCGCAGGGCTCCGACCAAGAGGTCCGCGTAGGTTCGAGCCCCGCCCGCGACCGTTGGTAGCGGTGATGATCCAAAGCCCGGAAGGTCGAACGCCACGGATCCGACGCCCTCCGACGCCAGTTGCGCGGCGCTGGCTGAGAAGTCCTGGCCCCGGCGAGCCCAGCCGTGGAGCCACACCACCCGGATCGGGCCTTCGCCGTATGGCTCACCAAAGAGATTCCCGTCGCCGTAGGCACGCAGCACGTACTTCAGGTTACAGACATGCAAACACCGACTAGGAACACGTCACGCCGTGCCGGTAGCGTCAAGGGGACTATGACCGACCAGTTGGCCTACTCCGACGACATGCTCGTGGGTCTCACGCCCGAGCAGCGTGAAGCCGTCACGTCGTCGGCGAGGCGCCTCTTGGTGCGCGCGACTGCCGGATCGGGCAAGACCCACGTCCTCACCCTTCGCATCCAGCGACGGATCGCCGTGGGCGAGATCGACGCGGACCAGGTCCTCGCGATGACCTTCACGAGAAGAGCCGGCGATGAACTACGCCGCAGACTCTTCCGCGCGGGAATCCGCGATATCAGAGCCGGCACCTTCCACCGAGCCGCGTTGTCGCTCGTCAACCAGTACCGCGAGGACCATCACCTGAAACCTCTCGTCATCGAGTCGAACCGTCGAAGGTTGGTGGCGGCCCTCGCGGCGCAGTTGAGGGAGAGCGGCGACCTGCGCCTGGAGGATTGGCAGCTGCCGCGACTGGAGCAGGAGATCGGCTGGGCTCTGAGCCAGGGTTTCAACGGCGCGCTCTACGCCAAGAGTGCCAAGAAGCTTCGCCGCGATGCCCCGCTGCCGCCCGCGCAGTTCGCCGATGTGCTCGACCGCTACGTCGGGCTCTGTCGAAGTCGCGGGGTCCTCGACTTCGATCTGCTGCTGAGCGAAGCCATTGCGCTGCTGCGCGACGAGCCCAACGTGCTCGCCTCGTTCCGCCACCGGAACAAGTCGATCTACGTGGACGAAACCCAGGACATGAACCCCCTCCAGTTCATGCTGCTGCGTCACATGGCCGGCGACGATCCCGACCTGTTCTGCGTGGGCGACCCCAACCAGTCGATCTACGGATTCAACGGAGCGAATCCTCAACTCCTGAGTGAGATCATCCGAACGTGGCCCGACACGGTGGTCCTCGACCTCACCCGCAACCACCGTTCGACCGCGAACATCATCGCGGTCGCCAACACGCTGCTCGAAGAGGGCGCCCAGGGGATCATCCCGGCGAAGGATGAGGGCGACGTGCCAATGGTGCGCAACTACAACACCGACGAGCAAGAGGCCGAGCACGTGGCGACCTGGCTGAGCGCCAAGCATCAGCCCGGGAGCCCGTGGAGATCGATGGCGGTGCTCGCTCGCACCAACGCCCAGCTCGAGCTCATCGCCAGTTACCTCGAGGCCCACGGCATCCCCTACGAACGCCGCGGGCCCGAACACTCCCCGGCCTCTGACGTTCTCGCCGCTCCCGAGACGTGGCGGCGCATCGACCATGACCATAAGGACGCGGTCGCCTTGTCGACGATCCACCGTGCCAAGGGCCTCGAATTCCAGCACGTCGCCGCGATCGGCTGGGCCGAGGGTCAACTGCCGAACTACAACGCAACGACCGGCGCCCAGCTCGCCGAGGAGCAACGGTTGGCCTACGTGGCGCTCAGCCGGGCCGAGGACTCCCTCCTCATCACCTGGAGCCGGGGGCGAAACGACCCCCGCTACCCCGACCGGGCTCCCTCGAGGTTTCTCGCGCCGATCGAGAAGGTCATCGGCGAAATCGAGCAGCGAAACGCTCCGCTCACGGGCGAAGCCCGCAAGGCGCGCCTCGCCGCGATCCGGCGCGAACTCGAGCAGGCGCTCGACGAAGGTAACGTGACGCTCTAGTGGAAACTACGGACCTTCGAAACGAACTCATCGCCATCGTCGGCGCCGACGCCGTCACCTTCTCGCCTGGCCACCACCCCGACGATCTGCACGATGAGACGCTGCATCCCGAGCACAGCGAACCCTTTGCGGTGGTGCGGCCACTGACGACGCAGCAGGTGAGCGACATCGCCAAGGTGGCGGGCAAGTACGGTGTGGCGCTCACCCCTCGAGGATCGGGTACCGGACTGTCGGGCGGCGCCACGCCGGTGCCGGGCGGCATCGTCGTGAGCTTCTCGAGGATGAACCAGATCTTGCGACTCGACCTCAACGATCACGTGGCCGTCGTCCAGCCGGGCATCACGCTTCGTGAATTGGGCGAAGCGCTCCATGAAAGCGGGCTGCGCTACCCCGTCTATCCGGGCGAGCTCTCCGGATCGCTCGGGGGCAACGTGAACACCAACGCCGGCGGCATGCGCGCCGTGCGCCACGGGGTCACCCGTAATCACGTGCTGGGGCTGGAGCTCGTGCTCGTGGATGGAACGATCCTTCGAACCGGAGGACCGGTGATGAAATCCTCGTCGGGCTACGACCTCACCCAGCTCGTGGTGGGCAGCGAGGGAACCCTGGCGCTGGTGTGCGAGGTGACGCTCAGGCTCTCGCCCACCATGGCCAACTCGGCGACGGTGCTGGTGCCATTTCGCTCACTCGACCACGTCACGCGGATCGTCCCGAAGATCGTGGCGTCGGGACTCGAGCCATCGATGTTGGAGTACCTCGACCTGGTCACGATGAGCGCCATCACGAAGGCCGCCGAGCTCGAACTCGGCGTCGACGCGGCGGTCGCCAGCGAGACCGCCGCCTACCTCATCATCGTGCTCGAGACGCGCACCTCCCAACAGCTCGACGATGACGTCATGGCGCTCGCCGAGCTCGTCGAAGGGGCCGGGGCAATCGACGTCTACGTCTTGCCCCACGGCGCAGGCGCCCGGCTTATCGAGGCCCGGGAGCGCGCCTTCTGGGTGGGCAAGGCCGCCGGAGCGAATGAGATCATCGACATTGTCGTGCCCCGCTCGAGCGTCCCCGTCTTCCTCGAAGAGGCGACCGCCATCGCGCAACGTCACGGAGCATTCATTTCGGGCTGCGGTCACGTGGGCGACGGCAACATCCACCTGTCGGTGTTCCTGCCCGATGACGAGCGCAGGGCCGCGATGCTGCTCGAGCTCTTCGCCTACGGCCTGGGACTCGGAGGTCAGATCTCGGGCGAGCACGGCATTGGCCGCGACAAGCAAGGGCCGTACCTCTCGCTCACCGACCCGGCGCTCCTTGAACTGCAACGCAGAATCAAGGCGGCGTTCGATCCGCGGCAGCTTCTCAATCCCCACCGCCTGCTCGACGAAAGACCAATGCCGTGAACGGCGCACACGCCCTGCTCGCCACGCTGCGCGCGAACAAGGTCACCACCTGTTTCGCCAATCCCGGCACCTCCGAGATGCACTTCGTCGCGGGGCTCGACGACGTCGCCGAGATGAGAGCTATTCTCTGCCTGTTCGAAGGTGTGGCGACGGGCGCCGCTGACGGCTTCGCCCGCGTCACCGGCACGCCGGCGGCGACCCTGCTCCACCTGGGGCCGGGGCTCGCCAACGGGTGGGCCAACCTGCACAACGCCCGACGCGCCCGGGTGCCCCTCGTCAACATCGTCGGAGATCACGCGACCTACCACACCCAGTACGACGCGCCGCTCCAGAGTGACATTTCGTCGGTCGCCGCCGCGCTCAACGGGTGGCAGCGCCGAACCTTGAGGCCCAACGACGTCGCCAACGACACCGCCGAGGCGATCGCCGCATCGTTCGGACCCCCGGGGCGGATCGCGACGCTGATTCTCCCGGCGGACGTCTCGTGGGGTGAGTTCGACAGCGTCCCCTCGTCCTGGCCAGTCGCCCACCGGGCGGCACCCTTTTCCATCGACGAATCTGAACTTCGCCGGGCCGCCGGCGCGCTGCGCTCGAAGCGCTCGGCGATCTTTCTTGGCGGTTCGGCCGTTGACGCGCAGCAACTCGCCCTCGCTCAGCGCGTCGCCGCCGCGACCGAGTCACGGGTGATCACCGAGACGTTCCCCGCGATCATCGACCGTGGAACCGGCGTTGCGAGCCCCGAACGGCTGATCTACCTGAGCGAGTTCGCCATCGCCCAACTTCGAGACCTGGAAGCGCTCATCCTGATCGGGTCCATCGAACCAGTCGGGTTCTTCGCCTATCCCGATGTGGCCAGCCGGCTGCTTCCTGAGGGCTGCGAGTTGATCGCGCTCGCTCCACCGGGATCCAATACCCTCGAGGCATTGGGCGCGCTCGCCGACGAGCTCGGCGCGCCGCCTCGCAGCATCCCCGCGGGCGATCCGCCGGACGCCCCGACCGGAGCTCTCACCAATCAGAGCTTCGCCGCCGCGGTCGGAGCAACGATGCCCGAGGGGGTCATTGTTGCTGATGAGTCCAACACGAGTGGCGTGCACCTTTTCGGGGCCACGCAGTTCTCGCCCGCCCACCAGTGGATGACGCTCACGGGTGGGGCCATCGGCTATGGGCTTCCCGTTGCCTTGGGCGCGGCGGTCGGCAGCGGACGCAGAATCCTCGCCCTCGAGTCCGACGGTTCGATGCTTTACACGCCCCAGGCTCTCTGGACTATGGCCCGCGAAGGACTCGACGTGACGGTGGTCGCGCTCAGCAACCGCAGCTACGCGATCCTCAACCTCGAGCGCCAGCGCGTTGGCGCGGTGTCCGAAGGCGCGACGAGCCAACGCATGCTCGAGCTCGACAATCCCGCCATGGATCTCTGCGCCATCGCGACAGGCCTGGGTGTGGAGAGCGTGAAGGTCACCACGGCGGACGAACTCGTGCACGCGCTCGCGCGTTCGTACGCGACGCCGGGACCAATGTTCATCGAGGCCATGCTGCCGAAGGGTCTGAGCTAGAGATTGAACTCGCCGATCACCGGCGCGTGATCCGACGGTTTCTCGCCCTTTCGCGCTTCGCGGTCGACGTGGCTGTCGGTGGCCTTGGCGAGAAGGGCTGAATCGACGAGCAAGAGATCGATCCGTAGGCCCCATCCCCGATGGAACGCGCCGTTTCGGTAGTCCCACCACGAGTAGCAGGGCTCGTTGGGGTGAAGGGCCCGTGTCAGGTCTACGAGTCCGGCGCTCTCCAGGGCGCGGATGGCGTCGCGCTCCGGCTCGCTCACGTGCGTGGCGCCCTCGAAGGCGCTCGGATCGTAACAGTCGAGGTCAGCGGGCGCGACGTTGAAGTCGCCGCCCACCACGAAGGGCTGCGCAGGGTCGCGGTTCTCGACCAACTCCGCTAGCTTCGCGAGCCACTGGAGCTTGTAGACGTAGTGCGGGTCGTCGAGCGCGCGTCCGTTGGGTACGTAACACGAGTAGACGCGCACGCCAGCGCACGTCGCGCCGATGATCCGTGCCTCGGGGTCGTCGTCGCCGAAGCCCCTAGTGACGTCCCCGAGGCCGACTCTGGACAGCACGGCCACACCATTCCACTGGCCCTGGCCGTAATGGGCGGACTCGTAACCTAGCCGCGCCAACTCGGTGAAGGGAAACTTCGCGTCGGTCTGCTTGGTCTCTTGGATGAGCACGACGTCGGGGTTCTTCTCGACCAGCCACGCTTCGACGCGGGGCCACCGGGCCGTCAACGAATTGACGTTCCAGGTCGCAACGATCATGAGGCGTCAGCGAGGATGAATAGCAGATCGGCTTCCACTGCCACCTGGCCATCCACCGTCGCGCGACCGTGCCCCTTGCCGCCGCGCGCCGAGAGACGGGACATCTCGCATTCGAGCAGCACGGTTTCCCCGGGAACGACTTGGCGGCGAAAGCGAGCGTGCTCGACGCCGCCGAAGAGCGGCAGCCGCCCGGTGTACCTCTCGTCGGCGAGCACCGCGACACCGCCGCACTGGGCGATCGATTCGAGCAGCAGGACACCCGGGGTCGTCGGACGCCCCGGGAAGTGTCCGGGGAAGAACCATTCGTCGCCCGTGAGAGTCCAGAGGCCGCTCGCCCGCAGGCCCGGTTCGATGCTCACCATCGTGTCGAGAAGGAGAAACGGTGGGCGGTGCGGGAGCCAGTCCGCAGGATTCATTGAGAGTTCGCTCACGCCAGCCCCAACTCCGCGATGCGTCGCTCGCTGTCAACCGTGATCAACTGGAAGACCTTGATATCGCCTCGCTTCAAGACGTCACGGGCCCTGGCGGGCGCGGGATCACCGAGCGAAGTCGTCGGGGCGTAACACTCGACGTGCTTGCCACCCTTCAGCTTCACGGTGATGATCGCGCCGTGCGAGGTGAAGGCCGCCACCTCACCCTCGACCTTCGCGCCGATCTTGAACGAGTTCTTGAATGAGTTGAACTCCGCCTCTGGATTCACGGGCTGGCGCCCGCGGCGAAGCGCCGGAGCTGGAGCCTCCTGGACAAGTACTTTCTCGACCAGTGGAGCAGGCGCTTTCGCGGCCTTCTTTACGGATGGAGCCGCGGCCTTCACGGGTGCGGCCTTCTTCACGGGTGCGGCCTTCTTCACCGCGGCGGACCTCTTCGAGGCCTTCTTCGCCGGCGCTTCGATCGGCTTGGTCGCGATCTCGACCGGCTTGGCGATCTTCTTCGCAGCCTTCACCGGCGGTTTCGTGGCCTTCGCCGCAGCCTTCTTCATGGGTGCGGACTTCTTCACCGGCGTCAGCGTGGTGCCAATGGTCGGCTTCGCGCCATCAGAGAGAGTGACCGTCAGCTTCTTCACCGGCCGCGACGTCTTGATGCCCCTCACGGGATTGCGCGGCGTGAATACCCAGCCCACGCCCTTCACCGGCTTGCCGCCCACGAGCCGATCGGCATCGAAGAGCCACGGATACTCGTCGTGGAACTCTTGGAACGAGTCGTTGCTCAGCACCACTGCGTTGATGCGCTGGGCGATCTTCAAGATGAAGGCGTCGCCTCGACCAATTGCCCCGGCCGGAGGCGTCACGATCTCACCCGCGAGCTCGGCCTCCTTGAAGCGGGCCCGCTCCGCGGGAGCGACCCGGTGCTCGAAACTGGCGTCAACGACCACTATCACCTCGGACGTCGGATTCTCCTCGAGGAACGAACGCACCGCCTCGTCGAGTTGGACGAGGCTCGGAATCGTCCTTCCTTCGGTAGCAAGGTTCGAGCCATCTACGACAACGCGATGCCGGGCGGACTTGGCGGCGCTCATCTTACGGCTCGCTGCAAGAGGTCGGCCTGTTCAGCCGCGTGCACGAGGCCGCTTCCGGTCGCGGGACTCGCCGACTCGGCCCTCGCGACGTGGGCAACTTTCGTGTCACGCAACTGCGAGTGCATCTGGAGGTGGACGAACGGCCACGCGCCCATGTTCTCGGGCTCCTCTTGCAGCCACACGACCTCTTCGAGCTTCGGATACGAGCTGAGGACCTTCTCGATCCTTTCGACGGGCCAAGGATAGAGCTGCTCGACGCGAACCACCGCCACGTTCGACGCCCCGATCTCGTTGCGGCGAGCAATAGCCTCGTGAGCGATCTTGCCGGTCGCGAGCACCACGCGTGACACCGAGGACACGTCCGCCGCCTCGTCGTCAAGGACCGTCTGGAACGAACCGTGCTCGAACTGCGCGAGCGGCGATCGGGTCTGCACGGCTCGAAGCATCGACTTCGGGGTGAAGACGATCAACGGCGTGATGTTCTCTCGCAGCACCTGGCTTCGCAAGAGATGAAAGTACTGTGACGACGACGTCGGCTGGGCGACCCGGATGTTATTGCGCGCGCACAGTGACAGGAAGCGCTCGATCCGTCCACTCGAATGCTCGGGCCCTTGACCTTCGTATCCGTGCGGCAGCAGCATCACAAGACTCGCGTGCTGACCCCACTTATCCTCGGCGGCGACGAGGAAGTTGTCGATGATGATCTCGGCGCCGTTCATGAAGTCGCCGAACTGGGCTTCCCACGCGACGAGCGTGTTCAATGCCTCGACCGAATAGCCGTACTCGAAGCCCAGAGCCGCGTACTCGCTCAGGTACGAGTCACGAACCGTGAAGAAGGCATCGGAGCCAAGGTTCGCGAGCGGCACGTACTGGTCCCCGTTCTCGTAGTCGATCAACGCCGCGTGGCGGTGCGAGAACGTGCCGCGGCGCGAGTCCTGGCCCATGAGCCGGACACTCGAGCCGCCCTTCACCAGCGAACCGAAGGCCAGCGCCTCGCCCAGTGCCCAGTCGACTTCTCCGGCGTCGAGCATGGCTCGGCGCTGGGCGAACTGGCGCTCGAGCTTCGGATGGATCGTGAAGCCCTCGGGGGCCGACGTGGTCGCGGCGGCGATCTCCAGCAACGTCGCTCGCGCGACGCCGGTCTCGGGCGCCACCAGATCAGCGGGGATCTCGGCAACAGGAACGCCTTCGAGCGTCGGCACCGGAACGGTGCGAACTTCGTCGAGCACGCTCTGCAGGCGGGCGTTGAACTGGTCGAGCGCCGACTCGGCTTGCTCGATCGAGAGGTCGGCGCGGCGAACCAGGGTCTCGGTGTAGATCTTTCGCACCGAACGCATCTGATCGATGATCTTGTACATCTGGGGCTGGGTGTAGCTCGGGTCGTCGCCCTCGTTGTGGCCGTGCCGTCGGTAGCAGACGATGTCGAGCACGACATCGCGGTGGAACGTCTCGCGGTAGTCGTAGGCGAGGCGGGTGGCCCGCGCGCACGCCTCGGGATCGTCGCCGTTCACGTGGAAGATCGGCGCCTGAATCATCTTGGCGACGTCGGTTGGATAGACGCTGCTTCTCGCCGACTCGGGCGCGGTGGTGAAGCCCACCTGGTTGTTGATCACGATGTGTATCGCGCCGCCCACGCGGTACCCGGAGAGCTGGGAGAGGTTGAGCGTCTCGGCGACGACGCCCTGGCCCGCGAAGGCCGCGTCGCCGTGGATCAGAATCGGCAGGTACGGGAAGTGGTCGGCCATTTCCAGCCACTGGGTGCCGTCGCTCGGTCGAATCACGAGGTCCTGCTTGGCTCGCACGATGCCCTCCACGACCGGGCTCACCGCTTCGAGATGCGAGGGGTTCGACGCCATGGAGACCTCAATGGTCGCTCCACGCGGGTTCTTGAAGACTCCGCGGGCACCCTTGTGGTACTTGACATCGCCGCTGCCCTGGACGCTCTCGGGATCGAGGTTTCCTTCGAACTCCGAAAAGATGTCGCTGTAGGACTTGCCCACGATGTTCGCAAGCACGTTCAAGCGTCCGCGGTGGGCCATGCCGATGACCACTTCCTTGACACCTTGGTCGGCGGCTACGTCAAGAATCGTCTGCAGCGCCACAATGGTGGACTCGCCGCCCTCGAGGCCGAAGCGCTTCTGGCCCACGTAGCGCGAGTGCAGGAACCGTTCGAACACTTCGGCTTCATTGAGCGCTTCGAGGACGCGGTGCTGCTGCTCGACCGTCATTGACTGCTTGACACCTTCGACCCGCTCCTGGATCCAGCGCTTCTGCGCCGGGTCCATGATGTGGCCGTACTCGATGCCGATCGTGCGACAGTAGGCGTCTCTCAGGATGCTGAGGACCTCTTCGAGGGTTGCTTCGCGCTTTCCCGCGAGGCCGTTGACGACGAAGGTGCGCTGAAGGTCCCAGATCGTGAGGCCGTACGTCGCGAGGTCGAGCTCCGAGTGCAGCGGCGGCGGCTCGCTGCTGAGCGGGTCAAGGTGGGCGTTCAGGTGACCACGCACGCGGTACATGTTGATGAGTTCTTGAACACGGATCTGCTTCAAGATCCGCTCGGTGTCGCCCTCGCCCCCCACGGGATTCTTGTCTTTCGCCCACCGCGAGGGCTCGTAGGGAACTCCGAGGGATACGAAGATCTCGTCGTAGAAGTCGTGGTCACCGGTGAGGCACTCGGCGACGTACTTCAAGAAGAGACCCGACTCGGCCCCTTGGATGATGCGGTGGTCGTACGTAGAGGTGAGCGTCATGATCTTTCCGACGCCCAGCTCCGCCAAGGCGCGCGGATCCGCCGCCTCGAAGCCGGCGGGCCAGGCGAGGGCGCCCACGCCGAAGATTGCACCCTGGCCGGGCATGAGGCGCGGCACCGATTGGACCGTTCCGAGCGTGCCGGGGTTGGTGAGCGACACGGTCGCGCCGACGAAGTCATCGGCGCCGAACGTCGCGTTGTGAACCTTTCGAACGAGATTCTCGTACGCCAGAAGGAACTCACGGAAGTCCATGGTGTCGGCATCACGAATCACCGGCACCAGGAGGTTGCGGGTTCCGTCGGGGCGCTGCACGTCGACGGCGAGACCGAGCCCCACGTGTTCATGCCGGCGCACTCCGGGAGTGCCCTTCGCGTCCACGGCGTCGACGAACGAGGCGTTCATTGACGGAATCTCGGCGAGCCCCTTCACGATCGCGAAGGCAATGAAGTGGGTGAACGAAACCTTGGCCCCGCTGGAGCGTGACAACGATTCATTAAGCGCGATCCGATTGATCTCGAGCAAACGGGCCGATACGGTGCGAACACTCGTCGCCGTTGGCACCGCCAGGCTGGCGTTCATGTTGGTGACGATCCGTGCCGCCGCGCCGCGAAGAGGCGTCGCCTCCTCGTCGATGGTCGTTGCAGGCTTTACGGGAGCGGCGTGCGTCGTTGCGCTCGTGACCGTCGGAACGGTCGATCGCTGGTAGTCGGCGAAGAACTCCTTCCAACTGGTCGACACCGATTCCGGGTCGGCGAGGAAGCGGTCGTACATGTCATCGACGAGCCACGCATTGGGTCCGAAAGACCCTTTGTTCGTGCGAGATGACGAGGAGTCGGGGGGCGTAGTCACCCCTCCAGCCTAGGGGCGATAACCATGAAGTTGTATGGAAGGGCGTTCAGCAATTAGCGGTAAGTTTCCGGTATGAGTTCTGGCCCGACCGTCCCGACAGGCCTCCACTTCGTCGCAGATTCGCCGGTCCCAGGGCTCGCCGTCGCCGAACGCCGCGTGCACAATCCCCTCGCGACCGTGATCTGCATCCACGGAGGGCTTGATCGAGGCGGATCATTTGCTCGCCTTGCCCGCAGGGCCAAGGCCTTCGACGTCATCGCCTACGACCGGCGCGGCTATCAGGGCTCGCGAAGCCTGCAACCGCTCTCCCTCGAGCACCACGTGCAAGACCTCCTCGCCCTTGCCCGTCGCGAGTCGCAACGCGGTCCCGTTATCTACTTCGGCCACAGTTTCGGAGGTGTCGTTTCCTTCGGCGCCGCAATCGAAGATCCATCGCCGGTGCAGCTCGTCATCAACTACGAGAGCCCCCTGCCGTGGATTCTGCCTCGCCAGAATTCAAGACCTCAACTCGGCGACGACCCGGAGTTCGAGGCAGAGTCCTTCTTCCGTCGAATGGTCTCCAACAGCGCTTGGGAGCGTCTCAGCGAGCGGGAACGCCAGTCGCGGCGTATGGACGGACCCGCGTTGTTCAGCGACCTCGCGTTGCTGCGAACTGGCACCATGCCCTTTAATCTCGCCGATTTGAAGACTCCGACGTTATACGCGCACGGCGACTGGGTAGTTGCGGACTACTACCGTCGGCTGAGCGCGCTGCTACCGGCGATCAACCCTCTAATAGCAATCCGCGAGATCCACAACGCCCGCCACGGTGCCCATCTCTCCAATCCCGATCAGCTCGCAACACTTATCCTTGAGACCTGGGAGCAACTATGCAAGTCGGAGTAACCGGTTCCTCGGGGTTCATCGGTACCGCCCTTGTCGAGGCTTTGCGTGAACGTGGCGACGACGTGGTGCGCTTCGTGCGCACGACCCAACCATCGGGCACGAGGGATACGGTTCGCTGGGATCCCTCTCGTCAGCTCATCGACGAAGCTGACCTGCGCCGAGTGGGCGGCTTCGACGCCGTCGTCCACCTCGCGGGCGCGGGAATCGCGGACAAGCGCTGGACCGAGGCGCGTAAGCGGGAGATTCTCCTCTCGCGCACCAGCTCGACCTCGCTGGTCGTACACGCTCTCCAGTCAACGGGCACCGCTGTTCTCGCCAGCGGGTCGGCGATTGGCTACTACGGCTCACGTGGCGACGAGGTGCTCGATGAAGCCTCTGGCCAAGGCAATGACTTCCTCGCCGAAGTCTGCCGAGCGTGGGAAGACGCCGCTCTCGGGCTCGCCGCGCACGGTTCGACTGTTGCCCTGCTGCGCACCGGCATCGTGATGAGCCGCCACGGGGGCGCCTTGAAGAAGCAGCTGCCGCTCTTTCGCCTGGGTTTGGGCGGAGCACTCTCCACCGGACAACAGTGGCTGAGCCCGATTTCGTTGCGCGATGAGATACGAGCCATTCTTTGGATCATCGATCAACGTATCGCCGGTCCGGTGAATCTGGTTTCTCCCGAACCTCTGAAGAACCGTGACTTCACAAGAGTTCTTGCCCACGAATTACATCGCCCGGCGCTGGCTCGGGTGCCCGCGTTCGCCCTCAAGATTGCCCTCGGGAGCGATCTGGTCACGGGGGCGGTGCTCGTGAGTCAGCGAGTTCTTCCAAGAATCCTTGGAGAAACCGGCTTTTCATTCGAAGAGCCGACTGCAGAATCGATAATCTCCTCAGCGCTCGGGGCCTGAGGCATCCAGAATTCGGGGCCGGCTGAAATTGATTCAAGGATTCTTATATTAATTTTCCCTTTTCTTAATTTCACGCTTACAACTTGTATCCCCTGATTACCCCCGATACAGTGGCCGGTAATCCATCTTTTGGATGGGCAAATTGAAGGTGACCACTTTGTGGTTCAGGGAGGCAGTATCAATATGCAATTAAAGAACAAGCTGAGGCTTGCGGTGACGATCGGCGCGGTAGCCGGTTCGTTGTCGCTAGGTCTCATAGTTCCGAGCGTGAGTGGTGCGAGTTCGGCAAGTACTGCGTCGAACACGGTTACCTTTGCCGAAGGTCCGGGCGCAAGTCCAAACTATATATTCCCTTACATGTCTTGTGCCACCTTTTCAGTGAGCACAATCAACGCGTTCATCCTCGAAATGTATCGACCGGTCTACTGGTTCGGACTTGGCTCTTCGGCGGCCGTCGTACCCAAGTTGTCCACCGCTGACATGCCGGTAATGAGCAACGGCAACAAGACCGTCACCATCAAGATGAAGGGCTGGAAGTTCGCCGACGGTCAGACCGTCAACGCCGAATCACTCATGTTCAACTTGAACATGTACAAGGCCGACCCGACCGCCTACTGTGGCTACAACGCCGGGTACGGTATCCCGGACCAGGTGGCGTCGGCGAGCGGTTCAGGCAACACCGTGACCATCAAGTTCAAGGTGGGCGTGAACCCGAACTGGATTCTCTACAACTACCTCTCCGAGTTGACCCCAATGCCCAACACATGGGACATCACGGCTCCCGGTAAGCCCTCGACCTGCGCGTCGGGTGTGTACGGTGCCGCTTCGACGAAGACAGCCTGCAACGCCGTGTTGAAGTACCTTTCGGCACAAGCGGGCAAGACCTCTACCTACACCGACGCCTTGTGGCAGTCCGGTGTCGATGGTCCTTGGAAGTTGTCGGCATTCGACAACCTCGGCAACGTGACGTTCGTACCGAACCCGTCCTACTCCGGCCCCCAGAAGGCCCAGGTCAAGTACGTGAAGGAACTGGCCTACGCGTCAGCCACGGCTGAGCAGAACGCGCTTCGAGCAGGAACGATCGACCTGGGTTACGTCGACAACTCGGTGCTGACGAGCCAGGGAACGGCCACGAAGCCGGGCGCGAACTGGTCAGCGGTCGCGAGTAACTACAACCTTGAGGTTGGTGCGCCGTGGTCGGTCGACTACGCCGCCTACAACTTCAACAAGAAGAGCCCGGAGGCCGTCTTCCTTAATCAGCTCTACATCCGCCAGGCAGTCCAGATGACGGTGGACCAGAAGACGATGATCAAGAAGATCTTCAAGGGCTACGGCTACGTCCAGATCAACCCACTGCCACCGGTGACGCCTTCGTCAATCTCGGGTGGAGCATCGACGACGAATCCGTATCCGTACAACCCGACCAAGGCCGCAGCGCTTCTGAAGAGCCATGGCTGGGTCGTGACCGGCGGGAACGCCGTGTGTGAGAAGGTCGGGACAGGTTCAGCCAGCTGTGGCGCCGGGATCACCAAGGGTGAGAAGTTGACGTTGTCGCTGGAGTACGGAAGTGGCAGCCCCGCCTTGACCCTGCAGGTCAACACCGAGGTCTCCGAGTGGAAGACCCTCGGCATCACCACCAAGATCCTCACGGTGCCCTTCAACAGCGTCGTCAGTGACTGTGTTGGCAACTCAGCGAACTGGAGCATCTGTCTGTGGGGTGCGGGCTGGATCTACGCACCTGACTACTACCCATCAGGCGAGTCACTGTACGTGCCGGGTGCCAGTTTCAACATCGGTGCATTCAGCGATCCTGCGTTGACCACAGCCGTCAAGGCCTCGACCTTTGGGACCGCATCGCTGAAGAAGTTCGCGAACATCGCGGCGAAGGACCTTCCGGACCTCTACCAGCCGAACACCACGAATAACTACACGGGCAGCGGCATCGGTGAAGTCATCAAGACGTTGAAGAGCAAGATCGGCTTCGTTCCGAACTCGCTCGAGAACTTCATGCCGGAGTACTACTCGTACTAACCAAGCAGTTCAACTGGAAGTTTCAGCTACAGCAACAAACGGTTCCCCAGGCGGGAACCGTTTGTTGCTGTATTGGGCCATGGAATCGCTTGGCTCGAGGCACAATCAACGGTTATGCGCCAACGATTTCACGGGAACCTCGCTGATAAACTGCCGCCATGCTGACCTACGTGCTCCGGCGACTGGTGCAATCCTTCGTTGTACTGCTCATCGTGATGCTGATCATCTTCACACTTCCTTACTTCGAAACCAACGGCATATTGGCCCCCGCGTACATTGTTCTCGGTACCCACGCCACCCCTAAAGCCGTTCACCTCTGGGGAGTCCAGAACGGGATGTTCCACCCCTATTTCGTGCGGTTCTGGAACTACCTAGACCAAGTCTTCGTCCACTTCAACTTGGGGCACTCGTACAAGCAGAACCTGTCGGTCTGGGGAATCATCTCACTGTATGTTCCGCGCACCATCTGGCTGGCCCTCACCTCGCTCATCTTGACGGTGTTGATCGCCCTTCCCTTGGGAATCTTCCAGGCCTCTAGGCGAAACACTGCCTTCGACTACGTTGCGACGAGCACCGCCTTCGTTCTCTACGGCATACCGGCCTTCCTGCTAGGCATCTTGGTCCTGCAGTTCTTCAGTTTCGGTTGGCCCCACCTGCCGGCATCACCGCCCGGAGGTGTCGCCGCGTGGGCGATGTTCACCGACCCCGCAGGCTTCGTCCTGCCGGTCCTCACGTTGACCCTGCTCAGCATCGCCTTCCTCAGCCGTTTCATGCGCAGCGCCGTCTTGGAGGTGCTGGTCCAGGACTACGTGCGCACCGCCAAAGCGAAGGGTTGCGGCACAACCCGGGTACTCTTTCACCATTCGCTCCGCAATGCGCTCGGCCCCATCGTGATCATTCTCGGTCTCTACTTCCCCGGGCTCTTGGGAGGAGCCGTCGTCATCGAGAGCGTCTTTAACTACAGCGGACTCGGAATCCAGACCATCAACGCCGCTTCCACCCTCGACATCCCCACGGTGCTCGGCATCACCCTGTTGGTGGCGATACTGACACTGTTGGGCAACTTCATCGCCGACATGATGCTCGGCGTCGTGAATCCGCGGATTCGAATTGAGAGGTCGGGTCAATGATGGATCACTTCGGCCTCCCGCCGGCTGACACAGGCGTCGAGATTGCGGAGGGCTTGGACACTAACTTGGGCGACGTCATCGTGCCGATGTGGCAACAGCGCCTGCGCATCTTCGCCCACAACAAGCTGGCTATCGCTTCGGTCATCTTTCTCGTCGCCTTGGTCATCTTCTGTTTCCTGGGCCCGATCCTGTATCACACCAACCAGACCGATCAAGCAACAGCCCTCAACAGTCCATTCAACGCAGCTCCATCTACGCGGCACCTGCTGGGAACGGACAGTTCGGGATTCGATGAGTTGGGACGGATCATGTTCGGCGGTGAGTATTCGCTCAGCCTTGGCATGCTCGCGGGAATCATCACCATCGTGGTCGGGACGATTTACGGGATGATTTCCGGCTTCCTGGGCGGGATCGTGGACACCGTCATGATGCGCATCCTCGACGCGCTCCTCTCAATTCCCCTGCTCTTCCTCTTGATCACCCTCATCGCAGTCTTCACGAGGTCGACGCTCTTCCTTATCATCATCATCGGGGTGACCGGATGGTTCGGGAATGCGCGCATAATAAGGGGTGACGCCCTGCTCATAAAGAAACTCGAGTACTCACAAGCCGCCACCGCCATGGGCGCCAGCAAGTGGCACATCATCACCCGCCATGTCTTTCCCAACTCGATGAGCAACATCGTCACCGTCGCGACGTTCTCGGTGGCGGACGCGATCCTCTTCCTTTCCACGTTGGGGTTCCTCGGTCTTGGAATCCCCGCTCCCCAAACCGACTGGGGAACCATGCTGCAAGAAGGTTCCGTGCAGCAGTCCAATGGATTCTGGTGGGAGATCTACCCGACGGCGCTGCTCTTCGTGTTGCTCATCGTGGCCATCACCTACGTGGGCGAAGCCCTTCGCGACGCGTTCGAAGTTCGCCTCCTCGAACGTTAGATCTCGTCATCGGGTCTTCACCGGGCCAGGCGACGTTCGAACTCAACACTGCGAAATGAACGTTAGACGCGTTCGCCCAACGTCACCGGCGTCTTCAAAGGAAAGTGGCACGCCGCCCGCTGGGTTTCGCCGAAGTCCTGGTACTTCGGTTCCTCGTTTGCACAGATGTCCTGCGCTTTTGGGCAGCGGGTCCTGAAGCGGCAACCAGACGGTGGGTTTACGGGCGAGGGGAGCTCCCCTCTGACCTGAGTGCCACGCCGTTTGTGGGCCCGCTCGGGGTCCGGCACCGGCACCGCGTCCAGGAGGCCTTGGGTGTACGGGTGCGCCGGGGAGCGGAAGACCGACTCCGCATCGCCCAACTCAACGATCTTGCCTAAATACATGACGGCAATCGTGTTGGCCATGTAGTAAACGACCGCGAGGTCGTGGCTCACCATCACGTAGGTGAGGTTGTGCTCGCGCTGGAGTTCCTTCATCAAGTTCAGAATCTGCGCCTGGATAGAGACATCGAGCGCGGAGACGGGCTCGTCCGCGACAATCAGACGGGGGTTGAGCGCCAGGGCCCGGGCAAATCCTATACGCTGACGCTGTCCACCCGAGAACTCGTGCGGGTAACGGTCCGCAGCCATCCGGTCGAGGCCCACGGAGAGCAGGAGTTCGCTCACACGTTCCTTCTGCTGAGCCTTCGTGCCCGCTCCCTGGATCAACAGTGGCTCTCCCAGAATCTGGGCAACTTTCATGCGCGGGTCAAGCGAAGAATACGGGTCTTGGAACATCATCTGACGATCTCGACGATCGGCACGCGACGTCTTGTGTCCCTTCGCTGACACGAGTTTCCCGTCGAAATGGACGGTGCCGGCAGTCACCGGCTCGAGACCCACAAGCATGCGCCCGATGGTCGTCTTGCCGCAGCCTGATTCACCCACGAGTCCCAAGGTCTCGCCTTGATTGAGCGTGAAGCTGACGCTCGATACCGCTTGGATGGCTCCAGTCTTGTGGCGAATCAACCCGCTCCTGATGGGATACTCCTTCACCAGTCCCTCGACTCGCATGAGCTCATTGGCCGTCTCGCCGACCGCCGCCGCGACCTCCTCCCTCGAGCTCACGACGAGGGGCTTGGGGCCAGAAGTCGGATGGAAGCACGCGTACGCGTGGTCGCCCTCGACGGACAACTGGGGCTCCTCGGCTCGGCATTGATCGGTGGCGAATGAGCATCTCGGCGCAAAACGGCATGCCACTATCACCTTGCTCAGATCCGGGGGCATACCGGCGATCGAGGAGAGCTCGTGCTTTGTCGTGTTTTCCAGGTTAGGCATGGAAGCGAGGAGCGCCTGAGTATAGGGGTGGCGCATCGACCGAAAGAGCTCCGACGTCGCCGCCTCCTCGGCCTTCTTGCCGCCGTACATGACGATCACCCGATCGGTGCGGCCCGCGATCACGCCCATATCGTGGGTGATCAACAGCACCGCCATGTCCAGTTCCCTGCGCAAGTTATCGAGGATGTCAAGAATCTGAGCTTGGATGGTCACGTCAAGCGCCGTCGTAGGCTCGTCGGCGATCAGCAACTTCGGACTGCAAACCAGACCCATTGCGATAATGACGCGTTGACGCAGGCCACCAGAAAGTTCGAACGGGTACTGGTTGAGCCGCTCGGCGGGACGCGGCATCTCAACCATTTCGAGAACTTCCAACGCGCGTTTACGGGCGTCGGCCTCGCTCGCGCCAGTATGGATTCGCAGGCCTTCACCGATCTGACGACCGATCTTGGTGGTGGGATTGAGCGAACTCATAGGGTCTTGAGGAATAAGCGCGATGGTTCGACCCCGCTGGCTTTGCATCTCCTTTTCCGAAAGGGATGCGAGGTCCACGCCGTTGAGCAGAACGTTACCGCCCGCAATCTTCCCGTTGCCGGGCAGGAGTCGCATGATGGCCAGTCCGGAAGTTGTCTTGCCGCAGCCCGACTCGCCAACGAGACCCACGCACTCTCCGGGATCGATCGAGAGCGAAAAATCATCCACTGCGGTCGCAAACTTGTCACGCGACGAAAACTGAACCTTCAGGTTGTTGACGGTGAGCAAAGTAGACATAGTTAGGTAATCTTACTCGTCGATGCCGGTTTCCTAGATCTCAAGATTCGTCGAGAATCCAATCCAGACACGAGCGATCAGTGCTGCCATTGAGGAAGTCTCCATGACTGGCGATGTTGAAGTGTTGGACCTTGCTGTCGAATTGCCGCGAGATGTTCCGGTGCCCCGTAGCCCTTGTTCGATGACCAGCCGAATTCCGGAGATGCCTCGTGCAGTTGGACCATCAACTGATCGCGACTGACCTTGGCGAGGATAGCCGCGGCGGCGATGGCGGCGCTACGTTGATCCCCTTTCACAATGGTGGTGAACGGCAATCGCGCGTACGCGAGCCGAGGTGGCGGGTCAACACCGAATCCGATGTCGAGAGGCGCCGTCAGGAGATTGAACGATCCATCAATCAAGGCGTGGGTCGGGCAGATTCTCAGTCCATCGAGGGCCCTCGTCGCCGCGACTGCGAGGGCCAGTCGAAGCCCCCACGCGTCTATCTCTCGCGCACTCACCGAACCGAGGGACCAGTCGGCCGACCACGCCCTCAACGGTTCGACGAGAGCTTCGCGCTGCGATGCCGTCAAGAGTTTCGAGTCGTTGAGCCCTGCGGGCGCCGGCGCGTCATTCACGACAACAACTGCGCCGACGGTCAGCGGTCCAGCCAGGGCGCCTCGACCCACCTCGTCGATCCCGACCACCACTTCACCCCGGGCGACCAACGGGCGCTCGTGGGAAAGCAGGTCAGCATCGGTTGAGGTCACCCTCCAAGGGTACCGATGGTGGTTGCCCCTAGCATTCACACTCATGAACAACCTCGCCGTCGTCGTGCCTCTCAAACGATTTGACGTCGCGAAAAAGCGCCTACGCCAAGGTGGCGCGGAGCAGGTCACCGCGCTCGCGCGAGGGCTTGCCGAGGGCGTCCTGCTCAACTGCTCGCCGCGCCACGTGATCGTTCTCAGTGAGTCAGATGAGGTTTCCGACTTCGCCCGCGAGAAGGGAATCGAAGTCTTCGAATCCGGCGCGAGGGGCCTCAACGAAGCGGTGCAACTCGCCTACGAAGCGTTGGGAGAACGTTTCGACCAACTCATCTTCGTGCACGGTGACCTGAAGCACCCCGAAGGGCTCGGGACTTTCGATCCCGGCGGCGGCGTCACCATCATCACCGACCATCACCGAAGGGGCACCAACGTTCTCGCGCTGCCAACGCGGACGGAGTTCCGGTTCTTCTACGGTCCCGATTCGAAGACCCTGCACGAGCGAGAGGCCCAGCGGCTCGGACTCGCCTGTCGAGTCATCACCGACAGCCCCTGGGCCCTCGACGTCGACGAGCCCGGCGACCTGGAGGGCACCTAGACGGCATTCGAGGGGGCCCGAAGGCCCCCTCGAACTCAAATCCCACAAGGGACTGAAACTACATACGCTTAGCGACGCGCTTCACGGCCTTCTTTGCAGGGGCCTTCTTCGCGACCCTCTTGGCTGGAGCCTTCTTGGCTACGGCCTTCTTGGCTGGAGCCTTCTTGGCTACGGCCTTCTTGGCTGGAGCCTTCTTCGCTACCTTCTTGGCGGCAGCCTTCCTGGCTGGAGCCTTCTTGGCTACGGCCTTCTTGGCTACGGCCTTCTTGGCTGGAGCCTTCTTAGCTACGGCCTTCTTTGCAGGGGCCCTCTTCTTTACTACCTTCTTGGCTGGAGCCTTCTTAGCTACGGCCTTCTTCTTCGCGGCTGTTGCCACTTGCCCTCCTTGGGACTCAACGTTGAATCAATTTGGGACCTCGAGGACACCACCGTGGTGCCCTCAAACTTGGTACCGCCTTGATAGACGTGAACTCGACCATGTACCACCCAGCTTCACAGCTGTGCGGCGACTGTTCGCAGTGCACGGTCCTCGCGGAAGAGCGCGATACAAAAATGTTGCGAGCAACACTCCGGTAAAACTTTTGCCTCCTCCGCAGAAGGACATTTAAAAGTTCACTCGCTTTACACACAAATGTCAAGCATTTCGAAACTTTTTACAACATTTGTGTCAAGTGAAAAATTTCGACGGCATCTATCTCGGTCGCTCGCACGACCGTGACGCGTCGAGCGGACCGCAACGATCGACACTCGTACTTGGTCCAAGTCGAAGCGGAAAGACAACTTCGCTCATCATTCCGAATCTTCTTCTCACGTCACGCAGCTGCGTGATCACGTCGACGAAGAACGATGTCGTGTCGCTCATGTCGCGCGCGAACCGCGACGGCGCGACCTTGCTGTTTGATCCTTCGGGCACGGTGGAGACTCCGCCCGGCGTGCGAAAGGTCGGCTACTCGCCCATTCGCCAGTCACGCGAGTGGGACGGCGCGATGCTCGCGTCGCGCAGCCTCATCGACGTGGCGAGGCGGGGCCGCGGCGAGCGGGGGGACGACCACTGGACCGAGCGTGCCGGCGCCCTCGTCGCTCCCCTTCTGCACGCCGCGGCCTTGAAAGACGAATCGCTCGGGCGTCTGGCGTCGCGCGTCGACGAGCGAAGCGGCGACGATGCGCTCCACGAACTCAACGAGCGATACGGCGAGCACCACCCCTCGGTGAGCCTTCTTCGAGGCGTTCTCGCCACCGAGGAGCGCGAGCGCTCGGGGATCTGGTCAACCGCCTCGGGCCTGTTCTCGGGCATGCGGACCGACGCGGCCCGGGCGTCGGCCCGCCAGGCGCCGCTCGACGTCGACGCATTTCTGTCCGGCCCCCACCAACTGCACATCGTGGCTCCGAGTCGCCATCAAGCCGTGACCACCCCACTGGTGGTCGGTCTGGTCGAAGAACTGGTCCACGCGACCTACGACCGCCACGAGCGGGGGGCACGACTTCTCCTCGCCCTCGACGAACTCGCCAACGTCGCGCCGCTGCCGCGCCTGTCGAGCATCGTTTCCGAAGGAGGGGGTCAGGGCGTCCTCACGCTCGCGTGTCTGCAGGACCTGAGCCAGGCACGAAGCAGGTGGGGGACTTCCGGTGAGGGCTTCCTCTCGCTCTTTCCGACAACCGTCGTGCTGCCAGGGATCGCCGACCGGCCCACGTTGGAACTTCTGCAGCATCTGGCCGGCCGGTCGCTCGTTTCGAGCCCCACGGTGCAGGTCGGTCGCCGAGGAAAAACGGCGGGCTACTCAACTAGTTGGGTGGAGCGCGACCGCGCCACCCTCGCCACCATCGCCCAGGGCCGGCCCGGATACGGGCTCGGGCTTGACGCCACCAAGTCGATGAAGTGGATTGAGCTCACCCCGGCGTACCGCGACGAGAGATTTCGCGGCTACCTCGACCGGTCCGACCTCTCGGATCGATCGGACCGGTCACGCGAACGTTGACTCCATTCCAGAAAATCCCTCCCAATCAACGGACGTGGTCCCTTCTCGCGCACGAGACCGGACATCCTCGCCTGGGTGACGCCTATGGACAACTCTCGGACGCCGCGCGAGTTCACGAGTGCCGGGTAGAACTCGTCGATCAACTTGGTCATTTCGCGAGGACTCTGTCCAAAACGGGCGGCATTGGACCACGCCTCGACGATGTGGCGCCTCGCGACATCGAAGCGTCCCTCCAGCGAACCGGCAAAGGAGTGCTCGTCGAGACTCTTCCGATTGCAGTGCGGCGCGGGCACCGAGCCCTGGGATTCGAACCGCTGCCGGTCCCTCTCCCAGGCGGCGAGAACGTCCTCCCTTTGCCAGTTCAGTTTCTCACCACGCTGGTTGAAGTGTCCGCCCCACAGGACTCGATACCCCTCGTCAAGGCCTTCCACGTGTTCGATGCCCTGGAACGAGCGCCACGCGGCCCAAGGAGTCCGTTCGTCCAGTTCGTGGCGGAGCGAAGATCGATACAGCGCATCTGCAGCCTTCACGTGAACGAACAAGGAACGACTGTCGAGCACCGAATGGGCATTCTCGGGCCTCGCGCCGACCAAGACGTGGTCGTGCAGGTGGGGCTCGCCGTGTCGATTTATCCCGTGGGTGAAACTCACGATGCTGTTCCATCGTGCACGCTCGTCACGTTCCACCCCGCCGCGCCGGTCCCTCACGACCAGTGCGCGGTCCTCCAGATAGTCGACGGTTGCCCGAACCGACTCACGATGGGCCGCAATAACACCGGGTGCGTTCCTGGGATCGAGCGCGACCAGGATGGAAATGGGCCGGGGCGCGGCGATGACCAGGTCGTAGCCCTGAATCCGCGATCGCTCGCTGGTGGAGAGGACCTTCGCCACGTCGTGAGGCTCGCGAACGTCGCCCTCGCCGCGCAGCCACCATCCCGCGTCGCCGTCTCGAAGACCCTCCAACTCTGTGGCGCGGTCGTCGGTGAAGTAGGCGACGTCGTTTGAACGCCGAGTGAACATGCGCAGCACCAAGCACCTCCGTGGAGGTACTCAACGGTCGCTCTAGAGCTGCGCGGCGATCCTTCGGGCCAGATCATGGCCCGCCTCGGCGAACTTTGCCGTCGCGACGACTGCCCCGGGGCCTGCGAGCAGCATCAGATGGTCGAGGAACGACTCATTGGAAACCCTGAACTTCACAGCATGACGGCCGTCATCCAGGGCGAGCCACTGGGCACTGGGTAGAGGCTCGAAGTGGTATCGCTGGGGGGCCTCGACGACAACGACAACCTCGTCGCCCTCCCCTCCAACCTCAGTCAGCCAGTTAATGGCGCGGTCCGGTGGCCGCCCGCCCCCCGCCGGCGATTTGGCCAGCACGGCGTTGATACGGTCCACCCGGAACGTGCGCCACGCTTCGCGGGTCGTGCAGTAGGCGCGGACGTAGGTGTGACCGTTCAGAACCTTGATCTCACGCGGCTCGATCGAACGGGTTTGGGACTCCTCGGCGACACCCGGCGTGTACTGAATCTTGATCTGCTCGTGATTGGCAACCGCCGACTGGACCTGGTCGAGCAGGGCTTCGTTGGTCGCCAGTTCCACCTGCACCAAAGAGCTCGCGACATCCTCGATCTTCTCAATAGCCGAGTAGATCGCCGGATCCTGGTAGACCCGTGACGCCTCGCGGAGCGCGATGTTCAGCTCGAAGAGGTCGCGCCACATGAACGGGGAAGGCTCGTCGAATTCGTTGACGTAGTCCACCCGGTACGTCGAGTCGTCGGTATTCTCATGGTCCCAATCGTCGCAGTCCTTTATCACGTGGGCTGGGAAGCGCCCGGATCCGTCATTTGCCTCGGCCATTGGCTCGAGGGAGGACAAACGGTCCATGATGAGTCGGACGTGGCCAGGATCGAGCGAGAAACGGGTCGCCAACTCGCTGATTCGAAGTCCATCCTCGGCCACGTACACCGCGTGCAGCAGCTGCAGGGTCTCACCGAGCACGTCATTGGAAACGGGTCCCGAGAACTTCAAGGTCTCAATCGAGGGAGCCCTTCCGCGGTTGACTCCTTCAAGCCAGTCCTTAAGGTCCTCCTTCATCGGCTTGGGGCTCTGCAGGCGCACGCGCTCGGCCGCTTCGAGGATGAACCTGAGGGCCGTCCTCGAGTTCTCGAACGAGATGCCGACCTCGACCTTGCCGTCCTTCTTCTGGGCGGCCAGGGCACTGGGATACTGGCGCACCAGGAGATCGGCGTAGTTGGCGTTGGTGGTCACGACCACGTCAACCGGTGACGGGGTCTTTTGGAATTCAGCGCGCCACGCTTTGGCGATGGCGAGCGACTCGTCATCGACGTCGAACGTGTCGGGCAGCACGACGGGCATCGACGTGATGCGCGAGATGCGGTAACCCTTGATCTCGCTCGTTCCCCTCACCCGCGCGACCAGATACGAGGTTCCCTTGAACACGTCGATGACGAGCGGCTCTACGGTGCGCATCTTGTTCGTCGACGACTGATATGTGAAGGCCAGCACGCGGTGCAACTTCAGGGCGCGAACCACCGGCGTGTAGTACGCGGAGAACTCGAGGCCGCCGTCGCCCGCCGGAGTATCGTTGAACACGCTGAAGGCCCCCGACGAACCGAAACCGCAGAATCTCAAGGCGAGCTGGACAACGCGCTGTTCGTTTTCGGTGAAGTGAATGACGGGGGCGTAGCCGCTCGAAGGGTCGATCTTGTAGCCAATACTGTCGTCGGGCAGCGTGACGGTCTCAATCTCGAAGCCCAGCTCGCGAATGCGGGCCTTGTCGCGCTCGAACTTCTGGCGCACGGCGCCCTCGTTGCCCTCGTAGGCGCGGATCTTCTTGGGACCTTTGGACGACACCGGATACTCGTCGATCTTGAGATCGCGCACGATCTCTTCCTGCGTCAGCGGCTTCGCGTCGGTCCAGGCGCGCTGCAGCAGCAGGACCAGGGCGATCAGACGTTCGCGACTCTGCTCTACCCCACCACGAATGCTGCTCATCAGACTCCCGTCATTGTCATATCGAGGGTACTGGTCACTTGTTACATTCCACCAACGAGACGCAAGATGCTAGGTCTCAGTCCGCTTCACCGCGCCGAGTCCGAGTGCTTCTTCTCGACGCCAAGTTCCAGATCGCCCGCCGGACTTCTCCCACAGCGCCACCGCCTCCACCGTCATTGTGCGGTCGGTTGATTTGCACATGTCGTAGATCGTGAGTGCCGACACCGTCACCGCCATCAGTGCCTCCATCTCGACGCCGGTACGGTCAACCGTGTCGACGCTCGCCTCGACGTCTATGTGGGCGTCGGCGATCGTGAAGTTCACGTAGACGTTTCCCACGAGCACCGGGTGCGACATTGGCAGGAGCGAGGCGGCCTGCTTTGCGGCTTGGATCCCCGCCACCCGGGCGGTCGCCAGAACGTCGCCCTTGTTCATTGCGTTCGCCGCCACGCTCGCCGTGGTTTCGGCGAGCATGTTGACTCGACAACGTGCGAGGGCCCGCCTCGCACTGACCTCAGACGGGCCCACATCGCGCGGGAAGGCCCCGTCGAGCGCTGTTCTTCGTAGTTGGTGGAAGTCGACCACAGCGCAATGCTACCGAGGTACTGACTGGAGAGGCCACGCGAGACGGTACAATGCCCTGGTCGCTTTGCTGTACAGGAGTTGCTCATGCCGACCTACGAATACGAATGCCAGTCGTGCCACCAGCGCGTCGAAGCCGTCCAGAGGTTCTCGGACCCCGCCCTGACGACCTGCGAGGCCTGCGGAGGCGAACTACGAAAGGTCTTCTCCGCGGTGGGAATTGTCTTCAAAGGCAGTGGTTTCTACAAGAACGACAGCCGCGGATCGAGTTCGTCCGTCACCCCTCCGGCCGCGACTCCGTCGTCAGTGCCCGCCTCGACTCCGGCCTCGACTCCGGCCTCGACTCCGGCACCGACTCGGGCACCGGCGTCGAGTACGACGGCCGCAACCAAGACTTCGGACTAGGAACCAGAGACCGCTATTCCCTCAATGGCGATCGACTGGCCGGCTGCGCTGCCGGGCAGCCACTCGACGTCATTGCCCACGTACAGGACGTCGAGCAGCATTCGTTGCAACGTCGAGGCGACCGTGATCTCACGAACCGGTTCGGCGAGTTGACCGTCACGGATCATGAGACCCGTGACGCCCACCGAGAAGTCGCCTGATATCGCGTTCACTCCGGAGTGCACGCCGGTCAACGATTCGACAAAGATACCGTTGCCCACCCGACGAAAGATCTCGGCCTGATCGAAGTCGCCCGGCTCCAACTGCAGTGCGCGACATCCCGCTGACGGCGAGCCCGCGATACCACCGCGCACTGCGCTGCCGGTCGACGAAGTCCCCGCTCGACGTGCCGACACCGTGTCGTAGACGAAGGCCTTGAGTTGCCCTTTTTCGATAAGCACGTTTCGCCGGCACGCGAGGCCCTCGCCATCGAACACGCTCGCCGCGAAGTGGCGAGGATCGGTCGGGTCGTCAATCAGCGTGAAGAGGGACGACGCAACATCTTCGCCAATTCGGTTGGCGAAGAACGACCGGCCGTACACCACGGCCTCGCCGCTGAGGGCGCCGCCAATAATCGAGAGCAGCGTCGCGGCGCTGCGCGGGTCAAAGACCGCGGAGCACTTCATCGAAGCGGGCTTCACTGCGCCCAGCATCCGAGTAGCCCGAGATATCGCATCAGTCGCCGCTTCATGGAGATCGAGGTCGCTCGGAGCCCTACCCGCGGACAACCCCCATCCAGTCTGGTCGCTCTGTCCGTCGGTCGCGATGGCCTCCACTGAGACGAAGGCGCCCGACCTCGTGTACGAGGCGCGGATCCCCGTCGTCGACATTATGACGGCTTCGGCGACGTAGTCCGAGTAGTTGGCGGAGTCGACCTGGCGGATCCGTGGGTCGCTCGAGCGCACCATGCGCTCGAGCTCGATCGCCATCGCGATCTTCTCGTCGATCGGCGTCGTGAGGACCGACTCGTCGGTCAGCTGCAGAGAAGCTCCCTCGACACCGTCAGGCCGCGCGAACGCCATGAACTCGTCTTCCGTGGCGAAGCGGGCGTTGTCGCGGGCTTCGCGCAACGCATCGGCGATCGCCTCCTCATCGAGTGATCCCGCCCACGCGGTGCCGACCTGCGCGCCGGCGGCGCTGTCTCGCAGGACTCGAATGCCGATTCCCGACGACGTCGCGCTCGAGAGGTTCTCTATCTCCCCCTGGTAGGCCTGCACCTCGGTGTCGACGCCACTGGATAGGAACACCTCGACCTCTTCAGCGCCCTTGGCTGACTCGAGAATGCGTTCGGCGCGGGCCATGAGGTCGCTCATGGCGCCGTACCCCCGATGGTGACGCTCGAAAGCCGCATCGTCGCCTGTCCCGTTCCTACCGGAACCGACTGGCCGTCCTTGCCGCAGGTGCCCGGCATCATCGAGAAGTCCTTCGCGACCGCGTCGACGCGCTGGAGAATCTCGGGACCGTTGCCGATGAGGTTGCAGTCTCGAAGTGGTGCGGTGATCTTGCCGTCCTCGATCAAGAAGGCCGACGTCATGCCAAAGACGAAGTCGCCGGTGGCGGTGTTCACCGATCCTCCTCCGAGCTGGGCCACGTAAACGCCCCGAGGGGTCTGCGCCACGATCTCATCGGCGTCGGACTCGCCGGCCAGCAGGTACGTGTTGGTCATGCGCACCATGGGCAGGTGCTGGTAACTCTGTCGACGTCCATTGCCCGACGATCCACGGCCCTCCTTTCGCGCACGAAGGTAGTCCCACATGTAGTCGGTCAGGACGCCATTCTCAATCAGGACGTTTCGAGCGCCCGGACGCCCTTCGTCATCGATCGCGAGGTATCCCCACTCACCCGTGACCGTGCCGTCGTCGACGAGCGTCACGAGGGGGCTTGCGACCTGTTCTCCGACTTTTCCGGCGTACACCGACGCGTTCTTCAGCACCGCGTCGGCTTCCAAACCGTGCCCGCAGGCCTCATGGAACAAGATGCCTCCGGATCCTCCGGCGAGCACCACCGGCAGGTCGCCCGACGGAGCAGGGCGGGCATCGAGCTTGGTGATGGCCTGTTTGGCGGCGCCCCGCGCGGCCTCCTCCACCGCCTGCATGGTCAATATCTCAAACCCACTGGTCCCCGCTATCGGGCGGTAGCCCGTCTGCATGCCGGCGTCGCCGCTCGCCACGCACGAGATGTTGAAACGGGTTCGCACCTGATGGTCCGAGGCGAACACGCCCTCGGAGTTCGCGACCACGAAGCGGCGCGTCGAGTCCCCGAGCGCCACCTGCACCTGCGTGATGGACAAGCCTTCGGACCTCGCCACGTCGTCGGCGTAACGAAGAAGTTCGATCTTCCTGGCCTTATCGACGTCACCGGGCAGAATCGTCGCGTGCGTTGGATAGTCGCGCAAAGCATCCAGCGCGATTTCACGAACTCCCCCGCGGCCCTCTCTCGCGACCGCCGCCGCGGCCTGCGCCGCTGCGAGCAGGCCGCGCTCGGAAAGATCGGCGGTGTGGGCAAACCCGGTCGTCTCACCCACCACCACACGGATCCCGGCTCCGCGGTCGCGCCCCGAGCTCAGCTCCTCGATGCGACGCTGGTCGAGCATCGCCGATGCGGTGGTGCGGTCTTCGGCGAACACCTCGGCGAACTCGCCACCGCGACCGAGGGCCTCGCCAAGGACGCGTTCCAGGACATCATGTTCAACCAGGGTTTCGGACATGCGTTTCAGCGTATCGCCCCTGTTGAATCGCCCATCCCATCCACCCGCTCATCGGGTCCTGCTTTTTCGACTCCCCTCGAGCCGAGCGCGGCGCGGCCTCAGAAAAGTCAACAAGGGCTGTAATTGGGCCCGACAGCGGACATATAACTAGTGAAGACCAGAGTTGGTCGGTGCGTCAAGCAGCGCGATTGCATTGCTCCGCGCTTCTCTCGCATTCGAGTGAACCGCCCCAGACCCAAGGAGAACCAATGAGCGACAAGAGCGAAACCACTGATTCAAGCGGCGAAGGAGACCACTTGGAGGGCTCCCACGGTCCGAAGCGGCGTGCCACGCGTCGACGGGTGGCGGGACTGCTGATCGTCATCGCGACGCTCGCCCTCATTGGCGACGTCCTCGCGGGCGTGGCCTTGGGCCGGCCCTCATCGGCGAAACCCAGTTCGATAATCACCGTCACGGGGTCTGGCACGGCGCACGGCGCACCCGACACCGTCAGCTTTCAGATCGGCGTGAGCACGGTCGCCAAAAGCGCGACCTCGGCACTCTCCGCCAACAACGCCAGGGTTGGCTCGCTCGAGTCCGCCCTTATTGGACACGGCGTCATCAGACGCAACCTGCAGACCTCGGGACTCAATCTCTACGCGAACTACGACAGCGCCGGCAACGTGACGGGCTTCACCGCCGAAGATGACCTCAACGTGACCATGCACCGGATCAGCGACGCCGGCACCGCCATCGACGCCGCCGCGAACGCCGCGGGGAACGGCGCCCGGCTCAACGATCTCTCCTTCTCGATCTCCAACCAGTCCAAGCTCCTCGCCTCGGCGAGGGCCGCGGCGATGCACAACGCCTACGTCGAGGCCTCGGACATCGCCCGTGCGGGCAAGGCCACGCTCGGGAACATCGTCCGCGTCACCGACCAGGAGAACGGCTCGACGAGCCCCGTCATCTACGCCACCGGGCTCAATGCCGTGGCCAGCGCCTCCGCGGTACCCATCGAGGCGGGAAGCCAGTCGATCAACGTGCAGGTGACGGTCGTCTACGACCTCAACGGGTAGCCCGCCCGCGGACGGGGAAAGTGGTCGAGGCGCCCATCCTCAACCGCTCTCTCTGATCGTTGACCCTCGCCAAGTGCTTTGGCCCCTACCGGACCCATCAGCTCCGCCGGGGCTCACAACTAGGCTGGGACGGTGATTCTGCCGACCATTGAAACGCCCGCCGATCTTGAGGGCCTCTCCTACAAAGAGTTGAATCGACTGAGCGGCGAAATCCGTGAGTTCATCATCTCGACCGTGAAGACCACCGGCGGGCATCTGGGCTCGAACCTGGGGGTCGTCGAGCTCACCCTCGCCCTGCACCGGGTCTTCGAGTCGCCCAAGGACATTCTGCTCTGGGACACCGGCCACCAGTCGTACGTCCACAAGCTCCTCACGGGACGCCGCTACGGCTTCAAGGGTCTTCGCCAGCGCGGAGGCCTTTCGGGCTATCCCAACCGTTCCGAGAGCGAGCACGACTGGATCGAGTCCTCGCACGCCTCCACCGCCCTTTCGTACGCGCACGGGCTCTCGGTGGCCCTCGAGCAGCGCAAGGAGCTCGTTGGCCACGGGGGCAACCGTCACGTGGTCGCCATCGTGGGCGATGGCTCGCTCACGGGTGGGATGGCCTATGAGGCGCTGAACAACCTCGGTGTCTCCAACCAGCGCGTGGTCATCGTCCTGAACGACAACGGCCGCAGCTACGCCCCGACGATCTCGAAGCTTTCGCACTCGCTCACCACGCTGCGCCTGAACAAGACGTACCTGACGCTTCGCGAGCGGCTTCGTCGGATGGTCCCGCGGCTTCCGCGCGTCGGGAAGGCCGCGTACCTCGGCATCGACGGCTTCACCTCGGTGGTTCGCGAGATGGTCACGCCCCACACCTTCTTCGAGAACCTGGGCGTTCGCTACGTCGGACCCGTCGACGGCCACAACATCGAATCGCTCGAGACGGTGCTGAAAAACGCCTCCGAATGGGACGGGCCAATTGTCGTGCACGTGCTGACCGAAAAAGGCCGAGGCTACGAGCCCGCTACCCAGGACAACCTGAAGATGCACGACTACAAGCTCCCACCCCGGCTCAACGAGGAGGAAGTCCCCCAGCAGTCCTTCACCCAGGCCTTCTCCGACGCTCTCGTGGCGCTCGCGAGCGCCGACGACCGCATCGTCGCCATCACCGCCGCCATGGCCGGGCCCACCGGACTGCTGAACTTCCAGGAACGGTTCCCCAAACGATTCTTCGACGTCGGCATCGCCGAGCAGCACGCCGTCACCGCGGCCGCGGGAATGGCCATGGGAGGAATGAAGCCGGTGGTGGCCATCTACTCCACGTTCTTCGCGCGGGCCTTCGACCAGGCGAACCTCGACGTCGGGCTGCTCAACCTGCCGGTCGTCCTCGTCTTTGACCGAGCCGGCATCACCGGCGACGACGGACCGAGCCACCACGGAATCCTCGACATGGCCCTCTGCCTCGCCATCCCGAACATGACGATCTTCGCGCCCTCGAGTGCCGAGGAGATTCCCGAGATGCTCACGACCGCGCTCTCGATGTCGACGCCGACCGCCCTGCGCTTCCCGAAGACCCTCCCCCAGCCCTTCGACGGCACGATCGGCGAAGGGCTCAAGGCCCGCCAGGTCATCCACGGAGACGGATCGCTGTGCGTCCTGGCAGTGGGGAAGATGGCTCCGAGCAGCTTCCAGGCATTGGAGCTCATGGGCGGCGGCGCGGCCAAAGTGACCCTCTACGACGCACGGGTGCTGCCCCCGGACCCGCAGATGATCGACGACGCCCTCAACCACGAGCGGATCATCACGGTCGAGGACGGTACCCGCCACGGCGGGGCCGGCACCTTGATGGTGTCGGCCGTCAGGAACCGTGCCCAGGAGCTGGGCCGGCCCTTTCCAAGCACCCGGATCCTCGGCGTGCCCCGCGCGTTCCTCGAGCATCACCGGCCCGACGCGCTGCTCGCGGAGATCGGGCTCGATCCCGAGGGTCTGGCGGCGGCCTTCCTCCGACTCTTGAACGACCAGCCCGAGTTCCCTAGGGTCCTGCCCGAGGCGCCTCGCCCACACTTCTTCTAGCCGTAACGCAAGACGGAGCCACCGGTACTGTGGCTGGATGAGTTACGAAATCGAAAAGACCGACGAGGAGTGGCGCTCGGAGCTGCCACCCGACCGTTACGCCGTGCTGCGCCAGGCGGCGACCGAAGCCCCGTTCACGGGTTCCCTGCTCCACGTCGACAGCGACGGCGTCTTCACCTGCGCTGGATGCGGTCAGCACCTCTTCACGAACGCACAGAAGTTCGACTCGGGATGCGGCTGGCCAAGTTTCGACGCGTGCGAACCGGGGACCATCGTCGAGAGGTCCGACCGCTCGCTCCTTCGCGAGCGCACCGAGATCCTGTGCTCCAAGTGCGGCGGTCACCTCGGTCACGTCTTCAATGACGGACCCACGCCCACGGGGCTTCGCTACTGCGTGAACTCGCTCGCCATCGACTTCGACGGGGTCACGGACTAGACGTCGAGGAAACGTCGGATGGCGATCGCCGATCCGACTGAACCAATGACGACGCCGACGATCAACACGACCGCGTTGGTACCGATCAGCGCGCTCGTGTTCAATTGGAACTCGTTGTGAAGCGGATACCACGTGTGCAGCGCCGTCACCGCGAGCATCGCGACGACCGAGCCCATCAGACCCTGGATGAAGCCTTCGGTGATGTAGGGAATTCGAATGAACCAGTTGGTCGCTCCGACCAGCTTCATCACCGACACCTCGCGACGCCTCGAGAAGATCGCCATTCGGATGGTGTTCAAGATCAGCACCGTCGCCGACAGCAGCAGCACGCCCGCCAGCGCCAGGAAGACGATCTGGATGATTCGAATGGCGTGGTTCATCTCGCGGATCTGCTGCTCGGGCGCGGTGACACTGTAGACGCCGGGCTGATGGGCGAACGTCGACTGCACCACGAAGGCGTTGGCCGGCACCGTCGGCACGCAGCGAAACGACGACGGCATCTGGGACACCCTCAGCACCTGGGACTCGGACAGCGGCAGGAGCTTTACGGCTTCCTTGTAGTCCTGGGCCTGGGTGTAGAACACGCAACTCTTCACGATCGGCAGGTCGGCGAGCTGGCTCTGCACGCTCGCCACCTCGCTCTGGGAAGCGGCCGGCTCCATCCAGACCGTGACGCGGGTTCCCTGCTGCCACTGCGCGGACGCCTGGGCGGCGCTCTGCTTCAACAGGAGCGCCGAGCCCACGAGCGAGAGCGACACGGCAACGGTCAGGACCGCGGCGATGGTCATCATTCGATTGCGCCAAAGGTTGCCCAGCGTTTCTTTGATGGCGTAACGGAAGTAAACGCGCATTAAACAACAGCCCCTTCGTCGATCCCGTAGACACCGCGCACCTGGTCACGGATCATCTCGCCCTTGTCGAGCTCGATGACGCGACGGCGCATCCGGTCGACGAGCGCCTTGTCGTGGGTCGCCATCACCACCGTGGTGCCGGTGCGATTGATGCGTTCGAGCAGCGCCATAATCGATTCGGAGTTGGCCGGGTCGAGGTTTCCCGTGGGCTCGTCGGCGAGCAGGATGAGCGGGCGATTGACGAAGGCTCGGGCCACCGCCACCCGCTGCTGCTCACCGCCGGAAAGCTCGCCAGGCAGGTTGCGCGACTTATCGGTGAGGCCGACCAGCTCGAGAATCTGGGGCACTTGGCTTTCCACCGTCGAACGGGGACGGCCAATAACCTCGAGGGCGAAGGCCACGTTCTCGAAGACCGTCTTGTTGGGCAGCAGACGAAAATCCTGGAAGACGCAGCCAATGTTGCGCCGCAGGTAGGGCACGCGCCACTTGGGCAGGTCGCCAATGTCTCGTCCCGCCTCGAGGATGCGGCCCTGGTCGGGCAGCTCCTCGCGCAGCAAGAGTCGAAGGAACGTCGTCTTACCCGAACCCGATGCTCCCACGAGAAAGACGAACTCGCCCTTTTCGATATCGAGCGATATATCCTTCAGCGCCGAGGTGCCGTTCTTGTACGTCTTTGAGACGTTTTCGAATCGAATCACGGCAACACCCCCTTCGGGTTGGTTGGTATTAGTGCCTCAGCACCGGGATATACGTACTACCCATTCTAGTTTGGCCGCCGCGAACACTGGTGCCACGAAACCCGACAGTTGCAGGGTTTCTGAACATCTTAGGAACGTGAACGCTGACGACGCAGTTCCGCTTCCATGAACCCGTCGAGGTCGCCGTCGAGCACCGCTTCCACGTTTCCGGTCTCGAAATCCGTTCGATGATCCTTCACCAGCTGATACGGCGCCTGCACGTAACTTCTGATCTGCGAGCCCCACGCGTTCTCGCCACGATTCCCGCTCAATGCATCCATCTCGGACTGTCGTTCCGCGCGAGCACGCTCGGCGAGCTTCGCCTCGAGGATCTGCATCGCACGGGCGCGGTTCTGGTGCTGACTTCGTTCGTTCTGACANNGTGATGCGGATCGCCGAGTCGGTCTTGTTGACGTGCTGTCCGCCGGCTCCCGAGGACCGGTAGGTGTCGACGCGCAGGTCCTTCTCGTCGATCTCGACCTCGCCGGCGTCGTCGTTGAGAAGCGGCGTGACGTCCATGCTGGCGAAACTGGTCTGGCGTCGGGCTTGGGAGTCGAAGGGGCTGATGCGAACGAGCCGGTGCACGCCACGCTCGGCGCAGAGCCATCCGTAGGCGAAACGACCCTTCACGATGAACGTCGCCGACAGCAGGCCCGCCTCCTGGCCTTCGGTCGCCTCGTCGATCTCGACGCCGAAGCCCCGGCGTTCGGCCCATCGCGAGTACATGCGAAGCAGCATCTCGGTCCAGTCCTGGGCGTCGGTTCCTCCGGCGCCCGCGTGAAGCTCGACGATCGCTTCGTTCGCGTCGTAGGGACCGCTGAAGAGGCTCTGGGTCTCGAGCGCCGCGATCTTGTGCTCCAGGTCCGCCACCGTCGACGAGAGTTCTTCGAGGAGCGACCAGTCGGCATCGCCGGCGCTCAGCGACTCGCGCGAGAACTCGGCGAGCACCATGCAGTCGTCGATGGCGCTGCGTAGGCTGTCGAAGAGCTCGAGCTCATTCGTGAGTCTTCCCAGTTCGGTCGTGACCTCGCGGGCGTGGTCCTGGTCGTTCCAGAGGTTGGGGTCGGCAGCTTGCTCGGTGAGGACGTCGTGTCGCGCGCGGCTCTGGTCGATCTTCAGGTAGTCGCGCGCGGCGCTCCAGCGGGTCTCCAGCTCCTCGAGGGCGCTCTGCGCCTCGCGAAGAGCGTTCTCGGCCTTAGGGTCGGCCATGGCACTGCTTGAATTTCCGGCCTGACCCGCACCAACACGGCTCGTTGCGGCCGATCTTGTCGCCCTCCTTCTTCACCGCCGTCTTCACCGCCGTATTGTGGACGGGCAGCTCGGTGGCGCCGGGCGCGATCTCGTTCACGTTGGTCAGCGCATTCTGAAGTCCTTCGTCCTCCTCGGACTCGGCCTCGGCGGCTTGGGCCTCGACGTGGGTGATGTAGCGAACGTAGTCGTTGTCAACCGCGATGAGCAGGTGCTCAAACATGAGGTAACCCTCTTTTTGCCACGCGGTGAGCGGGTCCTGCTGGGCGACCTGGCGAAGGTGGATGCCGTCGCGCAGGTAGTCCATGTCCGACAAGTGCTCACGCCAACGTTGATCCAGGATCTGGAGCATGACGTCGCGCTCGATCTCCTTGGCGGTCTCGAGTCCACCGGGGAAGTTTTCGCACTTGACCTGGTACTGGCCCGCGGCGTCTTCGATCACCAACGCCACGACGTCCTCGCGGTCCTCGTAGACGCTCAACTGCTCGACGGACAACGTTGTCGGGTAGTAGATCTGCAACTCGTTGAAGAGGAACTTGAGGTCCCAGTCTTCGGCGAACTCGGCGCCAAGTTGATTCTCGACGAACATCGTGAGGGTCTCCTCGATGAGCTCGATCGTGGCGTCGTGGATGTCCTCGCCGTCGATGACCTGCTGGCGACGGCCGTAGATGACCTTGCGCTGCTCGTTCATGACTTCGTCATACTTCAGGACGTCCTTGCGGATCTCGGCGTTTCGCGCCTCAACCGTGTTCTGGGCGCGCTCGATGGCCTTGGAGACCATCTTGGCCTCGATCGCCACCTCGTCGGGCATCGTGCGGTCCATGACCCACGAGACGGCGCCCGTCGCGAAGAGGCGCAGCAACTCGTCCTCGAGCGACAAGAAGAAGCGGCTCTCGCCAGGGTCGCCCTGGCGTCCGGATCGACCGCGCAACTGGTTGTCGATTCGACGAGAGTCGTGACGTTCGGTGCCGAGCACGTACAGCCCGCCCTGAGCGCGAACGAGGTCCCCCTCGGCCTGGCAGATCGGGCGGAATTGAGCGAGCGCGACTTGGTACGCGGCGTCGTACTCTTCGGTGCCGGGCTGCAACCCGCGACTCTGCGCTTCGCGCGCGGCCAAACCCTCGGCGTTGCCACCGAGGATGACGTCAACACCACGGCCGGCCATATTGGTGGCGACCGTCACTGCGTGAAGTCGACCGGCCTGGGCCACGATCTCGGCCTCACGAAAGTGCTGCTTGGCGTTCAGGACCTCGTGGACGACGCCGGCCTTCGAGAGCTCGCGCGACAACAGCTCAGACTTCTCGACTGACGCGGTACCAAGGAGGATGGGCTGGCCGTTCTCGTTACGCTCGCGGACTTCTTTCACGATGGCCTTGAACTTCGCGTCCTCGGTCTTGTAGATCAGATCGGGCTGGTCGATGCGGATCGCCGGCTGGTGCGTCGGAATCGGCACGACCGAGAGGTTGTAGGTGTTGCCGAACTCGCCCGCTTCGGTTTCGGCGGTGCCTGTCATGCCCGCGAGCTTCTCGTAGAGACGGAAGTAGTTCTGCAGCGTGACGGTCGCCCACGTGTGGTTCTCCTCCTGGATGCGCACGCGCTCCTTGGCCTCCACCGCCTGGTGGAGGCCGTCGGACCAGCGACGTCCCTCGAGGGTGCGTCCGGTGAACTCGTCGACGATCTTCACCGAGCCGCCATCGACGAGGTAGTCCTTGTCGCGGTGGAAGAGCTCTTTGGCCCGCAGGGCCTGGCCGAGCTGGTGCACGTAGTTGGTGGCGACGGCGTCGTAGAGGTTGGTGACCCCGAGCAGGCGCTCGACCTTCTCGATACCCGCTTCGGTGGGAACCACCGTCTTCTTCTCCTCGTCCACCTCGTAGTCGGTATCGCGCGTGAGCGAGCGCGCTATGGAGGCGAACTGGTAATAGAGCTTGGTGACGTCCGACGCCGGGCCTGAGATGATGAGCGGGGTGCGCGCCTCGTCGATCAGGATCGAGTCGACCTCGTCGACGATGGCGAAGTGGTGGCCGCGCTGGACCATGTGCTCGCGGCGGCGAGCCATGTTATCGCGCAGGTAGTCGAAGCCGAATTCAGTGTTCGTGCCGTAGGTGAGGTCGCTGGCGTACGCTTCGCGCTTCTGATCGAAATCAGGCAGGTCGGGCCCCACTCGTCCGACGGTGAGTCCGAGGAAACGGTGCAACTCACCCATCCAGTTGGCGTCACGCGTGGCGAGGTAGTCGTTCACAGTGACGATGTGCACGCCGTTTCCGGCGAGCGCGTTCAGGTATACCGGTAGCGTCGAGACCAGGGTCTTTCCTTCACCGGTCTTCATCTCCGCGATCCACCCGAAGTGCAGGGCCATGCCACCCATGAGCTGCTCGTCGTAGTGGCGCTGTCCGAGAACTCGCGTGGCGGCCTCGCGGACTACGGCGAATGCCTCGATCAGGAGGTCGTCCAGAGACTCGCCCTCGGCGAGTCTCTCGCGAAAGACCTCGGTCTGAGCGCGCAACTCGGCATCGGTCAGACCCGCCATCTGGCCCGAAAGTTCATTGATGGGTCCGACGAGTTCGGCGAGTTGACGAACCCGCTTGCCTTCTCCGGCCTTCAAAATCTTCTGAAACACACTCATATCGTGATTAACCCTACCGGTCGTACTCGTACTGCCTAAGGGGCTGCGGGCGCTGACCTGGTCTTTGACCCCACACTTGCCTGCAGCGGTGTCCGTACGCGTCACCGGCAGCACGAGGCTCTCCAGCGACGAAGTCGCACACTTCACCGGCTCTCGCGACGACCGCTTTGATCGTCACCAGGCAGGACTTACTTCTAAACCGCGCCATGCTCGGCGTCAATAAGACGCCTTACGTGGGTCGCTTTGCCCGCGGCTGGCATCGACTTTCAACCACAGAACCACCCGCAGCCCTAGAGACATCCTAGGCGTTTGCGCGGATTAGGAGGTGGGCCGAGTCACCAGCACCAGGCACAGCCGCAGTCCCAGCACCAGGGTGGCAATCGGCGCCAGGATTCGCCGGAGACCCTTCGCCGTCTGCCATTCAAAGCGCATGGCGCTTCGGTGGTGGGCGATCAGCATGGCCCTCGAGACGTGCTGGCGCGAGAGTCCCTCGATGTGGGTGACCTCGGCCTCGGTGACCGCGGCGACGCCGTAGCCGTGTTCTCGAATCTGCCAGCAGAGCGCCATGTCCTCGGCGAACATGAAATAACGCTCGTCGAAGCCGCCAATCTCCTCGAAAACATCTTGACGAACCAAGAAACAGGCTCCCGAGACCCAATCGACCGTACCGTCGGAACGTGGCGAACGGTAGCGCCGGGTCGCCGGATTGTGGGGCCACACCGGAGAGAGCAAGGCGTGAAGGCCCGCGAGCCAGAAATTCGGGAAGACGCGCTGCGAGGGATACACCGTGCCGTCGGGCCGAAGGATCTGGGGTCCGACGATGGCGACGCGGGGATTGTCGTCGAGGAACTTCACCATCGTCGACACCGCCGCGTCGTGCAGGACGACATCGGGGTTGGAGACGATCAGAAACTCCGCGGGGCCCGTCGCCGCGGCGCCGCGATTGACGCCTCGTCCGTAGCCCAGGTTCATCCGGGGTTCGACGAGGGTCACGTCGTGGGTTCCGAGCGCCAGCGGTGTCGAACCCTCTTTGCCGTTTTCCACGACGACAATGTTGGTGACGCCATTCACGTGGAGCGAGTCAATGCACTCGCTCAAGGCCTCACCGGCGTGGTAGTCAACGATGATCGCCGCGACCCGGGAGGAGAGATCGCTCACGAGCCCGCCTCAGTTCGTAGCGCGCGGTCCCCGAGCAGACGGGTGACCCCGTCGCGCCACTCGGGAAGTGCCTGCCAGCCCGCGTCAACCCATTTGCCCATGGAAAGGTCGCTCCTCGTCGGTCGCGTAGCGAGCGGGGGTGGTTCGAGATCGCTGGTGGCTATCGGTGTCGCGAAATCATCACCGCGGCCGAGCACCGTACCGGCGAACGCCGCGATTTCGAACCACGTCGTGGTCCCGGAGTTCGCGACGTGCCAGATGCCGCCGGGGCGCGTGCGCGTCATGGTCACGAGCGCGCGCGCCAGATCGCTCGCGAGCGTGACGGTGCCGATTTGGTCGTTCACGAACCGCACCGTGTCGCCCGATGCGGCCCGCTGGGCGATCACGTGCAGGACGTTCTTTCCGCGCACGCCCATCACCCACGACGTGCGCACGATGGTGTCGTCGCTCGCGCACAGGAGCTCGCCGGCCCGTTTTGAGGCACCGTAGACGTTGAGCGGATTGGTCGTGTCGTCCTCCACGTACGCGCTCCCCTTCGCGCCGTCAAAGACGTAGTCAGTGGAGATCGCGATCAGGTGCGCTCCGGTGTCGTGCGCGGCGAGCGAAAGGGTCTCGGTGACGCCCGCGTTGACGGCGAAGCAGAGGTCGGCTTCGACCTCTGCCCGGTCGACCTGGGTGTAGGCGGCGAGGTGAACTATGACGTCCGGGCGGGTCGAGGCGACCGCCCGCATGGTGGCGTCGCGGTCGGTGAGGTCGAGATCGTGGCGCGTAAGGCCGAGCACCTCGAACTCGTCGCCCGCCACGCTCACGCGGTCGGGCTGGAACGACGGGTCGCCGCCCAAGGGAGTCACGCCTCGAAGGGTGTCGAGCAGGTCAACACCGACCTGACCCGCGGCCCCCGTGACGAGCACCCGAGTGGGCCTAGCCACGGGGACCCACTTCAAGGGGGCGCACGTGGACGACGTCGCCAACGGAGAACACGGTCTCAACTCCGTCAACCGCAACGACGAGCCGGCCGGACCCGTCGATTCGCAAAGCGTCGCCGACAACGACTTCGTTGACGAGCTCAACTCGTACCCGCTGTCCGAGCGTGCGCAGCGCCTTCTCGTACTCCGCGCGAAGCGCGTCTCGACCCTCTTCTGTCTCCAGCGAGGCCCGACGGCGTTCAAGTTCGTCGAGCAGTATGTCGAGCAGCGCGCGAGGAGTGATCGTGAGGCCCGACTCCTCGAGGACGCTGGTCGCGTTCACGAGGTCGGGGTGGGCGTGGCTCAAGTTGACGCCGATACCGACCACGGTCGCGAGGCCGTCCTTCGTCGACACGACCTCGGCGAGCAGACCGGCGAGCTTCTTGTCGCCGACGATGAGGTCGTTGGGCCACTTGAGGTCGGGACGAACGCCGCTGAGGCGCACGAGCGCCGCCCTCGCCGACAGCGCGACGGCTGCCACCACGAGTTGCAGATCATCGGGTTCGACCGGCGCGCGCAGCAAGATCGAGCAGAGCAGCGACGCGCCGGGCGGTGACTCCCACTGGCGATCGAGGCGGCCCCGACCGGCCGACTGGAAGTCGGCGTACGCCACGAGTCCCTCCGAGCCGCCGTTTTCCGCATGATTCACCAACCAGGAGTTGGTCGAATCAATCTCTTCGAAGTGTTCGACTCGCCAGACTATTGGGTTCACACTCAAACATTAGGGTTTAGGAGACGAGTGGTAGAAAATAACAGTCCCTGTACGGAGGTTCGCGTGTTAAAGAAAGTCCTTATCGCCAATCGGGGCGAGATTGCCGTCCGAGTGATCCGGACGTGCCGCGAGATGGGAATCGCCACCGTCGCCGTGTACTCGGAGCTGGACCGCAACGCCCTCCACGTTCGACTGGCCGACGAGGCCTACGCGCTCGGAGGCCAGAGCGCCGCCGAGAGCTACCTCAACACCGAGGCGATACTTGACGTCATCAAGCGCTCGGGCGCCGACGCCGTGCACCCGGGTTACGGCTTCTTCTCGGAGAACACCGATTTCGCCAGGGCCATCACCTCGCTCGGCGTCACCTTCATCGGGCCTCCCCCCGAAGCCATCGAGGTCATGGGCGACAAGATCTCCTCGCGCCTCGCCGCGGAGAAGGCGGGGGTCGAGGGGGTGCCGGGTCGCAGCCAGACGCTCGAGAGCGCGGACGAAATCGTCGAGTTCGGCGAGGGGTTCGGCTGGCCGGTCGCCATCAAGGCCGCCTACGGCGGCGGTGGACGCGGGATGAAGGTCGTCGAAGGACCCGAGGAGGCCGCGGGCGCCCTCGAAAGCGCGCAGCGTGAGGCTCTCAGTTACTTCGGACGTTCCGAGTGCTACGTCGAGCGCTACCTCACGTGGCCACGCCACATCGAGATGCAGGTGCTCGCCGACAGCCACGGCAACACGCTGTGGCTGGGCGAACGCGACTGCTCGGCCCAGCGCCGCCACCAGAAACTGATCGAGGAGTCGCCGGCCGCCAACTTTCCCGACGACGTTCGAAACGCCATGGGCGCGGCGGCCGTCAAGGTCTCCAAGGCCTGCGGGTACGTGAACGCGGGCACCGTCGAATTCCTCTACCAGGATGGGGAGTTTTTCTTCCTCGAGATGAATACCCGTCTCCAAGTCGAACACCCGGTCACCGAGCTCGTCACCGGTCTCGACCTCGTCGAATGGCAGTTGCGGATCGCCGCTGGCGAAGAGCTTGACTTCTCCCAGGACGAAATTCAGCGCAACGGTCACGCCATTGAGGTCCGCATCAACGCCGAGGACCCGAGCGACGGTCGCTTCTCTCCATCGCCGGGAACCATCACGCGTTTTGAGCAGCCGTCGGGTCCGGGCGTACGCCTCGACACCGGCTACACCGAGGGTGACACCATCTCGCAGTACTACGACAACCTGATCGCGAAGCTCGTGGTCTGGGCCCCGGACCGCGAGAAAGCCCGGCGTCGGATGTTGCGCGCCATCGAAGAGACCGTCATCGATGGCGTTGCGACCACCTTGCCCGCCGACGTCGTGATCCTGTCCGACGAGGAGTTCGTGCACGGCACGCACTCCACCAAGTGGGTCGAAACGAACCTCGACTTCTCGACCCTGCCGAGCGCCGGACCCGCCGCGGTTTCCGCGGGCGAGGGACGGGTTCGCAAGGAGGTCATCGCCGAAGTCAATGGCCGGCGGGTGACGGTTGCGCTCTGGGTTCCAGAAGGCAGCGACGACGAGTTGCCCCGTCCCCACAGCACGGCCGCCAAGCCGCGTCGCCAGCACCACTCGGGCGTGCTCACGAGCGGGTCGGGCACGGTGATCGTGCCGATGCAGGGAACCATCGTGAAGGTGTCGGTCGAAGTCGGCCAGGAGGTCGAAGTCGGCCAGACCGTGGTCATCCTCGAGGCCATGAAGATGGAGAACTCCGTCAACGCGGAGAAAGCCGGCGTGGTCACGAGCATCAAGGTGGCGACCGGCGATTCGGTGAGCGCTGGCGACGTGGTCGCGGTCATTGAATGAGCGCTGCGGAAAAAGCCACCAGCGCCATCAACGCGGCGCGGCCGGGCCTCTTGGAGCTCAGCCACTTCGTGCACGCCCATCCCGAACTCGGCTACGAGGAGTTCCAGAGCGCTGAGGCGGTGGCCAAGGCGTGCGAGAAGGCGGGCTTCGTCGTCGAGCGCGCGATTGCGTCGCTGCCGACGGCGTTTCGCGCGACGGCGGGCAGTGGCGACCTTCACATCTTCTTCTGCGCCGAGTACGACGCCCTGCCCGACGTCGGCCACGCCTGCGGCCACAACATCATTGCCGCCTCGTCGGTCGGCGCCGCAATAGGACTCGCGGCGGTCGCCGATGAGCTCAACCTCCAGGTGACCCTGCTCGGCACCCCCTCTGAGGAAGGGGGCGGCGGGAAGATCGACTTGATCAAGGCCGGCTACTTCGACGACGCGCACGCGGCGATGATGATCCACCCCTGGCCGAACGAGCGGCTCGAAGCTACCTGCCTCGCCGTCGATCACTTCGACGTGACCTTCGAGGGCAAGGACGCGCACGCCTCCGCCGCTCCCTGGGAGGGCGTCAACGCCCTCGACGCGCTCACGATCTCCCAAGTTGCGTTGGCCCTGCTCCGCCAGCAATTTCGCCACGGCGACCAGGTGCACGGCATCGTGGCGGAGGGCGGCTCGGCGGCGAACATCATCCCCAGCCACGTGGTTGGTCGCTTCATGGCCCGCTCGGCCACGAGCGAACGTCTCGCCGAGCTTCGTGTCCGGATAGACGCGTGCTTCGAAGCTGGCGCGGTCGCCACCGGGGCCAGACTGACGATCGAGGAGCTCGGAAGCGCGTTCTCGCACATGGAGTCAGACCCCGAGCTGCTCGCCCACTACCGGGCAGCCGCCGAATCGATCGGACGCAGTTTCGAACTGGACGATGCCGGCGCGGCGAAGCCCACGATCTCCACCGACATGGCCAACGTCTCGCTCGTCGTCCCCTCCATCCACCCCCTGCTCGCGATACCCACGGACGGAGCGGTCAACCACCAGCCTGAGTTCACAGCGTCCTGCATCACTGAGGCGGCCGATCAGGCCGTCATCGACGGAGCCGTCGCCTTGGCGCTGACCGCCGTGGGCGTCGCCCAGGACGAGTCACTTCGAACAAGACTGGAGAGCCGCTCATGATGCTCGAACACGCGCTGCTACCCGTGACGCCGGGCCGCGAGGAGGAGTTCGAGGCCTCCATGCTGAGGGCTCTGCCCGTCATCACTTCAGCGCCGAACTGCTTTGGCGCTGAAGTACGTCGCCAGCACGAGGATCGCTCTCTCTATCTCTTGATGGTGCGCTGGCTCTCGGTTGAAGCCCACATGGACTTTCGCAATTCCGACCTCTTCAACGAGTGGCAGGTGCTCACGCACCCGTTCTATTCGACCAAGCCAACGGTCACGCACTTCCACGAGCCCATCGGAACCTAATGAGGCTGGTAGACGCCGAACTCCGCGCGTAGGACGTCGGCGACCTCGCCGAGCGTCGCCATTCGAACGAGCGCGATCTTCATCGGATAGAGAACATTCGCTGTACCCCGGGCGGCGCTCGCGAGGTCGTCGAGGGCGGCTCGAACCCCTTCGTTGTCACGGCTGACCTTAAGCGCCTTGACGCGGGCCACCTGGGCCTCCTGCTGGGCGACGTCGACTGGGAAGACATCGGCCTTCGTTGACTCGCTCTCGCTGAAGCGGTTCACACCCACGACGACCTTGTCGCCACGATCGACGCTGCGCGCGAAATCGTACGCGGCAGCTTCGATCTCATTTTGCATGTAGTTCGACTCAATGGCGGCCACGGCGCCACCGAGGGAATCGATCTCGTCGATGTACTGGCGAGCGAGTCGCTCGACCTCGTTGGTCAACGACTCGACGAAGTACGAACCAGCAAGCGGATCGACCGTGTCAGCGATGCCCGATTCGTAGCCCACCACCTGCTGGGTGCGCAGCGCCAACTTCGCCGCCCGCTCGGTCGGCAGTCCGAGGGCTTCATCGAATCCATTGGTGTGCAGGCTCTGCGTCCCGCCGAGGGCGGCCGCGAGCGCCTGAAGGGTGACTCGCACGATGTTGTTCTCGGGCTGCTGGGCCGTGAGCGTCGATCCCCCGGTCTGAGTGTGAAAACGCAGCATCATTGACTTGGGATCGGTCGCACCGAAGCGGTCCCGCATGATCGAAGCCCAAAGACGGCGCGCCGCGCGGTACTTCGCAACCTCCTCGAAGAGGTTGTTGTGGGCGTTGAAGAAGAAGCTCAGTCGCGGCGCGAATTCGTCAAGGACCAGCCCCGCGGCGAGCGCCGCTTCCACGTAGGCGATGCCGTTGGCCAGCGTAAATGCGATCTCCTGCACGGCGGTCGAGCCGGCTTCACGGATGTGATACCCGGAGATCGAAATCGTGTTCCAGTTCGGCATCTCCTTCGCGCAGTACGCGAACGTGTCGACAATCAGGCGCATCGATGAGCGAGGCGGGTAGATATACGTCCCTCTCGCCACGTACTCCTTCAGGATGTCATTTTGGATCGTGCCACGAAGCTGATTCCCCGAAACACCCTGCTCTTCGGCGACTAGCTGGTACAGGAGCAGAAGGGTCGAAGCAGTCGAGTTGATCGTCATCGACGTGGTGACCTCGTCGAGTGGAAGGCCCGCCAGCAGCAGGCGCATGTCCTCGAGCGACGAGATGGCCACACCGACCTTGCCGACCTCCCCCTCAGAACGGGCGTGGTCGGCGTCATAACCCATCTGCGTCGGCAGGTCGAAAGCGCACGAGAGCCCGGTCTGGCCGGCACCGAGCAGGAACTTGAACCGTTCATTCGTCGCCTCGGCGGTGCCGAAGCCCGCGTACTGGCGCATGGTCCAGAGTCGCCCACGGTACATCGTTGGCTGCACACCGCGCGTGTAGGGATACTGACCGGGTTGCCCCAATTGGCCCGCCTCGTCGAAGTCACTCAGATCTGAGCCGCTGTAGACCGGCTGGATCGCTATTCCGGAATCGGTGAGTCGTTCTGTTGTCGTCACAGTTGTTAGGTTAGGCGTTGCTCGCGAGGGCTTGAAAGACCTTCATTCGCCTCGTGGCCACCTGGAAACCGCCACGTGGCGCGATGCTGAACGAAGATGGTCGGATGTTTTGTGCAAACTGCGGTACCCACGTCGACGGACTGCGCTGTGGCGTGTGCGGATCGAGGCTGGCACCCATCATGGTCGACGGCACCGCGAACGCCCCTCAGCTCTCGGGCTGGTGGCGTCGCGTCGGCGCCACGATCATCGACGAGCTCATCCTGCTGATTCCGACCTACGTGGCGCTTTTCGTCGTGAGCCTGTTCGCTGGAGATGTCGTCGGGGCGCTCGCCGGAAGCGCCCTCGGTGGCTTCTACATGGTCAGACTGCTCACCAACCCGGAGGGACAGACCATTGGAAACCGGGCCGTCTCCACCTACGTTCGCGACGCGACGACGGGACAGGTGCTCACGGCCGCGCAGGCGCTCAAGCGCTGGGGATTCGTCGCCGCGTACAGCCTCTTCGGGCTCACGGGGGCACATTCGGGCACCGTAATCGTCGGCCTGCTGGGCTTGGTCGACTGCCTCTATCCCCTCTTCAACGGGCGAAAGCAAACCCTTCACGACATCTTCGCCAAGACCATCGTGTTGGTCAAGTAGTCGGCGTCGGCGCCTTGACGGGCCATCGCCTCTTCAGAACGTAAACCCTCCACCGCCGAGTGCGGTTCTCGCGCCGACAACGGGCATTGCGTAACGGCACTGTTAAATCTTGCACCAAGCCGGTGATTTTGTCGGTCGGTATTTCCATTGTCGGCAATGATTGACGGATGAACTGTCCGAGTTGCGGTACCGAAGTGTCCGAGGCGTACTGTCTCTCGTGCGGAACCCAAGTCGCGAAGCGTGGTTCGATTGAGGCAGTCAACGAGCAGGTCCTCGCGAGCTGGGGAGTTCGCGTCGCCGCCACCATCATTGATTTCCTCATTCTCGCCATTCCCGAGTTGATACTTCGATCAGTGCTCGGCAACGCCATCGGTCAGAGCATCTTCCTCGTTGTCTTCGGCATCTACCTCGTCAGCCAGTGGTCCCTTTGCGATGGAAGGAGCGTAGGCAACCGCGTGGCCAGTTCTCAAATAGTTGACGCGAAGACCGGCAATTCGGTGACGAGCAAGCAGTCGTTCAGCCGTTACCTCTACTTGGAGCTCTACGCCATCGTCAACCTCTTTGGCGCGGTCGAAGGATCCAACGGGATCGTGCTCCTCGCGTTCCTCTACGGGCTGGTCGACGTTCTCTTTCCGCTCTTCGACAAGCGCAAGCAGACCTTGCACGACAAGTTCGCCAACACCATCGTCATCATGACCAACTAGCCGTTCACGCTCTCCTCGCACCAAGAAGCCACGACGAGCACCACCTCTCTTCAACCTCGACGTCGAAGGCCGTCGTGTAGCCGTTGATCGCGGGTTGGCCGGCGAGGTGCTCGTAAAGGACCTCGCCGTCCGGCTTGAGGGCCCGTTCTCGCACGAGATCGATCAAGCCGGCCATCGACTTACCCTCGTAAACGGGGTCGACGATCATGCCCTCGAGGCGGGCGCTGATTTGAATCGCGTCGATGGTCCTCTGGTCGGGCAACCCGCAGACACCGGCGTGCCAACGATCGAGCAGCACGATCTCCGCCTCGTCAAGTTCGCGGCCGAGCTCGATTGCGGCGGCGGTGACGCTCGCGATGCGCTTGATCTGATCCCACGTCTCGTCGACCGTGGCCGAGGCATCGATGCCGCGTACCGTGCAAGCCCGATTCGAATGCGCGAAGCCAGCGATCATTCCGGCTTGCGTGCTGCCGGTGACCGAGCAGACGACGAAGTTGTCGAACTGGAAACTGAGGTCCCTCTCCGGAACCTCGACTTCGAGGGCCCCTACGCGTTGACCGGGTGCGGCATGCACAGATCGTCGTACTCGGCGATCACGATGGGGCCGGCGTCATCGCCGCAAGCCGGGCACTTCGGATCGCGGCGCACCTTGAAGGTCCGGAAGCTCTGGTCGAGCGCGTCGTACGTGAGGAGACGTCCAACCAGCGGGTCGCCGAGCAAGAGGATCAGCTTGATGGTTTCGACGGCTTGGATCGATCCAACGATTCCCGGGAGCACGCCGAGCACGCCCGCCTCGGCGCAGCTTGGCGCGAGCTCGGCGGGAGGCGGCTCGGGGATCATGCAGCGATAGCAGGGCCCGATGTACGGGTTGAAAACGGTGATCTGTCCCTCGAAGCGGAAGATCGAGCCGTGCACCACGGGGATGTTCTTCAGCAGCGCGGCGTCGTTGACGAGGTACCGCGTGGGGAAGTTGTCCGTGCCGTCCACGATGACGTCGTAGCCATCGAAGATCTCCAGCACGTTGTCGGCGCCGAGGCGGGTGTCGTACGTGATGACCTTGAGGTCGGGGTTCATCGCTTCGAGGGTGAGCTTGGCGCTGTCGACCTTGCGCATGCCTACACGCTCGAGGTTGTGCAGGATCTGACGCTGCAGATTCGACGAGTCCACGACGTCCATGTCGATGATGCCGATCGTACCAACGCCCGCCGCGGCGAGGTACAACGCCGCCGGTGAGCCCAGTCCACCCGCGCCGAGCAGCAGGACCTTCGCGTCCAGCAGCTTCATCTGGCCCGCCTCGCCAACCTCGGGCAGCAGCAGGTGACGGTGGTAACGGATCCTCTGATCCTGGGTCATGGTGCGCGGTGTCGCCCAGGGGAGTCCCTCGTCCTTCCACTTGTTGAACCCGCCGATGACCGAGACGACGTCGGTGTAGCCGAGGTCCTGCAAGGTCTTGGTGGCGAACGCCGAGCGAACGCCGCCGGCACAGTACACGGCGATGGGCGCGTTCTTGTCGGGCAGGCGGCCCTCGATGGAGAACTCCAAGTTGCCCCGTGCCACGTGCACGGCACCGGGCACGGCGCCCTGCTCATGCTCGTCGGGCTCACGCACGTCGAGCAACGTGTAATGGCCAAGGCGCGCGGCAACTTCGTGCGGATCGATTTCGCGGATCTCGGCCTTGGCGGCATTGAGTAAGTCTCGAGGTGATGACAACGGTCGCTCCTTCTACGTCCCTAAATCCTACCGGCTTGGTCAACATTAGAATCCAACCGCCTGCTAGACCACATCCAGTGGAACTTCAACAACTGCTCAGTAGACGCCGGATGGTCCGGTCCTTCGACGGCACCCCCGTCGACCCGGACTGGCTCGATGAAATGTGCGCGGCAGCCCTCTGGGCTCCGAGCGCCGGGAACAGCGCCGGGGTTCGAATGCACGTGATCGGTTCCGGGCTCGTTGGCCAGTACGTCGAAGTCGCCACCGACGAAGAGTGGCGGCGAACGGCGCGGCGCGCTGCAGGTCTTCGAAGGGCCGGCGCCGTCGTGCTGGTGACATCGCGCCCCCAGGACTACGTGGAGCGCTACGCCGAGCCTGACAAGGCGTCATCGGGCCTGCACGAGCGCGACGCGTGGCCAGTCCCCTACTGGCACGCCGACGCCGCCATGGCGACGATGGCCCTGCTCCTGCTGGTGGAAGAGAGCGACTGGCAGGCCACGCTCTGGGGCAACTTTCGAAACGCGGAGGCCGTGCTCGAGTGGGCTGGCGTCGCCGATGAAGTGCTCTTCGGGGCGGTCCTCATAGGCAAGGGTGACGGGAATGACGTCCCCTCATCGTCGCTCGCGCGCAGCATTCCCTCGCGCGCGTCGCGGGTGACCCGCGTCGAGGGCTAGTCCCTCGCGACCCCGGCGACCGCCGCGAGGAACTCGACGATCGTTCGCGCACTGAAGGCGGTGGCGCCCTTGGTGGTGTAGCCGCGGTTCGCTTCGGCCCGTCCCGGACCGGCGATATCGAGATGCACCCACGGTCGACCGTCGGTGAAGCGCTGCAAGAGCAGCGCTGCGGAAATCGCTCCGGCGCGCGGGGGCTTGCCGATGTTCTTCATGTCCGCGACGTCGGACTCAATATGCGACTCGTAACTCTCGACGAGCGGCATTCGCCACAACTTCTCGCCGCTCCGCGAGCTCGCGGCGCTGAAGTAGTCGGCGAGCTCATTGGTGGACGAGAACATCGCTCCGACCTCGTCGCCCAGGGCAACCGCCTGCGCTCCAGTGAGGGTCGCGACGTCGACAATGGCGTCGGGATTCGCCTCAACCGCGAGGCTCAGCCCGTCGGCCAGGATCAATCGACCTTCGGCGTCGGTGTTGAGCACCTCAATGGTCATGCCGTTTCGAATGGTGAGGACATCACCGGGCTTCGTGGCCTTCTCGCCGGTCATGTTCTCGGTCATCGGGTCGATCGCGGTGATGCGCACCGGGATCTTCAGTTGGCTCGCGATGGAAAGGGCGGCCATCACGACCGCAGCGCCCGTCATATCCGTCTTCATCGCCATCATCCCGTCGCCGGTCTTGATGGAGAGTCCGCCCGAGTCGAAGGTCACGCCCTTGCCAACCAGCGCGATATGGGCCAGCGACTCGCCAGGGTCGGGGTCGTACGTGGCGTACACGAGGCGTGTCGGCTGAGCCGAACCCTGCCCCACGCCCAAGAGTCCGCCGAGTCCCTCTTCCCTGATCTTCGCTTCATTCCATGCTTCAACGCTGACAAAGGGTTCGCCCTCCAGCCGATCGAGCACCTGTTTCGCGAGATCCTTCGGGGTCAGATGACCGGCCGGCGTGTCGATCAGCCGCTTCGCCCAGTTGACGCCCTCGCCGACAATGACGCCCCTCGCGACGCCCTCGGTCACCTCATTGTGGGTTTCGACCGACGGCAGCGGCGAGCCGAGCGGCACGACGTCGAACGTGGCGTTGCCGTCGGATTTCTTGTAGTTGTAGGAAGCGAGCAGCGCCCCCTCCACGAGTGCCTGCGCAGCGTCTCCAGGTTCCTCGATGCCGTCGGTCGGCAGGAAGAACGCGACCGATCCATCGCCCGCGTTTTCCACCGCCGCCGCGCCCGCGAGCCGGAAGTTCTCGAGGTTGTTGTAGCTCGAACCGAGACTGATGAGGGCGACGTTGGCTTCGGCGAACGAGCGCAGGAGGACAGAACTGCCAGGCTCGGACTTCAGCCCTTGCTGGGCGCACCACTCCTTTGAGAACGAGCGGGGCAACTTGTGGCCCCCGAGCGTCGCTGGAACGGACTCCGCCACCACGGCGACGTCGCCGTCGAAGACCACGGGAACCGCGACGGTCGCCAATCGGGCTCCCTCGACCGGCGTGGATAATCGTGCAGCGTGGATCATGTGGTGCCTCTCTTCTCAGTGGACTCGGGCGGTCCGGTGATGTGGTCCCTCGGCCCAGCGGGCCATCGTCCAAGCCAGATCGCTCAATCGGTTGAGGTAACCAACCACCAGCGAGCCCTCGAGTGGATAACCCACCGCGATGCGCTCGGCTCGACGAATAACGGTTCGCGCCACGTCGAGCGCGGCGGACAACTGGTTCTCGCCGGGCACGACAAACTCCTTGGGCATACGAATCTCCGAAGAGAGCGCGTCGATCTCGGACTCCAGCCTCGTGATCATCTCGCCGGTGACGAGCGACTTGTCCGCGGTGAGCTTGTGGCGATTGGCCGGCAATGTCGCCACTTCGGCCATCAAGACCCACAGGTCGCGCTCGATAGTGATCAGCAGTTCGTTCAGCCGGCTCTCGGGCTCGCTCAACGACCGCGCCCAGCCGAGGGCGGCTTGCGCCTCGTCAACGGCGCCGTTTACCTCGATCGGATCGGAACTCTTCTCGACGCGCCCACCGAAGTAAAGCCCCGTCGTGCCGTCATCGCCGTCTCGCGTGTAAATCTTCACACCGTCAGCGTAGTGACATCAGGTCGCTCGCAGGTAGCCTGATACTCCAATGGAGTCCACAATTCGCCAACCTTTTGCCCGTCCGAGCTCGAACGATCCCTACCTCGCAGCCCTCGACGAGCGGGTTCTCATCTACGACGGCGCCACGGGAACGAACCTGCAGCTCCAGGAGCTCTCCGCTGATGACTTCGGGGGCGCAGCCCTCGAGGGCTGCAACGAGATACTTGTCGTCACCCGCCCCGACGCCGTTGAACTGCTCCACCGTTCGTTCCTCGACGTGGGGGTGGACGTCATCGAGACCAACTCCTTCGGATCGTTCTCGGTCGTGTTGAAGGAGTACGGGATCGGCGAGCGAGCCCACGAGCTGGCGATCGCTTCAGCATCTCTCGCCCGCCGGGTCGCTGACGATTACGCGAGCCCCGGTTCTCCTAAGTTCGTCGCCGGATCGATCGGGCCAGGCACCAAGTTCCCGTCCCTCGGCCAGATCTCGTACGACGAGCTCTCCGCCAGCTACGAGGAGCTCGCCTACGGTCTCCTCGAAGGCGGCGTCGACCTCCTGCTGGTGGAGACAATGTACGACCTCCTGTCGGGAAAGGCCGCGATCGCCGCTTGCCACCGTGCCATGGCCCGCCACGGCCGCACCGTTCCGATTCAGGCCCAGGTCACCATCGAACTGACCGGTCGCATGCTGCCGGGCACCGAAATCGGAGCCGCGATCACCGCGTTGAGCCCGCTCGGCATCGATTTGATCGGCCTCAACTGCGCGACCGGTCCGGTGGAGATGTACGAGCCGCTGCGCCAGCTCTCAGAGACCGCCCCAGTGCCGCTGGCGTGCCTGCCGAACGCGGGCCTTCCGAGCGTTGTCGACGGCAAGATGCACTACGACCTCACGCCCGACGCGCTCGCGGAGCACCTCGCCAGGTTCGTGACCGAATACGGCATCCAAGTGGTCGGCGGATGCTGCGGCACGTCGCCCGAGCACATGAGGCGGGTGGTCGAAACCGTTCGACCACTGCAGCGCGGGACGCGCAGCCCCGTACTCGAACCGGCCGTCGCGTCGATCTACGCGCCCACCTCCTACAGCCAGGAACGGTCCGTCCTGCTCGTTGGCGAGCGCACGAACGCGAACGGTTCGAAGAAGTTCCGCGAGGCCATGCTCGAGGGCGACTGGGACACGTGCGTGGGCATCGGGCGCGACCAGATCAAGGAAGGCGCCCACATCTTGGACGTCTGCGTCGACTACACCGGCGCCGACGGCATCAGCGACATGAACGAGATCATGAGTCGACTCGCGACCCAGTCGTCGGTTCCCATAATGGTCGACACCACCGAAACGCTCGTCGCGCGCCAGGCCCTCACCTGGCTCGGCGGCAAGGCCATCCTGAATTCGGTGAACCTCGAAGAGGGCGACGGCCCGGGCACCCGCCTGGACGGATTCCTCTCCCTCGCGGCCGAATTCGGCTCGGCGGTCGTGGCGACCTGCATCGACGAAGAGGGCCAGGCGCGCACCGCCGACTGGAAGGTGCGCGCCGCGTCGAACATCATCGACCTGGCCGTCAACCGCTACGGGCTGAGCGCCGAGGACATCTTCATCGACCCGCTCGCCCTGCCGCTATCGACCGGCATGGTCGACTCACGCCGCGACGGCATCGAGACCATCGAGGCGATCCGCCGCATCAAGGCCGAGCTGCCCGGAGTGCGCACGATCCTCGGCCTGTCCAACATCTCCTTCGGCCTCAATCCCGCCGCCCGTCAAGTCCTCAACAGCGTCTTCCTGCACGAATGCGCCGAGGCGGGCCTGGACGCCGCGATCGTGCACGCCTCGAAGATCCTGCCGCTGCATCGGGTCGACGAGAAGGTCCGCCGGGTCTGCCTCGATCTCATCTACGACCGAAGAAGCGACGACTACGACCCGCTGAGCGAGCTGCTTCGCATATTCGAAGGCGTGTCGACTTCGTCATCGAGCGGCCCCGCCCTCGATGACCTGCCGCTCAACGAGCGCCTGCGCCAGCGAATCATCGAAGGCGCTCGGGTCGGGCTCGAGACGGACCTCGAAGAGGCGATGTCCGGCGGCATGTCGCCGCTCGAGATCGTCAACGAGATCCTGCTTGACGGTATGCGCGAAGTCGGCGACCTCTTCGCCACCGGCGACATGCAGCTCCCCTTCGTCCTGCAGAGCGCTGAGACAATGAAGTCGGCCGTGGCCTACCTCGAGCCGCGCATGGAAAAGAGCGACCAGGGTGGGCGCGGACGCGTCGTGCTCGCGACCGTGAAGGGTGACGTGCACGACATCGGCAAGAACCTCGTGGACATCATCTTGACCAACAACGGCTACGAGGTCGTGAACCTCGGCATCAAGGTGGGCGTCAACGAGATGCTGAACGCGGTCGAAGAGCACAAGGCGGACGCCCTGGGCATGAGCGGGCTGCTCGTGAAGTCGACCCTCATCATGCGCGAGAACCTCGAGCTCATGAACGAGCGGGGCATGGCGGACGTTCCGGTCCTGCTCGGCGGCGCCGCCTTGACGCGCACCTACGTCGAGCGCGATCTTCGCGAGATCTACCAGGGACGGGTCTTCTACGGCAAGGACGCCTTCGAGGGGCTGCGCGTGCTCGACCGTCTGGGCGAGCTTCGAAAGTCCGGCGAAGAGGATCCGAACTTCGGGCGCGAGATCTCCGAGCGCAAGGTCTTTCGACGCATCAAGGGGCAGTCCGGCGAGGCCTTCGAGGGCCTGCCCAGCCGCAGTCCCGACGTGGACGAGGACAATCCCATCTTCGTGCCGCCCTTCCTGGGCAGCCGTGTCGCGAAGGGCATGTCCGTCGACGAGATCAGCGACTACCTGAACCTCACGGCGCTTTTTCGCAACCAGTGGGGGTTTCGCCCGGAGAATGGCGAGGACGACCCCGCCTTCAAGGAACGCGTCAGCGCGACGCTTCGAGAGCAGTTGGCCATTGCGAAGGAAGAGGACCTGCTCATTCCCCAGGTCGTATGGGGCCACTTCCCCGTTGCGTCGGATGGCAACGACCTGATCGTCTATTCCGACGACACCCGCCAGAGCGAGCGCACGCGATTCGTCTTTCCCCGCCAGCACCAGACTCCCCACCTCTGCATCGCCGACTTCTTTCGCTCCGTCGAGAGCCCCGACCACGACTACGCCAGCTTCATGCTCGTGACGATGGGACCGCGCGTGTCCGAACGCTGCCAGGAGCTCTTCGCGCAGAACCGCTACACCGACTACCTGATGCTGCACGGACTCGGAGTCGAGATGGCCGAGGCGCTCGCCGAGATGTGGCACAAGCGCATCCGTCAGGAGCTGGGCTTCGCCGAGCAGGACGGTCCCACCCTGACCGGCCTCTTTCGCCAGCAATACCGGGGCGGGCGCTACTCGTGGGGCTACCCCGCGTGTCCGGACCTCACCGATAACGCCAAGGTGGCCGAGCTCCTCGAGGCGAGCCGCATCGGCGTCAACGTTTCAGAGGGATTCCAGCTCCACCCCGAACAGACGACGGACGCCATCATCTGCCACCACCCGATGGCGAAGTACTTCGTCGCCTAGAGACCCGTCAGCGCCTGGTGGGCGCCGCGACCGGCGTGGCATCGCTCAACGCCTCCCTGGCGTGGTAGCTCGACCTGGTGAGCGGCGAGGACTGGACGTGCTTCAGGCCTAGTCGTTCGCCCTTCTTCGCGAGTTCATCGAACTCGGCCGGTGCCCACCATCGTGAAACCGGGAGGTGCTGCTCGGTGGGCCGCAGATACTGGCCGATGGTCGCGATCGAAACCCCGACGGCCGCGAGATCGGCGAGGGTCTCTTCCACTTCCTCCGGAGTCTCGCCCAGGCCGACCATCATGCCGGACTTGGTCGTGAGTCCCGACGCGGCGCTTCTCGCGAGCACGGTGAGCGATCGCAGGTAGCCGGCGCTCGGGCGCACGGCACGCTGGAGGCGGGCCACGGTTTCGATGTTGTGGTTGACGACGTCGGGACGCGAGTCGAGGATCATGGCCAGCGAACCGGGAACACCCTTCAGGTCGCTGATGAGCACCTCCACGTTGGTCACGGGCGAACGCTCTCGAATGGCCCGGACCGTCGCGGCGATGGCTCCGGCTCCGCCGTCGTCGAGATCGTCGCGGGCCACGCAGGTGATGACGGCGTGGCTCAGCTTCAGGCGCACGACCGCCTCGGCGACGCGTTCGGGCTCGGTCGGATCGAGCGCAAGCGGCTTGCGGGTGTCGATGAGGCAGAAGCCGCAGGCCCGGGTGCACCGCTCGCCGTTCACCATGAAGGTGGCGGTTCCGTCGGCCCAGCACTCGAAGATGTTGGGGCATCCCGCCTCTTCGCAGACCGTCACCAGACGAAGGTCCTGGGTGAGCGTGCGAAGCGACTGGTACTCCTCGCCCATCCGGGCTTCGACGCGCAGCCATTCGGGCTTGCGCGAGTGCAGCGAGACTCCCGCATCGGGGTCGACGCCGGCCTTTCGAAGTCGGCGCAGCAGCGGCCGCTCGCTCGAGGTCGTCGACGCACTGCGGTCGACGCGGGCGACCGAGCCGGGTCCGCCGAGACGGGCGGTCAACTCGTCGCCAAGTCGCTCTTCGACCTCCAGCAGGGTGACGTGGAGCCCCAACGACCGCAGGGACGCGACGGGCTTGTCGGGGATGCCGCACGGCACTATCGCGGCGAAGCCCGAAAGGTCGATGTCGACGTTGAGCGCCACACCGTGCAGGGTTCGCCGAGCGCCGTTCTCGTTGCGCTCGGTGCGCACGCCCACCGCCGCAATCTTTGCGGGCCGACCCTCGAGATGCGCCCAGACTCCGGGGTATCCGTCGAGGCGGCCGACGTCGCCGAGGCGGCGCTCGGGGTCAACTCCCTTGACGGTCGCTATGACGGCGTCCTCCAGGTGGGTGACGTGGGTCTTACCGGCCGACGGATCGTCCGCCACGGTCACGATCGCCCAGGCGACCACCTGGCCGGGGGCGTGATAGGTCACGTCGCCGCCACGGTCCGCGTCGATGACGACGGCGTTGAGCTCTGCCGGCGGGACCAGGAAATGCTCCTCCTGGGTGCGGATGCCACGGGTATACGTTGGCGGATGCTCGAACAATAGGACGTAGTCGTCGCCGGACTGCATGAGCGCGCGCTGGAAGTCGTTGGCCTCGGCGAAGGAGATCCGCCCCAGGTGGCGTCGGCGGAGCATCTAGCGCTCGCTCTCCAGGTCCATTCCCGCGAGCAGTTCCGCGACACGCTCCAGATAGTTCGCCGCCGATACCGGTTCGCAGATGCGGTGGTTGAACGAGAGGCCGAGCACGAGACGACGTCCAACCTCAATCGAGTGCTCGCCGTTGGCCGTCGTGACGACCGGAACGAGCCGGACCGCTCCGACGCTCAGTACGGCGACCTCGGGCTGGATGATGATGGGCTCAACCCACAGAGTGTGCTCGGTGGGCGCGCCCACGATGGTGAAGGTTCCGCCCATCAAGTCGTCGGTCGTGAGCTGGCGCGACTTCAGGCGGTCGCCGAGTTCGCTCACTCGCCGGGCGAGGGCCCGTAGGGTCAGTCCCGCCGCGGCGTGGACGACGGGCACCAGCATGCCCTCGTCGGCGACGTGTCGCATGAAGCCGAGGTTCACCGTGCGGTGCACCACGAGCTCATCGCCCTGGAACGTCGCGTTGAGGTAGTCGAATTCAGCCAACGCGCGAACCGCCGCGAGGCTCACCACCATCTCATCGGTGATGGCGACGCCGTCTCGCGTCGTGCGGCCCAGTCGCTCGAGCTCGCCAAAGACCGCGCCGTCGATTTCAATCGCCACGAAGCCATGAGGGGTGGTCTGCGCCGAGACCGAAAGGTGCTGCCCCATGCGACGACGACCATTGGAGAGCGGCACCACGACCTCTTCGGTGGGCCCGCTCGCCACGGCGCGCTCGGCGTCGCGACGGGTGATCGATCCGCCCGGACCCGAACCGCGAATCGTCGACGGCTCGACACCGCCGTCACTCAGGATCCGGCGCACGACGGGCGACACGACCACACCGTTCGCGCCTTCACCCGAGGCCGTCGCGCTGGGACCAGCAGGAACGGTTGGCTTCGCTGCGGCAAACGTTGGCTCGCCCGATGGCGAGGGAGCGATCGATGGCGACGGGGCGCTTCCGGCAACGGCGTTCTCGTCTATCACCGCGACGCGTGCGCCGGTCTCAACGGTGTCGCCCTCGTCCGCCAGGATCTGCACGAGCACTCCCGCGGCGGGAGACGGCATCTCGGAGTCGACCTTGTCGGTGGACACCTCAAAGAGTGGTTCGTCGCGCGCTACGGCATCGCCGACCTTCTTGAACCATTGAGTGATGATTCCTTCGGTGACCGACTCACCCAGCGATGGAAGCGTTACGTCAACCAACGTGGAGACCTCGACCCGCGAGCGCCAGCAAGGTCTCGCCAAAGGTCTCGGACAGTGACGGGTGGGGCTGGATCAGCGCGGCCGCCTCTTCGGCGGTGGCCTCCCAGTTGACGGCGAAGTAGCCCGCACCAAGCTGCTCAGTGACCCAGGGACCGGCCATATGAACGCCGAGAATCTGGCCGGCCGTTCCATCCGCGCGCTTCTCGGCGACGATCTTGACGACACCGTCGGTGTCACCGATGATCTGCGCGCGGCTATTGCCGCCGAAGGGATCCTTCTTCACGACGACCTCGTAGCCCTTCTCCTTCGCGGCGGCTTCGGTGAGCCCGCAGAAGGCGACCTCAGGATTCGAATAGATCGCCCACGGCACCCGCTCGTAGTCAACGGGCACGACCGGCTCGCCGAGAATCGTCTTCACCGCCACGATTGCCTCGGCGAATCCGACGTGGGCCAGCTGGGGGGTGTTGGCGACAACGTCGCCAACGGCGAAGACGTTGGCGTTCGCGGTGCGCTGGTAGCTGTCCGCCACCACGAAGCCCCGCTCATCGAGTACGACACCCGTGCCCTCGCCCAAAAGGCCCTCGGTGCGCGGACGGCGGCCGACCGAGATGACGACCATGTCGACCTTCACGTCATCGGCGCCCTCGATGTTGATCGCGGTGCCGGTCTTCTTCGGCAAGTGGCCGGTGATGTTCACGCCGGTTTGAATCTCGATGCCGCGCTTCTTGAAAGAGCGCTGCACGACGTTCGCGACCTCGGTGTCGCAGCCCGCCAGGATCGACGGCAGGCCTTCAAGGATGGTGACCTTCGTTCCCATGTCGCAGAGCATCGATGCAAACTCGCAGCCGATCGCGCCTCCACCAATGACGGCGGCGGTCACCGGGAGCGACGAAAGCTCCAGGAACTCGTCGGAGGTCAGGACGATCTTCCCGTCGACCTCGAAGCCGGGCAGCGTTCGGGGCACCGACCCGGCGGCGAGGATGATGTTCTTGCCCTTGGCGACAACGCCCGCGTCCGCTCCATCGATGACGGTGACGACCTGCTCCGCGTCGAGGCGCGCGGTGCCGTCGAAGATGGTGACCTTTCGGCCCTTCAAGAGACCGGTCACTCCCTTGAAGAGACGGTCGACGATCTCGTTCTTGCGCGCTTGGCTGACGGCGAAGTCGACCTCAACGCCCTTGGTGGTGAAGCCGAAGGCACCGGCGTGCTCGAGGGTCTGACGCACGTGGGCGGTCTCGAGGAACTCTTTGGCGGGAACACATCCACGGTGCAGGCACGTGCCGCCGACCTTGTCGCGCTCCACGAGGGCGATGTTCAAACCGGCTGCCGCGCCGTAGAGAGCGGCGGCGTATCCACCGGGTCCTCCTCCGATTACCACTACATCGAACTGCTGGACCTCGTTAGCCACGGCATATCCCTTCAAAACGTTTGGTGATGACCCCTAGAGAATCCTAATGTTTCCGCTAACCGTGGTGACACGGCGAGGAATCAGGAATGCTGGCCCCGCTGGAAGTCCGCCGCCGCAGTCGCCAGCTCATCCACGAAGTCGTTCATCAGGTCGCCCGAATGACCCTTGACCCAGGAAAACGTAATACGTCGAGGGCTATCCAGCACCAGCTCGAAGAGCTGCTCCCAAAGGTCGCGGTTCGCCACGGGCTTTCCCTGGGAGTTCTTCCAACCCCGGCGCAGCCAACCCACGTGCCACTTGTCGTTAAAACATTTCACCACGTAGGTGGAGTCGCTCACGATCTCGACCGGATCGTCCGCGTTCTCCCTCAGCGCCTCTATGACGGCGAGGACCTCCATGCGCTGGTTCGTGGTGTGCGAAGCGCAGCCGCTCGCGTAACTTTCGGTCCCGCTTGCCCACGCCCAGCCCCCGGGTCCGGGATTACCGCGGCATGCGCCGTCGGTATGAATTCGTTTCATATGATCCGGGTGATCCACGAATCTGGGTCAGTAGTGAACCTCGTGATTGAAGGAGGGAACTCCCCGCGCAGCACCTGCCCGAGGGTGACGTGCTCGAGCACCTCGCGCAGCGCGCCTCGCACCGCGACCCACACGTCGCGAAGGTGCCTCGCCTCGCCCTCGTAGACCAGCGTTTCGGGGCGCATTCCGCGCACACCGGCCAATGGCCCGCTCACCACGCGCAGTATGTCCGCGATCATCATGTTGTCCGGATCGCGAGCGAGCTTGAAGCCTCCCTCGGGCCCGCGTTGGCTCGTGACAAGACCCCCTCGGCGCAGGTCAGAAAGAATTGCGCCGAGGAACTTGGCGGGCAGTCCCTGCTCCTGGGCGAGGTGCTCCGCGCTCACCGACGTGTCGCTTGCGGCCAGCGTGAGGAGTGCCCGAATCGCGTACTCGGCCTTCGCGGGAATCTGCATTTACCCATTCTGCCCTACGGATGGCCACTTTCCGGTCAACATCGCCGAACTCCTAAGGTGGACTTCGTGTTTGATCTTTTTTCGCGGAACCTTTACCTGTGCGTTCCCCACCGCGAGGACATGGCCGTTTTCCTGCCCGCCGCGCTGCGAGGGGGTGTTGACGTGGTCCAACTGCGCGAAAAGGAGTTGCCAAACGAGCAGCGCCTCGCGACCGCTCGGCTCATGGTGCCAATCTGTCGCGACTTCGACGTTCCCTTCGTCATGAACGACTCCCCGCAATTGGCGCTCGAGCTAGGCGCCGACGGGGTGCACGTCGGGCAGGACGACGTCAGCGTCGCGTACTGCCGCGAGCTGCTGGGCGACCAAGCCATCGTCGGTCTTTCAACCCACTCGACCCCCGAATTCGACGCGGCGCTGGGCCAGGCGGCCTCCTACTTCAGCGCCGGGCCCATCGTGCCCACACCCACCAAGCTGGGCCGCGCCGGCACCGGGGTGGACTACGCCGTCGAGTGCCAGAACCGAAGCGACCGGCCGGTGTTCGTGACCGGGGGGGTCACCGATGAGAACGTCGGCGCCCTCGTCGCGGCCGGCCTTCGCCACTTCGTGGTGGTCCGCTACCTCACCCAAGCGGCCAATCCGGAGCAGTCGGCGAGGGCGCTGCGCGAAGCCATCGACCTCGCACTCTCAGCGGTGACGGTCGAGCCAACCTAACAAGGTCGCCACCATCCGAGGATCGGCCCGCAGCTGGTGGCCCGCTCCTTGGATGATCCGCAGCTCCGCCCGGCCTTCGGCGCTCGCCAGCAGATCGCGCGCGTCGCTCACGGGCACCTCGACGTCGTCTGCCCCATGGCCAATGAGCAGACGGCGAGGCGGAATCAGGGCAATGGAACTAATGGGGTCGATCGCGAGCACGTCGTCACGCAACGCCTCGGGCGCCAGCAGGTCGTTCTCGTCCGCCACCACGCCGGCCACCTGCACGGCCCGGTGGAAATCAGTGGCGCTCGAGCACCACGCCTCCAGGTGCGCGGGGGCGGCGAACGTCGCTACGCCCCTCACCCGTTCATCGCCCGCGGCGGTGGCGAGCGCGAGCGCGCCGCCGAACCCGAAGCCGGCGAGCGAGATGCGCCGTTCGCCCTCCTCGATCCGATTGAGGATTTCGTTGAGGTCGTGGCGCCACTGGGTCGCCGAGAACGTGCCGGTGCTGCCGCCCACTCCCGACAGCGTTCCCGTGGCGACAATCCAGCCCGATTCGTTGGCGAGGTGCTCAGCGAGTTCGGGCAGGAGCCCCGCCGCCTGACGACCCATGCCCATGGCTCGTGGCAGCCCGTGAACGAGCACGAGGATGTGGTCCGTGACCGGACGGGCGTTCGAAGTCGCGATGCGCAGATCGAGGAGCGAGTTCCCGCTCTTCAGTTGCTCGTGGGCGAGCACTCTGCGCTAGATGCCCAGGCGCTGAGCCAGCAGTTCGCGGTGGTACGCAGGGTCACCCAGGAACAGCTCCGAACTCTTCGCGCGCTTGAAGTACAGGTGCGCGTGGTGCTCCCACGTGAAGCCGATGCCACCGTGTATCTGGATGTTCTCGGCGGCGCAGTGGAAGTAGGCCTCGGAGCAGAACGACTTGGCGAGGCTCGCGGCGATTGGCAACTCGTCGTTGAGTTCCTGCGCAGCCCACGCGGCGTAGTACGCGGCTGACTTGGCGGACTCGACGTCGAGCAGCATGTCGGCGCACTTGTGCTTGATGGCCTGGAACGATCCGATCGGTCGTCCGAACTGGACACGATTCTTCGCGTACTCGACCGCGTTATTGAGCACGCGCTGGGCTCCGCCGACCTGCTCGGCGGCGAGGGCCGATTCGGCCACGAAGAGCGTGGTCTCGAGTCCGGCGAGCGCCTCGCCCTCGGTACCCACGAGGACCGCCGGAGCGTCCTTCAGCTCGATGCGGCTCTGCTTGCGGGTCTGGTCCATCGTCGGAAGCGCCTCGCGCGTGACGCCGGGGGCGTCGCCCTTCACGGCGAACAGCGAGAGTCCCTTCTCGGTGACCGCGGGTACCAAGATCAGCGAGGCGGTGTTGCCATCGGTGACGTAGTTACGAACGCCGTTCAACACGAAGCCATCGCCCGAGGCGGTGGCCGTCGTCGATGTCGTGGCGAGGTCCCACTGTCCAGCGTCATCGGTGAGCGCCACCGTGGCGATCGTCTCGCCCGATGCGATGCCTGGCAGGTACTTGGCCTTGTCGACGTCGTTACCCACGAAGAGCACGGCGTTCGCCGCGAGCGCGACGGTGGAAAAGTACGGCGAACACAGCAGCGCGGCGCCCATCTCCTCGAAGACCACGTAGAGCTCGACCGGGCCGAAACCCTGTCCACCGAACTCCTCGGGAATACCGAGTCCCTGCAGGGCGAGCTCGTTGGCCATCTGTTCCCAAACGGCTGGGTCGTAACCCTCGTCGGTCGCCATCAGGCGGCGGACTTCCGTCTCGGGCGACTTCTCTTCCAAGAACCGCTTCACCATCTTGCGCAGTTCTTCTTGTTCCTCGCTAAATCCAAAGTTCATCGCGACCCTCTTCTATCCCTACCGGACAGTGATGCCAGTGACAGCGACATTAGCGAAAACTCGGGCCGGCCACGAACGTGGCATTCTAAGGGGGTGGACAATGTGGAGTTGGTCTGGTCGAACGCGAGCGCCGAAGTGCACCGTTTCGTGGTCGGACCGGTGCAAAACAACGTCTACGTGGTCCGGTGCCGACGCACCGGAGTCGCCACGCTGATCGACGCCGCGAACGAGCACGACCGGCTGCTTCGCGTCGCCACCCGTCTCGGGGTGACCTCGGTACTCGAGACCCACGGCCACTGGGACCACATCGGCGCCGTGGCGCAGGTCCGTGAAGCCGGCATCGACGTCTGGGTGCGCAACGAGGACGCGGGGATGCTGCCCAGTTACGACCACCTCCTCGAGGATGATTCGGTCCACGTGGTGGGCGAGTTGCGCCTACGCACCGTCCACACGCCCGGCCACACGCCCGGCTCGATTTCCTTCGCCCTCGAGAACACCCCCCTGCTGTTCACGGGGGACACGCTCTTTCCCGGCGGGCCAGGCAACACGACATTCGAGGGCGGGGACTTTCCAACGATCATCAAGTCGATCGAGCAGAGGATCTTTCGCGTCTACCAGGTTGAGACGATCATCTGGCCCGGCCACGGGGCCAGTTCGACGATCGGCGTCGAACGCCCGCACCTCGACGAATGGGTCGACCGAGGCTGGTAAGCGCTGGGCAACCTTGGAAGCTTCACCGGTAGGCTCTCATGCGTGCCTGAGCCCCTCTTAGAACTACGTAACCTCCACGTCGAAGCCGACGGCGCGACAATCTTGCGCGGCGTCGACCTGACCGTGCACGAAGGCGAAGTCCACGCCCTCATGGGTCCGAACGGCGCCGGCAAGTCGACCCTGGCGAACGTGGTGATGGGCCACCCCGGCTACACGGTCACGGCCGGCGAGATTCTGCTGAAGGGCGAGGACATCGCGGCGTGGTCGCCCGACCAGCGCGCGCGCGCCGGGATCTTTCTCGCGTTCCAGTACCCCGAGGCAATCAGCGGCGTCTCGGTGGTGCAGTTCCTACGCCAGGCCATCGCCGCTCGAAAAGGACTCGACGAACTGAGCGTCCTCGAGGTCCGACTCGACCTCATGGAGTGGATGGACCGACTGGGCATGGACCCCGCTTTCGCCGAGCGCCATCTGAACGACGGCTTCTCGGGCGGTGAGCGCAAGCGCAACGAAGTTCTCCAGATGGCCCTGCTCGAGCCGGCCATCGCCCTGCTGGACGAGACCGACTCGGGCCTCGACATCGACGCCCTGCGCGTCGTCGCCCGGGGCGTTCGCACGGTGCGAGACGAACACCCGGCAATGGGCGTGATCGTCGTCACGCACTACGTCAAGCTGCTTGAAGAGATCGAGCCCGATCAAGTTCATATCCTCGTGGACGGCCAGATCGTTCACTCGGGCGGACCGGACCTCGCCCAGACCATCGAGTACGAGGGTTACGACGCGTGGCGGCCGGTCACACTGTGACCAGCTTCGATGCCCGCAGGGTCCGCGCCGACACGCCGCTCTTGGCGAGGGTGGTGCACGACCGCACGATCACCTACCTCGACTCCGCTGCGTCGTCGCTTCAGCCCCGGGCCGTCATCGAGGCGATGAGCCGCTACTACGAACTTCGCCACGCCAACGTGCACCGTGGGGTGTACCAGACGGCCAACGAGGCGACCGCGGTCTACGAAGGCGCCCGTGAGGCCATCGCCCGTTTCATCAACGCCCCGGGCGGAGCCAACGAAATCGTCTTCACGAAGAACGCCACCGAGTCGTTCAACCTGCTCGCCAAGTCATGGGGCACCGCCAACTTGAAGCCCGGTGACGTCGTGCTCGTCACCGAGATGGAGCACCACGCCAACATCGTTCCCTGGTTCCAGCTCCGTGACGTCGCCGGCATCGAGGTCCGCTTCATTCCGGTGACCGATGACTTCCGACTCGACCTCTCGAACATCGACGAACTGATGAGGGACGTCAAGCTCGTCTCGGTGACGGCGATGTCGAACGTGCTCGGCACGATCAACCCCATCAAGGAGATCGCCGCCATCGCCCACCGCCACGGCGCTCTCTTGGCGGTCGACGGCGCCCAGCTGGTCGCGCACGAGGTCACCGACGTCGCCGCCCTCGACGCCGACTTCTTCATCTTCTCCGCCCACAAGATGCTCGGACCTACCGGCATCGGGGTCTTCTGGACCCGCGAGGAGACCTTGAACACGATGCCCCCGTTCCTCGGCGGCGGAGGGATGATCGCCGACGTCAGAATCGACGGCTACACCCCGGCGTCGGGTCCCGCCCGATTCGAAGCGGGAACACCCCCGATCGCCGAGGCCGCCGGTCTCGGCGCCGCGGTGCTGTACCTCGAGAACCTCGGGATGGCGAACATCGCCGAGCACGAACGCGGCCTCACCGCCGACGCGCTCACCCGGCTCGCGCTTGAATTCGAAGGCCGTGTCCGGGTCATCGGGCCGGGCGACACCGTTAACCGCGGTGGAGTGATCAGCCTGGACGTCGAGGGCGTGCACGCCCACGACGTCGCTCAGGTCCTCGACCAGTTCGGCGTCTGCGTGAGGCCAGGTCACCACTGCGCGAAGCCGCTCATGCGAAGGTTCAATTTGTCGGCGACGGCGCGAGCCTCGTTTGGCCCCTACTCTTTGGTTCGTGACACCGACGTGCTCCTCGAGGCGCTGGGCCACGCCGTCACGATGTTTGGATAGTCGACGTGTCGAACCTCGAAGACCTTTACCGCGAAGTGATCCTTGACCACTACCGTTCACCGCGCAACCGGGGTGAATTGACATCACCCCCCGCCATCCGGGTTGAGGGATTCAATCCGCTCTGCGGTGACGAGGTCGTCGTGTACCTCGAGGTGAGGGACGGCGTTCTCGTCGATATCAAGCTGACCGGGCACGGCTGTTCGATCTCGCAGTCCTCATCCTCCCTGATGAGCAGTGCCGTGAAGGGCAAGTCCATCGAGAAGGTTCGCGAAACCATCGCCACGTTCAAGCAGTTGATGACCGTTCACCAGGCGTCGCTCGACGAGAAGTCCGATGTGGCACCGATCGACCTGCGCGCTCTCGGCGAACTCGCGGCCCTCCAGGGCGTCGTGAAGTTTCCCGTTCGCATCAAGTGCGCCATGCTTGCGTGGAACACGCTAAGCCAGGGCCTCGACGAACTGGCCTGACCCCTTAGGGGTTGCAGGGAACAGGATCGAAGAACTGCTGGCCCGGTGTCGCGACCGTGGTCGTCGTGGTCGACGATGCCGTTGAGCCCGTGTGCCTCTTGGCTTTCTTTGGCACGGTGGTCGTCGTCGATGTTGAGCTGGTCGTCGTCACGGTGGGTGGCAGAGGAGTCTGTCCCGCAGCGTTGGGCGGCGGGTTCGTCGGCGTGATGAGGGTATTTCCGAAGATGCTCACGAGCATTTGCTGGGCGGCGGGCTGCTGCACGTAGAGCACGTCACCCAGCGCTGCCGACTGCCCGGGCGCCGTGGGCAGCGTGTACGTGAGCATGTTCGCGGGGTTGATGCCGTGGAACTTGACCGCGAGGGCAATCAACTCGTTGAGCGTGAAGTTGTCGTCGAGCGTGATGCCCTGGGGAAGCTTCGACAAGAAGGAGTTGATCGTGAGCGGGTTGTAGAGCCTCTTCGCGCGATCGATCATGGCCCTCATGAACGCATTCTGGCGATCAATCCGTCCGTAGTCGCTAGTGACGTCGTAGTTCCAGACGCCGTTTTCGAACCACTCGTAGTGGCGGCTTCGCGCCACGGCGAGCGCCTCGAAGCCGTTCACCAGCTGGCATCCGGCCTGGGGAATCTTGAGCCCCGAGTACGTGTCCTTGGCGGGATAGGGAAAGTCCAGGTAGACCCCGCCTAGGGCAACCGCGGCATTGATGAGGCCGCTGAAGCTCACCACGATGGTGTGGGTGATGGGAATGCCGAAGTTGGCCGTGATCGTTTGGGCGAGGAGTGAGGGGCCGCTGGCGAAATTCACGTTGATGCGGTTGAACTTCCCGTAGACGGACTGGTTCGCGAGCAAGGTCGTCACGGTGTCGCGGGGAATGGAGAGCACGGAGATCGTGCCCGTGGCGGGATCGACGTGCATGATCTTCACGACGTCGCTGCGCTGGCCACCCGCTTGGCCCGTCGAAGCGCCGGTCTGCGAAGCGACCGCACCCTTCAGGCCCGAGCGCGAGTCCGATCCGATCTCCAGGATGTTGAAGGGCTTGCCCGTCAGTTGGGGCAACTCCCCCGCCACGTGGATCTTCGGAATCGTGCTGAAGCGATACTGCGCGTAGAGATAACCGCCTCCAACGACGCCGGCGATGAGCCCGAGCAGCGCGATGGCGCTGATAATGAGGTTTCGACGAGTCCGGTGAGGCCGGTGCTTGCGGGGCTTGCGGGTGACGCCGGACTGGTTGTCCACCGCCTCGCCCAGTGCCAACAGACGGTGTTCATTCGCGAGCGCGCGCCGCTTATCTCTGCGAGATTCGTGGGGCCGGCTCCGAGGATCGTTGTCCCGTCCGTCAGCCATTTGAAGAGTTTAACAAAGGGTTCTAAGAACGAAGTAAATCAGGACTTCGCATGACGAAACGGTTCGTAGCCGTCACGTTCGAGAATCTCAGAGAGCTCGGGGCCGCCGGTCGCCACGACTCGGCCATCGGTCATGACGTGGATCTTCGTCGGTGTGAGTTCCTGCAACAAGCGACGGAAGTGGGTGATGGCGAGCACGCCGCAGTTCCACTCCGTGGTAGCGCTGCTGAGTCGCCGCGCAACCGCGCCGAGCGCGTCTACGTCGAGGCCGGAGTCGATTTCGTCGAGCATCGCGAACTTCGGGCGCAGGATTCCCAGTTGCACCATCTCGGCGCGCTTTCGTTCGCCGCCCGACAGGTCGACGTTCACGAAGCGGTCGAGCACGTCGGTGCGCAGTTCCACGCGCTGGGCTTCATCACTCATGCGCTTGCGCAGATTGGCGGCGTCGGCGCCCGCGGCGATCAAGAGGTCAATCGGACGGACCCCAGGAACCTCCATGGGATGCTGCATGGCGAGGAACAGGCCGTGCCGAGCCCGCTCAGTGGGCGACAGACCGAGCAACTCGACGCCATCGAGCACTACCGACCCGCCAAGAACTTTGTAGCCCGGCCTTCCGCTCAGGGCGTGCGCGAGCGTCGACTTTCCCGAGCCGTTAGGGCCCATGATGACGTGCACTTCACCGGACTTCATCGAAAGATCGAAGCCCTTCAAGACCTCCTTGCCGGCGACCTCCACGCGAAGGCCTTCAATGACGAGCGTTGAACTCATGGCACCATCACCTCGAGTCGGCCGTTGACCGAGTGGACGTCATAGTGGGCGACGGGCCGCGTGGCCGGAAAGGACATGGGCTCGCCGTCGGACAGGCGAAACATCGCCCCGTGACGCGCGCATTCGATCTCACGGGTAGCGACTTCGACTTCACCCAAGGCGAGGCTGAAGTCCTCGTGACTGCATCGGTCATCGAGCACGTAGACGTCGCTCTCAACGCGAACGACCACCAGGACGTGCCCGTCAAGGCGCAGCTGACGCGCCTCGCCGTGGACGTAGTCGTCAAGGACCCCTATGTCGAGCGACCTCACGGCGCCACCACATTCACCAGGGCCAACGCCGAGGTGACATCCTGCTCCACGAGCGCGGCGAGTTCGTGAGGAAGCGTGGTCAGCATTTCGTAGAAGAACCCCTGGATCATCAGTCGTTCGGCGTCGCTTCGGGTCACGCCTCGCGACTCGAGGTACCAGCGCTGCAGCTCATCGAGCGGCCCGACGCTGGAGGCGTGCGCGCAGACGACATCGTTCTCGCGGATATCCAGGTTAGGCACACTGTCGGCGTGAGCGTGGGGCGACAGCAGCAGATTGTGGTTGGTCTGGCGGGCATCCGTGCGCTTCGCGCCCTTTTCGATCTCGATCAGACCCGTGTAGACCGAACGCGACTCATCGGCGACCGCGCCCTTTGAGAGCAATGTTGAACGAGTCCTCGGAGCCTTGTGGAACTGGTGGGTCCGAAAGTCGTGGACCTGGCTTCCCGACCCGAGGAACGTCGTACGCAGTTCGTTCTCCGCGCCGAGGTCGAGCATCTCGGCGTCGTTTCGAGACCGGTTGTAGTGCCCGCCTATTCCGATGACAGCCTGGCGAAGACGGGCGTCGCGGTGCAAGAAGCCCGAGGTTCGAGCCACGTGCCACGCGCTCTGGCTGAGGCGCTGGTAGGTGATCAGCTGCAACGAGGCATTGTCGCCGATCTCGTATTCGCTCAGTGGCGCGACGAGAGCATCAGCGCCGCCTTCGAAATACTCGACCACCGTAGCGCTGCTCGAACGTCCGAGCTTGATCTGAGTGCTCGAGAAGGAAGATGACCCCGACGTTGAGTTCACGATGACAATTGGCTTCTCAACGTTCACGCCGTCGCCGATACTGACGACGGTCGTCGCCGGCGTAAGGGCATTGTTCAAGAGCGCGAAGGTATCGCTCTCGTAACGCTTCAACATTGAGGTTCCGCTCACCGAGCTGGCGTTCTCGACCACTTCGACGCGCACGCCGTCGGGGGCCGAGCCGGCGTCGACGCAGAATCCGTCAACGACTCGAACCACCAGGCCCGCCCGCTCACAGAGCTGGGATGCGAACTCTGAATCATTGTGCTCGGTCGGAAAGGAATTGACGGTGAAATCGTCGAGCGACAGGTCGTTGAGTGGGGCGTAGCGCCAGACCTCGTCGCTGGTGGTGGGAAGTCCCGCTTCTTGAAACGACGACCAGGCGCGTCGGCGGTCTTGCACGTCGGGACGCTCGGAAATAAAGGAGAGGGCTGAATCAGCGAAGATTTTCATAGATGTATTGACCAAAGCAGTGTAACGGTCGGGCTCGGTTTCCCAGCAGCGCCCGACGTAGGCTCAACCCTGAACACTGGGGGTTCTTGTGGATTTCTCATCCGATGTCTTGACGCTTGAAGTGAACGGTCACGTAGCCACACTTTGGCTCGATCGCGAGCCAGCTCGCAACGCCATGGGCAGCGCCCTATGGCGCGATCTGCCGAGAGCGGCGGCCGCTGTGGCGGGCAATCCGTCCATACGCGTGCTCGTGATCGCCGCCAAGGGACCGCACTTCACGGTCGGGCTCGACCTCAAGGAGCTCGGGGGGAACCTCGTAAACGGCGGACTCGACACGCCGGCGGATGCACCATCGAAGGCCGTCTCGAGCGCGATATTCTACAAGTCCCTTCGCGCCATGCAGGACTCAGTGACGGCGATCACCGAGTTGTCGATCCCGGCCATCGCGGCGGTTCACGGATACTGCATTGGCGGAGGCGTTGACCTGATCTGCGCGTGCGATATCCGTCTCTGCTCTGGCAACGCCAAGTTCTCGGTTCGCGAGGCGAAAGTGGCCATCGTCGCCGACCTTGGAACATTGCAGCGACTGCCCAAGATCGTGAGCGCCGGCCACGTCGCCGAACTCGCCTACACGGGCAAGGACATCGACGCATCCCGGGCAGCCTCCATAGGACTGGTGAATTCGGTGCACGGAGAAGGCGCCGAGGACGTACTCCACGCCGCGTACGCGTTGGCCGACGAAATAGCCGCGAACTCTCCCCTGGCGGTGCAGGGCACCAAGGCCGTCCTCGCCGCCAATGATGGCCGCACCGTACAAGAGGGCTTGGAGTTCGTCGCGAGATGGAACACCATGTACCTGCAGAGCAACGACCTAAAAGAGGCGATGACCGCGTTCCTGGAAAGGCGTCCACCGGTCTTCACCGGTGACTAATGACGCCAGAACTTCCAGTTACGTCGATCCTTCTTTTGCATTTCGTCTAGTTCACGGCGCCGCTCTTCGAGCATTTCAGGCGCCACCGCATTCACTATTTCGCTCGCCTTGTTCAAGATTTCACGCCGGTCGTCCAGGGGGACGTTGGTATCGGGGGGCTTCTCGACCGGACGGTCCACCAGTGACCCGTGGACCCATCCGACGTCGGCGAGGCGAGGTTCATACGTCATGCAGTCCGCCGGGCAAGACCACGGTTGATCAGGAGCATTGCCGAGCACACAAAAGCGCGCCACTTCGCCGGACTTGTAAGTGCGGCTCTGAAAGTGTTTGCACTCTTCTCGCATTCCCATCACACAATCCTCGCACGAAAAATGCGGTCGTGCGAGATGACAGATTTTCAGCTTTCCCGGCCTTTTCGGATTGTGGACTGCGTTCCCGACCGCGAAATCACCCAGTCAGGGTCTCTCAACCGATGGAGCCTTCCATTTGAAGTTCGATCAATCGTGACCACTCAACGGCGTACTCCATCGGCAAGGTTCTCGTGACCGGCTCGATGAATCCGTTGACGATCATCCCCATCGCTTGGCTTTCGGTGAGCCCGCGGCTCATCAGATAGAACAACTGGTCGTCGCCGATCTTGGAGACAGTCGCCTCATGCCCAATGGACGCGTCTTGTTCGCCGACCTCCATGTAAGGCTTGGTTTCGGACGTCGAGAACTCGTCGAGAAGCAACGCGTCGCATCGAACGAAGCTCTTGGCCCCGGTGGCGCCTTCTTCAACCTTGACGAGGCCACGATACGTCGTCAGTCCCCCGTCCTTCGAGATGGACTTAGACACGATCGTTGACGTCGTCTCAGGTGCACAGTGCACCATCTTCGCGCCGGCGTCTTGAATCTGACCTGGACCGGCGTAGGCCACGGAAAGGACTTCGCCGGAGGCCTTCGGTCCCATCAGGTACACCGACGGGTACTTCATCGTCAAGCGCGATCCGATGTTGCCATCGATCCATTCGACGCGGGCCTCAGCTTCGGCGCGCGCGCGTTTCGTGACCAGGTTGTAGACGTTGTTCGACCAGTTCTGGATGGTCGTGTACGTGATGCGCGACCCCGGCAGCGCGACCAATTCAACCACGGCCGAGTGCAGCGAGTCGGTCGAATAGATGGGAGCGGAACAGCCCTCGACGTAGTGGACCTGGCTGCCTTCGTCCGCGATTATGAGCGTGCGCTCGAACTGGCCCATGTTCTCGGTGTTGATGCGAAAATAAGCTTGAAGGGGCTGGTCGACGTTGACACCCGGCGGCACGTAGATGAACGAGCCACCGCTCCATACCGCGGAGTTGAGCGCGGCGAACTTGTTGTCGTTCGGCGGGATAACCGTTCCGAAGTACTTGCGCACGAGGTCCGGGTACTCACGCACGGCGGTGTCCATGTCGCAGAACAGCACACCGAGCTGCTCGAGGTCTTCACGATTGCGGTGAAAGACGACCTCGGATTCGTACTGCGCGGTGACTCCAGCCAGGTACTTGCGCTCCGCCTCGGGGATGCCGAGCCTTTCGTAGGTGTTCTTGATGGCGTCGGGCAGGTCTTCCCAACGCTCCACGCGATTCTCGGTCGGCTTGATGTAGTAGTAAATGTCGTTGAAGTCGAGGTCGGGCATCCGGTTGGCGAACCACGGCAACATGGGCTTCTTCTCAAAACGCTTCAGCGCATTGAGACGAAATTCGAGCATCCAAGGCTCCTCATTCTTGATTCCGGACATCTCTCGAACGATCGCTTCGTTGATCCCCTTCTTGGGCTTGAAGACGGGAATCTGGTCGTCGGACCAGCCCAACTGATAACGGCTGAAATCCAAATTGTCAATTGACATGGCGCTCCTTTGGGATTAACCCTACGGCCATAGTAGTAACTAAACGGGAGCGGATGACTCAAAAACCTGACGAATCGCGCCTATTTTTCCCGGCAATAGATTACTTTGACTGGAAGTGTCACGAAATCGCACGTCGTGTGGTTCTCACGATTGAGCGACAGGAAGAGGGCTCACAGGTGCCATCTCGAACGCCCTTCGCAATGATCGCAGCCTGGATACTCTTGATCGCACTGCTGGGCTTGGGGTTCGAAGCCTCGCCCGCGGTTGCGAGCACCCATCCCGTGGCTCAACACACGTGTCCACGCCTGAAGGCAGTCGCCATCTACAAGGGTGAGAGGTACACGTGCGTGCGCTCGGGCAAGAAATTGGAGTGGACCACAGGTGTCACTGCTGCAAAGACCCCCACGACCACAACGACACCGGCCCAGGCGGCGGGCGAAGCGGTCGCCGCGGGCTGCGCGGCTGCGTACGAGTTCCCCGTTCTCACGGAAGTTCCCGGCGCGGGATCCGGCTACGCCAAACCAAGCGTCAAGGCCTCGTGCTCGAACGGCGAATTGAGCGTGGCCTCGAACGGAATGATCAGCTATCCGTTCACTCCGACAACTCCCAACCCCCTGCTCACCCAATCCTGGGTCTGGAAAGTCCCGACGGCCCCCAAGGTCGCGTCAACGACAACGTCGCTCGTCAATGTGATGGGCGCCATTGGTTTCACGGTGAGCGGCCTGCCGATCTACGGCCCCGAAGAGGGCGCGCAACCCTCCAACGAGGCGTACGGCGACCCGGTGGCCAACAAGATCCTCGACAGCTGCGGCGGCCATACCGGCCCGGCGGGCGAATACCACTACCACGAGATCATCGCCACCAGCGCCTGCCATCTCTCGTCCTCGATCATTGGCTACGCATTCGACGGCTTCCCGATCTACCCGAACCCGAGCAACGTTTACAAGTCGGGCTACGAAGAGACCGGTACCCCCACCACCAACTCGTGGGACGCGTACACCTACGTGGGCGGAGCCAGCGACGTGCTCGACCGATGCAACGGGACCACGGTGGACGGCCGGTACCGCTACTACGTGACGAGCACCTTTCCCTACGTTCTCGGGTGCTACACGGGGACGCCCGAGGTTCAGCCGGGCGGCGGCGCGATGGCAGCTCGCTCCATCGAGGTCTTCTCGAACTCCAACGCGCTCACCGATGAAGCCGTCAACGCCTACGCGCGAGACTGCGGCTAGACGTCGCGCCTCGGACATCCCTGACTCGCCCTCGTCTCGCGTCTGGCAAAGTGGAGCCGTGCCTACTCCCCCTGCTGCCAGCAAACGCCCCCATTCGATCAACCAACACGACGACACCCGTGTCGACCCCTACTACTGGCTCATGAACCGTGACGATCCCGAGGTGCTGGCTCATCTGGGCGCCGAGAACAGCTATCTCGCCCAGGAGCTCGCCTACCTCAAGCCTCTCGAGAACCGGCTCTACGAGGAGATCAAGAGCCGCATCGAGGAGACCGACATCTCGGTGCCGGTGCGTCGCGATGCCTGGTGGTACTTCGAGAGGACCCGCGAAGGCCTCGACTACCCCATCAGCTGTCGGGTCCCGGCAAGCGGCGACGGTCTCACCCCGCCCAGCATCGATCCCGGTTCAACGCTCCCGGACGAGCAAGTCATCCTCGACGAGAACCTCGAAGCGACCGGTCACGACTTCTTGTCAGTGGGCATCCTGAGCGTCAGCCCCGACGACAGTTGGGTGGCGGTCGGCACCGACTTCGAAGGAAACGAGCGCCATCACGTCACCATCCGTCCCTTGGCCGGTCAGAGCCCGGTCGTCGACGAACTCGACGACGTCTACTACGGCTTCGCGTGGGCGAGCGACAGCCGGCACTTCTTCTACACGAGGGTCGACGACGCGATGCGGCCGTGGCAGCTTTGGCGCCACGAGCTCGACACGCCGTCAAGCAAGGACGTCCTCGTCTTCCAAGAGGACGACGCGCAGTACACCGTCTCGGTGGGACGAAGCCGCGACGACGCGGTCATTGTCATCTTGGTGGGTTCGTCGACGACGACCGAGGTCCACTTTCTTCGCGCGGACCAGCCGACGATTCCGTTCACCCTCCTCGAGCCTCGGCGTCAGGGTATCGAATACGGGGTCGAGCACTTCATCGACTCCGCAGGTCGTGGCTGGTGGCTCAAGGTCACGAACGAAGATGCGACGGACTTCCGCCTACTGGCCCGCCTCGAGAGCGGCGGTGAATGGGCTGAGCTGATTGGTGATCGACCCGGCAATCGCCTCGACGGCATCGACGCCTTCAAGAACTTCATCGCGGTGAGCGAACGCTACGACGGCTGCGCGGCCGTGCGGATCGTGCCCGTCATGGACGGCGACGACCCCTTTGCCACGGATCTGATCGGGCGTTCACGCCTGGTTGAGGGCGACGCGAGCCCGAGCACCGTGTCGCTGTCGGCGAACATCACCTATGACACCCCCCTTCTTCGCGTCACCATCACCTCGCTCGTCACCCCGATGCTGGTGGCGGACATCGTGGTCGAGACCGGTGAAACCATCGTTCGAAAGCAGCAGCGGGTGCTCGGCGGATACGACCGGTCCAACTACGTGACCGGTCGGCTCTGGGTCGAGGCCAGCGACGGCGCCCGGGTTCCGGTCTCGGTGGTCGCTCGCAAGGACCTGCTCGAGGTCGGCTCCAACGGCGAGCTCAGGGCCAAGAGCCCTTCCCCACTGCTCCTCTACGGCTACGGAAGCTACGAGATCTCGATTGACCCCTCCTTCTCCTCGCTTCGCCTGTCGCTTCTGGATCGCGGCGTGATCTTCGCGATAGCGCACATCCGAGGCGGCGGCGAAATGGGTCGTTCCTGGTACGAAATGGGCAAACTCGCCCAAAAGCCCACGACCTTCAGTGACTTCGTGGCCGTCGCGCGCTACCTCGTGAGCGCGTCGTGGACCACGCCCAGTCAGTTGGCGGCGCGCGGCGGCTCGGCGGGAGGACTCCTGATGGGGGCGGTGATGAATCTCGCTCCCGATCTCTTTCGCTGTGTTGTCGCCGAAGTGCCGTTCGTCGACGCGTTGACGACGATGCTCGACGCCTCGCTCCCGCTCACCGTCGGTGAGTGGGAGGAGTGGGGAAACCCCGACGCGAGCGCGAGCGCGTACCGGACAATGAAGGGTTACTCCCCCTATGACAACGTGCGAGCCACCAACGAAGACGGCTCGGTTCGGGTCTACCCGCATCTCTTCGCGGCGGGCGGGCTCAACGACTCACGCGTTGGCTTCTGGGAGCCGGCGAAATGGGTCCTGAAGCTCCGCGACACCAATCCGGCGAACATCGCGTATCTGAAGACCGAAATGGGCGCGGGTCACGGCGGGCCGTCGGGTCGATACGAAGCATGGCGCGACGAGGCCCAGGTCCTGGCGTTCATCCTCAACGAGATTGGCGCCGCAACGCCGTAGATCTTCATACGGCCGACGCCCTCGGACCTCAGGGTCGGTCAAGCAGCGACAGCGTACCCGAGTCGATGATGGCGCTCAACGAGCGTTTGGCCAGGTCTCTGACGAGCATGGCGACTCGCGGATCCGAGACGTCGTAAGCCATGCACCGGATGGGAGAGAACAGGCAGAACAAGAGGCTGGCTGCACGCCATGCCAGAAATCATCCTGGCGTACGGGGCTCCCTCGTTTGCCAAGGTCTTGAGGTAGGTGTCGGCCCACACTTCGAAATGAGTCCGACGATCGTTGGACTCACAACACCAGGCGAGGACCGCTCTAACTGAGCCAGAAGATGATCGGTGCCCTGCCTGGTGCGGCCAGCACGAACAGGCGAGCTTCGCCCGGCGATCCGCTCGACGAGCCCGGTGCCGTGGTGGTCGTCGTAGTGGTCGAACCCTTCGACTTCCCCGGGTGGCTGAAATAGAACACCGCGATGCCGAGCGCGATAATGACCACCGCGATGACGATCAAAGTCCGCATTCCCGCCAGCGAAAATCTCGCACGACGAGCCGCGCGTGACAGTGCCCAATGCTCGTCGTGACGAAGATGAGACAAGTTACGCACGTCGTAAGGGGGCAGTTGCGTGTCGCTGAAGACGTACTCGTGGTCGGGCTCCAGCCGTGGACGCGGTGGCGCCGCGTGCGGAGCGTCACTGTACGAACCGTCGAGTAGACGGAATCCTTTGGATGGCGAATACGGCGATGGCGGGGGCGTGAGCAGACTCCGATCGATCTTCGTGGGGCTGTCGTGATGCTCGTCGCGGCGCAACTTTCGAATTCGAAGAACCGCCACGACCAGCGCCAGAACGATCAGCAGGGCGAGGACGATTTTGATCGCGAGAGTCACGAACGCTCGGTTCGAATTCCACTTATTCGGATCACCCTGGTCACATCAGGAAGCGTAGTAAACGAATCAGCCTACTCGAACCCGGCGAATCCGCCCCGGTAGTACACAAGCGGACGGCCGGGGTGCGAGGCAACGAAATCGATGCTCACGACCACGATATCGTGGTCGCCGTGGGTGGATACGCTGGTCATCTTGCCCTCGAGATGGGCGATCGCCCCCTCCAACAGTGGCGTACCCCGGGGTCCCTCGGTCCACCCCACGCCTTCGAATTTGTCGATGCCTGAAGTCGCGAAAACTCGAGCGAGCGCCTCTTGGTCGGCCGAGAGAAAACTAATGGCGACCGCGTCAGCCTCCTTCACCCGAGACCAGGACTGACCAGCGGATTTGGCGGCGAAAGATACGAGCATCGGCTCGAGGGAAAGCGAACCGAAGCTCTGGCACGTGAAGCCCGCTGGCCCGCTGTCAGTGGCGGCGGTAACGATGACGACGCCGGTGACGTAGTGGCCGACAACTTCCTTGAAATGCGCAATGTCAAGAGAACTCACGAGTGGCACATTACCGGTGACTCTTGTGTACCGTGATGTTGATGACAACAATGACCCTCGAGCTCGAAGACGTAACCCTTGACTGCGCGACGTACGGACCGAAAGACGGCCCGCTCGCAGTGTGTCTTCACGGATTTCCCGACACCCGCCACACCTTCAGGTTCCTTGCTCCCCACCTCGCGGCGAAGGGCTACCGGGTGATCGTTCCCTCGATGCGTGGCTACGCCCCTTCTTCCATCTCAAGGACGAATAACTACCATGTCGCCGCGTTGGCGAATGACGCCAATCGAATTCACGAACTCCTCGGCGGCGACGGGCGCGCGGTGCTCATTGGCCACGACTGGGGAGGCGGAGCGGTCTATCCGGCGACGGCCGCCGAGCCCGAGCGATGGCATCGCTGCGTCTCGTTGGCGACGCCGCCGCTCGCCGTCTTTGGCCAGTCACTCCTCACGTTCACCCAGTTGCGTGCGAGTTGGTACATGTTCTACTTTCAAAGCCCGATGGCCGACGGCGTCGTACCTTTGCATGATTTCGACTTCGTCTCCCGACTTTGGGCGGAGTGGTCGCCCGGTTACGAAGCCGGCGAAGACCTCGTCCACGTCCGCAAGGCTCTCGAGAACGAAGAGAATCTGAAGGCGGCCCTCGGCTACTACCGGGCGATGTTCTCGGGGGAACCGCTCGACAAGTCCCTCGCCCACGTTCAAGCAGCCTTGTTCATGGCGCCGACGGTTCCCGCCCTTTACCTGCACGGGAAGGACGACGGTTGCATACTCTTCTCGAATTTCGTCAACATCTCCGATCATCTCGCTCCCGGTTCGAAGTTTCACGTCGTCACGAACGCCGGCCACTTCTTGCACCTCGAGCAGCCAGAAGCGGTGCACCAGGCGATCGACTCGTTCCTCGAGCTCTAAGAGCTGGCGAGCTGAATCGTGCGGCCCCGGTATTCGACGAGGCCGTCATTCACGAGACCGTCGAGGATCCTTTCCAGCCGACCTGGCTGGACATCGCTGACCGACCTCGAGAGGGCACCTTTTGATAGATGCCTTTCGCGCAGCAGTGCAAGGACGCGTCCACGGACTTGGCGATCCGAGCCGTGAAAGGCGGACTGGGGCCGTGACACGCCGGCACTGTTGGGCGCCGGGTCATCACCCCCCTCATTGGTCCACTTACAGACCTTCATCACCGGACACGTTGAACAGAGCGGCGTTGACTTGCAGAACTGGGCGCCCAGATCCAGCATCGCCTGGTTGAACGCGGTGGCCCCGTCGCGGGGCAGCAGTTCGTGGGCGATGACGCGGGCCTCGCTCGCGCGCAGTTCTCGATTCGCAACCGCGCGCGCCAGGACCCTTCCGACATTCGTGTCGAGCACCGCCACGCGTTCGTGGAACGCGAACGACGCCACGGCGTTGGCGGTGTAATCGCCGACGCCCGGTAGCCTTCGCAGTTGTTCGATGTCGCTCGGCACGGTTCCGCCAAACTCATCGCGAATCATTCGCGCGGCCCCGTGCAGTGACTTCGCACGGCGGTGATAGCCCAACCCCTCCCAGAGTGTGAGTGTGCTCGACAAGGGAGCGTCCGCGCACGCCGCCGGCGTCGGGAAGTGCTGAAGGAACCTCTTCCATGGCTCGACCACCCGCGAGGTCTGGGTCTGTTGCAGCATGACTTCACTGACGAGCACCGCCCAAGGGTCTGGATGGCCGATCCAAGGGAGCGGGCGACGTAAGTCCTCGGCGGCACGACGGAGCGCTCGTCGAAACGAGGCGTAGTCGTTACTCCCAGACGTTGTCACCGTAGGGGCGTCGGCGCAGTGGCGCGAAGTCCTTCTTCCACACCATTACCTTGCGTCGGAAATAGCAGACCTCGAGGCCGTCCTGATTGAAGCCCTTCGTCTCGACCAGCACGACGCCGCGGTCATTCTTCGACATCGAGGGGGTCTTTTCGAGCACGCGGGTCTCGGCGTAGATGGTGTCGCCGTGGAAGGTCGGATAACGATGGATCAGCGTTTCGACCTCGAGGTTGGCGATGGCCGAGCCCGACACGTCAGGCACGCTCATGCCGAGCACCAGCGAGTACACGAGGTTTCCGACCACGACGTTCTTCTTCTGGACACTCTCGTTCTCGGCGAACCACGCGTTGGTGTGCAGCGGATGGTGGTTCATCGTGATCATGCAGAAGAGATGGTCGTCGGCTTCGGTGATGGTCTTGCCGGGCCAGTGCTTGAAGACGTCACCGACCTCGAAGTCCTCGAAGTATCTTCCAAACGGACGATCAAATGTGGTCATGGTCGTGGCGCCTTTGCTCAACCCAGCCGTGGGGTTCTATTCTGCTTCATCGGGAAGCGGCCGGGTCGTGAATGAGACGGTGCCACCGGGCAGGGACTCCCCGTCGATCACCATCCGCCACGTGAAGCGCGCACCAGGCTGCAGCGGGATGGGGCCGAAGTTCACCGCCACCGGAACATCGACCGGCGTCCCGACCGGCACGCCGTCGGGAGCGGACGCCGAGAAATCACCCCGGACTTCAATGCTCTGGGATCCCTCGGGGGTTTCGAAATGGACCAACTGGCCGTCAGCGTCCTCGAGGAAGAGCTCCCAGTGGTGCGCGGTGTTGAATTCGTGCCAGTCGACGCTCACCTTGATGGCGACCGCCGAAGGAACCGGTTCGGGGCCGGTGACCGACCATCCGCCACCGAGGATATAGAGCTTTCCGTCAGCCACCTGGGCCGAGTCCGCGAGAAGCATGGTTACATTCATGCCTTCAGCCTAGGTCTCGACTGGAGTGATCGAAGAACCAGTAAATTTCTCCTATGTCCACGCCCGCCTTCAATCTCACGTCCGCCTCGGAGCTCATCGACCAAGCCCAAGCAATCATCGATGGTGCACTTCACGAACTCGCCGATCACGGGGGCATCGACAAGCAGCAGACCCTGGCGTACGACATCGCACATGCGTCGAGCGCCGTCGCCACCGCCCGGGCCTGCCTCTCCTACGGCGCAAAAGGCCCGACCGAGGCGTCGCTCGTCGCTGCCTTCCTCGCCCTGGCGCTGAGCGACCTCGCGACACGGGTCCTCGGGCGCGAAAATCTCTGGGGTGTAGGGGGCGATTGGTACGCACCATTCGCTTCGTTCGTGACGACCTACCGCGAGCCCGCGTTCCTCTCAACACTCGCCGAGACCCCGGGCCCGAAGCACCTCGACGAGGAGTTCCAAATGGTGAGCGACATGTTCCACCGCTTCGCCGAGGAGCAGGTTCGCCCCCACGCTGAGCACGTGCACCGCACCAACGCAGACATCCCCGAGTCGATCATCGAGGGCCTCAATGGGCTCGGTGGATTCGGGCTTTCGGTGCCCGAGGAGTTCGGCGGCTTTGCGACCGGTGGCGAGTCGGAGTACCTGGGCATGGTCATCGCCACCGAGGAGCTCTCGTGGGGTGGCCTCGGCATCGGGGGCTCGCTCATCACGCGGCCCGAGATCCTGACGAGGGCGCTCGTGAAGGGAGGCACCCCCGAGCAGAAGCAGCGATGGCTGCCGCGCCTCGCATCCGCCGAGGCCCTCGCCGCAATCGCGGTGACTGAACCGGACTTCGGTAGCGACGTGGCGGGCCTCAACACCATGGCCACGAAGACCACGGGCGGCTGGCTCATCAACGGCACGAAGACCTGGTGCACGTTCGCGGCTCGCGCGGACGTGCTGATGCTGCTCGCTCGCACCGACCCCGACCGGACCAAAGCCCACCGCGGACTCTCGCTGTTCCTGGTCGAGAAGCCCCAGGGCGACAGCCACGGATTCCTCTTCTCCCAAGACGCCGGCCGCGATGAACGCAGCGATCCGAACGGACGCCTCGAAGGCCGGCCCATCGACACGCTCGGCTACCGCGGCATGCACTCGTACGAGCTCAGCTTCGACAACTGGTTCGTTCCCGACGAGGACCTCGTGGGCGGCGAGGAGGGCCTCGGCAAGGGCTTCTACTTCCAGATGGCCGGCTTCGAGAACGGCCGCATCCAGACGGCGGCGCGCGCCGTCGGCGTCATGCAGGCTGCCTACGACGCGGCGCTCGACTACGCGCGCAATCGCGTTGTCTTTGGAGAGCCCATCATCAACTACGAGCTCACCCGAGTGAAGCTGGCCACCATGGCCGCGATCATCCAGTGCTCGCGTCAGTTCTCGCTGCAGGTCGCCAAGCTGATGGGTCAGGGAGGCGGCTCGACGGAGGCGTCCATGGCGAAGGCCTACGTGTGCCGGGCGGCCGAGTGGGTTACCCGGGAGGCGATGCAGATCCACGGCGGCATGGGCTACGCCGAGGAGTACCCGGTGAGCCGATACTTCGTTGACGCGCGCGTCCTCTCAATCTTCGAGGGAGCCGACGAGACGCTCTGCTTGAAGGTGGTGGCTCGTCGACTGCTCGACCAGCTGAGTTAGCGACTCACTCTTCGTCAATGGTGAACGGCGCATGCACCGCGCCGAGTTCAATGCCCGCCGAGTGCAGGTCGGGGCGCTCGCCGCGGGCGACTTGCGCCCCCAGGGCCGCGCGTTCCCAACGCTCTTCCACCTTGCCGAAACGCCAGAAAAGCAGGGCGAAGGCCCAGGCTCCGACGAACATCCCCACGATGACAAAACCGGCTTTGTTGATGTTGAAGGCTGAGGCGTAGTTCCAGAGTCCTCCCTTCAGATGGAGCTCTCCAGCGAGCACCTGCATCAGCTCGAGTGTGCCGATGTAGACGGCGACCAAGACACTCAGCCCGGTGATGGCGATGTTGTAGTACACCTTGCGCACGGGCTTGGAAAAGGCCCAGCCGTAGGCGAAGTTCATGAACGATCCGTCGATGGTGTCGAGCAGGCTCATGCCGGCGGCGAACAGGATCGGCAGGGAGAGGAGTGCCCAAAAGGGCAAGCCAAAAGCCACTGAGGTCCCAGCGAGCACCAGGAATGCGACTTCGGTGAAAGTGTCGAATCCCAGACCGAAGAGCACGCCGATTGGGTACATCTTCCATGGGGCGTCCACAGAACGCGCGAGCGGACCGAAGAATCTCATCATGAACCCGCGCGCGTTTAGATGCTTCTCGAGTTCCGAGTCGTCAAAACGGCCCTGACGCATTTGCACGAACAGTCGAATGATTCCCCAGAGAATTATGAGGTTCAAGGCCGCGATGAGATAGAGGAATCCACCAGAGACCAGGGTTCCGACGAGCTGACCATAGTGGTGGAACGAGGAGTGCGTGTTCGAGATCTGGGATCCCAGAGCGCGGGCACTGAGACCCAGCAGTACCGTCAGAACGAAGACCACGGATGAGTGGCCGAGCGAGAAGAAGAAGCCGACCGACATAGGGCGTTTGCCTTCGGACATGAACTTTCGCGTCGTGTTGTCAATCGCCGCTATGTGGTCGGCATCGAAGGCGTGGCGCATCCCCAGGGTGTAGGCCAACACACCCGTCCCCACGCCAAACATGTTCTTCGCGCCAATGCTGAAGTGATGCGTGGACGCAACGATCAACAAGGTGAAGCCGAGGAGGTGAAGAAAGGCGATGAAGCCGAACATGCCGTAGAGCCTTCGCCACTCGGAAGGTGAAAACGAAGCGCGTACTCGATGGCGAAGCTTGGTCGGAGCCTGGGCCAAGGTGCTCATAGGCGCCACCTTACTGGGAGCCCCTCCTAATAAGACGCCCTACGACATCGAGCGACTCATCCCGGAACGAAGGCCCCTCGCCACGAACGAATGTGCAATCTTCGCGGACGCCTCATCGATCATCTCGTCGCCAAACATGAGTGCTCCGGTCCCCTTTTGCTCCGTCGCCACCTGGTAGGCGTCAAGGATGTCGTAGGACTTGTCGAAGAGTGCCTGGCTCGGCGAGTACACCTCGTTGAGCACCAGGGCCTGATCGGGCGTGAGCGCCCACTTGCCGTCGAATCCGTACGAGTAGGAGATTCCCGCCGCAAAGCGCAGGGCGTCGAGGTCTCGAACCTTCAAGAAGGGACCATCGATGACCTGCAGGCCGTTGGCCCGACCCGCCATCAGGATCTTGGCGAACACGTAGCTGAACGGGTTGGACGGGCCGTGGTGGATGGTTTCGTCGATGGTGCTGACGGGCATGCCGATGGAGGCGCTGAAGTCTGCCGGGCCAAAGACGATGGTCTCGATCCGCCGCGACGCGGCGCAGATCTCCTCGACGTTGATGAGCCCGAGCGCCGATTCGATCTGGGCCTCGATACCGATGTGGCCGACCGGGAGCCCGGAGTTCTTCTCGATCTGAGTGAGCAGAAGGTCCATTGCGACGACGTCCGAGGCCCGCTCCACCTTGGGCATCATGATCTCGTCGAGGCGCGCGCCGGCGTTGCCCACGACCTCGATGACATCGCCGTAGGTCCACGGCGTGTCCCAGGCGTTCACCCTCACGCAGAGCACCCGGTCGTCCCACTCGAGGGTCCGTATGGCGTTCACCACCTTGGCGCGCGCGGCCACCTTCTCGTTGGGGGCAACCGAGTCTTCGAGGTCGAGGAAACTCATATCGGCGGTGGCCGTCGGGGCTTTGGCGAGGAAGCGGTCTGAAGATCCTGGCGTGGAAAGGCAGGAGCGACGGGGCAAGGAGCGTGAACGTTCGGACATGCAACGAGCATATTCTTGCGGGCAACGTCGCCGGAATACGAGCGCGAGCGCCGTTGGACCATTGGATTCTTAGGCCTTTTGATCAGGCGATTTCTGACTTCTTGTGCTTTTCCTTGCCTCCTCATCCGTTCTGAGCCGGTAACCTTCACTACGTGACTGACGTCGAGCGCTTCGCGCTCCATTCGACGCTACGGCCAACTAGGGGACTTCAGCGGTTCCGGTGGATCAAGTCCGCTCTGGCTGTCGTCGCAGTGTGTTCCAGCACTGTGACCGTTTTTTCACGTCCTGCTGGCGCCTCATCAATCGCCGCCGATCGGGCCGAGGCGACCACGCTCTACAACCAGATCCAGTCGATCAATGGGCGCGTGGAACTGCTCGGCCAGAAGTACGACCTGTCACGGATCAAGCTCGACAAGGTCAACAACGAAATCGCCAACACCAAGGCCACCGTGGCCCAGATCGAGAGCAGCGTCACCAAGAGCAACAATCAGCTCCGCGCGGACGCCATCTTCGCATACGTGACCAACGGAGCGGCGGCAAGCAACAACCCCCTCTTCTCCTCGAACGCCTCGAACATCGGGGCCACGAACGTGTACAACCAGCTCGCCGAGGGCAACATCAGCTCAACGATCGCCAGTCTGAAGAACTACAAGATCGAGCTGACCCAGGAGAAGAGCATCCTCGCCAATGAGGACGCCCGCGCCCGCGCCGCCGCGGTGGCTTCCGCGTCGTCGTTCCACAAGGCGAAGCTCCTCCAGGCGACGCTGAAGCGCACGCTCGGACAGGTGAAGGGAAAGATCGCGACCTACGTGGCCGAAGTAGCTGCCGCCGCGGCGGCGAAAGCCGCGGGCACGTTGCACTCGGCCAAGCCCCAAAAGGGCTTCCCCGCGCCTCCGGGGGACTCGCGCGCCGCGATCGCTATCCAGGCCGCAGAGAGTTACATCGGCACCTGGTACTGCTGGGGCGGCGCGTCGAGAAGCTGCGTCGACTGTTCGGGGCTCACCATGTTGGCGTACGAGGCGGCGGGCATCTCCTTCCCCCACTACTCGGGAGCGCAGTACCAGGACACCATGCGCGTGCCGCTCTACGACATTCAGCCTGGGGATCTTCTCTTCTACGGCTACAACGGCGACGAGCACGTTGCCATGTACGTGGGTCACGGTGACATGATCGAGGCCGAGATGACCGGAACGCGCGTTCATATCGTGCCTATCCGGCTTGGGTACGGGTTCGCTGGCCTAGGTCGCCCGCGAGCCTAGGTGTGTCGGGCGTACCAACTTCAGTACATCTAGGGCCCCTGGTCTTTCATCTGTACGGCTTCGGCCTCGCGATCGCCGCCTACGTCGCCTACGTCTACTCTCGTCGTCGGCTGCACCATGACGGATTCAGCACCGAACACTTCGGCAAGTTCGCAGCTGCCCTCGTGGTGAGCGGTCTCGTAGGGGCGCGCCTGGCCAATATCGCCACCAACTGGTCGTACTACTCAGGACACCCAGCTCGCTGGATTGCCGTTTGGCAGGGGGGGCTCGCGAGCTTCGGCGGAATCGCACTCGCCCTTCCCGTCGGCATCTACCTGCAGCGCCGCTGGTGGCCAATGGGTTCGCTGACCCGGTTCACCGACGCGCTGATCCCCGCGCTCATTGCCGGCTGGGCCCTCGGCCGAGTGCTCGGCCCCCAGTTCATGGTTGACGGAGGCGGTCACGTAACCCGGCAGTGGTTCGGACTTCACTACGCGGGCCAGGTCGGCAGACGAGTTCCGGTTCCGCTCATCCAGGGCGCAGAGGATGGGCTGCTGTGGCTCGGGCTGCTGTGGACCGAGAGAAAGTGGACGAGCCGCTTCAGCGGCGCCATCTCGGGAATCGCGATGATCGTCTGGGGTCTCGTGAGGGCCGGTGACGAGCACTGGCTGCTCGGCCAACAGTCCCATAGCGGGTCGCTCGGCGTTCAAGTCGCCGGTCTGGTCCTCGCCCTTGGGGGACTTCTCATGCTGCTCCTACGGCGTCGGGATCCGGTCGCTGCCGCGTAGGCCGCTGCTGACCTGCTCCAACTCTCCGGGAAACAAGATTCGAAATGCAGTCCGAGACGAGCTATCTCGGCCACTTCGCCCTCGCGAACGGGCGGCTGCCAGCGGTCGGACGTGGCGGAGGTGCCCGGGTGATGTCGCTCTCTTCGAGCGCGCATCGAAGGTGCGACCTGAACCGCGAATATCCGAAGAACTGAGGTAGATCTCAACCTTGGTTGAGGCCTACTCCGAGCCCCCTTCGAGCAGGTTCTTGAGATTCCCGAGCAACGGTGGCCATCCCTCGCGCACGAGGGCAAGCACCGTGCTGTCGGAGTCGAAGCCGTCGTGCAGCACGGTGAGCTCGGTGAGCGCTTCTCGAGGGCGCAGCGTATACGTGACCCTGGAGCGAGGCTCCTTGGAGATGACCTGTTGGATCTCTTGACTGATCCCATTTCGTGTCGACATCTCGTCGGTCATGGTGTGCCAGGTGTAGCTGAGTTCCTTCGCGGGCTCGTGGGCCAGGACCACCTGATCGGCGTCCTCAATCACTACGCCACGACTGATCCACGTCATCGTGGAGCCCACGTTCCAATCGGTTCGAAACTCGGTGTCCCACCATTTTCGAGTGAAGCGCGGTTCAATTAACGCGGCCCATATCTCCTCGGGCGTCGCTCCGAAGCTGATCGTGTACTCGAATTGCATGGGCGAAGTCTAAGACCCGCCGTGTTGAATTCCTAGCGGGTGGTTCACCGCTCTTCGTGAAGCAGGGATTTGCACTCATTCGCGAGAGGTTGCGTGCTTCAACGCCCGATAATGAAGTCCAACCGCACCGGTTGCGAAAACCCTGGTCTCGACGAGATCAGGTTTCAGGTGCTCCCCGAGGCCGCTGAAGAGCGCGATCCCTGATTCCAGGGTCACAGGGTCACAGGGTCACAGGGTCACAGGGTCACGTTCAGACGATATTCGTCGATGAGGCCCGCGGCGCATGAAGTTCTGGGCCAGCGTGGGGCCTTCGAGCATGAGGAGGTCTTTTCCCGGTTCGCTCTTCGGTTGCGACATCTCCCGGGCGACGTCGTCGCGGACAATTCTCGAATTGGCCTAATTCGCCTCCTCGGGACTTGTCGAGAAGACGATCATCGTCGCGTCATTTGCCCAGCGCCAATGATCGACATCGTGCCTCGTGGCCTGGGGATTTCTCGCCACCGTCGGCCAGTAGCTCTCCATCGTTCGATAGGTCACCCCCCCTTAGAGGGCGCTGTCGGCCTGGTCGGTGATGCCCTTGCACGTACTCTCAAAGGTCGTCCGAAAGCCTGATCGGTCCATCTCACCGTGCGGCCCGGCGGCGAACCCGACGAGTGAGGCGTGCATCAGCAGAACAATCCTCCGCATCAGTCGATTGCACGTCCGGCCAGACCTTCCTTTCGCCCGTAATCTCTAGGGAATGGATGCCTCGCCAAGAGATTTCGCCGGACGCCATACGGCGCCGCGGATCATCTCCGGCGTCGTGCTGGCGGCATTGGTTTCCTTTCTGCTCTGGCCCGCCCTCGTCGGCGCCACGGGTTCATCCCCAGGCAGCCTGCACCAGACCAGCACCGAGCCGAGCTTCACCGTTGGACTTGATGCTCAGATGAAGACTCTCTGGAGGGCGATTGAGGCTGATGCGCCGGCGCTCGGCCAAACCGTCTTCTTTCCCCGCGGGGCCTATCTCCAGATGAAGGCCGGGGCGATTGTCGATCCGGGCGGCGACTACACCCGCAGGCTCATCGGGTTCTTTGATCTTGACCTCGCCGCGTATCACCGAACGATCGACGTTCCGAGGGCCGCGACGTTTCTGCGGGTCGGCGTGAACCCGGCCGACGCCGCGTGGATCCCTGCGGGAGCGTGCGAAAACAAGATTGGCTACTGGCATATTCCCGGCGTGCGGCTCGTCTTCGAGAAGGGCGGCAAGGTCGAGTCGGTCGAGGTGGCGTCGCTGATCTCATGGCGTGGGGTTTGGTACATCGTTCACTTGGGCCCTAATCCACGTCCGACCGACGCGGGCACCGTCGATGGTTTCCTCACAGGGCCGGGCCGTCCCGGCCCGGCGGGCGGTTGCTAGCCGGCCAGCCGTTCGATCGATCCATTGGCCGCGATGATCGCTGCGTCGGCACCGAAATCCTCCTTCGACAACTGGTTCACGAAAACTGCGGAGGCGTCGGTCGGATCAACGAAGGGCTGACCGCCGAAGGTGAGGCGCACCGATGTGAAACGCCCCGAGACGAATGTCCCGGTCGAGCTCATCGTCACGTGCAGGATCGCCGAGAGATCCAGGTCGCCGGCCGCCGAGAAATTCTCGAAGTTGACGAAGTCGCCCAGGCTGTAGGCAATGAGACGCCCTCGGTACCACTCCATGCCGCGAAGCACGTGAGGGCCGCTGGCGATCACGAGGTCGGCGCCGTCATTGATGGCGGCGTGGGCGAACGCGTACGGATTGCCCCGGTCTTCTCCCACGTAGGTCTCGGTCTGGCGCGTCACGTGATCCGCCTGCTCGCCTTCGGCGCCGGCGTGCATGTACACGACCACCACGTTCGCCAATTGCTTGGCCTTCGCGATCAACTGGGCCGCCGCGGGGAAGTTGAGCAGATCGTTGGTATTGGTATAAGGCGCAAAGCCCACGAACGCCACCTTCACGGCACCGTCGCTCACGACACCGATCTGACCGGGAAGACCGGCCTGGGCGATGCCCGCCGCGCTCAGGGCCTCGGAGGTATCTATCGCGCCCTCTCCGCCAAAGTCGTGGGAGTGGTTGTTCGCGCTGTTGAGGACGGTGAAGCCCGCCGCGCGATACACCGAGGCGAACGTCGTGGGTACTCGAAACGCGTAACACTCGGACGAGGTCGTCGCGCACTTCGAGGTGGTCGCGTTGGTGAGCGTGCCCTCAAGGTTCCCGAAGACGATCGGGGCCGCCAACGCGGCCCTGATCGGCTGAAGGTACTGGCGGGGATTCGAAGGAATGCCAGGAGTGTTCCCGAGTTCGGTGTCTCCCACGGCCGAGAGGGTGACCGTGGGCGGAACTGTCGTGGTGGTGGTGGCGGGCGTCCAGGACGTGGTTGTCCTCGACGGAGCCGGCGCCGACGATGAATGAACGGAAATGGCGATGCCCGCGCCGACGAACGCCGCCACGATCAGCGTCGGCGCGAGCCAAAGGGCCAACCGGCGTCGCGACGGGGCGCCGCCACGCGCCTGGCCGTTGTCGCTGCGCGTGTCTACCACGGCTGGGCCTCCCCGGGCCGCTCGGTTTCGAAGACCGCGAAGAAGTCCTTGGTGCTCGGATAGAGGAATCTGCGCGAGATCTGATTCGGATTGGGAACGTCGAGGGAGGGGTCCTTGGCGCCCGCGCCCGCGTACGTGACAAAGATCGGCCATTCGGGGTTGATGTCGAGTTGCATCGCCCGCACCACGTGAAGGTCGACCAGTATCGCGGCCAACGATTGGGCCGTGACGTCGGAGGCCGCGACGTAGATCAGATTGCCGTTCGCGTCAACGCCGAGCGCCGTGCGCCATACGGCGGGAAGTCCGTGCAACGTGACTCCCCAAAGCGCGTTGTCCGATGCCGTAGGGGCCGCGACCGAGTCGTTTACCAAGAGCGCCAGGTTCTGGCGAGCCATGACGAGCGTCGGTCCCGGACGGGGTCCCCCGGTCCAAGCCAGGACGTCGACGGTGCCATTGGTGTAGCGAACGACCGTCGCCTCGCCCCTCACCATCGGAAAGTACAGGGTTTGATTGGCGTAGAAGCCGGCCGACCCATCCTTCTCGTAGAAACCCGAGTTGAAGGTGGCGAGCAGTCGCGGGTAGGCCGACGGCGGCACCATCTCGGGGCCCCGCGCAAGCGCACTCGGACCGGGCCCTTCGTAACCGGGATAGAGGGCCAGGTCGGTTGACGAGGTTCGTATCCAAGCGGCGTAGGCGGTGATCGCCGGTTGGGTCGGAATCGGGTCGAATGATGCCGTGTAGATCGAGGGCAACGCCCCCGACCACGTGTCCTGCGCCTTCCAGGGCACGCAGTCGCTCTTGAGGGTTGAGGTCGTGCTGGAAGAACCCGTGTCTCCAGCGCTTGCGCAGGAGTTCGGAGGGGCCGCGATCGTGGTGGTCGTTGTGGTCGCGATCGCCGCGGACGTCGTCGTCGTCGAACGGGTTACGGCCGATTGGCGGTAAAGCCACAACGCCCCTCCGACGAGCATCACCGCGGCGACAAGAATCGCGACCTTACGCATAACCCTCTCTCGCGCAGTTTCCCACTCATCATACGGAGCAGGGGGACTTCACTCTCCTGCAGGCGGAGGGCACCTTCCAAGGCGTGATGGGGGTTCGCCCCGCTAGGAAAGCGTGTTCCATTCGTCGTCGGTCAACCTGCCCAGTCGCTCCATTGAGCTCGGGGCCACGTCCAGAGCGATTCGCACTGAGTCGATGTACGAGACGTGGTCCAGTCCCAAACGACGCCAAGGCTGAAAGAGCACCCTCGATGGCGTCTGGTTCGAGTAGATGCCCTGGACCAGGACTCCCTCGTTGGATGCGCCCACGACCACCGCGGGGCGGGCCTTGGACTTCTGTTCGGGCTGATCCGGATCGACTGCGTCGAAGGGAACCTCGACGAGGGCGACCGAGCCGACGACGGGGTGATCGGGGCTGAAGACGGCCAGTTCGCCCGGCGTGAGAGCGACCCGGCGGCGAGTGACCTGGACTACCGGGATCTCACCAACTGGTGGACTCATCACGCGCGCGGGCTTGGGCTTCTCAACCCGCTTGGCCTTCACCGGGCGGGCGGGACGAGTTGACGTCACACTCTGCTTCTTCCTCTTCTCCTCCTCACGGCGCGCGCGGCGCTGCTCGCGAACCTCGGCATCGACTTCCTTGGGAACGAGGAGCGATGCAGGAGCTGCGACCTCGGGCAGGGGCGGCAGCTGGAGCTCGGTACGTTCCTCGAGCAGGCGGCGGCAGTGCGCCGCCGCCGGGAATTCCTCGCCAATGGCGAAGGTGAGCAGAGCGACGATGTCGTCGTTCGTCGCACCGTTAGCGAGCATCTGGTCGACCGCGGCGCTCAATTGATCGTACGAAGGGGAATCAGCGTGGTCGCCGAGCGCCTCGACCACCTGCTCAAGAGGCGCCAGAGCGAGCAGTTCCAGTATCCCCTTCACCGCCGCGATGGGGGCGCTCGATGCGAAGGTCGTGACGTCGCGCCGCTGCTGAAGGGTACGAAGTGGCATTCCCACCACCGCCTGGATCTTGTTGTTTCCCTTCAGATTGAGCGAGTCAACCGTGGCGAGAACGGTGGCGTCGTCGATCTTCAAGAGGCCGCGACGAATCATCTCGGTCGTGCTGCTGGTACTGGTGGACATTGGTTCCTACTTCAAGAGGTACTTGGAAATGACTACCCGCTGCACCTGGTTGGTTCCCTCATAGATCTGCGTAATCTTCGCGTCGCGCATGTAGCGCTCGACCGGGAACTCCTTGGTGAAGCCGTAGCCACCCAGTAACTGTACGGCATCGGTCGCCACGCTCATCGCGGTGTCGGACGCGAACGACTTGGCCGCCGCTCCCAGGTACGTCAACTGATTGTCGGGGTCACCAGTGTCGATCGCCGCGCACGCCCGGTACACCAACGCGCGCGCCGCCTCGGTGCGAATCGCCATGTCGGCCAGCATGAATCGCAGGCCCTGCAGCTCGGAAATCGGTGCGCCGAAGGCCTTGCGGCCCTTCATGTAATTGCCCGCGTAGTCGATCGAGGCCTGGGCGATCCCCACCGCCTGGGCGCCGATGGTCGGGCGCGACCGGTCGAGCGTGTGCATCGCGATCTTGAAGCCTTCACCCTCGGCGCCGATGCGGTGCGAAGCAGGCACGCGCACGTCGTTGAAGACCACCTCACCCGTGGGCGAAGCTCGAAGACCCATCTTGTCCTCGTGCCCGGGGAACTCCACTCCCCAACCCTTCTCAACCAGGAAGCACGTGATGCCGTGGCTGCGCGCTTCGGGATTCGTGGTCGCGAAGACTGTGTAGGTATCCGAGACGCCGGAGTTCGTGATCCAGTGCTTGGAGCCGTTCAAGATGTAGTCGTCACCGTCTCTCACGGCGCTGCAGCGCATTGACGCTACGTCCGATCCGGCGTCGGCCTCTGAGAGGCAGTAACTCGACTGGATCTCACCGGCGGCGACCCTGGGCAGGTACTCGCGCTTGATCTCCTCGCTGGCGAAGTTCATGACCGGCAGCATGCCGAGCTTTGAGATCAGCACCGTGACCGAAGTCGACGCGCACCCGCGCGCAAGCTCCTCGGCCATGATCGCCTGGGTCACCATGTCGGCGCCCGCGCCGCCGTAGGCCTCGGGAATGCCCAGCGACGGAAGCTCCATCTCGACGCACGCGTCGAAACTCTCCTGAGGGAATGTCTGCTCGCGGTCGTGGTGAGCAGCGTGCGGGGCGATGCGCTCGTCGACGAAACTGCGCATCACGTTTCGAAAAGCGCGCTGTTCGCTGTTCAGGTCAAAACTCATATTGATTCCTTCGATAGTGGGGGCTATAGAGAAGAGTTCGTCGGCAGCAGGATCTGCTCATCGCTCACGGCGTCGACGAAGCGGCGTTGCGCAACGTAACTGTGGGCCAGTCCGGCGAAGGGGACACAACGTTGATGGCTGACAACGTCGGCTTCACGGAGTCTGAAGATGTCCAAGGTGATCAGCACGTCACCAAGAATCGGGCCCCGGCCCGCGAGGCTGGCCCGCTTGGCGGCTACGAGTGCGATACCGGTTTCAACATCATGACGGTCGTGCTCGTGGGCGAACTTCAACTTGGCGACCTCACGCTGAGCAATGGTGAGCGCAAACCCCTCCCCTGGCGCAGGTGTTCCGTGGCCAGCGCCACCCGATCGGGTGGGCGAACGTTGGAGCCCGGGCTTTGGGATCCTGGCGAGTTCTGGAGTGGCGGTCGTCATGGTGCGGCGAACCTCGCCCGCTGCAGGGACTGGGGAAAACGTCGGTTGGGTCACGCTTCGAGACTATCTCTCGCAGTCACCTACACCCTCGCCAGCCAACTCTCGTACTCGGGAATTCCGCCGCGCACCGCCCTGTGGTACGTCGTCTGGATCGCCTTCGTGATGGGGCCCGGCCTTCCGTCGCCCACGAGACGGTCGTCCACCGATCCGATCGGAACAACTTCCGCCGCGGTTCCGGTGAGGAAGGCCTCGTCGGCGAGGTATAGGTCGTCACGGCGCATCGCCTCGAAGCTCACCTCGTAGCCGAGGTCATTCGCAATCTTCACGATGCTCGCCTGGGTGATGCCCCTCAACGCACCCGCTTCGGATGGAGGAGGACTGATCAGCAGGCCGTCACGCACGATGAAAAGGTTCTCGCCGGTGCACTCGGAGATTCGCGCATCGGGTCCGAGCATGATCGCCTCGTCGTAGCCGGCCTTCAAGGCCTCCACCTTCGCGAGGCTCGAGTTCACGTAGCCGCCCACCGTCTTCGAGGCCGTTGGCATGGCGTTTGGAGCGTGACGTGTCCACGAGGAGATCTTCATCCTCACCCCGTTCTCTGCGCCCTCGTCACCCAGGTACGCCCCCCACGGCCATGCGGCAATCGCCACGTTCACCGGACACGGCAGCGGGTTGATGCCCATTTCGCCGTAGCCCAAGTAGACCAGCGGGCGCAGGTAGCAGCCGTCTTGGAGATCGTTCTCGCGCACGACGTCCTTGGTCGCCTCGATGAGCTCCTCGAGGCTGAAAGGGACGTCGATCATCAAGATTTTGCAGCTGTTCAGAAGTCGCTGGATGTGCTCACGGAGGCGAAACACCGCGACGCCGTTGGGGGTCTTGTACGCGCGGATGCCTTCAAACGCTCCGGTGCCGTAGTGCAACGTGTGGCTGAGCACGTGCACGTTGGCCTGCTCCCAGTCAACGAGGACTCCGTCCATCCAGATCTTCTTCGTGGGCGTTATAGGCATTTACAACCTCTCAATTAGTTGATTCGTGACTCCGACAGTGCCGAGGGCGGCAACGTCACCATGGAATTCTCGCACCGCGCGCGCTATGGCGGACGCCGCCTCTGCTTCGCCCAGATGTTCAAGCATCAGAACCGCTGATGAGACAGCCGCCAGCGGATTGGCCTTGCCGGTCCCGGCGATGTCGTGGGCGGCGCCGTGCACCGGCTCGAAGATCGAGGCGCTCGCGCGCTCGGGGTTCAGGTTGGCGCTCGCGGCGTAGCCGATCCCGCCCGTGACCGCTCCCGCCAAGTCCGAAAGGATGTCACCGAAGAGATTGTCGGTGACGATGATGCCGTAACGCTCGGGGCTCTCGACAAGGTAGATGCAGGCGGCATCGACGTGGTTGTAGTCGACGACGACGTTGGGATACTCGGCGCCGACCTCCTTCACGACGCGGGCCCACAGTTCACCTGAGAACGTCAGCACGTTGGTCTTGTGCACGAGGGTCAGTTTCGGTCGGGCCAGTTTCGCCGCGCGCTCGAAGGCGTATCGCACGCAGCGCTCGACGCCGAAGCGGGTGTTCACCGAACCCTGGGTCGCGACCTCGTGGGGGGTGCCGTGGCGAAGGACTCCGCCCTCCCCGGCGTAGGGTCCCTCGGTGTTCTCACGCACGATGGCGAATTCGCAGCCTTCCGCGAGCGAACCAGCCACCCCGCGAAACGGGCGGTAGTTGATGTAGAGATCAAGCCCGAAACGCATGCGCAGCAAGAGTCCGCGCTCCAAGACGCCCCCGGGTATCCGGGTGTCCCCGATCGCGGGGCCGATTGCTCCCAACAAGATGGCGTCGTAACCACGGAGTTCCTCCAGGGTGGGGTCATCGAGCACGAAGCCGTCAGCGAGGTAGCGGGCCGCCCCCAACACGTAGAGCGTGGTCTGGATCGCGACGCCGGCGGCACGGACGACCTCGAGTGCGGCGGCGGTGACCTCCGGGCCAATGCCATCGCCCCCGAGCACGGCCACGCGGTACGTGCGTTGGTTCATTGGTCTTCGTCTCCTCGTTTCTTCTATTTTGGTCCGCCGCATCGGTGAATGGCAAACCCGCCGGGTTTGAGCGGGCGGGGCGGCAGTAGAATTGGAACTTCTCCAATAGTTGAGGTTGCGCAATGGCGGGCGAAATTCATCGCATCACCCAAGAGACCCTGGACAAGCTTCAAGCCGAGTACCACCACCTGACCACGGTCGGGCGCACCGACATCGCCCGGGTCATCGAAGCGGCCCGTCTCCTCGGCGACCTCAGCGAGAACGGCGACTACCACGCCGCGAAGGACCACCAGGGCAAGATGGAGTCTCGGATCCGCCAGATCGACAACGTGATCAGGAACCACGAGATAGTGGCGCGCGACGAAAACGCCCAGACCGTCCAGCACGCGTCGATCGTCCAGGTCGTTTATGAGGGCGACCCCGACGACGACTTCCAGGAGTTCTTCATAGGTTCCATCGAGGAGAAGCCTGATAGCGTCCTCGTTGCGTCGCCCACGTCGCCCCTCGGCGCGGCCCTTCTCGGCAAGTCCATTGGCGAGGTCGTCAACTACGAGGCGCCCTCGGGGATGCTTCAGGTCAAGATCGTGGGACTTCGATAGACGTGGGCCGCACACTCTTCGAGAAGATCTGGGAAGAACACGTGGTTGCGTCGCCCGAAGGCGAACCAACGCTTATCTACATCGACCTGCACCTGGTCCACGAAGTCACGAGCCCCCAGGCCTTCGACGGCCTGCGTCTCAACGGACGCACCGTGCGTCGTCCGGACCGCACACTCGCGACCGCCGACCACAACGTACCGACCGACCCGATCTCGACGCCGGTGAAGGATCCCGTCTCTCGTCGCCAACTGGAGGCGCTCGAAGAGAACTGCCACGAGTTCGGCATCACGGTGTTCCCCCGGGGCCACGAGAACCAGGGCATCGTCCACGTCATCGGACCCGAGCTCGGCGTCACCCAGCCCGGTATGACCATTGTCTGCGGCGACTCGCACACGTCAACCCATGGGGCATTCGGGTCGCTCGCCTTCGGAATCGGCACCAGCGAGGTTGAGCACGTGCTCGCCACGCAAACGCTTCCCCAGCAAAAGGCCAGGACCATGGCCGTCATCGTCAACGGCAAGGTTCCGGCTCGCGTGAGCGCGAAGGACATCGTGCTTGCCATCGTCGCCAAACTCGGCACGGGCGGCGGGGCTGGATACGTGATCGAGTACCGCGGCGAGGCCATAACCGCCCTTTCGATGGAGGGTCGCATGACGATCTGCAACATGAGCATCGAAGCCGGGGCTCGCGCGGGGCTCGTCGCCGTGGACGAGACCACCATTGACTATTTGCGCGGCCGCCCGGGCGTGCCCGAGGGCGACGAGTTCGAGGCGTTGGCGAATCGCTGGCGCTCGTACGTGAGCGACGCCGATGCGGAGTTCGACGCCGAATTGACGATCGATGCCTCGCAACTCGTGCCGTTCATCACGTGGGGAACCAATCCGGCCCAGGTTGTGGCCCTGAGCGGCGCGGTCCCGTCACCTGACGAGTACGACGATCCGGATAAGAGGGACACCACCGAGCGGTCGCTCGCCTACATGGGCCTCGCGCCCGGCACGCTCGTTCGAGACATCCCGGTGGATGTTGTGTTCATCGGCTCGTGCACGAATTCACGGATCGAGGATCTTCGCGCCGCGGCCGCGGTCGCCAGCGGGAATCGCGTCGCCGAAGGCGTGCGTGCGCTCGTTGTCCCGGGTTCCCATCGGGTGAAGAAGCAGGCGGAAGAAGAGGGGCTCGACCAAATCTTCCTCGACGCCGGTTTCGAATGGCGTGAACCGGGCTGTTCGATGTGCCTCGGCATGAATCCCGATCAACTGAAGATGGGCCAGCGCAGTGCCTCCACGTCGAATCGAAACTTCGAGGGACGCCAAGGTCGAGGGGGTCGGACCCACCTCGTCTCGCCGGTCGTCGCCGCCGCGACCGCCATCAAGGGACGATTCGCGACGCCGGACGAGGTTGGATCGTGAAGCCGGTTCGAATCTTCGAAGGTCACGCCGTTCCCCTCGAGCGCTCCGACGTCGACACTGACCAGATCATTCCATCTGACTGGTTGAAGCGCGTCGAGCGAACTGGATTCGGGCGAGGACTCTTCAGCGAGTGGCGCGATGATCCCACCTTCGTACTGAACGACCAGAGTTACGTCGGCGCATCGATCCTGATCGCCGGCCCTCGCTTCGGAACCGGTTCATCGCGCGAACACGCCGTGTGGGCGTTGATGGACTACGGCTTCGTCGCGGTGATTGCCCCTTCGTTCGGCGACATCTTCCGAAATAACTCATCCAAACAAGGGCTGGTGATTGTCCAGCTGCCCCAAGAGGACGTCGACGAGCTCACCCAGCTCGTCAAGGACGAGCCGACGCGGCTCATCGTCGTTGACGTCGAACACTTGCGAGTGGAGGTCCCAGAGACAGGTTGGCAGCGGTCGTTCGACCTCGACCCCATGACCCGCGAACGTTTGCTCAACGGCTGGGACGACATCGGACTCACCATGCGGCGAGAATCAGCGATCACCAACTACGAGGCGACGAGCCACGCTCCGACATTGGCCGGTGTCTTCGATGAAAACGGGCACACCAGTTAGATCGATCAGTCTCCGCCAAGCGCCCGGCCACGTCGGCGTTGCACAGGGATCTAGTTGGTCGGGCCCCCGGCCACGTACAGCACCTGTCCCGACACGAATGACGAACGCTCGTCGGCGAAGAAGGCCACCGCGTTGGCGATGTCCTCGGGTTGGCCCGCTCTGCCCACCGGAATCTGCTTGACCACTGCGTTCTCAAACTGATCGAATGGGACACCCATCCGCTCGGCTGTTGCGTGCGTCATGGCGGTCACTACGAATCCAGGCGCGACGGCGTTGACGGTGACGCCGTAACGACCCAGCTCGATCGCGAGCGTCTTGGTGAAGCCCTGCAGGCCCGCCTTCGCCGCCGAGTAGTTCGCCTGTCCGCGATTGCCCAAGGCCGACGTGCTCGACATGTTGATAATTCGGCCCCATCCGGCCTCGGTCATGAAGCGCTGCGCCCCGCGGCTCATCAGGAACGCGCCGCCGAGATGGACGTCCATCACGGTGCGCCAGTCCGACAGGTCCATCTTGAAGAGCAAGTTGTCGCGCAGGACCCCCGCGTTGTTGACCAGTATCAAGGGCGCACCCAAGCCTTCGGCGACCTTGGCGATCGCTTCGGTCACCGATGCCTCGTCACTCACGTCCGCGCCGACCGCGAGGGCGTTGCGGCCCTTGGCCTTGACGGCGTTGACGGTGTCGGCGCAGGCGCCGGCGTCAAGGTCGAGAACGGCGACGTCGTGCCCCTCTTCGGCCAGCCGAACGGCTACGGCCGCTCCAATTCCGCGCGCGGCTCCGGTTACCAGTGCAACTCGATTCGTCATGATTCTCCCTTTGCTACGCGTCGTTGAACGCGAATCTGCCATCAGACTCGATATCGACCCCGAAGTCTCCCTCAGGCCCTTGAGCCATTCAAAAACAATTTAGTCAACAATGTGAAGGCCAAAATGCGCAAGCATTGCTAGCGTGACCCTTCCGACGAATGATCCGAGAATGATGTCCGGTGCACCGGTCGGGCCCCGCTACACGGAGGCACGACCCTGATGCGCATCGTGAGCTTGGTGCCGTCTCTCACCGAGACCCTTTCCTCGTGGGATCGCACGCCGATCGCGTGCACGCGGTTCTGCGAGCGCGGCGACCTCGCCCACGTGGGCGGCACAAAAGACCCGCAGATCACTGCAATCGCGGCACTGCAGCCGGACCTGGTCGTCATGGACGCCGAAGAGAACCGCCGCGAAGACCACGATGAACTCGTCGCACTCGGGCTCAAAGTCCACGTCGTCCACATTCGAGCGCTCGGCGACGTCAACCCGACCATGCGGGTGCTCTCGGAACAGGTTGACGGGAAGTGGAGCCCGCTCATCGTCGGTGCAGCACTCCCGATGAGGATTCGGGCGTTCGTGCCGATTTGGCGCCGACCGTGGATGGCGCTCGGGCAACCGACGTACGGATCGTCCTTGCTGGAGTACCTCGGCGTCGCCACCGAGTTCGCCGAACTCGGACCGTATCCGACGGTCGACCTGGATGAGGCCGCACGGCGCCATCCCGACGTCGTGCTGGCTCCGAGTGAGCCGTATCCCTTCTCTCGGCGCCAGCTGGGCGAACTGGAGTCCGTCGCGCCCGCGCTCTTCCTCGACGGGAAGGATCTCTTCTGGTGGGGAGTGCGAACGGAGGGAGCCCTGTCGCGCCTCGCCGACGCGCTCTCAACCATTCGGGGTTCCTCGTAGGCGCACGAGCGGGTTCAGAATCCTTCCTGCCATCGATGGATCGTGGACTACCCGTAGCTATTGAACCCGTCACCGATCCCGATCACCGCTTCACGAGTTCAAGACGCCGGCGACGCCGACAACGTCGCGCGGCGGTGAAAGCACAAGGAAAGGCAACTATCTTGATGATCATGACTACTTCGGTTGACGGGCCTATCCTGCACCAACCTCGATACCCTGTTCGCTTCCTCACCGCCGCCAGCCTCTTCGACGGCCACGACGCGGCGATCAACATCATGCGCCGACTTCTGCAAGCCCAGGGAGCCGAAGTCATTCACCTGGGGCACAACCGTTCGGTGGATGAGGTCGTCAGCGCCGCGATTGACGAGGACGTTCAAGGGATTGCCCTGAGCTCGTACCAAGGCGGTCATTTGGAGTACTTCAAGTACCTGATCGACCGGCTTCGTGAAGCTGGAAGAGGCGACATCAAGGTCTACGGCGGCGGCGGCGGCGTGATCATCCCCGACGAGATCGCCGAACTTGAGGCGTACGGCGTACGGCGAATCTTCTCGCCGGCCGACGGCCAGCGACTGGGCCTCGATCGGATGATCAACGTGCTCATCGAAGAGTGCGACGTCAACCTGGCGGCCTCGGTCCCGTCGACCATCGACAATCTCATCCTTGGCGACGTCAACGCACTGGCGCGCGTCATCACCGCCATGGAAGCCGACTCGCTCGATTCGCCGATGCGTGCAGCCCTGGCCGGCGCCGCCCAGCAACACACCGCGCCGGTCATCGGCATCACCGGCACCGGCGGTTCGGGCAAGTCGTCGCTGACCGACGAGCTGATCCGCCGTTTCCGCCTCGACCAGGGCGACAAACTGCGCATCGCCGTCCTGGCTGTCGACCCGACGAAGCGGCGCAGCGGCGGGGCCCTGCTGGGCGACCGGATCCGGATGAACTCGATCGACTCGCCGCAGATATTCTTCCGCTCACTCGCCACGCGCGGCAGCAACTCCGAGGTCCCCCACCCCATCCCCACCGTCATCAGCGCGTGCCGCGCCGCTGGCTACGACCTCATCATCGTGGAGACCCCGGGGATCGGCCAGGGTGACGCCGCGATCGTGGACATCGCCGACGTCTCGCTCTACGTCATGACGCCCGAGTTCGGCGCTGCGTCCCAACTGGAGAAGATCGACATGCTCGACCTCGCCGACGTCATCGCCATCAACAAGTTCGACCGGTACGGGGCGCAGGACGCCCTTCGATCCGTCGTGCGTCAATGGAATCGCAGTCATCCCGCGAAGGGCGAACCCGAGCACGCACCGGTCTTCGGGACCATTGCCTCGCGCTTCAACGACACGGGAACAACCGCGCTCTACCAGTTCCTTCGCGGAGCCCTGCAGCGTCACGGTCTCGCCATCAACGAGCCGCAACTGGCCCCAGTGACGACCATGGTCTCCGAAAGTTCACCGCCGATTATCCCGGCGACGCGTTCGCGGTACCTCTCGGAGATCGCCCATGCGATCCGCGAGTACCACGCGACGACGAGGGCCCAGGTGAGCGCCGTTCGCCAAGCCGGGCAGGTTCGCGCCACCCGACAGATTGCGGAGGACCACGGCGTGGCGGAAGTCCTCGCCGAGTTGGCGGGGCTCTCGAAGGCGCTCGAACACAAGGTCGACCCGTCGAGCCGTTCGCTGCTCGACGCATTCGCCTCACGACGCCGGGAGTTCTCCGGTGACGAGCTGGTCACCTCCAAAGGATCGATACCCCTCGTGCGGACCTCGTTGTCCGGCAACAAGATCCCTCGGGTGGCGTTGCCCGGATTCACGGACGAGGGCGAGTTGCTGCGCTGGCTGCGCTCGGAGAACCTCCCCGGTTCGTTCCCCTTCACCTCCGGCGTCTTTCCCTTCAAGCGCGACAATGAGGACCCCGCGCGGATGTTCGCCGGAGAGGGCGACCCGTTTCGCACGAATCGCCGCTTTCACATGCTCTCCGAGGGCCAGCCAGCGACGCGCTTGTCGACGGCCTTCGACTCGGTGACGCTCTACGGCCGCGACCCCGACACCCCGCCGGACATCTACGGCAAGATCGGGACGTCTGGAGTCTCAGTCGCCACCCTCGACGACATGAAGGCCCTCTACGACGGCTTCGACCTCTGCGATCCGAGCACGTCGGTCTCCATGACCATCAACGGCCCGGCTCCGACGATCCTCGCGATGTTCCTCAACACCGCCATCGACCAGCAACTCGACCAGTTCGCGGCGGCGAACGGGCGCCCCGCCACCGTGGACGAAGCCGACGAGGTTCGCCTGCGCACGCTCCAGACAGTTCGCGGCACAGTGCAGGCAGACATCTTGAAAGAGGACCAGGGGCAGAACACCTGCATCTTCTCCACGGAGTTCTCCCTGGGCGTGATGGCGGACATCCAGGAGTTCTTCGTCGAGTACGGCATGAAAAACTTCTACTCCGTATCGATCTCGGGCTACCACATCGCCGAGGCCGGAGCGAACCCCATCACCCAACTCGCCTTCACGTTGGCGAACGGCTTCACCTACGTGGAGTCGTACCTCGCGAGGGGAATGTCGGTGGACGACTTCGCGGCGAACCTCTCCTTCTTCTTCTCCAATGGGATGGACCCCGAGTACACGGTCATTGGTCGCGTGGCGCGGCGAATCTGGGCCATCGCCATGCGCGACCGCTACGGAGCTGGCGAAAAAGCTCAGAAGCTGAAATACCACGTGCAGACGTCCGGCCGTTCACTGCACGCCCAGGAGATGGCCTTCAACGACATCCGCACCACGCTGCAGGCGCTCTGTGCCATCTACGACAACGCCAACAGCCTGCACACCAACGCTTTCGACGAAGCAGTAACCACCCCGACCGAGGACTCGGTGCGCCGGGCCCTGGCGATCCAACTCATCATCAACAAGGAGTGGGGTCTCGCGATGAACGAGAACTCCCTGCAAGGAAGTTTCGTCGTCGAGGAGCTGACCGACCTGGTCGAAGCCGCGGTTCTGGCGGAACTCGACCGGATTTCAGACCGGGGAGGGGTCCTCGGCGCGATGGAGACCGGATACCAGCGCGGTCGGATTCAAGACGATTCGATGATCTACGAGCACGCAAAGCACAGCGGCTCGCTGCCCATTGTCGGCGTGAACACCTTCACTCGCCCGTCGAACGTGAGCGCCCCAGGAACGATAGAGCTCGCCCGGGCCACCGAAGGGGAAAAAGAGAGCCAGATTCTTCGCCTCGCGGCCTTCCATCGCGCCCACGAGCACGATCGGGACCGCGCGCTCGCGGCGCTTCGCGAGACCGCGCTCGCGAACGGCAATGTCTTCGCCACCCTCATGTACACCGTTCGACACGCCTCGCTCGGAGAGATCACCCAGACCCTTTTCGAAGTCGGCGGCATGTACCGCAGAAACGTCTAGCGAGGCCCGAGGTGAGCGCCCCGACGTGGTTGTGGACCAACGTGGTGGATCAAGGGATGAGAAGAACGCGTCCGAACGACTGACGGCTCTCAATGTAGGCGTGAGCGCCCGTCGCATCCGACAGGGGAAAGGTCTTGTCAATGATCACGCGGTATTCGCCGTTGGCGATGGAGTCCAGGTAGCGAGCGACCAGCTCGTGCGGCCTCGGAGAAAGGAACAGTTCTGCGCCCATGAAATATCCGGAAAGCGTCTGATTGTTCCCACGCAAGCTGGAGATGTCGAGGAGTTGGGCCCTCGTGCGTCCGGCGTCGCCCACCGTGACGCACCGGCCACGGTACGCCAGGGCGTTGATGCTCCCCTGAAGGGTCACCCCGCCCACCGAGTCGACGATCAGGTCCAGCCCCTTTCCATCGGTCAGTCGTCGCGATTCCGCCACGAAGTCATGCGTGACGTAGTTGATGCCTTCGTCGAGCCCGAGTTCCTTCAGGCGCTCCAGCTTCGCGTCGCTCGACGCGGTCGCCAAGACCCGGGCACCCGCTCGTTTCGCGATCTGGATCGCGGCAATTCCCACCCCGCCGGCACCAGCGTGGATCAGCACCGTCTCCCCGCTGGTCAGGTGCCCGAACTCAAACAGGCAGTCATCGGCGGTTCCGAAGGACACCGGGACGCACGCCGCCTCCTCGGTCGAGAGACCTTGGGGAATGCTCCACGCGAACTGCTCAGGCACCGAGCGCAGTTCGGCGTGCGAACCGTCAGTGCCGACCGTCACGGCGCGGTCACCGACCGCGAAGCCGGTGACTTGATCACCGACTTCGATCACCGTCCCGGCGCACTGGTAGCCAACGATGTGGGGCACCCGGCTGATCTCACCTCCGAGCCGATTGAGGGTGTCGCCGCCCTCGATGCTGACCGCCTCAACAGAGATCAAGATCTCGCTCTCACCGACTGTGGGGTCGGGAACGTCCTCATAGCGAAAGACTTCCGGACCTCCGATTTGGTAATAGACCGCTGCTTTCACGTTTTCCCCTTGGTGCTGGCTCGTCCGCTCAAGGTTAAGCGGGCAACCCCCAATGGTGACCTTCGTCACTGGCGAAACCCGGGAAACCGTTGCATAATCGCAGTTGTGATTGGTTACCTGTGGAGCCACACGAGCGAGGGGCGGGATGTCCGACTTCATTGAGGGTGAGCTAGGCACCGATCAAGGTGCCGATTCATCCGCTGACGCCACGCAGGTTCGTGAGTACCCCGGCGAACTGGAATGTGACGTTCTCACGCGAACCGGGGCGACGCTCCACATGCGCCCGATCCGCCCCGAGGACGCCGAACCGCTCGTGCATTTTCATCTGAATCTCTCTTCGGGTTCGATCTATCGGCGATACTTCTCTTTTCACCCCGAGCTCTCCGAAAAGGAGGTCGGGCACCTGACCAAGGTCGACTACGCCGACCGCCTGGCATTCATCGTTGAAGACGGAGACCAGTTGGTGGCGGTCGGGCGCTACGACCGCATCCCCGGCACGACCGAGGCGGAAGTCGCCTTTCTCGTGGCCGACCAGTACCAGCACCATGGCCTCGGCCAGCTCCTGCTCAAACACCTCGCCGACGCCGCACGCCCCCGAGGAATCACCACGTTCACCGCTGAAACTCAGGCCGACAACCGAGGTATGTTGGGCGTCTTCCATGAATCCGGCTTCCCGGTGACGTCATCGATCGAAGATGAAGTGGTGAGCGTCAGTTTTCCAATAGAACCAACCGAGAAGAGCCGGGCACGATACGCCGGACGGCGCACGCACAAACAGGCCCCAGGCGGCGACAAGGGGAATCACTCGTAATGCTCGTCATGAACGGGCGCTACGAGGACGCCGGCCACGAGGAGTCGGGACACCCCGAACGACCCGACCGGATCACCGCCGCGATCGCGGGCGTCGAAGACCTGCATCTGGGCGACGACCTGAGGGCGGTTGCGCCGCACGCGGCGACCCGCGCCGAACTCGCGCGCGTCCACGAAGGTACCTACCTCGATGAGTTGGGCGCTTTCTGTTACGCCGGCGGCGGTGACCTCGACGAAGACACGTACGCGACCTACGACTCGTGGACGATTGCCCAGTACGCCGCGGGCGGCGGCCTCGCCGTCATCGAGGAGCTGAGGCGTCTCAACGACGGGGTCGGATTCATCGCGACCCGCCCCCCGGGACACCATGCGTTGCGCGATCGCGCCATGGGTTTCTGCCTGCTCAACAACATCGCCGTCGCCGCGGCGTCGCTCACCGAGCAGGGCGAGCGGGTCCTCATCGTCGACTGGGACGTTCATCACGGCAATGGAACCCAGGCGATCTTCTGGGATAAGCCCGACGTGATGTACGTGTCAACCCACCAGTCGCCGCTCTTTCCGGGCAGCGGCGCCGCCTACGAGATCGGTGGCATGGCAGCGCTCGGGAGGACCATCAACATCCCCCTCCCCCCCGGCGCCACCGGCGACGTCATTCGAAGGGCGATCGATGAGGTCGCGACGCCGGCGATTGCGGAGTTCGAACCGACGTGGGTCCTCGTTTCCGCGGGGTTCGACTCGCACCGCGATGATCCGATGGCCGATCTCGCGCTCACCGGCGGTGACTTCGCGGCGCTTGCTCGAACCGTCGCGGGATTCGCGCCAGGCCCCGGTCGGCTCGCGATCTTTCTCGAGGGTGGCTACGACCTCGCCGCGTTGCGGACGTCGGTCGCGTCGACCATCGCCGCGGTCCTCGCGGGCGCCTACGATGACGAGCCCCCGAGTTCTGGCGGGCCCGGAACCGAGATGGTGCACTACGCCCAAGCCGAACGGCTCGTAGCCTTGCGCATCGCGCAAGAAGCGGCCTCTAAAGGGGATTACTCAGCATGAAAACACTCACGACAATTGCCGTTGGCTTTGACGGGTCCGCTGACGCGAAGGCGGCGGTTCGTTGGGCGTTCAACCTCGCGGCTCAGATCGATGCCCACGTCGTTGTCGTTCACGCCGTGGGCATGCTCGGACGATTCGAGGACCGCGACGCGGCGAAACAGCTCGAGGAGTCCGTGCGCCAACTGAGCGACGACTGCGGGCTCGACTCTTCGCGCGTGCGCCTCCACGTCGCCAACGGCGACGCCTGTTCGGTGCTTATCCGCGTGGCCGACGATCCGATCTCCGCGGACCTGCTCGTCGTGGGCTCGCGCGGACAAGGCAAGCATCCGGGCCTGCTGCTCGGCAGCACCAGCCTTGAACTCGCCGAGCACACCACCGTTCCACTGGTCATCGTGCCAAGCCTCTAATCGAGGTCCCGATCCGCCTGGCTGAACCCGGACGAATCGAGGTCCTCAGTCTTCGGCGACGTCGCGCCAGAGGTCGATGTGACCCTCGACCGCGTGAAGGTCAATGCGCGCGAGTTCGTCGGCGCTGAACTGAAGGTTGTTGAGGGCGCCAAGGTTCTCGTCCAGCTGGGCGACGCTGCTCGCGCCGATCACCACCGAGGTCACCCTCGGGTCGCGCAACGCCCACGCGAGCGCCATCTGCGAAAGCTTCTGTCCGCGCGCACCGGCGATCTCGGCGAGGGCGCGGACATGCGAGAGGTTCTCCTCGCTCAGCATGTCCTCGGAGAGCGACGTGTGCAACGACGCGCGCGAGCCCTCGGGGATTCCCTGCAGGTAACGGTCCGTGAGCATTCCCTGCGCGAGGGGTGAGAAGGCGATGCACCCGACGCCTTCCTCTTCGAGCGCGTCGAGCAGGCGCTCCTCGATCCAGCGATTGAGCATGGAGTACGAGGGCTGGTGGATCAGGAGCGGCGTTCCGAGGCCGCGAAGGATCTTGACGGCCTCCATCGTGCGATGGTCCGAGTACGAGGAGATGCCCACGTAGAGCGCCTTACCCTGGCGAACCGCCGAATCGAGGGCCCCGAGGGTCTCTTCGAGCGGCGTGCTCTTGTCGAAGTGGTGGTGGTAGAAGATGTCCACGTAGTCGAGGCCCATCCGCTTCAGGCTCTGATCGAGGCTCGCGGTGAGGTACTTGCGCGAACCGCGGTCGCCGTAGGGTCCCGGCCACATGTCCCAACCCGCCTTGGTGGAGATCACCAATTCGTCACGAAGCGAGGAGAAGTCCTCGCCCAGGAGCCGGCCGAAGTTGACCTCCGCGCTGCCGTACGGGGGACCGTAGTTGTTGGCGAGGTCGAAGTGCGTGACCCCGCGATCGAAGGCCCGGCGCAGGATCGCGCGTTGGGTGTCAATGGGTCGGTCGTCGCCGAAGTTGTGCCAAAGCCCCAGCGAAATAGCGGGCAGCATCAGCCCGCTGCGGCCGATGCGTCGATAAGCCATGGTGTCGTAACGATTGGGTGCGGGAACGTACTGGGTCATGCCCAAAGCGTAGTGGCCGGAGTCCTCGCACCTCGCGGGTCGAAACCCTACCGATCAGCCGAAAAGTTCTACGCTCTGTGAAGCCTCAGACAGGAGCAGCCATGAGTGAGTTTCCCTACGCCGGACAGTTCGAAATCCATCGAACGCTGCCCGAGCACGGCACCGATCAGGACACCATTTTGGACATTCTCTCCGCCATGTCCACCGCGGAGAATCAGGTGTGGGAAGGCGGCCAGTGCTCGGGCACGATGTACTGCGGCGACCATGACCACTACGACTTCCTCAACAAGGCCTTCGCCAACTTCTCCCACGTGAACACCCTGCAGCGCGACATGTGTCCGAGCGCCACGAAGTTCGAGGCCGAGATCATCGCGATGACCTTGGACTTGCTGGGCGGATCGGGACTGAAGGGCTCAATACCGGGCGGCCTCGTGACGAGCGGCGGCAGCGGGTCGATCGCCCACGCCATGCTGGCCTACCGCGAGATGAACGCGAGCGCCACAGCCCGGCCGAACGTCATCAAGCCAGAGACCGCCCATCCGGCCTTCGACAAGGCCTGCCATCTCTTCGGCATCGAGTTGCGAGTCGCCCCGGTGGACCCGCTCACCACGCAGGTGGACCTCGACTGGGTGAAGTCGAACATCGACGCCAACACGGTGGCCCTCGTTGGCTCCGCGGGCAACTACGGTTACGGCACGGTTGACCCCATTGGCGAACTTGGCAAACTCGCCCTCGAACACGAAGTCGGCCTCCACGTCGACGGCTGCTTGGGCGGATTCATCCTGCCCTTCGGTCGTGAGCTCGGCTACGACATCGAACCCTTCGACTTCTCGGTGCCGGGCGTCACCACCATCTCCGCCGACACCCACAAGTACGGCTACGCGCTGAAGGGGACGAGCGTACTGTGCTTCGCCGACGAGGCCCTGCGCGACAGCCAGTACTTCTACCGGACCGACTGGTCGGGCGGAAAGTACTGCTCCCCCGGGATGGACGGCTCGCGCTCGGGCGGCCTGCTCGCGGCGACCTGGGCCGCCATGGTGCACCTGGGCCGGTCGGGTTACCGACGCTACGCCGAGACGATCTTCTCGACGTCCAAGACCATGCAGGACGCCGTGCGCAGCCACGACTCGCTGCGCATCATGGGCAAGCCCAGCTTCTTGTTCTCCTTCACCTCCGACGACTACGACATCTACCACGTGAACGACTTCCTTCGAACCAAAGGGTGGCGCATGAACGGCCAGCAGTATCCGAACGCAATCCATATGGCGGTCACGCGCCCTCAGACCCAGCCGGGCACCGTCGTGCGCTTCGCTTCGGACCTCGCCGAGGCCGTCACCTACGCCAAGGCGCACGCCCACGAAGCTGCGAAGTCGGGGGCGATCTACGGCGGCGTCGAGGGCGGACCCACCGACGAGGCCGACGCTTTCATCAAGATGTTCATGGCCGCGATGATGGATCAGCAGATGTCAATCCCCGATCAATGACCTCCGACGACCTCTGTCTCAGCATCGACCTCGGCACCGGAGGACCGAAGGTCGGCCTCGTGACGTTCGACGGCCAGGTGATGGCCCACGAGCTTCATCACGTGCCCACCCATTTCGGCGACGGCGGCGAGGCGACCCAGGACCCCGAGCTGTGGTGGACGCTTATCTGTGAGTCGACCAAGCGCCTGATGCGAGGGCCCGGGATCAGCCCCGACCGTGTGAAGGCCGTCGCCGTGACGGGTCAGTACGCTTCAACGGTTCCCGTCGACGAGCACGGCATCCCCGCCGGACCTTGCATGACCTGGCTCGACACCAGAGGGCGTCCCTACAGTCGGGCGGCCATTGGCGGACCCGTCCAGGGCTTCAACGCCAGGAAGCTCTGGCAGTTCATCCGAAAGACGGGCGGCGCGCCTTCGACGTCGGGCGCCGATCCCGTTGGACATATCCTGTTCCTCACGAATGAGCAGCCCGAGCTCTGCGCTCGAACGCGATGGTTCATGGAACCGGTCGACTACTTGACGATGCGCTTCAGCGGCGTCGCGTCAGGAACCCACGCGTCGCGCCTCGCCATGTGGCTCACCGACAACCGCCGGCTGGATCACTACGACTACGACCAGGCGCTGCTGAGGGCCGTGGGCATCTCTGGCGATCGGCTGCCCCGCCTCGTCCCGATCGGAACGGTGCTTGGCCCCGTCACCAAGGACGTCGCCGTCGAGCTGGGGCTCAACGATGATACGGCCGTGCTCGCGGCGCTGCCCGACGTTCACGCCGCCGCATACGGCGCGGGCGCGACCGGCCTCTTCGACACCCACATCGCGCTCTCGACGACGTCGTGGGTGAGTTGCCCGGTGGCGAAGAAGAAGACGGACGTCATCCATTCAATCGCCGCCGTGCCCGGGTTGACGAACCACTCCTACGTCGTCATCAACAACCAGGACACGGGTGCGAAGGCGCTGGAGTGGCTTCAGGGCATCCTCGCAGGCCGTGGGGAGAACATGAGTTTCGACGAGATGACCGCCCTCGCGGCCACGTCCCCTCCAGGCGCCAGCGGCGTGATCTTCACCCCCTGGCTCGCGGGCGAGCGCTCGCCCGTCGACGACCGGAACGCGCGCGCCGGCTTCACCAACCTCTCGATCACCTCCAGCACCGCCGACATGATCCGTGCAGTCCTGGAAGGGGTCGCCGCGAACAGCGCCTGGCTCTTTGGCTACGTCGAGAAGTTCGCCGGCACGAAACTCGCACCGGTGCGCCTCGTCGGAGGCGGGGCGAAGTCCGCGCTGTGGTGCCAGATCTTCGCCGACACGCTCGGCTGCGACGTGCACCAGGTCCTCGGGCCGATGGTCGCGCAGTTGCGCGGCATGGCCCTCATGGCATCGGTGTCGCTCGATCGACGCACCTTCGAGGACCTGAAGAACCTCGAGACGCCGGTGCGGGTCTTTCATCCGATCCCCGACGCCTCACGCGTGTACCAGGAGAGGTCCGGAGACCTGGCGAGCCTCTACCAGCGCGACAGGAAATGGCGTCGGCGAAGGAAGAAGTGACCAGGAGTTCCGAAGATCGCCGACAACCGAGCGGCAACGAGGCCGCTCGCCGCTAGGCGACGAACACTCGCTCGGCGATGAGGGTGTTGCGGGCTTGACGATGGCGCCATGATGCGAGAAGGGCGATGGCGCCATTCGCCAGGCCGGCGAAGAACGTCGCGACCAGTGGCGCCCACAGGTGCTCACCCGAGTAGTAGAACACCCACAGCGCGGTGCAGACGACGCCGAGCACCCACGAACTCACCGAGACGCCCGAAGCGTCCTCGTGGCGGATGAGTTCGACGATCTGGGGTGCCCGGTTCACGGTCATCGCGACCCCGGTGCCGTAGACGCCACCGGCCCAGCCCCACAGAACCGTCGGGAGCACGCAGCTCACCACGAAGAAGACCAGCGAGCGTGCCGTAACCCCCCATGACTGCCACGGCTTCAATCGGTACACGATGGAGAGCTGCATCGGCAGAAGGATCACGCTTCCAAGGACCACGTCCCACGAATGCGCCGACACGGCCCCGTAGCTGATCCAGAAACAGCCCATGAATACGAAGAGGACCCACGTGGCGAGCGATACCCCCTCGACGCCGAGAAGGTTCGCGCGGCGATACTGCGCCAGGGTTCCGAGCATCCCCAAGAGGACCCCTCCCCAGCCTGCGGACAGGGCGAGGGAATGCAAGGTCATGATGTCAGGCTACCGGCGGTCTCCGTCAGCGACGACGATTCGCCGCCGAGATCACCGCTTCGAGCGAGGCATCGAGGATCGACGAACTCATGCCAACACCCCACCAGGTAGAGCCATCGGTCCCCTCGGCTTCGACGTAGGCCACCGCGGACGCTTCCGAACCTGCGGTGAGAGCGTGCTCGTGGTAGTCGCGCACCTTGAACTGCACGTCCATCTCGTTACGAAGTCCCGCCATGAGCGCGTCAATGGGCCCGTTCCCCTCGCCCTTGATGGTGACGTGCTGGCCGTTGACGACCAACTGGGCGAAGATCCTGGTGTTGTTCTGGTCGGCTGAGACCTCGCTCGACAGCAGCTGAATCTTCGGGTTCTCCGGCTGATAGGTCGTCGTGAAGACGTCCCAGATTTCGGCGGGCGATATCTCGGTGCCCGTGGCTTCGGTGAGCTCTTGCACCTGCTTCGAGAACTCCACCTGCATGGCGCGAGGAAGTTCCAGCCCGTGCTCAGCGCTCAGAAGATAGGCAACGCCACCCTTGCCCGACTGGGAGTTCACCCGGATGATCGCCTCATAGGTCCGGCCCGTGTGCTTGGGGTCGATGGGCAGATAGGGAACTTCCCAGACGTCGTAGGTGTCGCCGATGGCGAGCATGCCCTTCTTGATCGCGTCCTGATGCGAGCCGGAGAAGGCCGTGTAGACGAGTTCGCCCACGTAGGGATGGCGCATGTGAACCGGCAGACGATTCGCGTACTCGGCGACGTGACGGGCCTTGTCGATGTCGCGGATGTCGAGCTCGGGGTCCACGCCCTGGGAGAACAGGTTCAGCGCCAAGTTGACGACGTCAACGTTGCCCGTGCGCTCGCCGTTGCCGAAGAGCGTGCCCTCGACGCGGTCGGCGCCCGCGAGCACGCCGAGTTCGGCGGCGGCGACGCCGGTGCCGCGGTCGTTGTGGGGGTGCAGCGAGATGACGACGCTGTCACGGCGGTTCACGTAACGACCGAACCACTCGATCGCGTCCGCGTAGAGGTTCGGCGTGTACATCTCGACCGTGGCGGGCAGGTTCAGAATGATCGGACGGTCGGGGGTCGGGTCGATGACCTCGATGACGGCGTTGCAGACCTCGAGCGCGTACTCGAGCTCGGTGCCGGTGAAGCTCTCCGGCGAGTACTCGTAGAGGAACTCAGTCGTCGGCGACACCGATTCGAGTGACTTGCAAAGGGCCGCGGCGACGGTCGCGATCTTCTGGATGCCAGCCTTGTCGAGTCCGAAAACGACCCTTCGCTGCAGGGTGGACGTGGAGTTGTAGAAGTGCACGATGGCGTGCTTGGCGCCCTTCAACGATTCGTAGGTGCGGCGAATCAGGTCCTCTCGGCACTGCGTGAGGACCTGGATCGTGACGTCCTCTGGAATGAGGTCATTCTCGATGATGTGACGCACGAAATCGAAGTCTGGCTGGGACGCCGAAGGGAAGCCCGCCTCGATCTCTTTGAAACCCATCGCGACCAGTTGGGCGAACATCACGTTCTTGCGTTCCAGATCCATCGGATCGATCAGCGCTTGGTTGCCGTCGCGAAGGTCAACGCTGCACCAGCGAGGCGCCTTCACGAGTCGCTGGTTCGGCCACGTACGGTCGGGTAGCTCGACAGGAACCGTTGCTCGGTACTTGTCAAACGCCATGGGGCTTGGTTGCTGGGGGTTGTGCCTCATGTCCATCCTTTCCGTTACGGTCGAAGCGGGAAACAAAAAACCCCCGCGAGAGCGGGGGCGTCGGGCGAGCGGAGGCTCACCCTATCGAAGCAGTAGCTCGCTCTGGCCAAATGTCATAGACCCATTGTACCTCTCTTTTGGGTTCTGTCCAGAGGACACCCGCGCTAATGTGAATCACCGTGGGCGTTCTCAAGGCATTCTTCAAACTGGCGGTTCTCTTGCTCGTGGGGGCTGCCGTTGCGGGCGTGGTCATGATGGTGAAGCGCCCGATGCCTTCCGGGCCGGTCTCCTACGAAGAGTGGCCCGAGGTTCCCCGTAATCCCGCGGCCTAGCCGCACGCTTTCTATTCGTCGTTCTTGCAAAAGGAGAAATCATGGCAGAGATGGAATATCGTCGACTCGGACGCTCGGGCCTCAAGGTCAGCGTGCTGTCCTTCGGGAGTTGGGTGACTTTCGCGAACGCGAATCAGATTGAGACCGCCCAGCAGGCCGCCGAGTGCCTGAGCGCCGCCAAGGAGGCGGGCGTCAACTTCTTCGACAACGCGGAGGCCTACGCCGCTGGCGAATCCGAAAGGGTCATGGGCGCCGCGTTTCGAGAGCTGGGCTGGAAGCGCCACGAGTACGTCGTGTCAACGAAGCTCTTCTGGGGGCTCCACAACTCGCCGAACATGCGCAACACCCTTAACCGCAAGTACCTCAACCAGGCGATCGACGGCTCACTCGAACGGTTCGGGCTCGACTTCGTGGACCTCGTGTTCTGCCACCGTGCCGACCCGAAGACCCCCATCGAGGAGACCGTCTGGGCGATGAGCGACATGATCTCCCAGGGCAAGGCCCTCTACTGGGGAACATCGGAGTGGAACGCCGACGAGATTCGCGCCGCCTACGACATCGCGGACCGGCACCACCTCCACAAACCGGTCACGGAGCAGCCCCAGTACAACATCCTGTGGCGCGACAAGGTCGAAAAGGAGTACAAGCGCCTCTACGAGGACATCGGGCTCGGTACCACCATCTGGTCGCCGCTGTCGTCGGGCCTGTTGACGGGCAAGTACCTGAACGGCATACCCGAGGGTTCGCGGGCCACACTCCCCGGCTACGAATGGCTGAAGGGGATGCTCACCGACGAGGGTCGCAACAAGAAGGTGGCCGATCTGAAGGTGATTGCCGATGAGCTCGACATCTCCCTCGCGCAACTTTCGCTCGCCTGGTGCGCGAAGAACCCCAACGTTTCCACGGTGATCACCGGCGCGTCGTCAGCGGCGCAGGTCCGAGAGAACATGACCGCGCTCGATGCAATGCCATTGCTCACCAAGGAGATCATGGACCGTATCGACGTCATCAGCCTCTTCTAAGAGTCCGGGTGCTCGCTAGGGCTTGAGCCAGCAACTGCCAAGTTGTTTGCGCACGGCGTCGGCCTTTCCCTTGGGCAGCATTGACGCGACCAGCGTCTCGAGTGGACAGGATCTGTCATAGAGAAGAGTCGTGCTTGACCCACTCAGTACAGTCAAGATACCGGGACACTCGTCAGCGGTGGCGCTCCACGTGATCGGCGCGCCCGACTTCTTTACGATCGTGATCTTGAAGAGCGTTGAATCCTCCGCACACATCGAGTTGGAAGTATTTGAAAGGTCTGATATCACCTTGCGGAACTTCAGAACATCGGGGCGTGAGAGCTCGATGGAGATCGGGTCGCTCGAACTCTCCGAGAGCGACAACTTGCGGTAGACCGTCAGGCTGGCGACACCCGATGTCGGCATCAGAACGGTACGGACGGGCTCCCATTCGACCAGGGCATCAATTCGCAGTTCGAGCGAATCGTATGGTGCGCTTCCCACGGTGAAGTCGATCTCCTCGAACGAGATGTGGCGGTCTGTGATAGGGATCGTTTCCGAGTACACCGTGACCGGGTTGATATTCGATCCCGACGCCGAGTTGGGGCCCGAGACGACCGCGCCGGAGAGAACGTGGCTCCTTACGAATGAGCCCACGTCGAGGGCTGACGTCAATCGGTACTCGCGATGAACGTCAACCAGATTCCCGAGAAGTATTCCCGAGTTCGGGTCATTGAGAGGTTTAGCGAGCTGAGAACTCCGGACCGCTCCGCGAGGAATTGGCACTCCCTGCAGTAACGCCGTGGCGAACGCTTCGCCGGATGCGTGGATGCTGTCCGAGCTGCGGGTTCCCAGCACCTCGGACGTCCTCGACGAATGGAGTGAGGTGGCTCCGCTCGTCGTCACGCCGATTCCCGTCAGGGCGACGAGCAGCAGAATTGCCGTCCCCGCGCGCGTCGAAGTCACGCTCCAAACTCCTCGAAACGGCATGTGCACCCTCTTCGCTGAACAACAACCTAGTGAGTATCTCCCCCTGAGGTATTGTCCAGATTCGCCCAGGAATTACAAACCCGACGTCGATATCTCAATTCCCGCTTCGGCAAACAGTGAAGATGTTGAGTGCGGGTTCAGCTCGAAGGCCCGACGTCACACTTCTGCAACCTTCCATTGGCGGCTCGATGCGGTCAAGACTTGACCGGTGTCGGAGGCTCGACGCAACAGACACCTATCCATTGGAGACAAAGAATCTCGGCTAGCGGAGGTGCCGCTCTCGGCCCAGGGCGTGAACCAGGTGGCCGGGCGTTTCCTGCAATCTTGGATCGGTACTAATCGTGCGGTCAGAGCTCCACATTCTCGATAATTTCCACTATTTTGGCCCGGGGATCCACCATGAAAGCCTTACCTGGACCGGCCCACACTTGCTCCATTGCTGCAAGCAGCCCTCGTGCATCTGCGACTGTGTCAAAATCAAGATCTATGGTGACGTAGTTAGGGTCGTCGACCGCCTGAGAAATACGATAGCGACGGACTCCGGAACTCTTGCGGTTGGCCGGATCGCTATCGAACGCCCTCTTCCAACCGTCGAAGCTCGGTACTGCATGCTCAATACGTAAGGTTGGCATATCGGACAGTCTCCTCTGGTCTGTGGTTCGTTTCACGTTACTACTGCTAAATCCGAGGCGAACAGAGCCTTGAAACGATTGATTTTGTAAGCGAGATGCATTCCCGAACCGTAGTGGCGACCTCGCTACATCAGAAAGACCTCACTCGACAATCCATTCCACGCACCATCGGCTCGGTTGCTTCCAAACCCATTAGTTCTGCAACCTTGCACTGGCTGTGAGAAGAATATTGGTGTCGGAGGCGGGACGCCTCCACCCCTCACCGGGAGGCATCCCAGTCTGGCTCTTGGCCATGGTGGTGCCTCCTCGTTGGTGTGATGACGGCAACCCTTCTCCCCCGGTGTGACTAGCTGCACGTCGGAACTCGCAGGACATCGGGGTGGTGACTGTGATGGTGTTTCTGTTCATGGTGGGGCCTGACTTCGTCTCATGTGTTCGCGGATCGAACAGCCGATACCATGAGGGCAGCGGGCCCGGTACTAAGGGGAGGCCGTCCCACTCGTATCGTGCGACGGTGCATGCACTTGGCCCGTATCCGGGACTGTCGAGAGTGGGGAGGGAGGAATCATGGACAAGGACGAACAAGGACTGGAACTGGAAGATGAGATCTTCGAGGAGATCACCGAGGAAGAGGAGGACGAGACCTCCTTGGATGCGGCGCTGCTCGACGAGGACGAGGCGGAGGACGAGTTCGTCCAGGGATCGGTCGACGCCGAAGACCTGGCGGCGGGGTTCAACGCCACGATCCCGACGAGGGAGATCGACGTGGACGAGGACACCCAGGGAGACGAGGTGGCAGAAGCCGGCGGCGAGGAGCCGCTGACCGAGTTCGAGGTCACCGGCGAGGCCAACGGCGTAGTGCACGGCGACGAGATCGAACTCGATCTGGAGGACGCACTGACGACCGGCAGGACCGCCACCGAGGCGCCCGAGGGCGACTAGGCATTCAGGTCCGCACTGTCGATGCTGGACGGACGAGTCAACCTCGTCGGGGATGCTCGACCCTGGCCGGGATTGATTGGTCTCGGATGTGTGGGAGCCTTCCCACTGACTGGTGTCGGAGGGCCGACGCCAACGATCTCCGACTGGCAACTTAAGGCGTGGCAGAGGCACCACGATTGAGCGGTGTAGTGCCGGTGCTCGTCCGGCACTTTTTTGATCAGGTGTGCTGCGCGATGCGCCCCTCCGCGGAGGACGATGCATGCCGTGAGCCGACCTTTCTGTCGAGCCGGAGTTGGACCGTTCCCGGCGGGCCGTATCCGTGGCTAAGACTGATCTTCGAGGCGCCGGAAATGGACTGGTTCCACAGCGCGTACTCGTTGCGACGCGATCACTCGTTTCGGGCGAACTCAGGTCCCGTGATCCTGTTCAGAAGCGGGAACGTCGAGGCGATGATCGCGAGCGACGCCGCGAGTCCGCCGAGAATGGTCGCCCAGTACGCGATCCCCGGGAATCGGAACGCAATGCCGGCCTGGGAGTGGAGGTAGAGCGCAGCCGACACGAGGCCGACCATGATCGACACTGCGGCGACAAGGAGGAGTGGCAGCGCACTCTCCAGCGCGACGACCCGGCGCAGGACGCCGAGGGGGACACCGGTGAGTCTGAGCAAGCTGAACGGGCGCTTGCGCTCGCCCAACCCGGCGGCGATGTTTACGGCGAGACTGCAGGCGGCGATGATGAGGCTCGCCACGATNNTCGACTGCGACCGGCGCTCCCTGGAAGGGAAAGGCCCGTTCCAGTGTGGTACGTGCTCGCTCGAGCGAGCCCGACGACCCGTCCGTGGCGACGACGACTGCATCGACGGGAAGACGCGCGGCCTTCGCCACTGACAGGTGAGCCGACGGCCAGACCGTGGACGACGCGTGCGACTTGTGCCCGAGGAGGTTTGAAAGGAAGTAGCCGATACTCGCCACCGTCGCTCCCGGTGCGCACTTGCCGATCGCGGGCGTCTTCGCCAGCTGGTCGCACGCGACGACCCCGAACGATTTCCCCAAACCCGCCTGGGATGGGCTCTCGTGGACCACCGTCACACTGCGCACCCCGGGCGTCGCGCGGATCTCGGCAAGCACCTGGCCCGGGACGGAAGGTACTTGAGCGGAAGCTGGGCATCGAGATTTCGAGAAGCTGCAGAACAGCTCAGCGAGGGTGCCTCTCCCTGCGCTTCCTCCGCCGGAGCTGCCAGCAAAAGCAATCGAGCTGAGGGCCCCGATCATTGCGCTCGCAATAAAGAGGGCAATCACGAGCCCACTGATGAACCGGAAGGCCGCCTTGGGATTGTCGAGGAGCCGGCGGCCGGCGATAAGCGTGGCGGGGCGACTGGCCCGATTCACCATAAATCGAGAACCCGCGGTCGTGAACCACGGTCCAGCGAGAACCAGTCCCACGACAAGGAGCACGAAGCCCACGAGCAGCTCGAGAAGTTGGCCGCCGACTGCGGCCGGCTTGCCGACTGCGGCGAAGTACGCGAGCACGGCGATGCCGGCGAGTAGCGGGATGATCCGTGCGATCCGGGGTGGACGGGACGACGCTCGGCGACTCACGCCAAGCGGCGATATCTGGACCCTGCGAAGCGCGAGACGTGCGGACACGACCGCGGCGACCGGGACGCCGATCACGACGAGCACGATGTCGATCCAGTGCAGCGAGAGGTCACCAACAGCGAGCGGCGCTCCGGTAAACGGTACGTGATAGAGCAGCGGTCGGAAGACCAAGAAGAGCGCAAATCCGACCGCGACGCCCGCGACCGCCGCGACCATTGCCTCCACCGCGGAGACCACCGAAATCTGACGCGGCGTGGCGCCGATGAGCCGCATCGCGGCGAAGCGCTCCTCGCGCCGTGCGGCCGACAGGCGGCTCGCGGTCGCGATCAAGATCAGAATTGGCAGTAAGAGCGCGACGGCTCCGCCGGCCAGAATGAACTGCAGAACGGATCCGCTCCCGATGGTGTTCTGGCAGGCGTAGCAGCTGGCCGGCGTGCGTTGGATGGCGCCGACCTCGACCGCACCAGGTTCCTGCGAGAGTTGGCGCGCGGTATGGCCGATGACGATGATCAGCGAGTTCGGGGACGGCAGTGCGGCTGCGCCGATGGTCCCGGTTTGGTGCCCCGGAAACCGGTCGCGCAGCTCATTCGCTGGTACGGAGCGAAGAAGGGACGTGAGGGCGGGCGAGGCGAAGTAGTCACCCGGTCCCGGCAGGTGGGGAAGCCCCGGCGGGACCGGAGAGTTCGGCCCGGTCGCGGCTACGTCGATCCGGTCGATCGCCTGGTTGCCGAACTGGTCGGTGCTCGACAGCCACCACAGCCCGTCGGATGTCGAGGTCGGTCGTGACGCCTGCGCCGAGGTGTCGAGCCACGCACCACGGTCGGTCTGGGCGCGTAGCCCGTTGACACCGGCCAGGGAGGCCAGCAGCAGCCCGACGCCGAGGGCAACGGCTGCCGCAGTGACGAGGACGCGCAGCGCTGCTTCACGTCCGCTTCCGAGCGTCAAGCGAAGACCAAGGCGGATCACCGCACGGCACCCTCGGCAGAGGCGACCTTGCCGTCGCGCACGATGACCTCGCGGTCGGCGTAAGCAGCGACGCGGGATTCGTGGGTGACGAGGATGACCGTCGATCCCTGCTCACGCGCGACGCGCGTCAACAGGCCCATGACCAGCTCTCCGTTCAACGAGTCGAGGGACCCCGTCGGTTCGTCGGCAAAGAGCACCTCGGGATGGGCAACGAGACCACGCGCCAGCGCGACGCGTTGCGACTGGCCGCCCGACATCTCGCCGGTTCGGTGGCGTTCCATCCCTTCGAGGTCGAGGCGTTCGAACCAGCTCCGCGCTTCACGGAGGGCCTCTTCACGGTGCGTGCCACCGAGCAACAGCGGCAGCGCGACGTTCTCCTCGGCGGTCAGCTCCGGCACGAGCTGGCCGAACTGGAACACGAAGCCGAAGCGATCACGCCGCAGCTTGGAGCGCTCCGCCTCTCGCTTCGAGTCGAGGCGCTGGCCGTCGAAGTAGACCTCGCCCGAGTCAGGAACGAGGATGCCGGCCAGGCAGTAGATCAGCGTCGACTTGCCCGAGCCGCTCGGGCCCATCACAGCGACGATCTCGCCACGCTTCACGGCAAGACTCGCCCCGCGGAGCGCCGGGGTCTCCCCGAATGAGAGCATGAGGTTTCGCCCCTCGATGATCACCCCTCCGGATTGGACCAGGGAAGAACCGTTGGCTGCCGTCATGGCGCCACCTCCTCGGCGAGCGCCGAGAGTCGCGCTTCGGTGAGGTCGATCCAGCGCAGGTCGGCTTCCAGGTGGAAGAGGCCGTGGTCGGCGAGAAGCGCGTCGACGAGGCTGTCCCCTTGCTTGAGCTCGGTGAGCTCGCGCATCCGCCGCAGGTGCGCGGCCCGCTGCGCGTCGAGGTACTTCTCTGCGCGACGTCCCAGCATGAGCGAGAGCACGACCTTCACGAAGAGGTCCGTCTGGAAGTAGGGCTCGGCCGGGATGGGCTCCGCGAGCCACGCCTCGACCTCGATCTTCCCGGTCTCGGTGATGGTGTAGCGCTTGCGATCTGGGCCGGCCCCCGGCTCAGCCTCACCGACCATCGCTTTTCCATCTCTCGCCAGACGGGCGAGGGTGGCGTACACCTGGCCGAAGGGAAGCGGCCGACCTCGGCCGAAGTAGGCGTCGTAGTCGCGCTTTAGGTCGTAGCCGTGGCTCGGTTCGCGGTCGAGGAGCCCGAGGAGGGCCATAGGTACACTCATACCCGAGAGAATACTCTTCGCGTATACGTCGCGTCCATAGACGTCCGCATTGGTCTATTGGCCGAAGTTGCGGAGGGCTTCGAACTTCGCCGCCGCTCCGACGTCGACCTCGAAGAAAAGATGCCCGTAGCGGTCATAGGTAAAGGCCACGCTCGAATGGCCCGCCCCCCGGCACGCGATCTCGGACGGGTCCACGCCCGTGGGCGCCAAGGGCGCGACCCCGGTGTGCTCGACATCCAGGCCCTGTGGCAGAAGGCCGACGACGCGGAAAAGCGAGTCCTGGTCGAGGAGCAGCTGAGAAGTGTCACGGTCTTCCCGGACCACTTGGAGGTGACGGCCACCGGAACCCCGGCGTTGAATGTCCTTTACACCGAAGTCGGCCCAAAGGGTCGGAGAATGTCCGTGTCGGGCCGACGTGCACAATCGATGACTGGCGAATTAGGGGCTGGGCGGCATTGAACTCGAGGTTGTGAACTTTTGCGTGTTGCTAGGAGCCATTCCGGGAAGTAGTGCCGAAGTTACTGACCCTTGACCACGATCACACGTATCACTCGATGGGCTGATGGGCGAATGCCGCGGGCTCTCGCCCTGCCAACAGCCACCCACCGACCGTGGCGCCGACCGGCATTGCGACGAGGATGATCAAGAGGTTGGCGACGGGAATGCTGGACAGCGAGGAGAGTCCGTCAAGGTTGTTCGTCCGGCTGAAGGCAATCATGGCGATATAGCCAGCTGCGGTTCCGACCACTGCCCCGATGAATGCCAGCGCACCCGCTGTCACGGCGGTCAAGTTCCGGCGCATGAAGCTGCTCGCACCAGCGGCGGTGAGGATGCGCAGGTCGCCAGCCACTTCGCTTCGTATGAGGCCGATCGACATGGCGAGGATGCCCAGGGCGAGAAGGATGCCCACCAAAGTGGCCCAGTCAATGATCGACGCCGAGGTCGGAATGCTCGATTTGGTCTCGATGCTCATTCCGGATGCCGCCGCGGTAATCCTGGCGTCGTTGAGTTGTAGGGCGCTGAGTGGCTTGGTGGTCTGAACGAACCAACCTGACACGAGGGTCTTCAGTTCCAGGTGGTGTATCGCATATTCGGTGACAACGGTGTTCGGTGCCGACGTCCCTGACGGGAGTTCAGTGACCTCCTGGATCTTCGGGTTGGCGAGGCAGTCACTCTTGGGACAAGCGAACTGGTTTCCCTGGGTGTGATTTCCGCTGGCGAAGTAGTTGCCGTACACCAGTTGCATCTTCGTGAGCGACGAGAACCCGGGCCGCATCGAAAGTATGTCGGCCGTGGGGTCCAACGACGAAGCCTTGATGCCGAA
>PKWY01000056.1:0-117860 GCA_003132205.1 Acidimicrobiaceae bacterium
GCCTGCGCCCGCGTTGAAGGTCAGTAGTAGTGCCGTCGACCTCCAATAGCGTGACCCATCGCTCCGAGAAGCCAGAGAACCAGTCCAACTACGAGCAGAATCATTCCGATTGTCCACACAATCGCAATCCCCGTGACGAACCCAATGAGCAGAAGAATCAAACCGAGAATAATCACAAAGCCTCCAATGCCAGTACCTAGTCTTCATATTGCTACCTGCCGCCAACTCGCCGCCTCAAAAGGCACGCAGACGAGCGCGGAAACCAAGAACTACTTGCGACGCGCAGCGTCCTTGGCCTTGTCAATCGCCTTTACGGCCTTGCGTTCCGCCTTTTCGGCCGCCTCTTCGACCTTGCTCTTCACACGGCCAATCTTCTCCTTCGCCTCGCCAGCGCGACGGTCGATCTTGCCCTTGGATTCCAACTCCTTGTTGCCAGTAAGGCTCCCGACTGCTTCTTTGACCTTGCCCTTCGACTTCTCAATTTTTCCTGCCATGATGCACCATCCTCCTTGGTTGTGATACTTGAAGACAGTCCGCCAACTTCGGCTGCGTGCGGACCAAACTCCTTTCGATCAGGAACCCGGATCATTCGCAGCGTGAACCCAACGTGCGCCAGAATCCGTTACTTGCGCTCCTCGTGCTCCGAACTTGAGCGACCTTGCGAGTCGGTGACCTGACGGTCCATGGAGTGAGTGCCGGTGCTCACCTGACGTCGCGACGTAGCAAAGACAATCGTCGAGACGACGAATCCGAACGCCCCGGCAATCATGAGTATGAGACCGACGGTGGACAGACGAAAACCCGTACCTTGATAGGTGACGGCCCAGTACATAATCGCCCCTGCGGCAGCTGCGATGGCACTTAGCACCATTCCGGGAAGGCCCATTTCGCACCCCTCTCTCGCTTCCCTGATCGTTTGCCAGGCGGGAGGCGTCAAATTCCAACCTCCACTACCGACGATTCTAGAAATTGGAGAACCGACCTGACTAGGGCCATATGACCCTGCCTCGTCCGATTCGTTCCAACCACCATTGAACAGGGTGTAGTCCAACCAACTGGCGACTGTAATGGGCTCCCTTCAAGCATCGACTGAGAAGACGTGCTTTGCTCCTACGAATGCCACGATCCGCGGCACGCGGGTACACGTGAATCCACTTGGAAACCGATCGATCCGCCGAGGATTCATCGCCCGCCAAAGTGAATCCGCCCGTCGGAGATGTATCTCCATCGGAACCCGGCAAAAGCCGACCGATGTCGGAAATGATCCAATTAGGCCGCAGCCGACGTGAGCGAGTCGCCCGCACATCGCGAAGGCCAGCAGAACCGGCCAGCGCTCGAGCGCTACTACTACTCGGGTCCAGACTCTTGATCTGGCCCGCGCTCCGGCTGAGGCTCCTTGGGACGGCGTCCCAGGCACCAAAGCACGAACTTGCCAACTGTTCCGACGTCCTGACTTCGTCCGTGAGCTGCCTCGTGGCCGAGGCGCGTCCCCGAAACACCGGAACTGCTTTCGGCAAGTCCCGCGAGGTGGATATTCGTGACTTCTTCAGCCCTCGGTACCTTGTCCATTCGGCGCCGAAACTTTCTTGGCTTATCTCCGCTGGATCCCATTCGCCAATTGTCCCACATACACGATCCGAGTCTGAGGGGATTCTTGGTGCCATTGCCTCCCCACTGAGCGACCTAACACCAACGCCGCGCCCGGAAGCAGGCTTAGGGCTCGCGGGCACTTCGATGTGCCCTTACCGAGCATGTTCATGTCCCTCGGCCTTGACGCGGCGAGTGCGCAGCAGGCCTACCGGCGGAAGGTGGGTCATGCCCCGGGTGCTGCGCCCAGCTCTTCACGAAGCTGGTGCTTGAGTACCTTCATGCTGGCGTTGCGCGGCAGGCTGTCGACGACACGGACTTCTCGCGGCACCTTGTACTTCGCCAGATACTCCGACGCCAGCGCCAGCAACGCATCTACCTCGATCATCTTGCCCGGTCGCGGAATCACGAACGCGATGGCGACCTCACCCATACGCTCGTCAGGGCCGGCCACCACGGCTGCCTCGCCGACGTTGCCGTCCAAGAGTAGGACGCGCTCGATCTCGGCCGGGTAGACGTTGAAGCCACCGGTGATGATCATGTCCCTCTTGCGGTCGGTGATCTTGAGGTAGTTCGCATCGTTCAAGAACCCGATGTCGCCGGTGTGGAGCCAGCCGTCCGAGTCAATTGCCTGGGCAGTCGCCTCCGGGTCCTCGTAGTACCCGGTCATGAGGTTGTTACCGCGCACGAGAACCTCGCCCTGTTCCCCGGTCGGCAGTTCCTCGCCGCTGGCACCGACGACCTTGACCTCGACGCCGTCCAGTGGCTGGCCGGCGGTGTTGGCAACCATCTCGGGATCGTCACCGGGACGACAGATCGACACGATGGCGTGCGCCTCGGTGAGGCCGTAGGCGCTAAGCACGATGTCGAAGCCGAGGTCGCTCGAGAGTCGCTTGACCAGCTCTACTGGGACCGACGCCGCCGACGGGCACGAGACGCGCAGCGAGCTGATGTCGGTGTCGGGCAGGCGGGGGCTGTGCAGGATGTCGGTGTAGATCGTCGGCGGACCGAGGATGAAGCTCACCTTCTCCTCTTCGATGCGATCGAGCACCTCGTCGACGTCAAAGACCTTCTGCGGGATGATGGTCGCACCCCGCATGAAGCACACCATCCATCCGGCCTTGTAGCCGAAGCAGTGGAAGAACGGCGGGATGACGAGGTCCACATCGCCGGGCCCCATCGTCATTTAGACGTCCATGGAGGACCCGTGACGGAGGACCACCCCCTTGGGGCGTCCAGTCGTGCCCGAGGTGAACATGACGTCCGAGGGGCTCTCGGTCCCGATCGCCGCCAAGCGGGCGTCGACCTCGACGTCGTCGACGCTTCGGGCACGCGCCATGAACTCCCCGAACGTGCGTGCGCCGGCCGTCTCGCCCTCCAGCGTCACGAGATTCTTGAGCGCGCGCAGCTCCGGAGCGATCTCACGCACGGAGCCGACCTGGTCGAGCCCGAGGAAGCCCTGCGCGACGAAGAGCGCAGCGGCGTCCGTCTTCTCGAGGGCGTAGGCGATCTCGTCGTCGGCCCACCGAGTGTTGAGCGGCACCAGCATCGCTCCCGCGCCAAGAATGCCGAGGGCGGAGATGATCCACTCAGAGGTGTTCGGCGACCAGAGCCCTACCCGGTCGCCTGGCTCGATGCCGAGCGCGATGGCAGCCCGAATGGCCTGGCGCACGGTCGCGCCGAGCTCAGCGTAGGTCCAGCGCCGATCGCCATCTATCATCGCGGTCATCTCCCCGAACCGCTCTGCGCTCTGCAAAACCATGGCCGGAATGCTTGGGGGGAGGGGGGAGAGGACGTTGTCCATCAGATCTCCTGGACGCGAAAGATGCTCGAACACACTTTCAACATTGAAGCACTGAGTGAGACCCCGGAGGCAACGACCAAGGGGCAAACCTTGGTGCAGATTCGATTAGAGCCTTGCCGCGAAGTCGCAGGCCTGACCAGATCCTTCCCTGGTGACCCCCATCGAGGGGCACGAATTCATCCAGAAGTGGTCGAGGCGCTCGAAAGGATGCCCTGGGAAGTACGGGTCCCCCACTCATCATTGCTGATCTTTGGTGTCTGGGCTGGGCCCGCAAGGTGACCAATAGTCCGGTGCGACTGCTGGACGTGGACGAAGAGCTGGCCAGTGAGGTGTTTCGGCAAGACGAAATTAGAATCGGTCAGTGACTGTGAACCCCCCGCTCCCGTGGGCCCTGGCGGCGGAGGATCTTCGCGTCGTTCGCCACAAGAACGAAATCCTCAAGTCGATTTCCTTCTCCGTCAAACGCGGAGAACTCGTGGGTCTGCTCGGTCCCAGCGGCAGCGGGAAGAGCACTCTAATGCGTTCCATTCTCGGAGTGCAAGCAATTACGGGTGGAACGATCCGGGTCTTGGGCCAACGAGCCGGAGCGCCTTTCCTCCGCAATCGAATTGGCTATATGGCCCAGAGTTCCGCCGTCTATCTCGACCTGACCATTGAAGAGAATCTCCTCTATTTTGCGGGTGTTTTGGAACTCCCCAGTTCAGAAGTGATCCGCGTCGTCGATCAAGTCGAGCTCGCCGCGTTGGCGAACCGGATTGTCTCGTCACTGTCCGGTGGCGAACAGATCAGGGTTTCGCTAGCGATTGCGCTACTAGGGTCGCCACCGGTCCTGGTCTTGGATGAACCCACGGTTGGACTTGACCCTCTCCTTCGTCGGGATCTGTGGCGAACGTTCGAAGACCTTGCCGACCGAGGTACCACGGTCGTGGTCTCAAGTCATGTTCTTGACGAGGCTGCTCGTTGCGGCCGGCTCTTGCTACTGCGCAACGGTGAGCTCCTCTTCGACACAACCCCTCGCGAGCTGCTGAGCGCCACAGGGGCTGCAACATACGACGAGGCATTCATTCGCCTCATTGAGGGCGCCTGATGAGCATGCGCCGCACATTCTTGACCACCCGTCGAATTGTTCAACAACTGCGCCACGACCCTCGGACGGTTGTGTTGTTGATGCTGGTTCCCTCCGCTTTGGTCGGTCTCCTCGCGTGGTCCCTGCAGAGGAGTCCGGGATCGTTCAATGCCGTCGGCCCAAAACTTCTCGGGGTCTTTCCCCTTATTGTCATGTTCCTCGTGACATCTGTGACGACGCTTCGTGAACGATCCGTCGGCACCCTCGAACGCCTCCTCACACTCCCGCTCACCAAGGCGGAGTTCGTCAATGGGTACGCTCTCGCCTTCGGGCTCGTCGCCGTCGTACAGAGTGCATTGGTCTCAACGCTCTCCTACACCTGGTTCGGCTTGACGCATCACGGCGTGCCGTGGCGAATAAGTGTCGTGGCACTCTGTGCCGGACTGCTCGGTACGGCCTTTGGCCTCGCGCTGAGCGCACTGGCCCACTCCGAGTTTCAAGCCGTACAGTTCATGCCCGCGTTCATCTTGCCCCAACTTCTTCTGTGCGGACTTGTGGTCCCCGTGAATGAGTTGCCGACGGCCCTACGCTATGTCGCCGACGTGCTTCCGATGACTGCTGCAGTGCACGCCATTGCACCCTTGCAGTCAAGCGCGTACTACTTTGGCCAAATCGCCATCATGGTTGCCTACATCATCGCGGCCCTCGCCGTGGGGGCCGGCACACTTCGACGAACAACCAAGTAGATCAACCTTCCGGGGCGACGAATTGTCACCCGAGGATGCGATGGTCCTGTCGTCGTGCCCCTGTCCACGCTGAACCATCGACTCTGGTGCTACGCGATGTTGTAGACCAAGACTTTGGTGCCGACGGTGAGCAGGTTCCTCGCCCAGATCCAATCGATCGCCTCGTTGCTCACTCGCACGCACCCGTGCGAGACCGGAAAGGGCGGCACGTAGGAGTCTCCGTGTATCGCGAAGCCGCCGTCGAAGTACTTCGGACGCCACAGCTCGCCGAGCGAGTCGATGACGAGGCCGTCCACTTGACGAAAGATGTGGAAGACCCCGAGCGGCGTGTCGGCGACGGCGGTGACGCCATCGCTGCGGTAGGTGTAGCCACCCCCCGTCGAGGTGTTGAGTGCCGCCACGAGCTTGCCGCCCTTCACGATCATGAGCAGATCATCGCCAAGGTCGACCTCGACCACGTTGCCCGATCTGCTCCGTGGTCGGGCTCTGACGCCCCGCGCGATCGCGGCGGCGGTCACCGGACCCACCGCGCCATCACGTCGAATCGAAGCCACCTTCTGCAGCGCGTAGACGGCCTGCTGGGTGCTGTCGCCGAAGATCCCGTTTGGTTGGCCGAGCCAGTACCCCAGCGAGGAAAGGCGCCGTTGAAGAGCGAGAACGGTCCGCCCGCTGCTGCCCAGCCTCAGCACCGGAGCAGGGCGAGGTCTCCTCACGGCAGTCGTGGTGGTGGACGGCGCCACGACCGTCGTGGTGGAACCTGGCGCGACGGTAGACGTCGTGGATGAAGAAGAGCTTGTCGTGCTCGAATCTCCCGACGACACCCCGACAGGAACCACGAAACTCCCGACGAACACGACAAGGACGACGCCCACCGCCGCCATGCGGCGCTGCGGCGAAGTTAGGTAAGCCATGCGCGCATCATGGAACTCGAAGGCCGCCATGTCAAGTGCCGAACTTCCCGAATCGTCCGAAACCAACAATCATTCGTGGGTCGCCTCACGACGGAGAAAGACTCAAGTAGCACCTGCGCGCCAAGGCGCGAGTTCGTCGGGAGGTGGCGAGTCTTCTGACGATTGATGTGCGCCATCGTCTCGTCGCCGTTCCCAAAACGCAGCCGAGAGAATCGCCGACAAATCAGAGGCTGACTCCCACGTCCATCCACCCGACGACTGGATCAAGCCGTATCGGGCGGAGAGGAACCGTGGAGCGCCGGCCAGGCATTCGATTCCTCCACGATCGCGGCAACTACGCGAGCGTCACCTCGACGGCTCACGGGGTAGGCCGAGCAGTCGCTCCGCAATCTGGTTCCGGCTGATCTCCGAAGCCCCTCCAGCGATCGAGAGGCAGCGGGTGAACAAGAGGTCGCGCATGAGCCCGGGCTCGGAGCCGCTCAGCGCTGCGAGTCCGGCGATCACGGCCCCCAACTCGGTGACCCGCTGGGCGTGCTCGGCCGACAGCAACTTCGTGATGTTCCCTTCCGGGCCGGGATCGCGTCCGTCGACGGCCCGCGCGACTTGACGGAGATTGAGTGCGCGCATCGCCTGGGACTCCGCCAACACGCGCCCGACGCTGCACGCGTAACCCACGTCGTCGGGCGCGTACCGGTCGAGGGCGTCCAGCAGGTGTTCAGCGTCAAAGGTGTGGGGTCGCTGTCCTCGCCCGATGGTGACGCGTTCGTTCCCGAGGGTGGCGCGGGTGGGGTCGCCAAGCCCTTACCCGCCGCAGTCGCGAAAGCGTTCTTCTGCAACGGCATGACGCGCGAGCAGAGAGGATTCGTTCTGAGCCACCTGCATGAGGAATCAACAAGTGTCACCCTCGAACCGGTGTCTCGAATCGGGCTACCCGTCTCCGTGCCCCGAACGTGGATCCTCACCTTGAACCTCCGTGCCCTCTCGCCGCGTCGACAGCACCGTTTCATCGAGAACTTGGGCGGTGTCGAAGAAATCATCGAACTGGCCACGTGTCATGACGCGATGGTGAGCGAACCTCGGTTGCTTGCGTCGATTCTCGCCGAGCGCGCCCGCTGAAGGCACGCTGCCTCGGCTCCGCGAACGTCCACTGATCCTCGTTACAATCAAAGAGGACGCTGGCGAAAGAGACTACCGTATGGCATGCGACAAAAGGCACTTTCGGAAGCCCTCCGGTCCAGTGATCGCCACCGATCGCGTCGGCTCGATCTTCCGCGTGACACGGTCCTGCCCTTGGAACTCCTTACTCTCCGACGTTCACACTGATGGCTAAGAACGAGAAGGTCAGTTCACGCAGGGCGCGTGGATCGCTTAGCCAGGAGGAGATCCTCGAGGCGGCCACCCAGCTGATCGAGAAGAACGGCTTGGCCCAACTGAGCATGGGTACACTCGCCAAGCGCATGAACTCGGGGGTCACCAGCATCTACTGGTACTTCCGGAGCAAGGACGAACTGCTCCAGGCCCTTACTGATCGCGTCTCGCACCAGATTTACCACGACCTGCCCCCCTTCGGCGACGGACCGTGGCACGAGGAGCTGTACCGTTACTTCGCCGAATTCCGAAACATCATGGAGACGAGTCCCGTCTACCGCGAGGTCTTCGCCTACCGGATTCAGTTCCTCTTCGAGCGAGCTGCGATGCGCCCGTCAGTGCTTCGCCGTCTCGAGTCCGGGCTCGCCTATCTCGTTCAGAATGGACTCTCCCTTGAAGAGGCCACCGTCGCGTTCAACGCGTGCTCGAACTTCGTGCGCGGCTTCGTGATCCTGGAACACGGACTCGATACGGACCGCAGCTCAAGTGGACAGGGTGCCGACGGGACCGAGGAGTTCCAACCAAACGATGTTGATGCGACCAAGTACCCGCTCATCGCCAAGATCGGTCTCAGCCGCATAGCAAACCTCGGCGATGAGCAGTTCGAAAGCGGGCTCCGATTGCTCATCGAGGGCGTTCGAGCAAGCGTGACGGACGCCACCCTCGCCAAGAAACGGACCTGAGCCAGCGCTCGCGCATGGCTGCGCGAGCGCCATTCAAACCGTACCGATGATCAGCTTGATTTCGTTGCCGTCCGCGAGCGCCCGAGTCTCCTCGATGACGATGAACCAAGGGCTCGGCCCTACGTCGTGATCAGCTCGCGCAGGTTGTCGCTCATGATGCGCCGCTGCTGATAGGGCGAGAGCTCCGCGATGTCCTCAAGGAAGGTCGAGGGGATCGCCAGCCCTTCCGGGTGCGGCCAGTCCGATCCCAGCATGACGTGCTCCAGCCCGAGCGCGTCGATGAGCGGAACGACGCTGTCCTCCTGGAACGGGGCGACCCAGACGTGCTCGCGGAACGTTTCCACGGGATCCTTGCCGAAGGCTCTCGGCATCTTGCCGTAGGCCAGACCGAGGCGGCGAGTCAGTTCGGGCACCCAGCCCGATCCGAGCTCCACCGTCGCCACCCGCAACTTCGGGTGCCGGTCGAACACTCCGTGGCCGATCATCGCGGCGATCGTGTCGAAGACGGGTCGCTCGACGTGCAGCGACAACGTTTCAGCGAACGGCGACTCGCTGAAGGTCCCGAACTTCGTGCGCTCGCCCCAGTCCGCCGCGTACTTCGCGTAGCCGGAGTCGGCGGCGTGGAAAGCGACAACGATGTTCGCGCCCGCCGCCATCGCCCAGAACCGATCGTGTGCCGGATCGCCGAGGGATCGCGGCCCGCTCGGCGAGCTGATCGGCGCCGGACGAAACGCGATGATGCGGACGCCGCGATCGATCGCCACTGGAGGTCGCGCTCCGCCGCCGCCGGATCGACCAGCGAGAAGACCGGCGGACCGAAGATCCGACCGTCGCGGTTAAAGCCCCACTCCTCGTCAACCCACTTGTTGAACGACCGGAACAAGGCGTGCAGGGCCGGCGGATCGTCGTGGAGCAGAGCCTCAATGTCGAGGGTGAGGGTCGGCAGCATGATGACGCCAGCGACACCTTGCTCGTCGAGGATCGCCACCCGCGCGTCGCGATGCTGGTACTCGGGGCGAATCGGCTCCATCTGTCCAATGAGTCCCCTCGCGTCCGAATCCGGCTTGCCGCGGCCTCGGAAGTAGTCGGCGAGCGCGCCCGGCTTGGCGATCGGGTTGAAGGTGGGATTCTTGATCATCTTGAAGAGGTGATCGCCGATGATCAACTGGCGGCGACCGTCGTCGGTGGTTGCCCAGCGGAACGCGTAGGAGAACTCCGGCTCCAAGTGACGAGTGAACGAGTCGGCCACCTCGTAGTAGTGCTGGTCCGCGTCGTACAGGGATAGTCGAACTTCAGCGGTTCGGTTGCCATGGTTCGACAGTCCTCTCAATCGATGCGACAGTTATCGCAAATACTACCGCATGGCATACGATAAATCAACGCTTAGGTTGCTGAACTGTTTGAAACTATTGATTTGTCCCGGAATCTCAAGCATGGAACAGTCAGCGACCCCGCAAAGGGGAAGTTTCGCGCAGGTCGACTCGTCGACGGTCGACCAGACCCAACCTTCCCCCGATCAGGCGCCAAGAGGTGTCCGGAACCCGGAATCGATCAGGGCGCCTCGCTGCCCCAGAGAGCGGCCAGGGCCGCCCGTCGTTCCGGTCGGGTGAGGCCACGCAGGTCGGCGCTGCCCCGTTCGGTGACGACGACGTCCACGTCATGCCCGGGCGTCGTCACCGGCCCCTGCAACTGTCGAACGAGTGTTGACTCGTCGATTGAACACGCCACGGAGCTCTTCTTGTACCTGTCGAACTACGTGACGTCCCATCGTGGAAGCGAGGGCCAGAACCTTCTCAGCCAGTTGCTGCTGCTGCGAGACGAGGGAGGAATGACTGACGAGGAGATCATTGGGCTCGGATTCCTCCTCGAGCCCCGCGAGCACGAAGAGGAATCCGACGTCGATTCCAATGTTCGTCGAGGAGGTGCCCCGCTTCGAGGTTCCGGTTCCCTTCGTCCCCCGGGTTACGACCACGCGGGTAAACGTCCGCGGACGAACCATCGACGAGGGCACCTCCATTCTCGTGGGCCTCGGAGCGGCGAATCGGGACCCAAAACGCTACGTCGAGCCCGACCAGTTCGATCCCTCGCGGATCGCCCCGAACTTCACCTTCGGCATCGGACGCCACCGCTGTCTTGGATCCCACCTCGCACGACTTGAATTGAGGCTCGTGCTTGAAGAGTGGCATCGACGTATTCCGAACTACTCGTTGGAGCCCGACGCTGAACTTAAGGTCCCCTGGCCTGCTGGGACACTGGCGCTCACGCGGCTCCCGCTCCGCATGGGCCACTGAACAGTTCGAATTCGCCCGCTCTTCGTCGCAGACGCGATCCAAGGCACGAGGCAAGTGGTGAGGTGTCCTACCTCAACGTTCAATGCCGAAGCCGACAACAGTCGCGAACTCTCGACACCCACGAAGCACGCCATTCATCGCCCGGTGTGTTCATTGGGTAGTCTGACCTTGTGAAGCGCCTAGTGGTCGCGGCAGTGGTAATCGTCGCTTACTCGTGGTGGGCCGCAGGTGTTCACCCCTTCACCGCTCTCTCGTACGAGCTCGTCGCCATCCCGTCATTGCTTGCGGTGACGGGATTAGCGGCCATGGGCGCCTTTTCGCGCCGCCGCGTAGATATTACGAACTATTGCCGGCTGAGAGCGAGCAACGTCTCACTCTCCAGCATCGCCCCATGGCTGGTGGTGCTTCTCTGCGCAGTTGTTCTCGAAGGCGTCGGGTTGGCCCTCGGAGGTCGTTCCCAAAGCGTGCCAACACTGAGCACGACGGTGGACCACTTGCTCGTGACGCGCTTGGAGCGAAGTGTCCTTTACGTGGCATGGCTGCTGGTGGGGGCGAATTCGCTCTGGCGCCTGTGGCGACAGCGCCAACCAGGTTCACACTGACGTGTACGCAACGCTCGGCTGGCTCGTGCTACTCGGTGCGGGTGTCCTCACCGAGGTACTCGGGCGACTGAGGCCAACGAGAACCTCGACGTTCGCTCGACTGGGTGCGAGGCTCGCGACGCGGATCTCTGGCCGAATCTTCCTGCTTCTGATCTGGGTGTTTGTAGGCCTGCATCTATTCGCTCGATACACGATTCCAGGCCATTCTTAACGTAATGAACAAGCCCTAGCCTCACTGCCAGGCCCTCCGAATCTCAGCGCGTCAGGAGCATGCTGCCGGCAATCGGCCCACCGCCAACCGCCACAACCGCCACCTCATGCTTCGCCACTTGTCGTCCCGCTGCATCCACCGCGCAATTGAAGAACGGCCTCGTGCCAATCGTCACAACACCGCGCCCAAAGGGCCGATCCACCGCTGACGGTGGCCTAAGGGGACTGCTCGCGTATTCCAGTGCACTCATGGGCCGCTCGGCGGTGGACGAACCTGCCGAGAGTGAGCGGACGATCCGGAACCGGGCCCACCTTCGCTCGGCCACGTCGGGCAGTAGCATCGGCGAAATGAAGTGAACGCTGATGTCGTTCGGCGTGTCAACTGGAATCCACACTTCGCACCTTGGACGACTGGTCGAGGGTTGGGATGCAGAAAAACGGATCGATCAAGAAACTACCGGGCTCGGTATGGATTCTGGGCGTCGTTAGTTTCTTCAACGACATCGCGAGTGAGATGCTCTATCCGCTGTTGCCCATCTTCATCACACAGGTGCTGGGCGCGCCGGTGGCCATACTTGGCCTAATTGACGGCGTCGCCGAGGGAAGTGCCGCCGTATTCAAGACCTTGTTTGGTCACTGGTCGGATCGATTGGGAAAACGTAAGCCATTCGTCTTCTTCGGATACTTCGCTTCGACCGTGTCGAAGCTTGTGGTGGCGTTATCGCGCACCTGGGGCCTGGTGTTCGTGGGGAGAGTCCTCGATAAATTCGGCAAGGGCATCCGTACCGGTGCCCGCGATGCCCTCTTGCTCGATGCCACCAACGCCACGAATCGAGGCCTCGTGTTCGGGCTCCAGCAGAGCTTGGACAGCGCTGGCGCGGTCGTCGGGCCGTTGATCGCTCTGATCCTGCTTCGGGAATTCAGCGGTGACATACGGACCGTCCTGTACATCGCCGTCATACCTTCGATGATCGGCCTCCTCGCGGTTTCATTCGTGCGGGATGCCAAGCCGAGGGAGGAAGGGCGGTCAATAGGTGGGCAAGAACGCACGACCGGCAACGCCAACGCAGGATCTCCAACCCTGAACCTTCGGTCTCTGCCCCGGGAGTTGAAGATCTTTCTGCTAGCCAGTGGACTCTTTGCCCTCGGAAACAGCTCGGACAGCTTCCTGATCCTGCGCTCCAGGAGCGTTGGATTGAGCCTCTCGTTCGTCGTCCTTGCCTATGTCGTCTACAACTTCGTCTACAGCGCCGCGTCGACTCCCGCCGGAAGCCTGGCGGACAGAATCGGCCCGAGACGCGTCTATGCAGCGGGCGTCGTCGTCTACGTGGTCGTGTACGTCGGTTTTGCTCTCAACAGGTCTGTGTTTGGCGTGTGGGTCCTCTTCACCATCTACGGCCTCTACATCGCGCTGACCGACAGCGTGTCGAGAGCGCTCGTAGGGAGTTTCATAACCAACGAGAACGAGGCCGCTGGTATCTTCGGCCTGCTGCAAACCGTCACCAGCATCGGTCTGGTATTGGCCTCAGTGATTGGGGGAATACTCTGGACGCTGATCGGTTCTTGGGCGACCTTTGCATTCGCCGCCGGATGCGCGATATTGGCGTTACTGGTGTTCTTGCTGGCAGACCGGAAACGACCTCAGGTGTCAGAACGCGTGTGAGCAGCGAAGGCGGATACGACATCATCCCACCGAAGGTCGTTGACGCAACAACCTCGCCACCCCTATCGAGTTACGACCAACTTCGACGAGTGAAGAAGGGGCCAAGAATGCGCACGGGGCGGGCGCGGTAATGAAGATGACTTTCGGACGTGGCATCATGGCGCCATGCAGGATATCCAACTGAACGTCGGCACGTTCACTCGGTCCGTGCTGATTCATCTGGCCCGCAACGACGGAAGTCTCAGCCGGGCCGGAATTGATGTCCGTGAAACCTCGGTGACTTCATCTCCCGCGCAGTTCAAGTCTCTCGACGCGGGAGAGTTCGACCTTATCTTCACGAGTCCGGACAACGTCCTCGCCTACAGGTTCCTGTCCCGAAATCCGCTGGGCCGAAACCTCCCGGTGCGAATCGAGAGCGCTATCGATCGAGGTCTAGGACTCTCGCTCTGCACCGCCCCATCGATCGGTTCGCCCGAAGATCTCCGGGGCAAGACGGTCGGCGTCGACGTGCCGGGATCAGGCTTCGCCTTCGTCGCCTACGCACTGCTGGAGCGAGAGGGTCTTCATCCTGGCGACTACGCAGTCGAAGCCCTCGGTTCGACGCCGCGCCGGGCCTCGGCCCTGGTCGAAGGTGGCTGCGCGGCTACCGTCCTCAACGCGGGCAACGAGCTGCGAGCCCAGGGTGCGGGTTGCACCATCGTGAGCTCCGCGGTTGACCTCGGTCCATACCTCGGCACGGTCCTCGCCTCTCTCGACACCCCGCAAGCGAAGAACGAAGACTCCAAGCGGAGATTCACCGACGTGATGCTCGCGACCGCGGACGAGGTCGTCATGGGGATGAGGGAAGCCCAAGTGGTTGAAGCCGCCATGCTGCTACTCGGCCTCACCGAAACGGAGGCTCGCGCCCACTACGAGTGCCTGTTGGCCCCGGCAACCGGGCTCATCGCGGACGGAAAGGTTGACCGCGCTTCGATCGCAACGCTGGTCAACCTACGACGAACGTACATGCCGGCATTTGAACTCGACTCCATCGAGGGCGCGCTTTCGCAGGTGGTGGCGGATCGAGCGTTGACCTGACCCTCGGCGGCTCAATCTGGGCCTCGCTTCGTGGTCATCTGGGACGAACTCGTCACACCAGAGACCGTGACGACGCGGCCCTCCCCGATTGAATTTTCTTCAACTCGAAGTTCCGGCCGGCATCGGTAAAGTTGGCCACAACCCGAGAGAAGCCTTCCGGGACGATGATTCCCGAGGAAAGGGACAGAATGACAATTTCCCAGAAACGCCCGGGCGTTGACTCGAGCATCACCGATGAGCTTCTTCGGCACCGACCCGTGTGGGGATCATTCATTGGCGGTGCGTTCGTCGACACCGAAGGCGCGGACACATTCGAAGTCCTCGAGGCGGCGAACGGGCGGCCCTTGGCACGGATGGTGTCGGCGGATGACGAGATGGTTAACCGAGCGGTCATGGACTCCCGACGCGCCTACGAAGACGTTTGGCGGCAGCTCTCCCCGAAGGAGCGCGGGGCGCTCATGCGACAGGTCGCCGCGCGTATCCGTGAACACGCGGAAGAACTGGGCGAACTGTGTGCCCGCGAAGTGGGAAAGCCGAAGCGCGATGCGCTGCGAGTCGATGTCGTCTCGAGCCACTCGAGCTTCGACTACTACGCCGGCCTCGCCGACACGGTGCACGGCCAGATCCTCGATCAGGGCCCCATCGAAGCCCGCGTCGCGTACGAACCCTACGGCGTCGTCGCCGCCATCCTCCCCTTCAATTGGCCCCCGATCCATTTCTCGAAGAAGTGCGCGCCGGCGCTTGCCGTTGGCAACACCGTGGTCATCAAACCCGGCGAACAGGCGCCGCTCACCGTGATGCGCTTGGTCGAGATCGCGAATGAGGTCCTCCCACCCGGCGTCATCAATGCGGTGGGCGGTATCTCCGCCGGTGCGGCGTTGGCCTCGCACCCGAGGGTGGAGCGCATCTCGTTCACCGGATCCACCGCGACCGGACGGCGGGTCATGGAGAGCGCCGCGAAGAACCTCACCTACGCCACCCTGGAGCTGGGCGGCAAGAACGCGCTCATCGTCCTTGATGACGCGGACCTCGAGGAAGCCGTCGCCATCGCGATCGAAGGAATGTTCTACAACCAGGGCGAAGCCTGCACGTCAACGTCACGAATACTGGTGCACTCGTCGCTCTACGAGGAGTTCGCCATCCGGTTCGTCGACAAGACGTCCACGCTTGTCGTCGGCGATCCTCTCAAGGCTTCGACTGACATCGGCCCACTCGTCGACGCGCGCCAGCAAGAGCGGGCGAAACAGTACGCCGCAGCGGGGGTCGAGGAAGGCGCGCGCCTCCTCTACCAGGGTGAACTGCCCGATGATCCCGAGTTCTCCCAGGGATTCTTCGTCGCGCCTTGCGTCCTCGGCGACGTGACCGAGCGGATGACCGTCGCTCAGGACGAGATCTTCGGCCCGGTGGCTTGCCTGATGCGCTACGACACCGACGATGAGGCGGTCGCCATCGCCAACGGCACCCAGTACGGACTGACCGCCGCAATCTGCACGCGCGACGAGGTTCGCGCGAGCCAACTGGCCCAGCGCCTTGAGGTGGGCATGGTCTTCGTCAACAACTACACCCGTCGAACCTTCATCGGCTCGCCGTTCGGAGGCGTCAAGGGAAGCGGCTACGGACGTGAGTACGGACCCGAGACCCTGCACGAGTTCGTTCGGGCGAAGAACGTTCGCTTCCCGTCAGGGCGCGGACCGATACCGGGCTGGCCTCCTCGCGGGTAGCGGGACCTCCTAGAGAACCTTCTCGGTCGTCGTGATGAAGCTGAGCAGGGCCTTCGATGGCGTCGTGGCCACCGGGGCCGTGAAGGTCAGGACGATGTAGTTTCCCGCGACCCATGCGTCAAGGCGGACGCTGCCGGCCTTCGCCGTCGAGCCGAGGCCGTCTTCCTTGCCACTGCCGAAGTCCAGATAGTCGCTCACGCTACCGACCGGGGTCTTCTTCATGGCGCCAGCCGATTGCTTGACCATGTACTCCATGTACTGCGTCGCCGTCATCGTTGGCTTCGATGCGCCCTGCGCGATCACCGAGAGCTTCTTGATATCGGCGGGACTGACGCAGCTCACGACCAAGGCCTTCGCTCCGAAGTCAATGGTCGTGCCGAGGGAGTTCGCGGCATTGGCCGAGGACTTCGAGTAGTTGTACTTGGTGATCTTCGGCGTCGTCGCGCCGGTAGAGCCGTCCGCCACGACAGCCGCCTTCGTGATGGCGCTGCAGGCCGACGTGGAGGTCGCCGCCCCGGCAATCGTCGAGAGTCCGGCGCCCAGGGTGAGTGAGCCCACGACGAGGAGTCCGGCTGAAACCGGGGAGAGATAGGAGTGACGACGCATGGAGTTCCTTTCAATTGCGATTTGATTCCGGTGACCAGCTACGTCGCATGGTTTGCGAGAGGCATCGGCAACGGCAAGAGCGAGGCTAGGTCATGAGTATTAAGCGATACCTCAATGGACTGTAAGAACTTGGCAATAATGCCGTTCGTGATGAAGCCCGCACTGATTCGCGAAGCCCGACGACGCCCGAATGATCGTTCGACACGTAGCCGTGGCAACGGAGTCGATGTCGACGCGTCGGCGGAGGCGCCGCTTTCGCGGGGGCGAACGATCCGCAGGTGAGCGGAACGGGGTCATGCTAGAACCTCCTCATGGGTTAGGGGGCTGGATGGACTCGTTCAATCAAAAGTTGGCGGTTGTCACCGGTGGCGGATCGGGGATGGGACGTGAACTCGTTCGCCAGTTGGCCGCCGAGGGCTGCTCGGTCGCCACATGTGACGTCAACGCGCAGAGCATCGCCGAGACGGTTTCAATCGCCGTGGCTGGCGCGCCATCGGGCACACGGGTCACTGGCCATCTCTGTGACGTGAGCGACGAGGAACAGGTGCTTCGATTCCGCGATGAAGTCGTTGCGCGCCATGACAGCGACCACGTTGATCTCGTCTTCAACAACGCCGGCATCGCCGGGGGTGGAAGTTTTGTGACCGATCCTCGCGCAACGTGGGAGCGGACGTTCGGGGTCGACTGGTGGGGTGTCTACTACTGCACCCGCGCCTTCTTGTCGTTGCTCATCAAGAGCGACGACTCGATCCTCGTCAACACGAGCAGTATCAACGGCTTTTGGGCGTCACTCGGTCCGGGAATCCCCCACACCGCCTACAGCACGGCGAAGTTCGCCGTGAAGGGGTTTTCGGAGGCGCTCATCGAGGACCTTCGCCTCCACGCCCCTCACGTCAAGGTCGCCGTCGTGATGCCCGGGCACGTCGGCACCGACATCGTCGCCAACAGCCAGCGCGTCCACGATGATGTGGATCCGGCGGATCTGAGTGACGAGGACCTCGAGGGACGGCGGGCGGACCTGGAGCGCGCAGGCGTTCTTCCTGAAGGGGCATCGACCGATGACATCCGACAATTGACCATCGACCTCCAATTGATGGTCAGCGAGTTCGGAAAGGACTTCCGCGACAACGCGCCACTCAGCGCGGATGGCGCCGCCGAAATCATCCTTGAGGGGGTTCGCTCCGGCAAGTGGAGGATCCTGGTGGGCGATGACGCCAAACTCCTCGATGAACAGGTCCGGGCCAGCCCCGAAACGGCGTACGACTACACCGGTGTTGGTGTTGCGGTGGCGGGTTCAATACAGCCGGACTAGCCAGTTCGACGCACGAGCTCTCGAGTCTCGTCACCACGCTGTCGGCTGTTCGGCGGCGAAGAACTTCGAATAGAGAGCCACGGCATCTTCGATATTGCTTGCGTCGAGAGCCAATTGAACGCGCGATGTTGAAACTCCCCTGGGAGCGAATGGACACCGTATTCATGTTGGTCGATGCATTGACGTATTCGATATTTCGCTGCAATGAGAGGCCGTCGAGTTGGTATATACCCTGACCAGCAGACTCGCTCGTGAGAGGAGGGCGTCGAGTGGTCATGAGAAACCACAGGATATTCGCCGACCAAGACCTCCGGCGAGTGGTGTCCCATCTTCGAGCAAGACCGGTTGCCGCGAGGCGCCACGAGCTGCTTCAGGGTAATTCTTCCATCCCGTCGGACAAGGATAGAGGTATGGGCTCAATTGACGACGATCAGTTCCGCCGACTTGTTCACGAACACAGCCCCGCCATTGGCAACTATCTTCGACGTCGCCTCTACCCCCTCACGTCAAGCGACTTGGACGACCTCGTCGAAGAGACGCTGATAGTCGTGTGGAAGAAGCGTGCCGACATTCCCGCGGAGGCCGAGTTGGCCTGGATGATTGGCGTCGCGCGCAACGTGCTGCGCAATGCGCGCAGGGCGCGACAGCGAAAGAGCTCGCACGAGTCCTCGCTCAAGGTTGGACCCAACGACTCCTCCGCCGAGGACTATGTCGTCGCTGACGTGACCGTTCGCGAAGCGCTCGCCCGGCTCACCGACGACGACCGGGAGATTCTCATGTTGAGCGCATGGGACGGTCTCGACGTTCACGCAATCGCGACCACGCTCTCCGTCACGACCAACGTCGCCGCCGTGCGACTCACCAGAGCCCAGTCTCGTTTCAGGGAATTCTTCGCTTCGGTCGAAGTCGCCTGAAAGTTTCAGTGGACTCGCTACAGAAACAAGTAAGAAGAGGAGGTAGTTCATGAGCAACATAGACGATCGCTTGCGCGCAGCGGACCCAGTAGCCGCCCGCCCGTACCAACACGCCAACCTCGATGCGATGGTTTCGCGGATTACCTCGCCTTCGACGGCACGGCTCAACAGTCAGTGGCGCCTCTTCAAGTTGAAGATGGCCTCCGCGGTGGCCGTCACCTCACTCGTCATGGCGGGCGCCATCGCGACGCTGCAGGCCGTCGGGCCGAGCCTGCCGGTCCTTCAACTTAGTGCTGCAGAACATGGCTCTGTGGCGGCTCCCGCTGGTTCCATCATGATGATCTACGAGAAGTTGCAATTCACCGCGGGGCCGGACCTCGGTTCGGCCCCGTCGATCGCCACGGCCTATCAACTTCGCACGCCGGAGGGCGGCTCCGCCGAGGCCGCGAGGCTCGCCTCGATTTTCGGCGTGAGCGGCACCCCCCAGGACGTCAATGGCGACGGCACGGATTGGACGGTCACCGACCCCGCCGGCGACACACTCGTGTACCAGTCCTACGGTGGGGCGTCGAAGTGGTACTACAACTCAGCCTCGTCGATCTCCTCTTCATCGGTCACGAGCGGCCCACCCACTCCGGACGCTTCGGGGCTGGTCGCGGGCGGAGGCGCCGCGGGACCGGTGCCCGCCCAGTCGACGGTGGCGAGCGACGCCGAGGACTACTTCAAGAAGCTGAACTACGGCTACTCGCTCGCCACTCCGAGCTTCTCCACGCAGGCCGCGTACACGGATTTGAATTCGACGAGCGCCACGATCAACGAGGAGACCGCCAACTACGACGTCGCGATCGATGGCACCACCACCGATCAATCAGCTCAATTCACCGTCGACGGCTCCAACACCCTCGTCCAGGCTTCGGGTCCGGCCTTCAGCGTTGCCTCGAGCACCAACTACCCCCTCCAGAGCCCGGTTGACGGCGTAGCGTCACTCAATACCCAGCAACAGGAGCGTTTCGCTCCCGCAGCCGGCACGGTGAAGCAGGAAGGCACCAACGGTGGTGGATTCGTCAACTCCCCGGCAACGACTGCCCCCACGACCACTGATACCGGATCGAGCGATGGTTCCTTCGGTCCGGCCACAACGACCACGATTCCCTCGGGCCCCCCGCTCGTCACCGTCGTGCTGAATGACGTCACCGTGATGCTCGGCACGTATCAACTGCAGGACGGATCGGCGTGGCTCATTCCCGTCTACCAGTACACGGGCACGGCGACCAACGCTGACGGGAGTTCGTACCCCGGCAGCTGGTCAACGGTGGCCGTTGGCCCGTCCTACGTGCACCTCGACGAGGCCGCTCCGAGGGGCATAGTCAACTACTGAGGCTTCGCCCTCAGCCCATCATCACCATCACCGCGAGAGCGGCGAGGATCGAGAGCGGGACGGTCACCATGCCGAATCGACTGGCTCGCATCAGCGACGTGCGAGCGCCCGCGACACGGGCCGCTCGAATCCACAGAAGCCACGCCAACGATCCGGTGATGCAGAGGTTGGGGCCCAGATTAAGTCCAATGAGCAGCGCGTACGGATGAGTCGGCGCGTGAGCCGCCAGGAGTGACGCCGCGGGAAGGTTGTTGAAGAGCACGGCACTGAGAGCGGCGACCGCGGCCGTGCTCCAGATGTCCAGGTGCGAGAGCAGCGTCGAGGGAAACGACCACGCGCGACCGATCGTTCCGAGCGCGACCGCTATTCCGAACAGCCCCACCAGCAGCGGCACGCCAAGGACCTCGAAGACGTGACCAACGCTGTCCTTGCCACGGATGAGGCGGACAACGATCGCCACCACCCCCACCATCAAGACCGCGGGCGCGGGATCGGGCGCGGGCAGCACCAGCACCAAGATCGCGGACGCCAGAACCGCGACGAGGCCGAGTCCCAGCGTGGGCTTGACCGACGCGGCGATCTTCGAAGGCTCGATTCGAAGTTCACGGTGCTCGAGGACCGCTATGACCAGCGCGGTGACCACCAGCGCCGTCGTGGCGGGGGCCCACATGTGGGAGATGAACCCGGCTCCGGTCAGGCGCGAATGTCCGAGCACGATCAGGTTCGTAAGGTTCGAACCCGGGAGAAAGAGCGAGCCGGCGTTCGACAGCAGCAGGCACCCATACAGCAGGGGCGCTTCGCCGCCACCGCGACTCCTCGCCGTATAGATGAGCACCGGGGTCAGGAAGGCGACCGACGTGTCCAGATTGAGAACCGCCGTGACGGCGCCAATGAGGAGGGCGGCCCCCAAGAAGAGCACGACTCCGTTCTTTGACAACCGGGCGAGACGGTTGCCGGCGGCTTCGAACAGCCCATCTTCGTTCGCGACCAAACCCACCAGGAGGAGCCCCGTCACCAGTACGAACGGCGACCAGTCCTGCGAGGCGGCGGACGAGGCCTTGTGGAAGTCGACCGCGAACGCAACTCCGCAGCTGACTATTCCCACCGAGGCGAGAAGCCACGAGAGCGCACTCGATTGGGGGGTCGCATCTTCCCTAACCGCTTCTCTTTGCTCCATTCGACCAAGTATCCCATCCGCGCCATCGATCTTCATCCGGGGCGCCGGCACCTCGCAGACGGTGGGCGCCCTGGGTTTTGAACATCCATATGGTCCTTCTCGACGGCCCTTTGCGCCACTTCTCGCACTCAAAGCGCCCGACGGGCGATACTGGCAGTCAATGAATGAGCAACCACGAGCAGAGGGCACTGGCCCAGATGAAGGGCCGGCCGTCGATGTACTTCGCACGTTGGGCCTCACGTCGGACGACATTCTGGAGGTTGACGAGGGACTCGACGTGGGCCGCGTGAGCATCGTGCACGGCGCGACCGGCGAGGTCATCTGGTGCGACGCCGCGGGTCAGGAGTTCATCTCCACGTGTCACCTGTCGCCGAGCCTCGATGTCCGCCCCGTCGCCGGAGACTGGGTTGGCCTGAGGGACGACCAGATAGTCACCGTGCTGCCTCGGCGCAGCGCCCTACGCCGGCCTGACCCGAACGGGCGTGACATCCAGGTCCTCGCCGCGAATCTGGACCTCGTCCTCCTCGTCGTTCCGATCGACCGCGGCCTCAATGTACGCATGCTCGAACGCTTCGCGATCATGGCGTGGGAGAGCGGGGCACGGCCGTTTGTCGTGCTCACCAAGTCCGACGAGGCCAGCGACGCCGGCGCGCTACTCGAGGAAACGAAGTTGGCGGTGCCCGGGGTGGATGTCCTCACCACAAGTTCGCAGAGCGGCGAAGGCATCGAGCACCTTCGCGATCTGCTCCATGAAGGAGTGACCGCGGTGATGCTCGGCGCGTCCGGAGCCGGCAAGACCTCGCTCTTGAACGCGCTCGAGGGCAGCGAGGAGGTGACGCGCACTTTGAATCGAAGTGGCGAGGGCCGCCACGCGACCACCACGCGCAAGCTCTACCGCTTGCACTCTGGCGGCGTGCTGCTCGACATACCGGGTATCCGCCTGCTCGACTTGATGGTCGGACAAGAGGGGGTTGACGAGACCTTCTCCGATATCGGCGAGATAGCGCTCGGCTGTCGCTTCAGGGACTGCAGCCACAATGGAGACCTGGGTTGCGCGGTCGAGGCGGCCGTTGCCTCGGGCGAGCTGGCGGCGCGGCGCCTGGAGAACTGGCGACTCATCCAAGCCGAGTTGGCTCATCAGGAGCATCGCCGCAGTCCCGAAGAGATGATGAAGCAACGCAAGAGGGGGCGTCCGGCGCCGAAGGATCCGAAGAGGTAATCCCCGCACTCCCGAGCGGCGGTACTGTCAAGGCCTGTGGTTGAAACTTCAACATTCGACGCCGGACTGGCCCTCGACTGGTCCAACGAGATACTCGGCATGGGCAATCCGGCCGCATTCTTCCTCGCGCCCGAACGTCTTGAGTCGGCCGTGCGAACCGCCGACTCCTTCTCTTTGACGCTCTCAAGCGAAGAGATCTTCGGCATGGGCCTCGGACCGCATCCGCCGTTAAACCCAGCGTGGACGCACTGCTTCATTGACCGGCCAACCGCGGGTGAACGCATCGGGCTTCTTCGGGCCAGCGATCTCTGGGATTTCTACTCGGTCAACGCCTCGCTGACCCAGGTGGACGGCGACGTGGAGACCCTCGAGGACGAGGCGGCGATCACCGAGCTCCTGCAGATCCACGCCGCGGACTCCTCAGTGTGGCCGGCGGATCCCGAGGTCGTCAATTGGTACGGCCTGCGCGATGAGAATGATTACCTGGTCTCACTCGGCGCCCTCGTTCGATGGGAGTCAGGGATGCACGTGCTGGCGTCCATCGTCACCGTCACCGAACTGCGGGGCAGCGGCTTTGCCCAAGAACTCACTCAGGGGATCATCGCCCGCGCGCGTGAACAGGGCATCGAGTGGCTGGGCCTGGGGGTCAGTCACGGCAATATCGCGGCTCAGCGCGTGTACGAAAGAGCGGGATTCTCCCCGCGCGCGAGCTTCACCACCTACGCCCTCGACGCGGCCGCGCGCGAGTAGGTCGTAGCGCCAGCGGCATCCCTGTCGGCGGCGATCGGACATCGATCCGCGCTCCATAGTGTCTAACTGTTCGTCGAGATGGGAGAGGCCATGCGAATTCTGATTGCCGGGGGAACATCGTTCGTGGGCCGCGCTATTGCGTGGTCGGCCCTGCGCGAAGGCCACCACGTCACGGTCATCAACCGAGGCGTCACGCCGAGCGACCTGCCCGACGACGTCCACCGTTTGGTCGGCGACCGCAAGAGCGACTTCTCGGCGCTCGACGGCCTGTCGTTCGATGCGACGATCGACACCGTTGCCTATCTACCCCGCGATGTCGAGGTCCTCGCCGAGGCCCTTGGCGACCGCGGCGGCCACCACATCCAGATCTCCTCGGTGTCGGCCTACGTCGAGCCCCCGACCCCGGGAGCGACCGAGGACACCGCCACGATCATTGACGACTCCGACCTTGATCCGAACGGTCCGGTGACCGGCGAAACCTACGGGCCGTTGAAGGCGGCCTGCGAACGGACAGCAGCCAGGCTCTTCGGTCCCCAAACCACCTTCGTGCGCCCGACGTTCGTGATCGGCTCGCACGACGCGACGCTTCGCTTCCCCTACTGGGTGGAACGCGCTCGTCGCGGAGGCGAGATCGCGGTTCCCGGACCACGCTCGAACGTCATCCAGTACATCGACGCCCGCGACCTCGGAGACTTCGTCGTGCGCATCGCCGATCAGTCGCTGCGCGGCCCGTTCCACGTCGCCGGACCCTACCCCGCCAACCATTTCGTCGAGATGGTCGAGCAGGTTGCGAAGCACCTCGCGCCGCCTCACACCACGATTCGCGAAGTCAGCCCTGAATCTGTTGCCGACGCCCATCTCGACGCCAAGTTCCCGCTGTGGACGGGCGCGCAGAGCGAGAACATGCTCGACGTCGACAACTCCCGAGCCCTCGCCAACGGACTTCGTCTGCGGCCCCTCGAGGAAAGCATCGACGACGTTGTCGCCTGGTGGGCCGATCGAGCGTGGCCCGCCCACTGGCTCACGAGCGACCAAGAGGCGCAACTCCTGCGCGGCGCGGAGTAGTTGACCGAGGCTGCGAGATAGTCAGCCCTCTGCGACGCGATGTCTTCAACGGGGCTGGGTAACGCAAGCGACCAGAAGCGCCGCGAACCAGCCAATGATGGCGAGGTAGAGGACCCGCTCGAACGCCGAGTGAGAACTAGCGACGCTCGATGAGATCCATGTAGTCGTCACGCCAGAGGTCGAAGTACTCCTCGGGCAGCATCACAGCGTGGGTTGGCTCTAAGGCCTCGACGAACTCGCGCTCGTGGCTCACCGCGACGATCGTGCCCTTCCACTGGTGCATCATCACGCCCAGCGCCTCGACGCTCGCGGGGTCGAGGTTGTTCGTCGGCTCGTCGAGCAGGAGGAGATTGGCATCGGAGGCGGCGAGGATCGCCAGCGCCAACTTGGCGCGTTCTCCACCTGAGAGCGTTCCGGGCATCTGGTGCGCGGCCGATCCCTTCAGTCCGAACGCGCCAAGGAGCGACCGGCGCTGGACCTCGGTTTGCACCGTGGCGTTCTCCAGGTGATCGAGCACCGACCTCGAGAAATCCAACTGCTCGTGCTCCTGGGCGAAGTAGCCGACCTTGACGTTCGCACCGAATTTCACGGTTCCGCTCTGCGCCCCCTGGGTTCCGGCGAGGCAGCGCAGCAGCGACGACTTGCCGGCGCCGTTCTTTCCCACGATGAGGATCCGATCGCCCCGTCGACTGATGAAGTTGACGTCCTTCAGCACATCGAGTGATCCGTAACGCACACCAACGTGCTCGACGGTCATCGGCACGTCCCCGCTTCTCGGGGGGGCGGGAAGCTTGAAGGTCACCTTGCGTTCCTTCTTGGTGACTTCCACGCGATTGTCTTCGAGTTTCTCCACCTTGCGGTCGAGGACCTTGGCGAGGCGCGCCCGAGCGGCAGTCTGGCCGCGCATCGAGTCCGCCAGGTTCTTCATGCGCCCTATCTGCTCGTCCTGGTGGGAGGCCATCTTCTCTTCGCTGAGACGGCGGGTCTCTTCCTGCTCGAGGAACTTCGTGTAGTTGCCCTTGTACTCGCGCAGCTGCCCGTCGCGCAGCGCCAACACGCGGTCGATCGACTTGTCGAGCAACGGCAGGTCGTGGCTGATCACGAGCACGGTGCCGCGAAAGCGCTCGAGCTCGTCGAAGAGCCAGCGCTTCGCCGCTTTGTCGAGGTGGTTCGTGGGCTCGTCGAGAACCATCGTTTCGGGCATCTCGTAGAGCACGCGCATCAGGTCCACGCGGCGGCGCTGGCCGCCCGACAGGGAGCTCAGGTCCTCGAGCAGCAGTCCCTCGTCGAGTCCCAGGCCCGCGGCGAGCCGTGCCACTTCGGACTCGGCCTCGTAGCCGCCGCGCTCACGAAACGCCTCTTCAAGTTCGGTGAAGCGCTCGATGGTCTCTTCGGTCGGATCAGCGGCGAGCGCATGGCGGGCGTGCTGCATGTCGGCGTCGAGTTGATCGAGCCCCCTCGCCGACAAGACGTGCGAGAGGCCGATCGGCTCGACGCCGAGGCCCCCCGGAACCGGCTCTTGGGGAAGGTGGCTGATCTTTCCCTGGTGCTGTACCGTGCCGGTGATGCGCAGGTGCTCTGGCGTGTAGCCGAGCAGCACCGAAAGCAGTGTCGACTTGCCGGCGCCGTTTCGCCCGACCAGGCCGACCTTCTCGCCGTTTCCGACCGTGAAAGACACCGGGTCGAGAATACGGCGTGCGCCAATCTCTATACCCAAATCCCGGACTATAAGCATTTAGCGCCCTAGCAACTCAGCGGCAGCAGTTAACTCGTCTCGGAACTGCGGGTGGGCAATGGAGATCATCGCTTTTGCTCGTTCTCTTATCGTGAGTCCTCGTAGATCGGCAAAGCCGTACTCCGTCACGATGACACCGGCGAGGTGGCGCGGCGTTGTCACGACGGAGTACGGAGTCATACCTCCAATGATACGGCTCTTTAGTTCATCGTTGACCCGGCAGGTGGATTGAAGGCAAATCAGCGACGTGTGCTCGAGCGAGAGGCTCGTTCCCTCGACGAAGTCCATATGCCCGCCGACCCCCGTGTACTGGCGCGGGCCGATGGTATCGGCGATGATCTGGCCGTGCAGGTCGACCTCGAGCGCGGAGTTGATCGAGACCATGCGGGGGTTCGTCGCGATGACCGAGGGATCGTTGACGTACGACACGGGCGCGAAGCCGATTGTCGGGTTCTCGTTGAGGAACTCGTACATCTGCGAAGAGCCGAGGCCGAACGTGATCACCGACTTCCCGCGATGGACGTCCTTTCTGGCGTTGGTGACCTTGCCCGAGGTGCAGAGTGCGTAGAGCCCGTCGGTGAACATCTCCGAGTGAACGCCGTAGTCGCCGCCGTCTCGCTCCACGAGCGCGTTCGCCACCATGTTGGGCACCGCGCCGATGCCGGTCTGGAGCGTCGTGCCGTCCTTTACGAACGTGGCCGCAAAGTCGGCGATGGCCATGTCCTCGGGCGTGCCGACCTCGTTGGTCAGCACCGTCGGATGCTCGTCGGTGTACACGATGACGTCGATATCCTCGACCGAAATATCGTTGACGAAGCCCTCGAGGGCCAGGGTCCTCGGGAAGTGCGGCGAGCACTCGACGATGAGCAGGCGATCGGGGTCTCGCCCTGCCGCGAGGAACTCGTCGAAGTGGGCGCCGTTGTAGAGCGAGAGGCTCACCCTGCCGTTAGCGTCGGGCATGGAACCCTGCATCATCATCACGCGCGGCGCCAGATGTTGAATCAGCAGGCCGTAGTGGCGAAAGAAGGACGGGACGAACTGGATGTCGGCACCGTTGGCTTGGTAGTGGCGCTCCCCCGCGCCGTAGAAGCTCGAGCGATAGTGGACGTTGGGGTGCATGAAGACGTCGTAGACGCCGAGGAGCAGTCCGCCGCTGAACGTGAGGTTCTCCCAGTCGCGGCGAAGGGAAAGCTGCTTCAAGAGGCCGGCCGGGGTCGCCGTCACCAGCCCCAAACCAATGGCGTCGACCGGTCGGACGAGCCCGACGGCCTCTTCGGCACTGAGTTCACTCGCAGTCATCGGGATATTCTGTCCGAAACTGCGGGTTGTGGCACGATTATCTGATGAACGAGCCGCTTGTCATCGATATCTGGAGCGACGTCGTTTGCCCCTTTTGCTATCTGGGCGCCCGCCAACTCGAAGTGGCTCTCGACCGCTTCGAACACCGCGACGACGTCGTGCTCCGCCAGCGCGCCTTCGAGTTGGATCCGCGGGCTCCAGTGGACTACAGCCTGTCACTGCCCGAGCTGTTGGCCAAGAAGTACTCGATGCCCGTCGAGCGCGCGCGTGCCCTGAACGAGCGCTTGGAGAACGACGCCAGCGCGCTGGGCATGTCGTGGTCGATGAAGGACGCGCGGCCAACAAATACGTTCGACGCCCACCGCGTCATCGCGCTGAGCGCCACCCAGGACCTCGACCGGCCCATGAGCGAGCGTCTCTTTCGCGCGTACTTCAGCGAGGGCCAGCTCGTGAGCGACCGTGACGTCCTCACGGCGCTCGCGAAGGAAGTCGGAGTCGTCGGAGTCGATGAGCTCTGGAGCGACGACGCCTTCAGCCCGGAGGTGCGAAACGACGAGGCCGACGCGCGCGAACTGGGTATCTCGGGCGTCCCCTCGATGCTCCTCGATGGGAAGTTCATGGTGGTCGGCGCGCAGGGCGCCGACCAGATTCTCGCGGTCCTGCAGCGAGCCTGGGTCCACCGAGCGACGGCTTAGTCCTCTTCTTCGGCAGGAACAACCGCGGCGGTCGCCACGGAGTGCCCCTCGTCAAGATTCATGACTCGCACGCCGGTGGCGTCTCGGCCTTGGGAGGAGACTTCGCGAACCGGGGTTCTAATCAGCACTCCCCCACTCGAGGCCAGCAGCAACTCGTCGTCGAGACTCACCATGAACGCCGCCACGATGAACCCTCTCGCCGCGGAAAGCTTGATGGCCCGCACTCCCTGGCCGCCCCGGCCCTGGCGATTGAAGCGCTCGGTCTTCACGCGCTTGCCGAAGCCGGTGTCGGTCACGAGAAAGAGGTCGGCGTCGGGACGAACGACGTCGAGCGAGATGGCCTTGTCGTCGTCCCTCAACTTGATCCCTCGAACGCCCATCGAGTCACGTCCGACCTCACGGACCTCTTCCTCGTTGAACCGGATCGACATTCCGCGAAAGGTCACGACCATGAGGTCGTCGCTGCCGCTCGTGGCGACCACGCGGACGACTTCGTCACCTTCGCGCAGGTTGATCGCGATCCAGCCCTCACGTCGGGACTTGTCGTATTCGCTGAAGGCCGTCTTCTTCACCGTCCCGTTCGCCGTCGCAAAGACGAGAAACTTGTCCTTCGGGAAGTCCGTCGTGGTCACAATCGCCTGGATCTTCTCGTTGGGCTGCAGGTTCAGCAGGTTGACGATGGCGGTGCCCTTCGCGGTGCGTTCCTTCATTGGAATCTCGTGGCCCCGGAGTCGGAACACGCGCCCTCGGTTGGAGAACATGAGCACGTAGGCATGGGTGGTCGTGTGGACGATCTGTTCGACGAAGTCCTCGTCCTTGAGTTTTGCGCCCTGCACGCCGCGTCCGCCGCGTCCTTGAACCCTGAACGAGTCGGCGGCCACGGACTTCACGTAGCCGGCCTGGGTCATCGTGATGACGATGTCCTCGTCATCGATAAGGTCCTCGACGCCGAGCTCGCCCGGGTCGTTCACGATCTGGGTCACCCGGTCGTTGGCGTACTTGTTACGGATGGCACCTAGTTCGTCGGCGATGATCCCGCGCAGCTTCACGTCGCTCGCGAGGATTGACTGCAGCTCGGCGATGGTCTCGCGAAGCTTCGCCATCTCGTCCTCGAGCTCGCTGCGGCCCAGCCTGGTGAGCCGGCCAAGGGTCATGTCCAGGATGTGGTTCGCCTGCTCCTCGGAGAACGAGAAGGGCTCGGCCATGAGGGCGCTACGCGCCTCGCCGCGGTCGTCGGAACCGCGAATGGCGGCGATGACGAGATCGAGCATGTCGATGGCCTTCAGGAGCCCCTCGACGATGTGTGCGCGCGCCTCGGCCTTACGAAGGCGGAACTGGGTGCGACGGGTGACTACCTCAACCTGGTGGGCAATGTAGTGGGTCAGCACTCGCGCGAGCGTCAACGTGCGCGGAACACCGTCAACGAGCGCCAGCATGTTCACCGCGAACGTGGTCTGCAGCGTGGTGTTCTTGTAGAGCTTGTTGAGCACCACGTTGGCGTTGGCGTCGCGTTTCAGGCGGATCACCAGGCGAGCCTTGCGACCGGCCGAGTCGTTCTGGACGGCGGAGATTCCGTCTAGGTCGCCGTTCTTCACGAGGTCGTAGATTTTCTCCTCGACGGCCTCGACCGAGACCTCGTAGGGGAACTCGGTGACGACGATGCGCACGTCCTTGCTGGTCTCTTCAATCTCGGCGACCGCGCGCATCTTCACCGAGCCACGCCCGGTGCGGTACGCGTCCAGGATTCCCTGACGACCGAGGATCTGCGCCCCCGTGGGGAAATCGGGGCCCTTGACGAACGCCATGAGGTCGTCCGAGGTGGCCGCGGGATTGGCGAGCAGGTGCAGCGTGGCGTCGATGACCTCGCCGAGGTTGTGGGGCGGGATCTTGGTGGCCATGCCGACGGCGATGCCCTGGGAACCGTTCACGAGCAGGTTGGGGAAGCGTGAAGGCAGCACGGTGGGCTGTTGGGTCGAGTTGTCGTAGTTCGCCTCGAAGTCGACGGTGTCCTCATCGATCGAGTCGAGAAGTTCCAGCGCGATCGGAGCGAGTCGACACTCGGTGTAGCGCATCGCCGCGGCACCCTCGTCGGGTCCAGTGCCACCGAAGTTACCGTGGCCACTGATGAGCGGGTGACGCATCGAGAAGTCCTGCACCATGCGCACGAGGGCGTCGTAGATGGCGCTGTCGCCGTGGGGGTGATAGGTACCCATCACCTCTCCCACGACCTTGGCGCACTTCGCGTGCGGCCGGTCGGGACGCAACCCTTGGTCGAACATCGAGTACAGGATCCGCCGGTGGACGGGCTTCAACCCGTCGCGGGCGTCGGGCAACGCCCGCGACACGATGACCGACATGGAGTACTCGAGGAACGAGCGCTCCATCTCGAGGTTGATCTCGATCGGCTCGATGTAGCCGATGACCTCTTCGCCACCGGTGTCGTCAGAACCAGAAGTTATGTTCTTACGTGCCATGTTTCCCTCTTCCCTAGATGTCTAGGAAACGAACGTCTTTCGCATTTGTTTGGATGAAGTGGCGACGCTGCGGAACGTCGTCACCCATGAGAATCGAACACACCTCGTCAGCGAGCGCGGCCTGTTCCACCGTGATCTGCAGGAGGGCCCTCTTGCTCGGATCCATGGTCGTGTCGCGAAGCTCATCGAAGTCCATCTCACCCAGCCCCTTCAGGCGCTGGAAGTCATTCTTGTGGTTCGGATTCTCCTGGAGGAACTTCGTCTTGGCGGCCTCGTCACGAAGGTAGGCCTTCTCCTTGCCGACTAGCGTCGAAAAGAGTGGCGGTTGAGCCACGTAGACGTGACCATTGTTCACCATCTCGGTCATCTGGCGAAAGAAGAACGTGAGTAGCAGCGTGCGGATGTGGCTTCCGTCGACGTCGGCGTCAGCCAGCAGAATGATCTTGTCGTAGCGAACCTTGGAGACATCGAAGTCGGCCTCCACGCCGGCACCGATCGCCGAGATGAGCGCCTGGATCTCGGTGTTCTTCAGGATCTTGTCGGAGCGGGCCTTTTCGACGTTCAGGATCTTGCCGCGGATCGGCAGGATTGCCTGGTTGCGCGGGTTGCGCGCGTCCTTCGCTGAACCACCGGCGGAGTTGCCCTCGACGATGAAGAGCTCGCACTCGCGAGGGTCGTTCGAGGAGCAGTCCACGAGTTTCCCGGGCAGGCCGGCTCCGTCGAGCGCGCTCTTTCGCCGCGTAAGGTCACGGGCCTGACGCGCCGCCATGCGGGCTCGCGACGCCTGCACGGCCTTGGCGACAATCTGGCCGCCCTCCTTGGGGTTCTCCTCGAGCCACTCGGCCAGCTTCTCGTTGGTCGCCCGTTCGACGAGCGAGCGAATCGAGACGTTGCCGAGCTTTCCCTTGGTCTGGCCTTCGAACTGTGGTTCCGCGAGGCGCACCGAGATGATCGCCGTGAGCCCTTCACGGATGTCCTCACCCAAGAGGTTGTCGTCCTTCTCCTTCAAGAGGTTGCGCTTCCTGGCGTAACGATTGACGACGTTGGTGATGGCCTTTCGAAAGCCCTCTTCGTGCATTCCGCCCTCAATGGTGGAGATCCCGTTCGCAAACGAGTGAATGCTCTCGTAGTAGCCGGTATTCCACTGGAAGGCAACCTCGACCTCTTGGCTCTCTTCGGACTGCTCGTAGAAGCCGACCTTTCGAAAGAGCGATTCCTTGGTGTTGTTGAGGTGGCGGACGTAGTCGACGATTCCGCCGTTGTACTTGAAGGTCTCCTTGGCCTCGCGCCCCTTTCGCTGATCCTCGAAACGAATCTCGAGGCCGCGGTTGAGGAAGGCCATGATCTGCAGGCGCTCGAGGATGGTCTGGGCCCGAAAGTCCACGTCCTCGAAGATCGTGGGGTCGGGCACGAAGGTCACCGTCGTCCCGGTGCGGCCTCGCGGGGCCGAACCCGTGACTTGGAGCTTGCCCTGCGGCTTGCCGCCATCCCTGAAGATCAATTGATGGTGTTCGCCGTTTCGGTCAATCTCCAGGATGAGCTCCTTCGAGAGCGCGTTGACAACCGACACGCCGACACCGTGAAGTCCGCCCGACACCTTGTAGCCCTCGCCGCCGAACTTTCCCCCGGCGTGAAGCACCGTCAGCACGATTTCCGCGGCTGATTTTCCGGGGTATTGCGGGTGCTCCTCCACGGGAATCCCGCGGCCGTCGTCGACAACCCGGCAGCTTCCGTTCGCCAGAATCGTCACGTCGATACGCGTGCAGTAGCCCGCCATCGCTTCATCGACGGCATTGTCAACCACTTCCCAGACGAGGTGATGCAGACCCGCGGGTCCGGTGGAGCCAATGTACATTCCTGGTCGAACCCGAACTGGCTCGAGGCCTTCAAGAACGGTGATGTCACTAGCTCCGTAGCTAGATGACCCCTTGGACTTTTCGGCCACGAAGGATTCCTTTCGGTAAAGATTTTCGGCGCATTCCGCGCGGTCGACGACAACTTTTCGACCTCAATATCCTACCCGCTGCGGTGTGACCTTCAGACGCCAGACTGCAGTATTAGAGCCATTTCTGGGACATTTCTACGTGTTTGCGAGCACTGTTCGGATAGACGTCGGGGCGCGGTCGCCAAGGGGCGCTAATCCTCGCAAAATCGACGCGCGCTCGAGGTTGATTCTTTGCGCAAAGGCACCCGACGGGACGCTCACCAGCAGGACGCCATTCTTCACGAACTCCGGTCGGCAATGCTCGGCGAGCACCGGATCGACCACCGCCGGCCACAGTTGGCGCACTTCGTCGATGAGGCGAAGATCAACTTTTCGAAGCCGGCCGGCCAGGGTGTTGAGCAGATCGCTCAAAGGTCTCGGTGTGTCGTTCGCTCGACTCACGACAACGCCTTCGTGAGGTCGATGATCGCCGCAGGGCTCATTCCCGAGGGAAGCGGTGATGCTGTTGTGACGAGCGTCTGGCCCACCGGCAGCAGCCGGAGCAAGCGGTCGCTGCGCAGCGGGTCGAGCTCGCTGAAAACGTCGTCGAGCAGCAGCATCGGATCAAGGCCGCGCTCTCGCTGCACGAGCTGATGTCCCGCGAGTCGAAGCGCGAGGGCCAGCGAGCGCTGCTCGCCTTGGGAAGCCTGGCGGCGCGCGTCGCGACCATCGAGGGTGAGGGAAAGATCGTCGCGTTGGGGGCCGATTGTTGAGTGACCGCGAAACTGATCGTCCTTGAAACTCCGCTTGAGCGCCTCCCGGAGGTCGCCGCTCCATGACCTCTCGTAGTGGACACCCACGAGACGTTTGTCTTCTGCGAGCGCTTGATAGTAGTGCGTGACGAGCGGTGCAAGCTCGTTGATCGTTCGCACGCGCACGTCGATCAACTGCTCGCTCGCCGTGCAGAACTCGCCATTCCATGTCTCGAGCTCGTCTCGTTGGATCGGGCTCGGAGACTCACCCTGCAGCGAGCGCAGCAGCGCGTTTCGCTGGCTCAGGATTTGGTTGAACCGTTCGATGACCTCGCCCGTATTGAGGTCGACGTCCGTCAGCAGGTGTGTCAGGAAGACCCGGCGGTTCTCTGGTCCCTGGCGCACAATGTCGACGCCCTCGGGGGTGAAGATCGTGATGGGGAGCACTTCGGACAGGGCCGCGCGCGAGGCGGGCCGTTGGCCGTTGACGAGCATTCTCTTGGTGGTGTTTCGCGTACCCCTGGTAAGCGTGAGATCGACCTGGATCCGTCGTTCGTGCTGGAAGAGGACACCGTGCACCTCCGCGAGCGGCTCGCCGGAACGGATCATGTCGGTCGCGGCGCTGGTGCGAAACGACGACGCCGTCGCCAGTGCGTACACGGCCTCCAGCACCGAGGTCTTGCCGGTGCCATTGGGCGACATGAGGACGGTAATCGCCCTCAAGTCGGGCTCAAAGACGAAGTCCTCGAAAAGGCGGAAGTTTCGTAACTGCAGTTCGTGGAGACCCACGACCTTCAACCCGTTCTACTGAACGCGGACGGGCATCAACAGGTACCGGAACCGGGTGTCGTCCACTCCATGCACCATCGCGGGTCGCACCGAGTCCGACATCTCAAGTACCACTTCATCGCCGGGTACCGCTTCGATCCCATCGATGAGGAAGCTGGGGTTGAAGGCAATGGTGATCTCTTCGCCGTTGTAGTCGGCGTCGACATTGTCCTCGACGTCACCCGCGTCGTGGCTTTGCGTGCGTATCTCGACGGCCTTGTCCTTCATGGTCAGGCGGACCGACGAGGTCGAATCCTTCGCAAGCAGCTTCGCTCGCTTTAGTGACGTCAGCAGGGTGTCCTTCGCGACACGAAGTTGATTCGGGTAGCTGGCGGGAATCAGTTGGAGCACCGAGGGGTAGTTCCCGTCAATCAGCCGCGAGGCGATGGTGGTGGTCCCCACCACGAAACAGATCTCGGCATCGGTCAGCGTGACGCCGATCTCGGCGTCCGGGGCTAGGGACGCCGCGGCGCGCTGCAGCTCCTGGAGGGCCCTCGCGGGGACCAGGAGGTCGTGCGTGCCGCCAATTCCCTGAACACCTGGAACGTCGCGTACGGCGAGTCGGTATGAGTCGGTGGCGATGAGTCGCAGTGCTCCGCCTTCCGTGGTGAAAAGAACTCCGGTGAGGAGTGGGCGCGCGTCGTCGTTGGCCGCCGCGCGAACCACCTGATTGAGACCTTGAATAAGGTCGAGGGCGACGATTGTGGTGAGTGATCCGGTCACTGGCGGAAGTTTTGGGTAGTCCATCACCGAGAACGTACGAAGCGAGAACTTGGCTCGGCCAAGGGACACCTCGACGGTCTCGTCGTTGCTCGAGATTGTCACCGCCCCGGCTTCGAGGGAGCGAACCGCGTCGACGATGAGCCGGGCGGGGACGACGCTCGATCCGTCTTCGTGGCCGATCACGTCGACTGTCGTGCGTACCGTGATGTCGAGATCTGTGCCGGTCACCGTCAGATGGTTTCCAGTAAGGGAGAGGAGGATGCCTGAGGATGCCCCGATAAGGCGTGTCGCTACGACCCGGCTTGCCGCGCTAAGTGCCTCGACCAGGATGTCGCGCTCTGACTTGAACTTCATTGGACTGCCTTTCCTTAACTACTGAGGTTACGGTGTGTTTTTATATGTGGAGAACTGTTAGTAGTAGTAGGTCTGTGGAAATGTGGACAGCTTCTCAAGAACCCTGATCAGGAATCACTTTACATGTATGACTCGGTACACACCTCTGTGACTAACTGTTTAAACCTTGAAATCTCAACCCTGAAGTCATGTGGAGTACTTGCTGGTAATCAACCAGTACTCCACAACCAGAACCCAAGCTTGCGCACAAACTAATCTCTACCATCCCCCTGTAGGCGTCGCTTGAGTTGATTGATCTGTGCCAAGAGCTCGGAGTTGATGGCGAGTTGTTCCTTGATCTTCTCAACACCGCTGATCACCGTCGTGTGGTTGCGTCCGTCGAAGATTCTGGCGATCATTGGATACGAATAGTTGTCGAGGAGGTCGCGAACTAGGTACATCGCGACGTGGCGCGCGTGGACGAGTGGACGTAGGCGCTTGGAACCACGGACGTCCTCGACGGATAGTCCGTAGAAATCAGACACCACCGAGAGGATCGTCTCAGGCTTCAGGATGATTTGCTCTTGACCGAGGTTCGTGAGGTGGTTTTTTGCCAATTCGAGGGAGATGGGCTCCTGGCGCAGGTTTGCAAAAGCCCGCAGCATGGTGATCGACCCCTCGAGTTCGCGTATGTTGTCGCGCACGCGCTGGGCGATCCACTCGGCGACGTCGTCGGGCAGGTCGATCCCCTCACGCTCGGCCTTCGAGCGAAGGATCGCAATCCTGGTTTCGAGGTCGGGTTGATCAATTTCGGTGACCAGTCCTTGCAACAAGCGACTACGGAACCTCTCCTGAAGACCAGCGAGGTCTCGAGGCGAGCGATCGGAGGTTAAGACGATCTGCTTTCCTTCACCATGCAGCGCGTTGTAGGTGTGAAAGATCTCCTCGTGAAAAGTTTCCCCACGAGTCTCCATGAATTGGATGTCGTCGATCAGAAGAACGTCATTCTCGCGGTAGCGATCGTGGAGCGCCAACTGCGTGCGCGTTTGAATTGCGCGGATGAAGTCGTTCAAGAAAGTCTCTGTTGATACATAGAGGACCTTTCGTCCGGGATAGTTCTCCTGCACGTAGTTGCCAATGGCGTGCAGGAGGTGAGTCTTGCCTAGACCCGAGTGCCCGTAAATCATTAACGGATTATAGGCGCGACCAGGTGTTTCAGCCACTGACTGGGCCGCGGCGAATGCGAGCCGGTTCGATGATCCTGGAACGAACGAATCGAATGTCATTCGCGGATCGAGACGTGCTGGTCGATCAACGCTCGGCAAAAAGATCGAGGCTGGAGGTGTTGTGTCAGGAGCCTCGACTGTCTTCTCCGCGGTACCAACTACACCCGGAGCTTCACTCACCGTTAACGAAACCGTTACTTGTGAGCCGACAATCTGCTGGGCCTGCTCGGTGATGAATGGGAGGAAGCGCTGTTGAATACGAAGAAGCTGAATTTGATTCGGTGCACCGATCACAAGTTGGTTGTCGTGGTAATCCACAAGGTGAAGTGTGTTAAGTCCCGCCGACCAAACTGCCTCAGAAGCGTTTCCACGTAAGGAGTCACGTAGTTCTGACCAGATCTCCTCACCACTCTGCACAATATTCCTCCACAGCCACAAACTGACATTATCCACAAGCAGTTTTGGATCAAAATCGACGTTGCATCACTTAGGGAGAGCAACCCTACACCTAATTGGCTGCGCTAACCAAGGGTGTGTCTCCGTCGGGTAAGATTGTTCCCAGTAGCGCGCCAGCGACCCCCAGGGGGTACCGCGAAGCGCATCCATAACAGTTTGAGAAGAGGTTTTTGTGAAGCGTACCTATCAGCCAAATAAGCGGAAAAGGGCTAAAACGCACGGTTTTCGTGCTCGTATGCGCACCCGCGCAGGGCGTGCCATCCTAAAGGCCCGTCGCAACAAGGGTCGCCGCGAGCTAACGGTCTGAGCCGCACGTGCCCGGTCGGGTTCGAACCCGACGGCAGTTCGCGCTCTTCGCTTCACCTACGGGGCGAGGCCAGAGCGGGCCACTACGAATTAGCTATGTAGCCCAATCTGGTCAGCAACCTTCGGTGAGTGTGGCATATGCGATCGGCCGGAAGGTCGGAAATGCGGTTATTCGTAACCAAATCCGACGCCGCTTACGGGCACTCGTGGACGACCTCAACCCTCAACCGCACTCAGGGATATACCTGGTCAGGTGTGGTTTAGAGACAGGAAACCTCTCTTATGACGAACTCCGACACCACCTCCACCAAGCATTGGGTCGAGCCGGTGCCCTCTAAGACACCGCTGGGCGCCCGACTGCTTCTTAGGGCGATCACCGCGTACCAGCGCCTTACGTCGGGACGCCCTTCCCCGTGTCGCTTCTATCCATCGTGCTCGAGTTATGCGGCTGAAGCCATTGAGAAGCACGGGGCGTGGCGCGGAACCGGCCTGGCCCTTCGCCGCCTCAGTCGGTGCCGCCCCTTAGGCCCGCATGGCGTGGACCTTGTCCCTGAACCAAAGAAAGCTAGGAGTACGTATTCATGAAATCCTTTAGTCACGCCGTTGGCTCAGTATTTCAGCCGATATTTCACCTTTTTGGCTGGATACTGGCCTTTTGCTACGGCCTGGTTCCGAACTACGCCATAGCAATCGTCATGCTCACTGTGGTGATCATGGGTGCGCTCACCCCCTTCACCATCAAGAGCACCAAGTCGATGATGGCCATGCAGAAGCTTCAACCTGAGATTAAGAAGCTGCAGCAGAAGTACAAGGGCCCCGAAAACCGTCAGCTGCTGAACGAAGAAATGATGAAGCTGTACCGCGAGGAGGGTGCGAATCCGGTGGGTGGCTGCCTCCCGGTGCTGCTCCAGGCGCCGTTCCTCTTCATTCTCTATAGCGTTATCAAGGGTCTTGCCAACAAGGTTCTGATCCACGGCAAGCTGGTTGCGCTCCCGCGCTACATCCCAACAACTTCAAAGATGTACCACAACCTGATCACTTCGCACGGCCAGATCAATGCATTCGGGATGGACTTGAACTTGAAGCCATTCAGCACGCACAGTTCTTTCGCCGCCCAAGTGCCGTTCTTCATCTTCGTGGCCGTGGCGGTTGTACTTCAGTACTTCCAGATGGCTCAGATGAACAACCGAAATCGGAAGACCGGCCAGGCAATGCCCAGCCAACAGCAGGCGATGCAACGCTTCCTGCCGATTATTTTTGCATATTTCTACTTGGTCATTCCGGCAGCCGTTGTGCTCTATATGATTATTTCAACAGTTATTCGCATAATTACTCAAGACCTCATGTTCCGCGCTGGCGTGTCTAATCCCCACAAAAATGGTGTACGCGCAATTCCAGCTCCGGAAACAAAGGAAACAAAGGAAACAAAGGTTGAGGAAGAACCTTCAACCCTCAAGCCCCAAACAAAGTCTCGCTCAAAAGCGAAGCGTAAAAGAAAGGCGCGTTAACCCATGGACTGGGTAGAAACTACTGGAAAATCAATTGATGAGGCCACCGATCGGGCCTTGGCACACCTCGGGGTTCATCGCGATGACGCTGAAGTCGAAGTAATGGAAGAGCCCAAGGCTGGCCTGTTTGGCCGGGTTCGGGGCGAAGCCCGCGTACGCGCTCGTGTCCGCCCCTCGGGCCCTCGGCCGAAGCGCTCAAGGCGCGCTGGTGGCCGTGAAGACCGTCCGCAAAAGAGTGGAACCCGTGGCGAGAAGTCTCGTGCCCCAAGGGCCGCGGAAGGTGAATCACCGCGCAAGGAGAAGGAAAACAAGGAGAACGGCGCCATGCGTCCCAAGCAGGGTCCACCAAGCGGTGGCCCAAGATCTGAAAAGGGTTCAACTAAGGAGGACACTATGGCTGAAGGAATTTCTCTAGCCGAGCAAGGTTCGATTGCAAAGGAGTTCCTTGAGGGACTCTTGCAGTCGATGAACATCAAGGCGGAGGTTTCAGTCAAGGAACTCGACGCTGAGACCGTGGAGCTGTTGGTTAACGCTGATCCCCCGACGGAACTCGGCGTTCTCGTTGGTCCTCGCGGCACGACACTCCAGGCCCTTCAGGAGGTCACCCGTACGGTGGTCCAGTCGAAGAGTCCGGGCCGGACCGATCGGATTCTGGTTGACGTTGCGCAGTACCGTGAGCGACGCGTCGCTGCCTTGGGACGCTTTGCTCAGCAGGTTGCCCAGGAGGTCGTCGAAACGGGAGAAGAGCGCGCCCTTGAGCCAATGTCAGCTGCGGACCGCAAAGCCATCCACGATTCCTTGACCGACAACGACCAGGTGGTCACCCGTTCAGAAGGTGAAGAGCCTCGCCGCTTTGTGGTGGTCGCTCCGGCATAATTGTTCAGTGACAAATAACTGGTTGCCCCGCGCCCTCGAGGAATCGAGGNNGGGGCTTTTTAGGTCCGGGAGCGATAGAGCTCCAAATCACCCATTCGGAGGGCTTTGCTCTCTGCTGGGAAGGACACTCCCCCACCCCACCCGAATCGTTCCTTGACCTCGGCAGTGGCGGAGGGCTACCAGGTCTTGTTCTTCTAGAGCGTTGGGGCTGCAGGGGAGTCTTCGTCGACTCCATGGAGAAGCGTACAAACTTCCTGCGCGAAGTACTGGAGTGGGCGGGGGCGCCATCCGGCGGAGAAGTGATCACCGGTCGGGCTGAGGAGCTCGCCAGGGATCCAGAGCTTGAGGCATCGTTTGACCTCGTTACCGCCCGATCATTTGGCCCACCCGCGGTTGTCGCTGAGTGTGCTGTCAGATTCTTAAAAGTTGGGGGAGTGTTGGTGGTTTCAGAGCCCCCCGATGACACTGATCGGAGCCGATGGAACCACAAGGCCCTGACGAAGCTGGGACTGCACGATGATGGACGTATTCGTCACGGTGCGGCCTACCGTGTTCTCGTGAAGGTTCGCCCAACACCAAAGGGCTTCCCCCGTGATGTGGGAACTCCGGGGAAGAAGCCATTGTTCTGATGTTTCACGTGAAACATCAGAACAATGGCTAGGCGCTTAGCGGAGAATGCGGTCAAGCCCTTTCTTGACTGCCCAGGAGGGCGAATCTCGTGGGCACAGTTTCCGCATGGGGCTCCCGTATCTCTGCAAAGAGGTGGCTTTGCCGCGAGTACTGTTGGCGCGAGCACCAAGAAGGAGGCTGGCATTTCCGCCGTTTCAGTGAGCAACAGCGCGGTCGGACTTCTTCTCATGTACGTTGTCGTGTTGCCTGGTCCGCCACTGTGGGCCATTGTTGACGAGGCGTCTTGATCATCTAACGCCTTCCGTGAGGCTGACAGCAACAAAACTCTGTGGATTGTCCAGCCGTTCCTCTTCGGCATTCTGGCGGCGATTGTCAACTTCGTGGCCGTCCGAAGCTTAAGGCCGCCACTTATTAGTAGTCACAAGCCGATCGATAGCTGTATGGATGCCCCCAATATATCCATCATGCTCACTCGGAGGAGAACTTCAGGGAGTCCAAGTTTGACCTTCTCAACTGAATGGCATCCCGCAAACAAGGGAGTGGATGGAGATCTTGGCGCCCAGTAGAAAGGACGCATCGTACTTGGGAACTGGCCGGACGAACGTGGAATCGACGCAAGTCTGGTCTGGGATTCTGGCATCAGAGCGGATCAGGTGGTCCCTCTGTGAGGTTCGGGCTCCTCTTGAGCGTGCAACGAAATCTGCTTAGGTTACGGGCGGGAACTGAAGAAACCGCAACGACAACGTTCGGTTACACTTTCGTTGGCTGCGCTGAGCCACTTCAGTTGGTAATTAGGTTGATTGGAGCAAGTCTCCAAGAATCGCCAGATGTGGATAGTCATATCCCATATTCTCGCGAAATTCTACTCAACACCAAAGGAGCCCATGCGATGCGGGAACTCCGGGGAGGAAGCCATTGTTCCGATGTTTCACGTGAAACATCGATACCCGTTGTGCGACGTCGATTTGAATGTTTCACGTGAAACACTGAGTACTGAAGAGGAATTGGTCTAAAATTATGTAAGTGAAAGAGCATGGCCGACTTCGGGCGGTTTGTTTCACGTGAAACATTGGTACTTGACGGCCTATCAAAAACCGTGTTGAATGGCAGGGGTTCGACGCGGTGTCGGGATGTTCTTTAAGTTGGGAAGAGGCTCATGGCGGATGCCAGCACAATGAGGGTTTTTGCTGTAGCCAACCAGAAGGGTGGAGTAGGCAAAACTACCACCACTACGTCCCTCGGTGCCGCGTTGGCCGAGATGGGCAAGCGTGTCTTGGTCGTGGACTTGGATCCTCAAGGGAATGCCACAACCGGACTGGGTGTAGATGGTCGACAGTTCGAAAAGTCTGTGTATGACGTATTGCTGAATGACACGCCGATGGTTGACATTGTCGAGCCAACTGGCTTCAACAACCTCTTTGTAGCTCCCGCAACCCTTGATCTGGCGGGCGTGGAGCAGGAGTTGACCGCAGTGATCTCGCGGGAACTTCGCCTTAAGAAGGCTCTGGCCTCGGTGGAGGGTGACTTTGACTATGTATTCATCGACTGTCCACCGTCTCTTGGCCTGATTACAATAAATGCTTTCGCAGCAGCCACAGATATTCTGGTCCCAGTCCAGACTGAGTTCTACGCCCTTGAGGGTTTGACACAGCTTCAGCGGATTGTTGATCTCGTGCAGAAGAATCTGAACCCCACGCTGCGCATTTCGAAGGTTGTCCTTACCATGTACGATTCTCGCATCACACTTTCGCAAGACGTGGCGAGAGAGGTTCGTCGTCACTTTGAGAACGAACTCTGTAATACGGTGATTCCCCGTACGGTACGCCTGGCCGAGGCCCCTTCGTTCGGCCAGCCGATTACTGTGTTCGATCCATCATCCAAGGGTGCCCAGGCATACCGAGCTCTAGCAGAGGAGATCAACAATGGCTAGGAAACCAGGTTTGGGAAAGGGGCTTGGAGCCCTGATCCCAGAAGGAACTGTTGAGGTTGAACCGGTGGTCGAGGCTTCTGTCGAAGGGCCGTTACGCCGAGTTCCGGTGACCGCGATTCGCCCCAATCCATTCCAGCCCAGAAAGTCCTTCAGCGACGAGAGCCTTCAGACATTGGCGTCGTCAGTTCGCGAATTGGGCGTGCTGCAGCCGATCATCGTACGTCCAATAGAGGGCAAGGAAGGCGAGTACGAGTTGATCGCAGGCGAGCGACGATGGCGGGCTGCCGTGTTGGCCGGCCTCGAGATGGTTCCGGTGCTCGTGCAGGATGACGTGAATGACCGACTGTCGCTCGAGCAGGCCGTCGTGGAAAATCTTCACCGAGTTGATCTCCATCCACTGGAGGAAGCAGCTGCCTATCAGCAACTGATTGGTGAATTCGACCTCACGCACGAGCAAGTTGCCCAGCGCGTCGGAAAGAGCCGTGCCAACGTCACCAACACGCTACGGCTCCTCCAACTGGGGGAGACCGCTCAAGCCGCACTCGCAACCGGTCAGATCACCGCAGGCCATGCGAGGTCGCTCCTGGCCATCAGTGATCCGAGCGCGCAGGCCACCATGGTTGCGAGGATCACCAAGAACGAACTCTCCGTTCGCGCGACGGAGGAGGCCGTCAAGGCCTTCCTTGAACCAAAGCCAGTGAGCGGCGCGGAGGTTGTCTCCAGAGGCGTGACGGAGAAGCCACGGCTACGACCCGTGCCAGATGCAAGCGTTGCAGAACTAGAGCAATTACTTGAAGATTATCTCGACACCAGAGTGCACGTCGATCTCAAGGGTCGCAATGGCCGCATAATCATTGACTTCGCCGACCTTGATGACCTCGAGCGGATCTATATCGCCATCTCACAGGCGAAGTAACCCTCAACCTTCAACCTCATCTTTATCTTGAAGTTATCCCCAAGTTGTGGATGAAGTTGTGGGTTACTTCAGATTTGCCTGAAAAACAAGGTTAATTGCAGGCAGGCCACGGCTTTCGTGGGCCGGTTTTCGGGGCTACCTGTGGATAACTTCGCCAAAAACGGCGCAAATCAGGTCCGCGAGGCTCTGGAGACTTTCGACGGAGTTCATGCCGTGTTCTATGCGAAGCGTCGTCATTCTGGTTTCGCGAAGTATGGGCAAGGCCATGCCCGTCAGCTCCACGCGAATCGACAGATCCCTCTGCGAGAGCGCCGAAGCAATTGCGCTGGCCAGCCTCTCACCCTGGTGCGAGTAGGAAAGGTAACTCGCCCAGTAGTGAAGGTGCACACCGTCGAGCCCGTCGATCTGCTCGAACGAGAGGACCAGCGCGGCGTTGCTTTCGTTGGCGTATCTTGCGATCTCGGCGACGCTCGCGCCGTCGAGTGGCGCCACTTCTCGAATCCCTCCGATCGAAAGTTCGACGAGTGCGCGCAACGGACTCGAGCCGCAGAGAACCACTGGACCCGAAGTGTCCTCGTAGAACCCGGCCAGGTCACGAGCGTCGGTGACGAGGTTGCGTGTTGACTTTGAAGGTGTGACGCGCATGAGCTCCAACAATGTTCCCCGCGTGAGCGTTCCATTCACCTTGACCCCGCAGTTGCGCTGAAAGTCGCTCAGGGCGTCTTCAAGGAGGGGGCCGAAAATCCCGTCAATTCGTCCGGGATTGAATCCGAGCTGGGCGAGACGGACTTGAAGCTCCGCGACGTCGTCGCCACGGAGATTCGGACGAGCTAAATACAAGAGCCGCTGCCCCAGCCTCCATCCCGCTTCGACCAAGCGGGCCCAAGTGACCTCATCCACTTCTCCAGTGATTACAAGGCCTTTAGCGCGTTGAAATGCTTCGACCAGGGTGACAGTTTCGTCGCCGTAGGTGTCGAGGGACCCGGCGAGGGGGGCGTGGCCAAGGTCAGCCAATCTCTCGTGAAGATCGCGCACACGTTCTCCCGCGGCGCCGTGTCGGAGCGTGCTGTAGGGCAGAGGCTGCCCTACAGGTTTGCGGTGATCTCTTGAAGCAGAGCACCCTTGGGCTTGGCGCCCACGAGGCGAGCGACAACTTCACCGTTCTTGAAGAGCAACAGCGTTGGAATGCTCATGACCGAGAACTTGGTGGCGGTCGCGACGTTCACGTCGACGTCAAGCTTGCCGATGACGAACTTCTCGGACTGTTCAACGGCGAGCTCTTCGAGAATCGGAGCAATCATCTTGCACGGTCCACACCACTCGGCCCAGAAGTCAACGAGGATTGGCTTGCCAGCGGCGCCGATGACTTCGTCAAAGGTGGCGTCGGTCAGGGTTGTGATCTGGTCGCTCATATCTACCTCCAAAAGGCGCCGTAGTCGCGGCGTCGCAGGCTCCACCTTAGCGACCAGGAACTAGATCCCCTGCGCTTCGAGCCAACGCTCGGCGTCGATCGCTGCGATGCAACCCGAGCCCGCGGAGGTGACTGCCTGGCGATACACGTGATCCTGCACGTCGCCGGCGGCGAAAAGTCCGTCCACGGTGGTAAAGGAGCCGTTTCCGGTCCGAACGTAACCGTTCTCTTCAAGGTCGAGCTGGCCATTCACCAGGGTGGTGTTGGGGATATGGCCTATGGCGACGAACACCCCGGACACGTCAAGGGTCCGCTCCTCGCCGGTGACCGCGTCACGAACCCTCAAGCCCGCCACCCGCTCCTCGCCCAGGACCTCGACGACCTGGGTGTTCCACGCGAAATGGATCTTCTCGTTCGAGAAGGCCCGCTCCTGCATGATCTTGGAAGCGCGAAGCGAAGCACGACGGTGCACGACGGTGACGCTTGATGCAAAGCGGGTGAGAAACGTCGCCTCTTCGATTGCGGAGTCGCCCCCGCCGACGACCGCGATGTCCTGGCCGCGAAAGAAGAAGCCGTCGCACGTCGCGCACGTCGAGAGGCCGTGGCTCAAGAGGCGCTCCTCTCCCGGCACGTTCATCATGAGTGAGCGCGCGCCGGTGGCGAGGATGACCGCGTCGGCGCTGATGCTGGGTTCAGTGTCGTCGGTAAGCCACGCGCGAAATGGTCGGCTCGACGTATCGAGCTTTTGCACCTTGGTGACTCGCAGGTCGGCGCCGAAACGGGCGGCCTGCGCGCGCATGTTGGCCATGAGTTCGGGACCGGTGATGCCATCGGGGAACCCGGGAAAGTTCTCGACCTCCGTGGTGAGCATCAACTGTCCACCGGGCTGATCGGTCGTTGAGGACGGCTCACCCTCTATGACGATCGGGTTCAATTGGGCGCGAGCGCTGTAGATGGCGGCGGTGAGGCCGGCGGGGCCGGAACCAACGATGAGGACACGGGTGTGCTGGGGCATCACTTCCTCAGTTTGACGGGACGACGGCGGCGCCAGATCACGAGCCCCGCGATCAGCGAGATCACTCCGACCACTGCGTACGTCAGCCACTCGCGGCCGGCGAAGAGATAGACGTTGAAGAGACGTACGAGGCCGATGATCAGCGCGCTGACTAGCACGAGCGCCATGAGAATCAAGATGAATCCGAAGGCGACGGTCCTTCCCGCGATGAGCAGCGGACGCAGCACGCGGTCGTGCACGACGTCAAGGACGTGGTCGAACGAATGCAGGGCCTTGTCGACGAAGTCCGGTTCGTGCTCTCTATTCTCTTCGCTCACACCTAGAACTTAGCGGCGCTTCGGCTCTAAGCCTCAATCCAGCAGAGGGCGATGATCCCGGGTCCCCCGTGCGTGCCGACCACCGGTCCCATGTCGGTGACGATGATCGGGTGATCGGTTGAGATTCCAGCGGCGAGCGCCTCGAGCGCCTTGACCTCGCCGGAGTCGCCGTGAACCAGGGCGAGCCGGCGCAGGGGAGCGTGGGACTTCGTGACCTCGACGATCGCGGCGAGCGCCTTGGCCCTTGTGCGCTGGCGGCCAGCCTCTGCGACCACGCCGTCCTTCAGTTCGAGGAGAGGCTTGATGGAGAGAACTTGGCCCAGGAGGGCCCGCGCTCCGCCCACCCGGCCGCCCTTCACCAGGTGCTCGAGAGTATCGAGCATCGCGATGACGCCCACCTTCGACGTCAAAGCCTCGGCGTGCTCGACGAGTTCGTCGAGGGTCGCTCCAGCTTGAGCCAGCTCGGCGATCTCGATCGTCAGGAGACCTTGGGCCATCGAAACCGCTTTAGTGTCGACCACCTTCACGGTGAACTCGCTCGCCACGGCCTCGGCGGCGAGCGTGGCCGACTGATGAGTCGCGGAGAGCGCCGCGGACAGGGTCAGCACGATAGCGCCGGCGCAGCCATCGGACTTGGCGCGCTCGTAGGCGGCTTGGAATGCCCCGGGAGACGGCGCGGCGGTTTCGGGCAAGGTCTTCGATTTCTTGCACTTGGCCCAGAACTGCGAAGGCGTGAGGTCGACTCGGTCGGTGAACTCCTCGTCGCCGAAACGGATGCTGAGCGAGACGATGTCGATGTCGAGCCGACGGGCGATCTCCTCAGGTACGTCACAAGCGCTGTCACTGATAATTCGAATTTGAGCCACGGCCCCCCCCTTCGAACTGCTTAAGCCTTACATCTTTTCGTGATCGACGGGTAATGCTGTAGTGCGAGATCATCACGAACGCGGCGTAGGTCGCGAATCCGAGCACCAGCGCGAGTGAAAAGCGCGCGATGAGGCCCAATCCGCGGTTCCACGTTGGTGCGGAGTAGGCGAGCGCCATCACGAGGGCCGCGGCGAGGGAGGCGCGGAGGCTGCGCCGGACGTGCAACGACCAGACCGCCGACGTGATGTTGACCTGGTGGCGCGCAAGGGCCACGACGGCCACGACGGCCACGGCGCTGTACGCGATCGAGACGCTGGAGGTGAGTCCCGCAATCGAGTGGCGTCCGAGCGCGACGCAGAGCGCGATGGTGAGGGCGTTCTGCAGGAAGTAGAGAATGAATACCTCGCGGGCGCGCTGCATGGCCTGGAGCCCCCGCACGCAGAGCTGGAACACGGTGAATCCCGGGAGCCCCGCGGCGAGAACCGCGAGTACGGTGCCCGCGGAAATACGGTGTCCCGCCCGCACGTGGTTCAGCAAGATTCCGACGATGGGTTGGGCCAGGATTATCAGCACCAGGCTGCAGGGAATGATGATGACGAGGGATTGTCGAAGCCCGAAGCGAAGTCGCTCGGCGAGCCCCGCGTAGTCCTCGGCGGTCGCGAGACCCGCGAGCTGGGGGGTGAGGGCGCCGAGCACCGACACCACCACGACCGCGTAGGGCATTTGCATGAACGACCAGCCGTAGGTGTACGCGCTGACGTAGCCTCCTTTGCCCCCGATGCCGAAGGCGTACGCGAGGACCACGTAGAGCGAGAGCTGGTTCGCGACGACCACGAGCAGCGTCCAGCTCCCGAGGCGACCGATGGCGCGTACCGCGGGGTCCCTGCGGTCGAAGCGGAACGAAAGGCGCCACAGGTCACTTTTGGCGAGCGAGGGCAGCAGGCAGAGGAACTGGACGCAGACGCCGAGCGTGGTGCCGAGTCCCAGCCAGAGAAGATCGTGCGAACCCGCGAGCGCGTTGATAGTCGGCGTGGGGTCGACGAGGTGAAACCAGACCAGCACGGCGATGCAGACGATGTTGTTCGCGACCGGGACCCACGAAGCGATGCCGAAGCGGTGGCGGACGTTGAGCAGCGCGGTGGCGATGCCGATCACGCCGTAGAAGAAGATCTGTGGGACGAACCAACGAAGGAGCGACGTTGCGACGGCGCGCTGCTGGCGAAGTGAGTCGATCGAATGGGTCGTCGATGCGTGCTGGAGCAAGGTGAAGCCGTCGATGATCCACGGAGCTGCCAGCCACGCGGCGATCGAGGCGACGATGAGGACCACCAGCGAACCGGTGATCACGCTCGAGATCGACTTCCAGGCCCGTCGTTCGCCGTCAAGGGCGAGGCGCTCGACGAACACCGGTATGAACGTGGCGCTGGCGATGCCGCCGAGCACGAGGTCGAACAACATATTGGGCACGGTGTTCGCCAGGTTGAAGGCATCGGCGATCGGCGAGAACCCGAGGACCCACGCCAGCACGAGAACCCTGAAGAGACCGGTGAGGCGCGAGGCGAGGGTCCCGGTCGCCATCGAAAAGACCCGCGAGCCGTGCGACTGGCTTTCGCTCATCGTGCGTGGCGTCCCTTGGACTTGCGTCGGTACGTGCGGATCCACCAGTAGGCGAGCACGAGGAGTGACGCGAGGGTCAAGAGGTAGCCAACGACTGAATTGCCGGCGATGCGAACCTGAATCGCCGCTCGGGCGAGCACCAGCTGTCCGTTGGGCGTCGTGACGATCACCTGCAGGGTGAGATCACTGCCACGGTGGTTGGAGGTGGGCACGCGCAATGACTTCGTGGACGAGTCGAGCTCGACGGTGACGCTGCTGCCCCTGGGGAAGTCGAGCCGGTCGGTGACGAGGTGGACAACGGCCGTCACCGCATAGTTCGCGCGACTCAGCAACGTGACGGGGAGAGCGGTCCCGGGGCCGGTCAGCGTGATGGAGCTCTGATCAACGGAGAACTTGTTGAGCTGGGCGTTGAGGGCCGCGCTGGCGTTCGCGAGCGCGGCCTCTCGTACGGCCGGGTCACCGAGCATCTCGGCTCTCGCCACCGCGACGCTGAGTGCGTCGATCACTTCCGGCGAGCTCACCGCCTGATTGAACGAGTTGACCTGGCCAATCAGCGTGCGAAGGGAGCTGACGTTGTGTGAGGACCAGGCGGAGGAAGAAGCGGTGTTCACGAGGGTTCGCGTGGCCGGTGCGCCGTTGGTGGCGACGAGCGAGGAGTTGAACGAGGGCGTGAGGCTGGCGGCGACGACGAAAGGATTGCCGGAGAACCCGTTGAGGAGATCGTTCACGTAGCTCGATTTCATCCGCGTGACGGGCAGCAGCAGGACGACGGTGCGTATGGCGGGCGCATTGGGCGCTTCGAAGTGCAGGAATGCGAGTGTCGCCAGCGTGAGCGTCGCCCGCCGGCCGGGTTCAATGGCGCCGTTGGTGGCGAGTTGCTCGAGGGGGTCGTCGGTGCTGAGCGCGGTGACGCTCATGGCTCCCGCGAAGTGGAAGGGAGCCCCCCAATTGAGCGTGGTGGAGGGGGAGGGGCTGAGCGATGTGTCGGGCACGATGACATCGCTGATGTGGGCATTCGCCAGGGCCTTGATGGCAGCTAGGGTCGGTGATCCGGAGAGCAGGACCGTCGTATCGGCGTAGCGTCCGGTCACCGAGCGCAGCAGTTGCGTCGAAAGCGAGACCTGTTGGGCAACCTGTGAAGGGAATCCGTTGCTCGCGAGCCCGTCAAAGTCGATGTCGCTGGGCGGCGCCGCGATCACGCGGTGCAAGGGGCTCGCGACGGCTTGGTTGAGGGCCGCGCGCCGCGCGGCCGCTTCGCTGGTCGTCGATTGTTCGATTGCCGCGAGCGTGCGGTAGTCGGCGGTAAGGGTGAGGGGCAGCGTCGGGTGCTGGGCGAGAGCCTTCAGCACAGCGGTGACGCTTCCACTTCGCCGCAGCGATGATGGATCGAGTGTGCTGATGAGGTCAACGTGCAGCGGTCGCACGACGCTGGCCGCCTCCACGGCGAGCAGCGACCACTTGGTGGTGGTGACGTCATTGACGGTGACCGAGTAGCTCAGGGGATAGACACCGTCGCACTGTCCTCTCGCGCACGCCAGGTGAAGGCGGGCTGGCCGGCTCTGGCAGTTCGAGGAGGTGCGGCCGATCGTTCTGGCGAACATCGACACGGTGAACGTGACCTTGCCATGAGAGACGCAGTCAAGGCCGAAGTTCCCCGTCGTCGACATGGCGGATCCGCTTGCCCCAACGCCGCTGAAGATCGGGGAAAGCTCTGATCGCTCGATGATGCGCGGATAGATCGAGACCTGCACGAGGGGCTTGGCGGATGAATGCTTGATCCCTAGGGTCACGTTGAAGCGGGAATTCCCCTTGGCGGACAAGCGGGTGACCGCGCTCTGGTGCAGGACCGTGAAAGAAGGCGTCGTCCCAGCGTGCGCGGCCGAAGGCCACGTCACCGCTGCGAGGCTGAGGAGTACGACGCTGAGCGCCCGCCACCAGGTCGAAAATCGGTGGAACATGCTGCTACAGGCTACCTTCGGTTTCGCTTGAAGTCTGGCGCACTACCCTCGTTCGCAATGACTTCGTTCGAACAAGTGCACGAACGGCTGAACGAGATCGCTCGTCTGTCGGCTCCGCTCGCCCGCGCCTTCGCGGACGCGGGCTTCTCGCTCTACGCCGTGGGCGGCTCGGTACGTGACGCGGTACTCGGCCGGGAGCGAGGCGAGGACTACGAAATCGATTTCACGACCAACGCCCGCCCCGATGACATCACTCGGCTCATGAAGCCGTTGTGCACCGCGTTGTGGGAACAAGGACGGGCCTTCGGCACGATCGGCGGGAGGCTACGCGAAAGCGGGATCAAGGCGGAGATCACCACGTTCCGCTCAGAGGCGTACGTTGATCATTCGCGTAAGCCCTCGGTTGAGTGGGGTGATTCCCTCGAAGCCGATCTCAGCCGACGCGACTTCACCATCAATGCGCTGGCGCTCGACGTCGTGGCCCTTGAGGCGCAGACCCCTGGTGTTCAGACCCTTTTCGACTTCTACAACGGCTTCAATGACCTTCACGAACGTATGCTGCGAACGCCCATCGATCCGGAGGTCCTTTTCAGCGACGACCCGCTGCGCATGCTGCGCGCCGCCCGCTTCGCCGCCCGCTTCCATCTGACAATCGACCCAGCGATCGAAGAGGCAGCGACCAAGATGGCGGAGAAGCTCTCCATCGTGTCGGCGGAGCGAATTCGCGGCGAACTTGACCTTCTCATGATGACCGAGCAGCCGTCACTGGGGCTTGATTTCATCGTTCGCACGGGCCTCGCGGACCATTTCCTCCCGGAACTTCCGAAGCTGCAGCTGGAACAAGACCCCATCCATCAGCACAAGGACGTGTTGAGGCACACGTGGGCGGTAGTTGACAAGACATCAGCGACTCTGGTGCTCCGCTTGGCGGCGCTCTTCCACGACATTGGAAAGCCCCGCACGAGAGCCATCACCGAGGAGGGCGTCACGTTCCGCTTTCACGAGGTGGTGGGCGCGAAAATGACGCGCAAGAGAATGGCCGCCCTCAAGTACTCCCAGGAGCTGATTGACGACGTGAGCATGCTGGTCGAACTGCACCTGCGGTTCCACACCTACAAGATGGGTTGGAGCGACAAGGCCGTTCGGCGCTACGTGCGCGACGCCGGGCCGCTGCTCGACGAGCTGAATGAACTCACGCGCTGTGACTGCACGACGCGCAATGCCCGCAAGGCCGCGACGCTGGCGCAGCGCATGGATGAACTCGAGATCCGCATCGCAGAGCTTCGCGAGCAGGAGGACCTGAGTCGGCTTCGCCCCGCCCTCGATGGTGTCGCCGTCATGGAGTTGCTCGGCATTGCGCCCAGTCCGGTGGTGGGTCGGGCACTCGATTTTCTGATGGAGATTCGACTCGATGAAGGCGAGATCACCCCTGTCGAGGCCGCGGTGCGTTTGCGCGAATGGTGGGCCGAACAGCCGAAGTGAAGAGAAGGTGCGCGGTTCGTTCGTGACTAATGGCTCGCAGGAGTGAAAGCCGAACCGTCCTACGGCCAGACCGGGTTCGCAGTTCCACCGTCGGCGAACTCCTCGACCATGTTGTGGGCGATGTCGTCGTGGAACTGCACGGGAGGCGACTTCATGAAGTACGCCGATGGCCCGATGAGCGGTCCACCGATGCCGCGGTCCAGGGCAACCCTGGCGCAACGAACGGCGTCGATGATGACCCCAGCCGAGTTCGGCGAGTCCCACACCTCGAGCTTCAGCTCGACGTTGAGGGGCACGTCGCCGAAGTTACGGCCTTCCATGCGGATGTAGGCCCACTTGCGGTCCAGCAGCCACGGCACGTGGTCGCTCGGTCCGATGTGCACGTCGTCGGGGCTCATGTTGCTGATTTCGAGCTGCGAGGTCACTGCTTGGGTCTTGGAGATCTTCTTGGACTCCAGGCGATCACGTTCGAGCATGTTCTTGAAGTCCATGTTGCCGCCGACGTTGAGCTGGTACGTGCGATCAAGTGAGAGGCCGCGGTCTTCGAAGAGTCGCGCGAGAACGCGGTGGACGATGGTGGCGCCGACCTGGCTCTTGATGTCGTCGCCGATGATCGGCACGCCGGCGTCGGTGAACTTCTTTGCCCACACCGGGTCCGAGGCGATGAAGACGGGAATCGCGTTGACGAAGGCAACACCGGCGTCGAGGGCGGCCTGGGCGTAGAAGCGCTGGGCTTCCTCCGAACCGACGGGCAGGTACGAGACGAGCACTTCGGCCCTGGCGTCACGAAGCGCCTGCGCGACGTCGATGGGCTCAGCGGGCGACTCTTCGATCGAGGCGCGGTAGTACTTGTTGAGACCGTCCATGGTGGGCCCGCGCAGCACCGTCACGCCCAGCGAGGGAACCTCGGCGAACTTGATGGTGTTGTTCTGTCCGCCATCGATCGCCTTGCCGAGGTCGTTGCCGACCTTGGAGGCGTCAACGTCGAAGGCCGCGACGAACTCAAGGTCACTGACGTGATAGCCGCCGAGCTCGACGTGCATCAGGCCGGGAACGTTGTCGCCCTGCTTGGCGTCCCTGTAATAGGTGACGCCTTGAATAAGTGAGCTAGCGCAGTTTCCGACGCCCGCAATCGCCACTCGAATCTTCTTCATGGCTCTCCTCTCCTACTTCGCTTCTCGCGCGAAGGTTTGCTGGTTACTGCGTTCGGTGGTCAACAGGCTGTCAATCCACGCGAGGTCCAACTCCACGCCCTTGGCCGCGTGGTCCATCACGCTGCGGGCGTAGGTGTCGAGCTGTTCGTTGTTCGCCCCGGCGCGCACTTCGGCGAGGCGCTCAACGAGATCGGTCCTGCGCCGCTCCAAGAGCCCAACGCGAAGGTTCGGAGTGAGGTACTTGGCGAGCGCCATGCGCAGGGAGAAGTTCTTGCTGTCGTCAAGCGTCGCGGTGTCGCCGAGCAGTCGCACGAACTCCTGGCGCCCCGGCTCGGTGATCCGGTAGACCTTGCGGCCGCGGCGTCCCAAGCCCTGGGTCGCTCGAAGCGATCGCAGCGAGGCGCGCTCACCCGAGAGCGAGCCGGTGGAGAGCGAACTCACGCGAGGCTCGCTCGACGTCACCGCTTCGACGAAGCCGTGACGCTCGAGGCGGGCCAACGCCGGATAGATGGAGCCGAACGAGACGTTGGCCCAGACACCCAAGCGGTCGCGCAATTGGGTGCGAATCTCGTAGCCGTGGTGGTCGCGGTCCATGAGCAGTCCGAGGATAGCGATGTCTAACACGCGATTCATCATATCACTTCGATATATCGAACGTGACGGTCAGCAATTAATCTCCAGATTACCGGGGGGCGGTAGTGTCACGCCTAATGGAAAAGAGTTTTCGCACCAGCACCGCCGACGGAGCGGTTGTTGAGTTTGGTCTGGTCCGTCACGCCCTGTTGGCCAAGCTCGCCCAGGGGATCATCCGTTACGAAGACGTCTGCGACGCGCATCCCGAGTTGCTGCGCGCGGCGAAGAACATCGGTCGCTCGACCGGCGAGACCTGCCCGGTGTGCAGCGGGGCCGAGTTGGTGGAGGTCACCTACGTCTTTGGCGCACGCTTGCCCGCCGGAGGGACGTGTCCCACGTCGCGCCCCGAGCTCTTGAAACTCGAGCGCAGGGAGGAGCCGGTGCAGTGCTACGCGGTCGAGGTGTGCGTGGCGTGCTCGTTCCACCACCTGGTTCGAAAGTGGGCGGCCGGAGGGCGCCGGGCCCGCCGGGCGCCGGTTCGCCAGCAGCGAAAGGTCGGCGAATGACCACGAGCGCCCTGCAGATCCGTTCGCGAAAGCGCCGAAGCGGCGCGGCGCCGATCGTCATGGTGACGGCCTACGACGAGCCGGGTGCTCGCTACGTGGACGCGGCGGGGGTCGACATCATCCTGGTGGGCGACTCCGTCGCCAACGTGGTGATGGGCCACGAAGACACGCTGCACGTCACCGTGGAAGAGATGTGCCACCACGTCCGTGCGGTCGCCGCGGCGAAGCCGCGGGCCCACGTCGTCGCTGACATGCCGTGGATGAGCTACCACGTCGATCTTGCCGACAGCGTGCGAAACGCCGGCGCACTCGTGCGGGCGGGCGCCCACAGTGTGAAACTCGAGGGTGGTCGGGTTCGGCGAGAGGTAGTTCGAGCGCTGCTCGACGCCGAGATTCCGGTGATGGGCCATCTCGGCCTGACCCCGCAGAGCGTGCTGGCCTTTGGAGGTTTCAAGGTCCAGGCGAAGACCCGCGAAGCGGCGGAGTGGCTTATCAAAGATGCCACGGTGCTTCAAGACGAGGGTGTCTACGCCATTGTGATCGAGGGCGTGCCCAACGTGGTGGGAACCAGGGTCACCGAAGCCCTCGAAATCCCGACAATCGGCATCGGCGCCGGACCAGACACCGACGGCCAGGTCCTCGTGTTCCACGATCTTCTCGGGATGACGACCCGGGCTCCAGCCAAGTTCGTTCGACAGTACGCCGACCTAGGTTCCCTGATCACGAGTGCGATCAGCGACTTCGCCCGTGACGTGCGAAGCGGTGACTTCCCGGCCCTCTCCGAGGCGTACGACAACCCTGACGACCTGCTCAACTAGCCAATTTTGGCCCCGTGCAGTAGAGTTGTCTTTCCCACAAGCGTGGGAAGAGTGAAATGAACCCTGCTCTGTTTCCGCAGAGCCCGGCCTAGCCGGTCCAGAGGGAAAGGAACCCGGCCATGAGGCCTTATGAAACCATGATTGTGTTCGACACTGCTGTCGACGCGCAGTCCATCCAGATTGCTCTCGACCGAGCATTGGAAACCATCCGATCCAACGAGGGAAACCCCGGGGCTATCGACCGTTGGGGCAAGCGTCCCTTGGCGTACGAGATCAACAAGCGCAAAGAGGGTTACTACGTTCTGGTGGAGTTCAGTGGCGAGCCGACGACTGTTGTCGAGCTTGACCGAATCCTGACCCTGTCAGACGAAGTCCTTCGCTTCAAGATTCTTCGTCGCAACGATCGAACAAGCGCAAGTCGTGTTACGGCTCAAGCGTAAGTTCGGGCGCATAGCGAATTAAGGAGAAGAGATGGCTGACAACACCATTACCGTCGTCGGGAACGTAACCCGCGACCCCGAGCTCAAGTTTCTGAACAGCGGGCAGGCTGCACTGCGTCTTTCGGTCGCCGTGAACCGTCGCTGGCAGAACCGCCAGACCCAGGAGTGGGAAGAGCGCGTGTCGTACTTCGAGGTCGTCGCCTACGGCTCGACCGCGGAGAACGCCGCGAACTCACTGCAGAAGGGCGCCCGCGTCATCGTGTCCGGCCGCCTCGAGCAGCGCAGCTGGGAGACCGAGAACGGCGATAAGCGTTCGATCGTCGAGATCAACGCCGACGAGATCGGGCCCTCCCTTCGCTTCGCCACCGCAGTCGTCACCAGGACACCGCGCGCCGAGGGTGGAAACTTCCAGTCGAACGATCGACCGGCCGCCGCCCCGCGTTCCAACGAACCAAGCACCTACGCCTTTGATGAGGAGCCTTTCTAATGCCACGTAAGAATATGCCAACCATGCCCAAGAGGGCCCCGAAGATTGACACTCGTCGCGGCGCTAAGAAGAAGCCGTGCTCCTTCTGTCAACACGGTGTCGGCACCGTTGACTACAAGGACCTGGCCCAACTTCGCAAGTACATCTCGGACCGCGGCAAGATCCGTGGCCGCAAGGTGTCCGGCAACTGTCAGCAGCACCAGCGTGACGTGACCGACGCCATTAAGACGGCGCGTGAGCTCGCGCTCCTGCCCTACACCCAGCGCACCGTGACCGAGCGTCGCGGCGGCCGCGGCAACCGTGACGACCGAGGCCCCCGTGGCCCGCGTCCTGACCGCGACAATGCCGAGGCAACCGTCAGCGCGGGTGTCGAGTCCGACGTTCTTCTAGACGACGCCAGCGAAGCGGCTGAAGTCTTCAAGACTGAGCTCGCCGAGGAGGTCAGCGAATGAAGGTCCTACTACGCAGCGACGTCACCGGCGTAGGCCGTCGTGGTGACATCGTTGAAGTGAAGTCTGGCTACGCCCGCAACTTCCTGCTGCCCACCGGCGCGGCACTGAAGGCGAACGTCACTATGGAGGTCCAGGCGGCCTCCATGCGTAAGGCTCGCGACATCCGTGACGCCCAGAGTCGCGAAGCCGCCGAGACCCAGCGTTCGCTCATCGAGCAGGCCACGGTTACCGTGGCGGCTCGCGCGAGTGCCAACGGTCGTTTGTTCGGTTCAGTGACCGAGGCGGACATCGTGAACGCCATTCGTAGCGCCACCAACATCTCGTTGGACCGTCACATGATTTCGATGGCCGAGCACCTGAAGGAGCTGGGCACGGCCACTGTGACCGCGACCTTGTTCGATGGTGTTGTCGCGACCGTCAAGGTGGAGGTTGTGGCGAAGTAGCCCAACGATCTCGATGTATTTTGACACTGCCGGGGCCAAGCGCCCCGGCAGTGTCATGTGTGTCACAGCTCCATGACAGATTGATAATGGAAGTTAGGCACAGGATTTTCCCCATGTTGTTGTTCTTGCGACACACAACCATTATCGACAACCGTTGAGGTCTTATGACGCAGATTGAAACAGACCGTAGCCGCACCGCCCCGGGCGGCGGGCGAATTCCACCAAGTGCTATCGAAGTCGAGGAGTCGTTGATCGGAGCGATGCTCCTCTCGCAAGAGGCCGTGAGCATCGCGTACGAGAATGTTCAGGCCGAGGATTTCTATCGTCCATTGCACGGTCAAATCTTCAGCGCGATTATCGCGCTCGCGAACGCGGGCGAGCCTGTTGACTACGTAACCGTTCAGGCGAAACTGCAGGAACGAGGCGCCGTCGCGGTGGAGCTCGGTGTGCTTTCCTCGCTCCAGATGAACACTCCGTCGGCGTCGAACGCGCAGCACTACGCGGAGATCGTCCGCGAGAAGGCCCAGCAGCGGCGCTTGATCGCGGTCGCGGGTGAGATCGTCGACGACGCGTACGTCGCGACTGATGACGTGGTCGGCCTCATCGATGAGGCCGAGCGCAAGATCAACCAGATCGGCGACGAGCGCAAGTCCGACACCGTCTCACCGCTGCAGCGCTTGTTGCTGAACGAGGCGGACATCCTCGAAGAGCGCGGTGAGACGCGCGGGCAGTTCAACGGTCTCGAGACTGGCTACAAGTCCCTCGACCTGGTGCTGCAGGGCTTGCAGCCAAACAGCCTGACGATCATCGGCGCTCGTCCCGCGATGGGTAAGACGGCGTTCGCCCTCGGCATCCTGGTTCACGTCGGAGCCGTGGTGCAACGGCCCGCGTTGTTCTTCTCACTCGAGATGAGCCGCCAGGAGCTGGCCGAACGCATCCTTGCGTCGACTGCCCGCATTGACTCCTCCAAGTTGCGCACCGGGGACCTCAGCGACTCGGACTGGAACCGCGCGCACGAGGCCTTCGGATTCCTGCAGTCCGCGAAAGTGTTCATCGACGACAACCCGAGCCTGACGGTGATGGACGTGCGCGCGAGGGCCCGGCGGATCAAGCAGCAAAATGGCGACCTCGGCGTGGTGATCATTGACTACTTGCAGTTGATGAGCTCACGAGGGAGAGCGGAGAACCGGCAGGTCGAGGTCTCGGATATGAGTCGATCGCTCAAGATCTTGGCCCGCGAACTCGGGTGTCCGGTGATCGCGCTTTCGCAGCTGTCGAGGAAACTCGAAGATCGTGCGGACAAGCGTCCGATGATGAGCGACCTGCGTGAGTCCGGCTCGCTCGAGCAGGACGCCGACGTGGTGCTGTTCCTGTTCCGTCCCGAGCAGTACGGCGAGGTGGCCAACGACAAGAAGTCCGAGGCCGAGATCATCGTCGGAAAGAACCGAAACGGTCCAACGCGGACCGCACACCTGACCTGGCGTGGCGAATTTGCCCGCTTTGACAACGTCGCTGAGGCCCGCGAGATCTAGCGGGCAAGGCCGTTCGCGGCAAGAACCTGACGTCACTGCGCAAGGCACCCTCGTGACTGGAACCGATGGTGTCCGGATCTGGGGGACTTGAGAGCTTGCAACGGTCGTGATAGTTAGGTAACCTAATTAGGTTACCTAACTATAATTGAACGGGTCCATGAGCGAACATCAACCAGCCGGACAGACCGGTGGGGAGTCCTTCGACCTCGACGTGGCGTGCGAAGAGTTGAACTCCGATTTCACTGCGGCCGTTGCGCGGCTCTACCGACGCCTGCGAACTGAGAGGGATGATGAGCAGATCAGCGACACCCACCGATCGGTGCTGAATCTGTTGGTGAGCGATGGTCCCCACACTCTTGGCGAGTTGAGCGACCACGAGCACGTCAAGCCCCCGTCGATGAATCAGACGGTGAACTTCCTGGAGCAGTCGGGTTATGTGGAGCGGATGGATGATTCGATGGACGGTCGCAAGGTGATACTGGTTGCCACCTCACGAGGCGTGGCCCTCATCGAAGAGACCCGCCGCCGCCGCCACGCGTGGCTCAAGGCGAAGCTTCAGGGACTCTCGCCCGACGAGCGTCAGATCCTCTCAACTGCTTCGGGCATCATCAGGCGGATCACTGACTCGTGATGGAAGAAACGACCTTGACGATTCCGCCGGCGGTCTCGCCACGTTACAAATGGCTGGTCCTTACGAACACAACGATCGGAGTGCTGCTCGCGACTATCGACTCGTCGATCATGTTGATTGCGATGCCCGACATCTTTCGCGGGGTCAAACTGAATCCGCTCGCCGCGGGCAACAGCTTCTACCTGCTCTGGATGATTCTCGGTTTCTTGATCGTGAGCAGCGTGCTCGTGGTGAGCCTGGGGAGACTCGGCGACATGTACGGCCGGGTGAAGATGTACAACCTCGGATTCGTGATCTACACCATGTCATCCTTGGTACTCACCGTCGACCCCCTGACGGGTCAGTCCGGCGCGCTCTGGCTGATAATCGGGCGCCTCTTTCAGGGGGTCGGCGCAGCGTTCCTGATCGCCAATTCCGCCGCCATCTTGACCGACGCCTTCCCATCGAATCAGCGCGGCCTGGCGCTCGGAATCAACAACATCGCGGGGATTAGCGGATCATTCATTGGTCTGATCCTCGGCGGGGTGCTCGGCGCGATCGACTGGAGGTTCGTGTTCCTCGTCTCGGTGCCCTTCGGACTCCTCGGAACCATCTGGTCGTACATCAACTTGAAAGAACTCGGCGAGCGCCACCGCGCCAAGATTGACTGGGCTGGCAACCTGACCTTCGGGGTCGGGTTGATCCTGGTGATGATCGGCATCACCTACGGCATCGAGCCGGCCAACGGCAACGCCATGGGCTGGACCAGCCTGCCCGTGCTCCTTGAGCTTGGGGTGGGGATCGCAACCCTGATCGCGTTCGCGATCTTTGAATCGCGGGTCGCCGAGCCGATGTTCCGCCTCCCGCTCTTCAAGATAAAGGCCTTCACTGCCGGCACCGTCGCGACCTTCCTCGCCGGAGTGGGCCGCGGAGGGCTGATGTTCATGCTCATCATCTGGCTGCAGGGAATCTGGCTTCCCTTGCACGGCTATAGCTTCGCGAGAACGCCGCTTTGGGCCGGCATACTGATGCTGCCGCTGACCCTCGGATTCCTGATTGCGGGGCCGCTGTCGGGCTATCTCTCCGACCAGTTTGGCGCCCGCTATCTGGCGACCGGGGGGATGCTCGGAGCCGCGGTGGCGTTCGTGTTCCTGATGATGCTTCCGGTGAACTTCGCGTACTGGGGGTTCGCGACCATCCTGCTGGCCTTTGGAATCTCGATGGGGGCGTTCGCCTCGCCGAACCGGGCCGCGGTGATGAACAGCCTGCCGCCCCGGGACCGCGGCGCCGGCGGGGGGATGAACGCGACGTTTCAGAGTTCCGCGCAGGTGCTCTCGATCGGCATCTTCTTCACCCTGATGATTATCGGGCTTTCGACGACGTTGTCGGTCACCCTGACGCACGGATTGATCGTGCACGGCGTGCCTACGGCGGTGGCGACCAAGATCGGCGGGCTGCCGCCCGTGTCGATCCTCTTCGCGGCCTTCCTCGGCTACAACCCCATCAGGTCGCTGGTTGGCGCTAGGGTCCTCGCGCATCTCTCCCCGGCGAACCGGACCGATCTGATCGGGCACTCATACTTCCCCAATTTGATCTCCGCTCCCTTCCACTCGGGTTTGAAGTCGGCGTTCATCTTCGGTGTCGCCGTGTTGTTGATCGCCGCCGCGGCATCCTGGTCGAGAGGGTCCAAGTACGTCCACAGCGAACCAGAAGTCCGCTCCGGCGAACACCCAAAGACCCTCACATCCCAAGAAGAACCCAGTGACGGCCACTGCCCTTGATCAAGGGACCGCGGTTCGCGCGTACGAAGGTGACACGACGGGCGTTTCCGAGGGAAGAAACTGGGTGGCGTCGACCACGGCTCCATCCGACGGTGGAAGAAAGGCCTTTGTTCCCAGCACGCTCGTGGGAGGATTGCCTCACTGAGATGTCCAACTCCGGGGAGGGCGTGTGGCGAGTCACGCAATCAAGACATTTGCTCTGACCAAGAGGTTTGGCGACACGGAGGCCTTGAAAGACCTTGACCTGGAGGTGAGCGAGGGAGAGGTCGTCGGAATCCTGGGACCCAATGGGGCGGGCAAGACCACACTGATCCGTCTCTTGCTCGGACTGCTCATACCTTCCGGCGGCCGTGCAGAGATCTTCGGTCTGGACTGTCACAGCCAGACTGTCGAAGGCCATCGGCGCCTGGCGTACGTGGCCGGCGAATCGAATCTATGGCCGACACTCACGGGGGCGGAAACCCTCCACCTTCTAGGGCAGGTTCAGGGTCGGGTCGATACCCAGTATCGAGAGGTGCTGGTCGAGCGCTTCGAACTTGACGTGACGAAGAAGGTCCGTGCCCTGTCCAAAGGAAACCGTCAGAAACTATCCCTCGTCGCGGCCCTAATGACGCGGGCGGACCTCCTGGTTCTTGACGAGCCAACCAGTGGACTCGACCCACTCATGGAGCAGGCTTTTCGAACGTGCATCGCCGAAGCGAGAGTGCACGGCCAGAGTGTGCTGCTGTCCTCGCACATCCTGAGCGAAGTCGAAGTGCTCTGTGACCGGATCGGCATCCTGCGCGCGGGCGTGCTCGTTGAAATGGGGACACTGGCCGAGATGCGTCATCTTTCCGCGCTGACGGTGGAGGCGACGTTTGACGGCGCCGTCCCGGACCTCTCACGCGTTCCGGGGGTGACGATGGTGGAGGTTCTGGGCTCGTCGGTCAAGTGTCAAGTGAACGGGACCGTGGAGCCGCTTCTTCGAGTGCTCGCCGACTCCGGGGTTCGCGAACTGTTGAGCCGAGAGCCGTCACTCGAAGAGCTCTTCCTCGCCCACTACGGTTCGGCGTCCACTGGACAGAGCGACGCGAGCAATGCTCGCTGAAGTTCAATCCGAGGCGTCGAGCGCTTCGGGCGCAGTCTCGAGCACGGTGATTGCTCGTGTCACCGCGCGCAAGGCGGTCCGGTCGGGGTTCGGGTGGGGACTGGTCTTTGGCTTCTACGTTGCAACCCAGGCGCTCGCCTACGCGACGAGCTACCCGACTGTCGCGTCGCGCGAACTCCTGGTGCAGGAGTTCGGATCCAACCCCGGCGTCAGCGCACTGGTCGGGCCTGCGACCCAACTCGATACGGTTCCCGGATACACGGCGTGGAAGTGCCTCGCCGTCCTCGCCATCACTGCAGCGGTATGGGGCATCCTGAGCAGCACGAGGCTGACGCGAGGCGAGGAGGACGCCGGGAGGTGGGAACTCCTGCTCGCGGGTCAAACGACCCGACGCGGAGCCGCCATTCAAGCGCTCGTTGGCATGGCAGCAGGGTTGGTCGTGCTCTTCATCACGTCGGGCGTCATCATCGTCGCGACTGGCCGCAGATCAGATATCGGCATGGGCACGAGCGGGGCGCTCTTCCTGGCGCTCGCGATCGTTGTTGGCGCCGCGATGTTCAGCGCCCTGGGGGCGCTCGCCGGTCAGCTCTCCTCCACGAGGCGCCAGGCGTCGGGGTACGCCTCGGCGCTGCTTGGGGCGAGCTACGCGATTCGCATGGTCGCCGATTCGGACACGAGCCTCGGCTGGTTGCGATGGCTGAGCCCACTCGGGTGGATCGAGGAGCTTCAACCACTGACCAGACCGAATCCGCTGGCGCTGGTTCCCATCGCGGTCTTGACCGCCGCTGCCGTCGCCCTCACTGTCTACCTGGCGGGGCGGCGTGACCTCGGGGCGAGCACTCTGCCCGACCGTTCGAGTTCCAAGGCGCATCTGCGCCTCCTGTCGGGACAGGCCGGCCTGGCGCTGCGTCTGATGCGCCCCACACTGGTGAGCTGGGCCGCGGCGATCATCGCCTACGGCCTGTTGCTCGGCAGCATCGCGAAGTCGGGGGGCAAGATCATGACGAGCTCACCGAGCATGCAGCTCGTCTTTGAGCGGCTCGGGGTTACCGGAGCGGAGGCGTATCTCGGTTTCGCACTCCTGGTCATGGCGATGGCCCTGTGCTTCGTCGCCGCCGGACAGATAAGCGCGACGAGAACGGAAGAGTCGTCCGGCCGGCTTGAGTACCTCCTCGTCCGACCGCTCTCGCGGACCTCGTGGCTCGGGTGCCGGGTCGCTCTAGCGACGGGGATCCTGGTGGCTGGCGGCCTTCTCGCCGGCCTGTCGACGTGGGCGGGCGCCGCGGCCAACCATGCCGGGGTGCGCTTCTCACCCATGATCGGGGCGAGCATGAACGTCGTCCCGCCGGCGCTCCTGCTCTTGGGCGTAGGTGTGGCGGTGTACGGGGCGCTGCCGAGAGTCGCGGTGTCCGTGACCTACGCCGTGCTCGTATGGTCGCTCCTGGTCGAGATCACCAGTGGAGTCGTGAACGTGAACCACTGGATGATTGACACCTCGATGTTCCATCAGATGGCGGCGGCCCCTTCGGTGCCCGTCGACTGGACGACGAATGCGGTGATGGTCGCCATCGGCGCGCTCTCGGCCCTCCTGGGTCTCGCCGCATTTGCGCGACGGGACCTCAAGGGTGAGTGACCAGGGGTCGAGGCTCTTCGAAGGCGGACGCGGCGAGAGCGCTGGGCCCCGATCAGGTCGTGGAGACTGACTATTTGGGCTGCATGCGGATGCCGGCGTCGATGCGGATCGATTCGGCGTTCATGTAGCTGTTGGAGAGCAACTCGACGGCGAGCGACGCGAACTCCTCGGAGTAGCCGAGACGCTTGGGAAAGAGCACGCCGGCGCCGAGGCGGGCCTTGAACTCATCGGACTGGGGGCCAGTGCCGTAAATGGGCGTGTCGATCAGTCCAGGCAGGATGCAGTTGGCGCGAACGCCGATCGGTGCGATGTCGCGGGCCAGCGGCAAGGTGAGTCCGACGACGCCGCCCTTGGACGAGGAGTAGGCGACCTGGCCGATCTGTCCGTCCTCGGCCGCGACCGACGAGGTGTTCACGATGGCGCCGCGCATGCCGTCGACGTCGGGCGTATTGTGGCTCATCGCCGTTGCCGCCAGGCGGCAAACGTTGAACGTGCCGACGAGGTTGATTTCGATGACCTTCTTGTAGAGGTCGAGGTCGTGGGCCGACGAGTACTCGCCGTCCTTGCCAATAGTGCGCGTAGCCCACCCAATGCCCGCGCAGTTCACTGCGCTCCAGATCGGGGCCATGGCCTTGGCGGCCTCGATGGCTTCGATGACCTGGTCGGTGTTCGTGACGTCGCAGTGGACGTAGGTTCCGCCGATCTCCTTCGCGACTTGCTTGCCGCGGTCGTCGTTGAGGTCGGCGACGACCACCTTCACGCCGCGCGATGCGAGCAGTCGCGCGGTGGCCTCACCGAGGCCCGACGCCCCGCCGGTGACGACGGCCGATGTGTTCTTGAGTTCCATGGATACTCCTGTCTTAGGGTCGGCAAAGGTCTGCCAGACCGTACTTGAGTAAAGCAGACAAAACGAGGGCGGAAGATCAACCCATCAACCGCTCTCGAATCCGCCCGACAATCAGCCTTTTTGCGGGATGGCCTGAAGCTCGTCCATGGTGAAGCCGAGCACCTGGCGGTAGGCGCCGATGGTCGCTTCGTGGTCCTCGATGGTCGCGAGGTGCGCTCTCGTGGTCGCTTCGTGGTCGCGCTTGCGCTGGTGCATGAGCTCGAAGTGGAGCCCGAGCCACGGGATTGCGACGCCGAATGCGATGGCGAGGGTAATGAGGCTGACGGAGAAGATAGCTGTGAACATGATGTCCTTCTTTCTGGTTGGTTACCTGAATCAAGTGTCCCGCCCCTGGTCAAAAGTCCGTCAAGGCGCGGCGAAGGGTTCGCTAAGAATGGAGCCACTCGCTAAGAGGCGGGAAGGACGTGGGTAAATTGGGCGAATGAAGGGCGTGCTTCGTGTCCTAGCGTGAAGGTATGCCGTCCGCCTACGAATACAGCAAGGAAGAGTTGTCCGAACTGCTGGCGGGCGAACCGCGCTACCGCGTTGATCAGGTGTGGCACGGCCTCTGGGAAGAGGCTCAGGAGATCGGCGGGATCACGACCATCCCGAAGGCCCTGCGCGCTCGCTTGAGCGAGCAGTTCGCGCCGGGTCTTCAAGTGGTGAACGACGTCGAGAGCGATCGTGGCGCCACCCGCAAGTGGGTTTTTCGATTGAACGACGGCTCGACCATCGAGACGGTCTTGATGAGCTACGAGGACCGGGTGACGGTCTGCGTCTCGTCCCAAGCCGGCTGCGCGATGGGCTGCACGTTCTGCGCGACCGGACAGGCCGGATTCACCCGCCATCTGAGCGCCGGTGAAGTTCTCGAACAGGTCATGTTCGCGGCGCGCGCGGCGTCGCCTCGTCGGCTCTCCAACGTCGTGTTCATGGGCATGGGGGAGCCGCTCGCGAACTACAACGTGACGGTGAACGTGGTGAAGCGGCTTCACGAGTATCGCGGGCTCTCCGCGCGCCATCTCACGGTCTCCACCGTCGGCGTCGCCCCGGCGATCGAGCGCCTCGCGAAGGAAGGCTTGCCGCTGACGCTGGCGGTGAGCCTGCACGCGGCGAACAACGAGACACGGAACGAACTGGTGCCCCTCAACCGCCGTTACCCGCTCGAGCGGCTCCACGAGGCGTGCGAGTTCTGGATCGAGACCACATCGCGCCGGTTGAGTTTCGAATGGGCCCTGATCGACCAGGTGAACGACACGGATCAGGCCCTCGACGAGCTCGTGCGCTACGCCAATTCGCTGCGCGCCCACGTTAATCTCATTCCGCTCAATCCGACGCCGGGCTACCTCGTTCGAGGATCATCGCCCGATCGCGTTCGCTATTTTCGCGACGGTCTCGAGGCGCAGGGAATCAATGTCACGGTGCGCAACACCCGCGGTCGCTCCATCGACGCGGCGTGCGGACAACTCGCCAATGTCACCAACGCCAAGCACCGGTCAATCCCCGTCAGGTCGGCCTAGCCGCTTCGTTCTTCCAGAACGCCGGACGCGCACGTATCAAGCCGAGGATACCGAGAATGCAGGCGACGCCACCGGAAACAATCGAGAACTCCACGGTGGTAAGGCCCGCGACGACGCCCGACTCGAGGTCTCCGAGGCGTGGGCCGCCGGTGACGACCGCCATCTGCACCGAGGAGATTCGACCTCGGAACTCGTCGGTTATCGCATTCTGAAGAACGTAGTTGCGAAGAATGGTCGAGATGACGTCGGTGGCGCCGGCGAACGCGAGGCATCCGAGCCCAACCCACAGCACGTGCACGATCCCGAAGAGCGCCATCGAGGCTCCCCACGCCATCACCACGACCGCAATGAGACGACCCTGTCGACGCACGCGGTCGATCCAGCCGGTGAAGATCGCCATGACGAGCGCGCCGACGCTCGACGCGGCGTAAAGGAGACCGAGGGTTCGAGGACCTCCGTGATACACCGCAATAGCCAGCGCGGGAAAGAGCGCGCGGGGTAGCCCGAAGACCATGGCGTTCAGGTCGGCGAGATAGACCGCCTGGGCGATGGCGTTCGTGCGCACGTAGCGGAACCCGTCGCCAATCGCTCGCAGCATGGCGGTGCCCGTATGCTCGCCACTCGGCTTCATCGCTGACATGAAGAGGGTGAAGCCCGCCAAGGCGACGAAGGTCAGCGCGTCGATGGCGTAGCACGACGAGAGTCCCACGGCGGCGAGCAGGACTCCGGCGAGCGCCGCACCGAGGACGGTTCCCAGGTTCATCAGGATTTGATTGAGCGAATACGCCGCGATCAGCTGGTCGGGCTTCACCATCTTGGGAATCGCGGCGCTGCGAATCGGACCAACGAAGCCCGCCACTCCGGCCGCCACCGCCGCGAGGGCGAGCAGGACCTCCAGGTGGCTGTGATGGAGCTGCGCGTTGAGCGCGAGTCCGGCGCTCAGTAACGCCGAGACGAGCGATCCCAGCACGAGGAGAGTCCGCTTGTCGAGACGGTCGCCCATCGCGCCACCCCAGAGCGAGCCCGCGATGAGGAAGGGGAGTTGGATGCCGCTCGCGAGTCCGACCCACAGGCTCGAATGGGTCTCGTGGTACACCTGATAGGGAACGGCGACGATCGTCAGGTTACTGCCGAGTAGAGAGACTAACTGTCCGAAGTACAGGAGACGGAAGTCGCGATTCTCCCGCAGGGGTCGCGTGTCGACGAAGAGCCTGGGCACCCGTTCATCGTAGGAGACTATGGTTCCATAGGGGTTGGTGGTCTAAGGAGAGTCGATGATCGACGAGGAACTGGTCCAGCTACTTTCACCCGAAGGCGAGCGGGTTTCGCATCCTCAGTATCAAAGTTCGCTGAGCGACGAAGAGATCTTCGGTCTGTATCGCGACATGGTGATCGTTCGCCGTCTCTGCAACGAGTCGACTTCTTTGCAGCGCCAGGGGCAACTGGCCCTCTGGGCTCCGGTCCAGGGCCAAGAGGCCGCGCAGATCGGCGCCGGTCGAGCACTGGCCCCGATGGATTTCACGTTTCCCTCGTATCGCGAGCACGGCGTCGCATGGTGCCGGGGTGTGCCGCCAGAAGACATGCTGCGCGTGTTTCGCGCGGTGAGCAACGGTGGCTGGGATCCCCAGAGGTACCGTCACGCCCTTCCAACGATTGTCCTCGGTAATCAGGCACTACACGCCGTTGGCTACGCCATGGGCGTTCAACGCGACGGTGCCGAAGAGGCCGTGATGACGTTCTTCGGTGACGGGGCGTCGAGCCAGGGCGACGTGCTTGAGTCCTTCGTCTGGGCCGCATCCTTCAACGCTCCCGTCGTGTTCTTCTGCCAGAACAACCAGTGGGGAATCTCGACGCCCTCTACGCTCCAGTCCAGAGTCCCCCTCTACCGGCGCGCTCAAGGATTCGGATTCCCCGGGATCCGTGTTGACGGTAACGACGTGCTGGCCGTGTACGAAGTCACCAAGCGCGCACTCGAGAATGCGCGCGTGGGCGGCGGTCCGACGTTGATCGAGGCATTCACGTACCGCATGGGTGCGCACACGACGTCGGACGACCCGACGCGCTATCGAGTTGACGCGGAGGTCGAGGTGTGGAAGCACCGTGATCCCGTCGAGCGCGTAAAGGCCCTGCTCGTGCGAGGGCACAACGTCAAGAGCGCGGTGTTCGGCCAGGTCGCCGCCGAGGCGGACGCGATGGCGCTGAAGCTGCGCGACGACGTGCTGGCCATGGGCCGCCCCGACCCCATCACGATGTTCGACAACGCTTACGCCGACGCGCACCCGCTCATCGAAGAGGGACGCCGTGAGATGATCGAACTCGGGATCAGCGGAGGTGCACGCTGATGGCCACGACGACCATGACGATGGCGAAGGCGCTCAACGAGGGGCTTCGCCGCGCGATGGAGAAGGACAAGAAGGTCCTTCTCATGGGCGAGGACATCGGCAAGCTCGGCGGCGTGTTTCGCATCACCGACGGGCTGCAGAAGGACTTCGGCGAGGACCGCGTCATCGACGCACCGCTCGCGGAGTCGGCCATCGTCGGCACCGCGGTGGGCCTCGCTATTCGTGGGTACCGCACGGTGTGCGAGATACAGTTCGACGGTTTCGTCTATCCCGCGTTCGACCAGATCGTCTCCCAGGTGGCGAAACTGCGCAAGCGTTCGGAAGGTGTGTACACCTTGGGGCTCGTGATTCGCCTGCCCTTCCAGGGCGGCATCGGCGCCATCGAGCACCACTCGGAGAGTCCGGAGGCGTACTTCGCCCACACGGCCGGACTGCGCGTGGTGTCGTGCTCGACCCCTAACGACGCTTACTGGATGATCCAGCAGTCAGTCGAGCACGACGACCCGATCATCTTCTGCGAACCGAAGAGCCGCTACTGGGAGAAGGGCGAAGTCGATCTCGACAACGCGCCGCACGGACTCTTCGACGCCGTGGTCCGCCGCGAGGGAAACGACGTCACGGCCATCGGTTACGGCTCGAGCGTGAAGACGATCCTTCGCGCCGCCGCGACCGCCGCGACCGAGGGCGTATCGATGGAAGTGATCGATGCCCGATCAATCGCGCCGCTCGACTTCGCGCCGATGATCAAGTCCCTGGAAAAGACCGGTCACCTGGTGGTCGTTCAAGAGGCGCCGCGCACGGCATCGGTCGGATCCGAGATCGTGGCGGAACTCACGGAGCGTTGTTTCTACTCGCTTCGGGCCCCGGGGATACGCGTGAGCGGCTACCACGTTCCGTATCCTCCCTCGCGGATCGAAGATGACTACCGACCGTCTGTCGACCGCATCCTTGACGCGGTTGACCGAGTGATGGGATTTGAAAGTTGAGCCAGGAAATCTTCCTCCTACCGGACGTCGGCGAAGGACTCGTCGAGGCAGAGATCGTCACCTGGAAGGTGAAAGTCGGTGACGTCGTCATCCTGAATCAGCCGCTCGTGGACATCGAGACCGCCAAGGCAACGGTTGAGTTGCCGAGCCCGTGCGCGGGAAGAGTATTGGCGCTGCACGGTGACGTGGGTGACGTGATGGAAGTGCACAAGCCGCTCATCACGTTTGAGGTGGACGGTGGGGCAGGCGCCTCGACGCCTGAACCGCGTAATGGTGAGGCGCCGGTCGGTGAGGGCCGCGAGGCGGTATTGATTGGCTACGGCGTCGCCAACGAGGACGCACTGGCCACCCGCAAGCACCGGCGCACCGGCAGCGCCGGGCCGTTATCCTCGCCGTCGCCGGCGGCCGTCGCACTCGTCAGTTCCGACAGCGCCCCTCGCAGCACGCCACCGGTTCGCCTCTACGCCAAGCAGCACGGCATCGACTTGAGCTCGCTGACCGGCTCGGGCCGTGACGGCTTGATCACCCGCGGCGACGTCGAGCGCGCCGTGGGAAACCCGGCGGGTGCGCTCGACGTCGCGCCATCTCGGGCCAGCGTGCCGATCACGGGTCCGAATACGACGTCGCGATTCGTGGGCCGTGATCTCGAATCGTGGTCGAGCGGGCCGAAGGAGGAGCGCATCCCCGTGAAGGGCGTACTTCGCTCGATGTCCGACGCCATGGTGCAGAGCGCGTTCAGCGCCCCCCACGCCGCGGTGTGGGTTCGCGTTGACGCGACCAAGACCGTCGAACTGCTGGCCGCGTTGAAGAAGCACCCCAATATGGCGGGCCTGCGACTCTCGCCGCTCACGATCATCGCGCTGGCGGTATGTGACGCCGCTCGTCATTATCCGGGCATCAACTCCAGTTTCGACTCATCGACCAACGAGGTAGTTGTTCGTCGCTGCGTGAATCTGGGAATCGCCGCTGACACGCCGCGAGGTCTCATCGTGCCCAATATCAAGGGCGCCGATCAGCTGGACCTCGTTGGAATGGCCGAGGCGCTGAACGTGCTCGTGGACAAGGCCCGCAACGGGACCACGACACCGAACGAGATGATCGGCACGACGTTGTCGATCACCAACGTGGGTCCTTTCGGCGTGGACGCCGCGGTGCCCATCTTGCCTCCGGGCACGGGGGCGATCCTCGCCATGGGCCGGATTGCGAAGGCGCCATGGGTCGTCGACGACGCAGTTGTCGTGCGCCACGTGGTGGAGATCGCGATGTCCTTCGACCACCGTCAGGTGGACGGGGCCATGGCGTCAGCGGTGCTCTCGCACATTGGCAGGTTCCTTCAGGACCCGGCTACCGCGCTCTTGGCGGGCTAGGGCTTCAGCTTTGCCAGCGCCTCCAAGGCGCGCTCGGCGTGGACGTTCATGTTCAGTTCGCTGGTGATGATGTCGATCACCCGCCGATCCTGACCGATGACGAACGTCGTCCGCTTCACCTTCAGGAAGTCGACGGCCCGCTTCACGTTGAACTGCTTCGCGACGACGCCGTCGGTGTCGGCGAGCAGGGGGTAGTCCAGGTTGTTCTGCGACGTGAACTGGGCTTGACGGTCGACGCTGTCCATGGAGATACCGACGCGCTGCGCGCCGAGGGCCGCGAACTCCGACGCCAAGTCCCGGAAGTAGCAGGACTCCTTGGTGCAGCCCTTGGTCATCGCGGCAGGGTAGAAGAAGAGCACCACCGGGCCCGACTCGAGGAGCGTGGAGAGCGTGCGTGGCGTCCCGGCTTGATCGAGCAGTGCGAAGTCGGTAACGAGGTCGCCAATTTGCATAGGGACAGACTAAGCGTCGAGGCGAAAGCCCACCCCGCGGATGGTGATGAGGTGGCCTGGATTGCCGGGATCGTCCTCGATCTTTTGGCGCAGGCGCTTGACGTGGGTGTCGAGGGTTCGGGTGTCGGAGAGCTCAAGGCCCCACCACAGCGTGTCGAGGCAGACCTCGCGGGTCACCACCTGGCCGAGGCGTGAGGCGAAGAGCGCCAGGAGATCGAACTCCTTGCGGCTGAGTTCGATCTCGATTCCCCGTCGGGTGACGGTCCGGCGGATGAAGTCGATGCGCAGGTCGCCGAAGGTGATGATCTCGTCGTCGGTGTTGGTCACCGGCCGTCGAAGGACTGCTCGCATGCGTGCGACCAACTCGCGAAGACGGTACGGCTTCGTCACGTAGTCCGCGGCGCCGATCTCGAGGCCGAGCACGACGTCGACCTCAGAGGTTCGCGCCGACACCATGATGACGGGAATCCGGGAGGTGTCGTAGATCTCGCGGCAGTAGTCGATGCCCGAGCCGTCGGGAAGCATCACGTCGAGCAGGACCAGGTCGGGTTTGAAGTTGCTCATCACCTCGCGGGCCTGGGTAATGGTGCTCGCCGCCACCACGACGAAGCCCTCGACGGTGAGCCCGATGTTGAGGGCGTCCTGGTAGCTCTCTTCGTCTTCGACGACCATCACCACGCTGCGGCCCTCGGGATCAGCCACGGCAACCTCGTTGAGAAACAGGGCCGAAGGCAACGAACACGACACGTGATCGGATTGGTCGGGGAGAGCGCAGTCGATCACGTGTCATGAGGCCAACGTAAAGAGGTTGGGTTACCGCAAGGTGAAAGTCGCGCTATCGAAAGGTGGTAATTGAATGAAACTTTTTGAGTTCTTCGCCAAAAGAGGACAAATAGTCCTGATCGACTCTCAGGCGTTCAAATCTCGTGCGAAAGAGCAGCTTGGTAGGGGACGACCGATGGCCAGAGGCGAGCTACGACGCGCCCACCGTGAAGGCCGAATAGTTGGTCGCGTCGCTCAAGTAGCTCCCGACGGCATCGCAGACGCCGCTCTTCTGGCATACGAGGGCGTAGACGCCGCCCCCGATGCCCACGCCGCCGGCGTTGGATGGCAGGGCGAGCCTGCTGGCGGCCCTCCAGACGTGCCCGGTCTCGTTGACGATCATCGCCTGGTACTTTCCGGCCGCGTCAAGGTAGGCGGCGCCCGCGCTGCAGTTGCCGGGCGACTGGCACGACAGCGAAACGACGCCTCCGTTGTGACTGGTTTGCGTGGCTCCGCCGGGCAGGGCAAGTTCGCTCGAAGCCTGCCACCTGCCGCTCGTCTCGTTCACGAGGAACCCTTGGTACTTGCTCGTCTTGTCCAGGTACTGGCCGCCGGTGGCGCAGTTTCCCGGCGTTGCGCAGGAAATTCCTTGAAATCCGAAGAGGAGCACTTGGGGATTCACCCCGGCGCCAGCGGGCATTCTGAGCTCACTCGCCCGGGCCCACGCGCCGTGGACTTCGTTGGCGACGAGGGCTTCGACACCCGCGCCCGTTGCGTTGTAGGTCCCCACGGCGCTGCAGTTGCCGGCGCTCGCGCACGCCACCTCGCTTAGGGCTGCTCCCGCGAAGCTGCTGGCATTTCCCGGCAGCGACGTGGAGATCGCGGGCCTCCAGGACCTGGCGACCTCGTTCACGACGAGCGTGTGGGTGACGTTGTTGGCGTCGATGTACGAGCCCACCGCGCTGCAGTTGCCGGCGGACCCGCAGGCGATCTGGTTGAGCGATACGTAGGGATTCGCGCCGATGCCGGCGGGAAGCCCGACCTCTCTGGCCGCCGACCACGTTCCTCCGAGTTCGTCCACGACGAAACCCTCGATCATGGGAGAAGGACTGGCGGCGACGTCATAGGTGCCCACCGCGCTGCAGTAGCCCGGCGAGCTGCACGAGACCGAACGCAGCGCCGACGCCTGGTTGCTCTTAATGGCGTTGACGGGCAGCGCGACCTCCTTCGCCGCGAGCCACTTGCCGCCCACTTCATCGGCGATGAAGCTCAACTGGTTCAGCGCCGCGTCGTAGTAAGTTCCCGCCGCGCTGCATCGCCCCACCGATCCGCACGAGATGCCCGAAATCGACACGCCATCCTTCACCACCGCATTCGCCGGTGGCGTCAACGGTGTTGGCGACCGCCACACGCCTTTGACCTCATTGAGAAGCAGCCCGAGATCGTTGCCGGCGGAGCCGACGTACACGCCTCCGGCCACGCAGTTCCTGGCCGACGGGCAGGACAGATACGGGAGGAACCCGTCGTACACGCCTGTTGCGCCGGTGGGAAGCGCGGCGTGTCTGGCGCCGTGCCACGCAGGGTCGGTGGCGGCGTAGGCCGGCACGGCAAACGACACGGTCACCAACGAGGCGATCAGGAGTGCTGCGCGTGGGAACTTCATGTGGTGCTCCGCTATCTAAGACTTGCTTCGAAGTTGAGATGGCGAGATGAGCAGAGTAGAAATCGAGGATTCGTTTCGCCTGATACCTGCGCCAGTTCCAAGTATAAGGAGGAACATTCTGTTCCCCCAAGGAATGGCGGTTCAGTCGACACCCTTTACAACATTCTTAATTTCCCGATGCCCGGAAACGTGATGAATCACGCAGTTCGATCAGTTTCCGTGCGGCACGACTCAAACCAAGCTTTGGACTTGAGTCAGTCCCCGTGTTCGATGGTCTTCTCCGAGTCCGTCGCGAGCTGGCCAATTCCCGATGCGAGCATTGCGGAATTGGGAATCATGAGTATTCCGTCTTCGGTGCGTACGGTCACGTAGGTGAGCCCGATGCCCTCGACCCAGGCGTCGAGAACTCCAATCATTCCTGAACGTATACGGATGTGGTCACCTACGCCAAACGGCCGGGCGAAGAGAAGAACCAGCGACGCGAAGATATTGGCCAGGCTTTGTTGGGCCGCGATGCCGAGCACGACACCAGCGACGCCGGCGCCGATGAGCAGACGTTGGGCCGAGACACCGATTACCGCAAAGATCGCAAAGAGCACTATTACGTAGCCAAGGCCCGTCGCGACGAGACGGACCGCGGCCCCGGCCGATTTCACCGATTGGCGGGTAATGATACGTCCGAGGATCGCGGCGACACGTCGAACCGCCAGTATCCCCGAAACCAGGAGAATCAGCGCCGAAATCCACTCGATGAGTTTTGCGTGCGACGAGGTGGCGTGAAACCTCTGGAAATGTGAACCCACTACCAGGGCGGCGAGCGCCAAGAGCCCGACGATCATCGTCGTCAGGAGTTCGGACTTGCGAAAGCTTGATGTTGGGCGGATCCTCGTGCGTGCCATTAGTGACAACTGTAACGAAGGTGCATTTCAATGGTCGCTACCACGGCCAGCAAGGCCCCTTCGAGCCCCTTGATTACGAAAGTCCCTAGTCGCGGCTTGTTGAAATGGACGTATTATTCAAACGTGCGTCGCTCAATCCCTTACCTGATCCTCTTCGTATTGACCATCGCCTCGGCAGGAGCGGGACTGTTGTCCTGGCACCAGGCTCACATGAGTTCGATCACCATCTTTGATTGCTCCAGCCATAGTTCGACCGCGCCTTCCACGCTCGTGCTCACGTGCGCCGACGCAAACACGATGGTGAAGGATCTGCATTGGAGCAACTGGGGCAGTGCCACGGCTGCCGCCACCGGCGTCGGGTCGTGGAACGACTGCACGCCGGACTGCGCGGGTGGCACGTGGAAGAGTGCACCGGTCGCGATCTCCGCGTACCGGATCCGAAACGGCCACTACACCAGGGTGAACGGATCCAATAGTTCGCTCTTTGGTTCGGGCCCCTTCGATGCTGTGCCGTATCCTCCAGCGAGTTAGGCGCCGCGCGGTGACGAGGGCGCGGCGCCTGCTTGCCCCCTTACACTGAGCCAAAAGCTATCTAGGAGGATTGATGCCCAAGCGAAGTGCTCACACCAGTTGGACCGGCGGATTGCCGGATGGTTCCGGTCACGTCACGCTCACCAGCAGTGGTGCGGGCGCGTACGACGTTTCCTTTCCCAAGCGCGCCGCCGATGATGCGTCCGGCACCACGAGCCCCGAGGAGCTGATCGCCGCCGCTCACTCTTCGTGTTACGCGATGCAGCTTTCGGCCCTGATCGCCGCCGGCGGTGGCACGCCGGTCGGACTTGAGGTCGACGCGACGGTGGCGCTCTCGCCGGACCCGGCGGGTGGCTTCAGAATCTCCAACATCGAAATCGTCGTGCGAGGAACCGTGGAGGGCATGGATGAAGAGGGCTTCAAGAAGGTCGCCAACGACGCCAAGGCCCAGTGCCCGGTGAGCAAGGCGCTGACCGGGACGACCATTACGCTCGACGCGGCCCTTCGTTAGGGACAGCCTGGCGGCTGTCCGGATCCTCTGGCGAGGCGAGGCTTCTTGGTCGTCGGAGAAGGCCCGTCGAACGTGCCGTTGGTCCGACGACCAAGAGCGCGGCGCACGTCGGCGTAAGTCACCGGTTCGATTCGCAACGGCCCAGCTCGGTTTCACGGTCTCCCGCGCATCGATGTCACTGATCCTCCGTCACCTGGAGTCGTGTCCGCGTCGTTCGATGGGGGATGGCGACTATGAGGATGAAGCTCACCATCAGGATGATCGGACCTTGTTGAGGTAAGTGATAGTCGGAGGTCGGCTCAGTCGGCTCGTGTGATTTTGGCGGTGTAGTCTTCCTCTTATGTTTGGGGAAAATTAGGAAGATGTCGAGTTTGACTGTGCCCGTTTCTCCTTCCACTGCCAGCCAGGACGGGATTGTGCTTCGCGGCGTATCGAAGCACTTCGGAGACCACGCGGCCGTTCGTGAAGTTGATCTGGACATCGCGCGGGGTGAGTTCTTCACCATGCTCGGCCCCTCTGGTTCGGGCAAGACCACCCTCTTGCGGCTCATCGCCGGATTCGAGGTTCCGGATGCGGGTTCGATCTCGCTGCGCGGCGTCGACGTCACGAACAGGCCCCCTTATCAGCGCGGCGTCAACACCGTGTTCCAGGACTACGCGCTCTTCCCCCACTTCACGGTCGCAGGAAACGTCGCCTACGGGCTGCGCGTTCGAAAGGTAGCCCGAAGCGAGCGCGAGAGCCGGGTGCGGGCGGCGCTGGAGATGGTTCGCATGACCGAATTCGCCGATCGGAAGCCGGCGCAGCTCTCTGGTGGGCAGCGTCAGCGTGTCGCGCTGGCGAGGGCCATCGTCAACGAGCCCGAGGTGCTGCTCTTGGATGAGCCGCTGGGCGCGCTCGACTTGAAGTTGCGCCAGGAGATGCAGGTGGAGCTCAAGCGCATTCAACGCCAAATCGGCATCACCTTCATCTACGTCACGCACGACCAAGAGGAGGCGCTCACCATGAGCGACCGCTTGGCGGTGTTTCGCGACGGCCAGATCGAGCAGATCGGACATCCGGTCGACGTGTACGAGCAGCCGGCGACGGAGTTCGTCGCGGGATTCGTCGGCACTTCGAACGTCATCACGACCCAACACGGCCGAGCAGTCCTTCGACCCGAGAAGGTCGAACTCTCGACGGGGTCGGTCGCTGCGGACCGCGAGGGTGCCGCCGGCCACGTGGCCGACGTTGCCTACCTCGGGATGGTCACGCGTTACACGGTGCAACTGGACGACGGACGGCTTATCACCGCCGTGCAGCAGAACCGCTCGACGGACGGCGAGCATGGACGATTCGCACCGGGCGATGTTGTCACGGCGTCGTGGAACGTCGCCGACGCTTTTCCTCTGAAGACCATGTCCGCAACTGAGATCCAGTAGGGACAATGAAAGAAGGAGCATCATGAACAGTTCACGGTTCCGAAGGTGGGCGAGCGGCAGCGCCGTTGCGCTCGTCCTCAGTCTCGTCGTCGTCCCGGCGGCCCTCGGCGGTTCGGCCACGGCCGCGACGAGCGCGCCACCGACCCAGGGTGTCAAGCCCCTCCAGTCAGTGGGTAAGGGCGAGGGAACCCTCAACCTCATCGCGTGGGAGGGCTACGCCCAACCCCAGTGGGTGAAGCCGTTTACCGCGTCGACTGGCTGCAAGGTGAACGTCAAGTACGCCGGCTCCTCGAGCGAGATGGTGTCGCTCATGGCGAACGGCGGGGGACACCAGTACGACCTGGTGTCGGCCTCGGGCGACGCCGACCTTCGCTTGATCTACGGCGGCAACGTGAAGCCCGTGAACATGAAGCTCATTCCATCATCGAGCCAGTTCCGTCCGTTCCTGAAGTCGCCGTCGTTCAACACCATCAATGGCGTTCACTACGGCGTGAGCTACGAGTTCGGGCCGAACGTCCTGCTGTACTCGACCAAGACCTTCAAGACCGCGCCAACTTCGTGGTCGGTCCTTTACAACAAGGCGTACAAGGGAAAGATCACCGTTCCCGACAACCCCATTCAGATCGCCGACGCCGCGCTGTACCTATCAAAGGAAAAGCCGAGCCTCGGGATCACCGACCCTTACGAATTGACCCAGACCCAGTTCACCGCGGCGGTAAACTTGCTGAAGGCCCAGCACCCCCTGATCAAGAAGTACTGGGACCTCGCCAGCCAGGAGATTTCGTTGTTCCAGAACGGTGAGGTAGTTGCCGGCGCCGCGTGGCCGTACCAGACCAACACCCTCCAAGCCGCCAGCGCGAAGGTCGCCGACACCATCCCGAGCGAAGGCGCGACCGGGTGGGCGGACACCTGGCTCCTCGCCACCAACGCGCCGCACCCGAACTGCGCCTACAAGTGGATGGCGTACGCCTCGACACCGAAGGTTCAAGCCGAAGAGGCGATCTACTTCGGCGAGACACCTGCGAACACCCAGGCGTGCTCGATCATGAACACCCTCCAAAAGGGTGGCTGCGCCGCATACCACGCCAATGCTCCTGAGTCGTACTTCTCGACCATCAAGTTCTGGAAGACCCCACTCTCCACTTGCGATAACGGCAAGTCGAACTGTGTCGACTTCACTCAGTGGCAACAGGCCTGGACGCAGATCATTGGCTAGGAGACGCCTTGTCCGATAGAGGACTTCGCCAGCGGGTAGGGGCGGCGCTTTGGCGCCGCCCCTGGCTTCGTGGCGTCCTCACGCTTTCGCCCCCGCTGCTGTGGTTCTTGGTGATCTACCTCGCGTCGCTGGTGGTGATGCTCGTCACCGCGTTCTTCACAGTGAACTCATTGACCGGCAACGTTGTCTACCAATGGACGTGGTCGAACTTCTCGCAGATACTCACCCAATCGGTGTACGGATCGATCATCTTGCGCACGTTGCTGATGGCGATCGCGGTGACGATCACGGACATCCTGCTGGCGTTGCCGTTCGCCTTCTTTCTGGCCAAGGTCGTGAGCCGCCGATGGCGCCAGTTACTGCTGGGACTCTTGCTGATGCCTCTTTGGGCGAGCTATCTCGCCAAGGTCTACGCCTGGATCAACATCCTGTCGAACAAGGGGGTGCTGCCCGGCATCGAATCCAAGCTCGGGATTCCGCCGACGCACATCGCGTACACCAACATCGCGATGTGGATCGTGTTCAGCTACCTGTGGCTGCCGTTCATGATCGTTCCCATCTACGGCGCGTTCGAGCGGGTACCCGACTCGCTCCTGGAAGCGTCCTCGGACCTCGGCGCTGGCTCGTGGATCACCTTTCGCTGGGTCCTCTTGCCAATGGTCCTGCCCGGAATCGTCGCCGGTTCGATCTTCACCTTCTCGTTGACGCTCGGCGACTTCATCACGCCCCTGCTCATCGGCGGCTCGAACTCCGATTTCATAGGAAACGCCATTTACGACAGCGCGCTCAACGGCGGCAACCTTCCGTTCGCCGCCGCGCTGGCGTTCGTGTCCATCGCGATCATGGCTATCTACCTGCTGCTGGCGAGATTCGCCGGCGCATTCGAGGCGCTATGAAGCTCTCGCGTTTTACTCGGGCGGGCTTGGCGACCTTCGCGGCCTGCGTCGTGTTCTTTCTCATAGCACCGCTCCTCGTGATTCTGCTGTTCGCCTTTGACGCCTCGAATGTGCAGACGTTCCCGATTCATCACTGGACGACGTACTGGTTCTCTGTGGCCTGGCACGACCCCGCGGTTCGAAGCGCTCTCTGGCTGAGCGTGAAGGCCGGAGTGCTCGCGACCGCGATCGCGCTCATTCTCGGCACCATGGTCGCCTTCGGGATACATCGATACAGATTCTTCGGTCGCGACACGGTATCGCTCCTGCTCGTGCTGCCGATCGCGTTGCCCGGCATCGTCACTGGACTCGCCCTGCAGTCTGCCTTCAATCTGGTGGGGATTCCCTTCTCCATCTACACGATCGTGATCGGCCACGCCACCTTCTGCATCGTGGTCGTGTTCAACAACGTCGTCGCGCGCTTGCGACGAACGTCGACGTCGCTGATGGAGGCCTCAGCCGATCTCGGTGCGAGTCCTCTCCAAACCTTTCGGTTGGTGACGTTGCCGACGATCTCGACGGCCGTCATCGCGGGGGGGCTGCTCGCTTTCGCCCTGAGCTTCGACGAGGTGATCGTCACCACGTTCACCGCGGGTGCGCAGAACACCCTCCCCCTGTGGATCTTCGGCGCTATCCGACTCGGTCAGCAGCTCCCCGAGGTGAATGCGGTGGTCGTGGGGGTCGTGCTCCTGACCCTCATCCCGATCGCCTTCGCGGCCCGGATGTCGAGCGGGGAAGGAACCGGTCGCTCGACGAGGTCGAGCATCTAGTTCTTCCTGTTCGAGGAGCGGCGCAAGCCCGGAGCCTCGTGCCCGACGAAGCGCGATGCGCGCCGACGTATCTGGCGCTCGACGCGCTGGACGGGACTGACGGCGCGCGGCGCGCGCGCCCGTATTGAACGATAGAAGTACGTCTTGGCGACCTCGACCAGGACGAGGTAGACCACGACCATCGCGAAGAGCCAGAGGAAGAAGATCCCGGGCAGCGGAGTGAATCCGAGGAGGTGGGCGAGCCCGGTGAACGGAAGCACGGCTCCGACGAGCGCCGCGCCAGTGGGCACGGCCATCATCGCGAGGCTCGGCCGGCTCTTGAAGAAGGGCACCCGTCTCGTTCGAATGATGTACACGATGAGTGTCTGGGTGGCGATTGATTCGACGAACCACCCGGTTCGAAACTCGACGTGGTCGGCGTGCAGCACCGAGAGCATCACCCAGAAGGTCACGAAGTCGAAGATCGAGCTGATGGGGCCGAAGATCGACATGAATCTTCGAATGAACTTCATGTCCCACGCCGCGGGGCGAGTGAGCGTCTCGGCGTCGACCCGGTCGGTCGGTATCACCAGCTGGCCGGCGTTGTAGAGCAGATTGTTGAGCAGGATCTGCGAAGGGAGCATCGGCAGGAAGGAGAGGAACGCGGATGCTCCGGCGGCGCTGAACATGTTCCCGAAGTTGGATGAGGTGGCCATGAGCACATACTTCATGGTGTTGGAGAAGATCCTTCGACCTTCGGTGACGCCTTCGGCGAGCACCCCGAGGTCCTTGTCGAGCAGGACCACGTCGGCGGCGTCCTTCGCGACGTCGGTCCCCGAGTCCACCGAAATTCCCACGTCGGCGTGGTGCAGGGCCACCGCGTCGTTCACGCCGTCGCCCAGGTAGGCAACGTCCTTGCCCGTGCGGCGCGCAACCTTGATGATTCGCGACTTCTGATCCGGGCTGATTCGAGCGAACACGGTCGTCTGGAGAATCGCCCTCGCCAGATCGTCGTCGCTCATTGGCTCGATATCGACGCCGTTCAAGAGGCCCGTGCTCACGAGGCCGATCTGCGAGCAGACTTTGGCGGCGACGAGTCCGTTGTCGCCGGTGATGATCTTCACCTCGACGCCCAGTCGCTCGAGCTTCGCTAGGGATTCGCCGGCGTCATCCTTCACGCGGTCAGCAAAGGTCAAGAACCCCTCGAAGACGAGGCCGTGCTCGTCATCGGCGCCGAGGGTCCTCGTGTCCGCGGGGCAGGACCGGCTGGCAATCGCGATGACGCGTTCGCCCTCGGAGAAGAGTTCCTGCAAGAGCGTTCGCGTGGCGTCACTCACCTGTTCGCAGCGATCGAGCACGACTTCCGGGGCACCCTTGGTGATGATCTGGGTTACTCCGGAGCCGTCCTCCACGAGCACGGAGACGAGTTGGCGTTCGTGGTCGAAGGGCAGGATTGCCTTGTGCTTGAACTCCGCGGCTGCGCTCGCGAGGGGGTTCGCCGCCGCGCCGTCGAGCGCCGCCCAAAGGGCCTGGTCGAGCGAGTTCCCGCCGGTGGGGCCGTTCTCGCTAAGCGTGGCTTCGTTGCAGACAAGACCGAGCAGCCACGGACGGTCACCCTGCGAGCCATCCTGTCCCAGAGCGTGCTCGAAGGTGATCGATCCCTCGGTGAGCGTTCCCGTCTTGTCCGTGAAGAGGATCTCGATGTTGCCGAGGTCTTCTATCGCGACTAGGCGTTTTACGAGTACCTTCTTCGCCGCGAGCGCCTTGGACCCTGACGCGAGGCTGATGGTCACGATGGCGGGCATCATCTCTGGGGCGATACCCACTGCGATGGCCAACGAGAAGAGCAGCGCCTCGATCAGGGGGCGTGACAGGACAATGTTCATTGCGAAGACGAATGTGGTCAGGATGGCGGCCACCAGGAAGAGGAACCGCGAGAACTTCGAAAGGCCGGCTTCGAAGGCGGTCTGCCCCGGCCGCTCGGAGAGCCCGGCGGCGATCTGTCCGAACGCCGTGCGCGCGCCGGTCTCGACGACAACGCCCACCGCTGAGCCCTGGTGGACGATCGTTCCCATGTACGCGCAATTCGCCAGCTCCGGCGAGCCGCTGGTCATCGCCCCGACAGACTTCTCGACGGGCAGTGACTCACCCGTGAGCATGCCTTCATCGCATTCGAGTTCAGCGACCTCGATGAGGCGAAGGTCCGCGGGCACGATCGCGCCGATGCGTAGTGACATGACGTCGCCCGGCACCAAATCGGCGACCGGAATCTCGATGATCTCGCCGTCGCGACGAACCTGGGCGTTCTGGCTGATCTTCGAGCGAAGCGACGCCATCGCGACTTCGGCAGCGTACTCATTAAAGAAGCCGAGACCGACGCTGAGAGCGACGATGACGGCGATGATGGTGGCATTCGTGCCCCCGCCCGTGAGCCCGGATACCAGTGCCGCGCCCAGTAGCAAGAGCAGTATCGGGTTGCGCACCTGACGCCACAACACCGAGAGCGCGTGGACCTTGTGGATTGTCAGCAGGTTCGGCCCGACCGTGGCGAGTCGCTCGCTCGCCTCACTGGAGGTCAAGCCGTCGCTGCGACTGGAGAGGCGCGCCGTCACATCATCGACGGGCAGTGAAGCCGCGAGAGCGAGGGTCAGTTCATCATGTTCGTTCGTCGCGTTGACCACGAGCACAGTCTTGCGCACCCGTTCGCGCGCGCGACGCCCTTTGGCGGTCTACCTTGGGAATGAACCAAGACGGTGGCCAGGAAATGACTCCACCAGCCACCGTGTTCGGATACGAATCACCGGTCCGACGGGCCCGCTCAATCAGTGAATGTCCGAAAGAGTCTCATCGTCTCCCCTAGGGATGGTTGCGCAGGAGATCCCGTCGCTGCTGGTAATCATCGGCGTCGATCTCGCCACGTGCGAATCGCTCATCCAGGATTCGCACCGCGTCCGATCCTCGGGGAGCCGGGAGGTCGCCGGGGGCTTGCTTGTCGAGGTGGCCGTGATGGCGGTAATCGCGCTCGCGCATGAGGGCCGTCACGACCCAAATAACCGCTCCGATGATCAGTATCAGGAAGATGAGCGCCAGAATCCCTCTGCCGTCTCCTCCACCGTGCTCATATTGGTATGGTCCCATACACACTCCATCTCTTCCGTCTGCTCCAGTTATAGGCGATGCGGCCGAAGACCTCTACGGCCGAAGGTCATTTCAACCCCTTGTTTACGAAACTCTTAGTTACTGAAGCGCAGCGTGGTCCTCGGGCAACGTCCGAGGGGTACGGGCATTGGTCGCTCTCGCCGCGGCTCAAGAGGCTCAGAGTTCTCGCCACGGATGGCGGGCGGCCTCAACTAACTTGGTCGCTATGACTGACGGGCTCCGTAATCTTGACCCAGCACTTCGCCACGCGTGGCACTCCCTGTGTCGCGCCGGCGAACTCACGATCGCGCCTCGTTCGTTCACGCTCCTTGGCGAGCGTTACGTCGCCTACCGCTCGCCCGAGGGCGAGGCGCGCGTATTCCTGGACCGCTGCCCCCATCGATTCGCCCCACTCTCGCTGGGCAGCTGCGAGGGGGAGAACCTTCGCTGCGTGTATCACGGGTGGGTCTTCGATGCCGATGGCGACTGCGTTGAAATTCCCGCTCTCGGCGAGGATGCCGCGCTGCCCGCGCGCGCGAAGTTGACGGGGCCGGACGGTGTCACCGAGTCGCATGGCATGGTGTTCGTCGCGCCCGAGACTCCGTTGACACCGGTTCCCAGAATCGATTCGGCGTACGACCCGGCCTTCCAGCAAGGCGACCTTCCGGTTATCGAGACTCGCGCGAACGCCGGGCTACTCGCGGACAATTTCCTCGATATGGCGCACTTTCCGTTCATCCACTCCGGAACCTTTGGCGCGGGCGAGGCCCGTGAAGTGCCCAACTATTCGGTGACGCGCGAGGGCTACACCTTCACCGCCGCCTACGAGCACGAATTCGCCAACCGGGAGGACCCCGGCGTCGAAGAGGGGATTCGCCCGCTTCTGCAGCGGCGCCGCCTCACGTACCGCTACACCGCGCCCTTTCACCTAGAGCTCGCTATTGAGTTCCTCGACTCCGGTGGAACCAACGTGATCGGTTTCTTCCTGACCCCCGTGGACGACGAGAATGTGCGCGTCTACTCGAGCCTTTGGCGAGATGATCTTGACGGTTCCGAGGAACGTATGGGTGACGCAATTGACTTCGAGATTGCCGTCGTGAACGAAGATCTGCAACTGCAGTCACGGTACGAGGTGCTGGAGTTGCCACTCGATATCACCGCCGAGGTGCACACCCGTGCCGACAAGACAACGGTGGAACTACGGAGAATTCTTGGCGAATTCGCGCGCACCGCCAGAGGCTGAGCGCCGGACCGGCGAGGGACGACCCCAGTGACCGATTTCGCGCAACAGACCTGAGACGATGGGCCGGTTCTTGGAAGGCATGGGACGACGCCGGCACTAATTACTAGAGTGGCCTCAGAAGTGCCGGCCGCTCAGTGCGGCCGCTGTCGTGTTGTCGTCATGCGAAAGCATTGGAGGGGAGATTGTCATGTCGAGGAACCCGTACGAGGACCTGCCCGACGTTCCATCGTTCGAAGTGACTTCGGATGATTTCGTTGACGGCGGAAGTCTGGGCACCGCGCAACTCAGCGGGATCATGGGGGCCGGCGGTTCGGACACGTCACCGCAACTTTCGTGGAGGGGTTTCCCGGAAGAGTCGAGAAGTTTCGCGGTCACGGTCTATGACCCGGTTGCCCCCACCGCCTCGGGCTTTTGGCATTGGGCCGTTGCGAATATCCCCCTTTCAACGACGTCGCTGCCCTCGGGTGCGGGAGATGAAAGCGGGAGCGGACTTCCGGAAGGCGCGTTGCAGCTGGCCAATGACGCGGGTCTTCGACGCTACGTAGGGGCGGCTCCACCGCCCGGGCATGGGGTCCACCATTACTACGTGGTGGTGCACGCCGTTGATGTTCCTCACATGGACATACCCGACGACGCGACGCCAGCATTCCTCGGCTTCAATCTCTTCCAGCACACGCTGGCGAGGGCGGTAATCGTTGGAACGCACGAGCAACGTTGAGATACCGCATAGGAGCCGGTAACTAGGGAGTCAGTCTCATTTCGACCATTGGTCGGGCGAGACTCTCGAGGACCGCCTTCCCCGGGCGAAAGGTACCATCGGTCGGTGCGAACCGCTCAGCGAACTTCCGGGGTGCCCGACACGCTGTCGGCCCGCGAGGCTGCGCGCATCGCACTCTTCGCCCAGGGCCTTCGTGGTCCGCGGCTCGGCGGCGGACCCGCCGCGCTGGTGCACCATCTTCGCGGCGTGCAACTTGACACGATTTCCGTGTTGGCGCGCTCGCACGAGCTCGTGGCGTATGCGCGCTTGGGAATCGTGGCGAAGAAGAGGATCGAAGCGGCCTACTGGGGTCCCGAGAGCGAGACCTTCGAGTACTGGTCGCACGCGGCATGCGTCCTGCCGCTGGAGTTGTGGCCCGCGTACGCCGCCAAGCGCCGCGCTCGCGCTGCGAAGGGATTTCGTTGGCACCGGCTGAAAGACCACGAGCGCAGCTGCGCCGATGTTGTTGAGCGTCTTCGCGGCGAGGGTCCATTGACGTCTCGGGAACTCGGTGGCGCGAAGAAAGGCGGGGAGTGGTGGGACTGGTCCGAGACCAAGATCGCTGTCGAGTGGATGCTCGACGTGGGGACGGTCGTCTGTCGAGAGCGTCGGGGCTTCGAGCGCGTCTACGACCTGGGCGAACGTGCGATCCCCTCATCGCTACGGGAGGTGGAGCTCGATAAGGAAGCCTGCCTGCGCGAGCTGGTTGAATCCGGCGGTCGAGCCATGGGCATTGCGACCGCCGCTGACCTCGCCGCCTACCACGGTCTTGGCGCGAGCGGCGTGCGCTCGGTGCTCGCGACCACAACGCTTCGACCGGTGCGTGTCGAGGGCTGGCGTGACGAGGCCTATCTGGCCGACGACGCAGAAGCGGGTCTTCAGCCGGGACTGCGAGGTCGAACCGCGCTGTTGTCGCCCTTCGACTCGCTGCTGTGGGACCGCGCCCGACTGGAGCGGCTCTTCAAGGTCACCTATCGCCTCGAGGCGTACGTGCCCGCCACCAAGCGCGTGGTCGGCTATTTCGCCATGCCAGTACTGTCGGGAGATCGGCTCGTCGGTCTGGTCGATCCCAAGCGCGTCGGCGAGGTGCTGCACGCCCGCCACGTCGTCGTCCACGAGCCCGGCGCCGCTCAGCACATCGCGCGGGCTCTTCGTGAGGCGGCGTCGTGGGTTGGCTGCACCCGCGTCGAGGTCGATCGCGTCACACCACCCTTGGCGGCCGACGCGCTGCGTGACGCCATGAGTGACGGCCCGCGGCCCGCTTAGAGTGAGACCGTGCAGAGCAAGACACGTCCGATAGAAGAGGTGCTCGCCGAGCTGGACGCGCTTCAGCTCCGGGATCCCGAGGTGCACGGCAAACGGCTCTTTGGACTGGTGTACCCGACCGGCCGCGAGGACATCGAGGCCCTCGTTCACGGCGTCTACGACCGCTTCCTCTTCGCCAACGCTCTCAATCCCCTCAAGTTCGCCGCCCTGGCGCAGGTCGAGAAAGAGGTGATCGCCATGGCGGGCGACCTCGTGCACCGAACAGCGACGAACGTCCACGGAGGCTCGATGACGTCGGGGGGAACGGAGTCGATCTTGATGTCGATGCTGGTGAGCCGCGAACGCGCCCGCGCCCGCGGCGTCGAACGCGCGGAGATCCTCGCTCCGGAATCGGCTCATCCGGCGTACGCGAAGGCTGCCCACTACTTCGACATGGACTACGTGCGTGTGCCCTTGGACGGATCGTACCGGGCCGACGTCGCGGCGGCGCGAGCGCTCGTGAGCGAGCAGACGTGCGTGATCGTGGGCTCCGCCTACTCGTATCCCCACGGAGTGATCGATCCGATCGCCGAGCTCGCCGCCCTGGCGGGCGAGCACGGAATTGGCTGTCACGTCGACGCGTGCATCGGCGGCTTCGTGCTCCCGTTCATGGAGATGCTCGGTCACCCCGTTCCGCCGTGGGACTTCCGTGTCGAAGGGGTCACCGAGATATCGATGGACGTGCACAAGTACGGCTACGTCCCCAAGGGCGCGTCGGTCATCCTGCACCGCGATGACGACTGGATCTGGCACCAGACTTTCTTCTATGAGCAGTGGGGCTCGGGTCTTTACGCCACGCCCGCGATCGCCGGCGCTCGCGCCGCCGCGCCGACGGTGGCCGCGTGGGCCGTCATGCGGCACCTCGGCGTCGATGGCTACAAGGAGCTTGTCGCGGATCTCTGCGCCACTGTTGAGCGACTACGCACTGGGATCACGTGCATCGAGGGGCTGGAGATTGTGGGAGATCCGATCGGACCCCTGCTCGCCCTGCGAAGTGACACGGTCGATCTCTACGCGGTGGCGGACGTCATGGACGAGCGTGGCTGGCACCTTAACCGCAACACCGATCCGTACGGACTGCACCTCATGATCTCGCCCGCGCACCGCGATGTCATCGACGAGTTGCTGACGGACCTGTCATACGCGATGACGCATCATGGGCCGAGCAAGGGCAAGACAGCTCGCTACGCCTGAGATCGGCTCGGGCCTTCTCTGGTTGGCAGGAGCCGCTCGGCTTTCTCCGTAGGTTCTCATTCCTGACTGGGGCTTCCGGAAGTCCTCAGCCCGAAGTGTTGCACAAGCACCTCAGAAGAGACTCACGTTCTTCACCATCTCACCGTTTCTTCTTAACTTTCTCTTACTAAAAAGAACCTCATGACAAAGACAACCAAATACATGAGAGTTACTCGCAAGGCTGTTGGTGGCCGGAAATTGGCGACCATCGGCATGGCGTTCATTACCGTGCTTCTGCTACTGGCGGGTGTATCAACGTCACTGGCGTCATCAGCGTCGTCGGCGTCGTCTTTCAAAGACTCCAGTTCGCTCCCGCCGATCAAGCATGTTTGGTTCATCATCTTGGAGAACAAGTCCTACGACGCCACGTTCACCGGATTGAACAACAACACGTACTTGTGGAAGACCCTTCCATCGCAGGGGACGCTGCTGACGAACTACTACGGCACGGGTCACTACAGCCTTGACAACTACATCGCCCTCGCCGCGGGTCAGGCTCCTGAAGTCGACAACCAGGAAGACTGCCCGACGTACGAGACAATGAGCGGATCAATGATCACCAACAAGTCGAGCCCCAACTACGGCCAGTTCCAAGCCGGCGGAGCCCCGTACACGAACCAGGGGTGCGTCTATCCCAAGAGTGTTCCAACATTGTTCAACCAGCTTGACGCCGCCGGCGTCTCGTGGAAGGGCTACGCACAGGATCTCGGCAACACCGACACCGCATCCGCTCCCCACGACGTCAACGCGTGCGGCGGGCCCGGGGCCAACCCGGACACCACGCCGGTCGTCAACCCTGGTTCCGCGAACGCGACGGACCAGTACGTCCCCAAGCACTTCCCATTCCCGTGGTTCGACTCGCTGCTCGACAACGGGACCACGGACTGCAATGCGGCGCACATCGCGAACGCGTTCGATCCGAACAACGGCCTGTACCACGACCTGCAGAGCGTGGCGACGACGCCGGAGTTCAGTTGGATCACTCCGAATAACTGTTCGGACGCCCACGACGCGGTCTGCCACGGCAACAACCTCTCCGGCGGCTGGGCCAACGCGACTACCCCGAATCCGCCGGTTAACTACACCGGCGGACTGTACGCGTCGGACCTGTTCCTCGAGCACGTGATCCCCGAGATCGAGGCGTCGCCCGCGTTCAAGCAGGGCGGACTCATCGACGTTTCCTTCGACGAGGGCTTCCCGGCGTTCACCTTCACCGGCAACAGCTTCAACAACTCGACCGCCGACCCCGCCACTGCGGCGTCGTCGATCGCCGCCGACTCGGCGGGTGAGAACCTGTACGGCAAGAACGTCAATGCGGAGCCGACCGGGCCGAACACGCCACTGCTCACGAACGCGAGCGGTGACCAGCTCTACCCCGGTCCCGGTGACAACGCGTTCGTCGACCGCGACCCGTCGACCCCCGGCATCATCCTGGGTGGAGGTGGAGCACCGCCGGCGGCCCGCACCGACGCGGCGAGCGCCGACAGCGGCTCAACCTACGTCAACGACCAGGCGATCGTCGCGACCGACGTTGGTCGCAGCGTCACCGGAGCTGGCATCCCCACGGGCGCCACCGTTGGAATCGTCGACGACACTCCGGACGTGGCGACGAAGGCGAACGGTGCCGGGTGCTCGAACACCTGCGCCACCCACGGGATCTTCGAGCTCTTCGTGAACGGCCTCCCCGCCGCTGCGACCGGCCCGGTGACCAGCATCACCCTGGGGGCCGAGACGACCGCGACAGATCCGCTGTTCGACGCCACGGACGCCACCACCGGTGGTGGCGATGTCGGCAGCGTCTTGATCAGCCCCTACATCACGCCGGGCTCGACGGACTCGACCTTCTACAACCACTACAGCTGGTTGCGAACGATGGAGGACCTGTTCAACGTCGCCAAGGCATCGCCCGGACTGGACGGACAGGGTCACATTGGCTTCGCGGCCCAGCCGGGGCTCAAGGCCTTCGGAGCGGACGTCTTCAACAACTGCCCTGAGCGCGTGTGCACGGGCTCGTCGTTGGACGACCACGTGGTCGCCCGTCGGCGCTGAGCTGCGTCAGGAGTAAGGGCAAGTCGATGAGTGCCGATCGACGCGCGAGGGGGAGCCGGGCAAACGTGCGCGGCTCCCGTGCGCGGCTCGTGGTGGTCATGGCGTCGGTCGTCGTCATCTTGTTGACGGCGTTCGTGGGGATGAGGGAGTCGAGCAAGTCCAATCTCGATTCGTATGGTGGACTTCCGAGCTGGCTGCCGCGCTCGAGTGTTCCAACGAACCGAATCGTCAGCGCCACGGTTCAGCACCCGCAGCTCGGCATCGGCGGCAGTACCTTCAAGGTGATCGTCGATGGCGCCTCGACCCTGGTGACTATGTCGGGACCGCAGACCCCTCCCTTCGTCACGCCTCCGCCTCCGGTCACGAGGGCGACGTTCACCATCACGTTCGCAAAGACGACCGGCGTCGTGGCGTTGCGGCCCCGCGACTTTGGAATCATCGACGGCAACGGCAACGTCTACTATCCAAAGGCCTTCGCCGACGGGACAACGCGGGTTCTGGCATCGTTAGCCATGCCAACGTCCGTCGAGGTCTCGGTGGTGATGGCGACTGGGACCGGGAGCATCGCGTGGGCCCCGGATGGAAAGCGTCCGGTCGTCACGTGGGAGTACACCCTGGAGAATGACTGAACGCGTCTCGCCTCGTGACGGTTGAACGACCAGCTAAGGGTGACGAGCCAGTCGCCTGGCGCGGCACGATCGGGAGTGCGTACGTGGTCGCCGTTGCCACAAATATCTACGTCGTCTCTCGCACTATCCGGCCCGCTTCGGTCCTCGTAGCTCTCGTTGAAACCTACGGCAATGACGTCGCAGGATGGGTGGCAATTCCCTGATGAAGGGGCTCGAAGTGGATGTCAAGTAATCGAAGTCGTGGTACGGTCGAAAACATGAAGGGACCAACCCTTGTAATCCTGGCGGCCGGCAGAGCTCGTCGTTACGGCGGGTTGAAGCAACTCGCCCCGATTGGAAAGCATGGCGAGGGCGTGATCGATCTTCTCGCCTCCGACGCGATGCACGCGGGCTTTGACGAGATAGTCATCGTCATCAATAGCGATACCGGACCCCAAATCAAGGAGCACGTCGCGCGGATGTGGCCAGCCGATCACCGGGTTGCTTTTGCCATTCAAGAGTTTCCGCACGGAACGGTTGACGCCGTCCTCGCCGCCCAGCCCGATGTGGACCCGTCCACTCCCTTCGGCGTCTGCAATGCTGACGACCTCTACGGCCTCGATGCTTTCACCAAACTCAGCACCCACCTCGTCACCAGCGCCAACAACTGCCTCGTGGGCTTCGAACTCGAGAATTCGGTCGTTGGTGACCTGCCGGTTTCACGCGGCACGTGCCAGGTGGTGAATGGACATCTCGTCGAGATCGTCGAGCGACGCAATGTGCATTTCACTCCGGAGGGGCTAGGCGCCGACGACGGACTGGAGCCGCACTTCCTTGATCCCCAGACGATGGTGTCGATGAACCTCTGGGGCTTTCAGCCGCCGATTTGGCCCCTGATGCGCCGAGCGATGGATGAGCACGACTTCACCAAAGATGTCGAGGTCCTGCTGCCGATATTCGTGGGGGATATCTTGCATACGACGTCGACGCGTTTTGACGTGCTGGCGACCAATTCGCGTTGCATTGGAGTCACCCACGCGGAGGATCTTCCGTTGGCGCAGTTTCTCGTTCGCGAGGAGATCAAGTCCGGTCAACGACCCGAGTTCGCATTTGTTTAGAACTCAACACGCGGGTCACGAAGGAGTGCTGCGAAGTGAAGGGTCGTGTCGTTCCCGGCCACGGCGAAGACTAATGATTCGGACGATAGATCTGGTCGACGTAGTCGTTGACCATCCGAGCCCCGCTGAACTGCGGTCCCAGGGTCCGCAGTGATGCGCGCACCCGGGCCAGCCAACCTACCGGTATGCCATTGGCGTCGCGGGAGAAGAAGAGCGGCTTGACCTCATTCTCGAGCAGGTCGTAGAGCGCCTTCGCGTCGCGTTCGTCCTGCTCCCTCGCGTCATCGACCACCGAACCGTCGATCGCCCAGCCGTTCTGTCCGTTGTGCCCCTCGCACCACCAGCCGTCCAGCACGCTCAGGTTGAGCCCACCGTTCAGGGCCGATTTCATGCCGCTGGTGCCGCTCGCCTCAAGGGGCGGCCGTGGCAGGTTCAACCACAGGTCGCATCCGGCCACCAGCTGCGGCGCCATTCGCAGGTCGTAGTCCTCGAGGAAGACCACGCGATTCGGGATGTCGAGGCCTCGCTTCACGACGAACATGTTCTTGGCCACGTTCTTCGCCTCATAGTCGAGGGGGTGCGCCTTGCCCGCCAAGATGATCTGGGCACCCTCTTCGTGGTCGATGATCTTGCGAAGCCGGTCGACGTCATGGAAGAGCAGGTCGAGTCTCTTGTAGGTTGCCAGCCGCCTGGCGAAGCCGATCGTCAGATGTGTGGGATCGAAGGCGCTGAAGGCGGATTCGGCGAGGGCGACGTCCTCGCCACGTCCCAACCGGTCGACGACGATGCGGCTGCGGATCATCTCAACCAGTTGGAGGCGCATGTCGCAGCGCGCTCTCCAAAGGTCAACGTCCGGAATCTCGTCGACGTGACTCCACAGACCCGGGTCGTCGGCGTGGCGCTCCCAGTCGGTACCGAAGAACTTGGTTAGCAAGCCGCGCATGGTGGGGTCCATCCACGTCGGCAGGTGCACCGCGTTGGTCACGTGCGTGATCGGCACCTCGTCCAACTTCGCATCGGGGAAAAGGGGATTCCACATGCCGCGGGCCACCTCGCCGTGGCGTTTGCTTACGGCATTGGTCGAGCGCGCGCACCGGATGGCCAGCGGGGAGAAGCCCAGCGACTCCGTCGTCGAGGTGGGGTCGATTCGGCTCTCCGAACTCAACTCATCGCGCGAGATGCCCATCTGATCAATGGAGCGACCAAGCACGGAGAAGAACACGTCGGGATCGTAGGTCTCGTTGCCTGCCGGCACCGGGGTGTGGGTCGTGAAGACGAACCTGTCGCGCCCCACCTCGAGCAGCTTCTTGAGCCCGAGGGGGTCGCCAGTGAGTTCCTTCGACGTCTGCGAGGCGATCTCGAGCGACGCGAGCGCCGCATGGCCCTCATTGAGGTGGAAAAGGCTGGGATTGATTCCCATGGCGTCGAGGGCGCGAACGCCCCCGATGCCGAGCAGCGCGTACTGCGCCAATCGAATCTCGTGTGAGCCTTCATAGAGGCGCGCCGTGACCCAGCGCTCCAGCGGGCTGTTCTCCTCGAGTTCCGCGTCGAGCAGGTAAAGGGGCGTGCGCCCGACGTTGACGCGCCACACGTGGGCCGCCAATTCGCCGTCCCACACCGGAACCGTGACTCGCACGGGGAGTCCGTCGGCTCCCCGGACGCGCACCGCGGGCAGTTGATCGGTGTTGGCCTCGAGCCAGTACTCGTGCTGCCAGCCGTCGAGGTTCATGCGTTGGTGTAGATAACCGCGACGGTAGAGCAGGCCGACGCCGACCACGTCGAGCGCTTGGTCCGAAGTCTCCTTCAAGAAGTCACCGGCGAGGACTCCCAGTCCGCCGGAGTACACGGGCAGCGACTGGTGCACGCCGAATTCCGCGCAGAAGAAGGCCACGGGTCCGCTCGAAAGCACCCGATTGGTGGGACGCTGCATGCTGGCATCCATGATCTGAGCCACTTGGGCCAGGCGTTCCAGAAGGTCCTGATTGGTCGCGGCACGCAGGAGGTCCCGCTCGGGCAGATTCAGGAGAAAACGTACCGGATTCTCCCCCGACAGGGTGAACCGGTGCGCGTCGATGGTGCGAAAGAGTTCACGGCCGCCAGGGGTCCATGACCAGAGGTAGTTGTAGGAGATCCACGCGAGGTCCTCGAGAGGTTCTGGGAGCCGTCGGGTAAGGCGGTCGATCGCGCGACTCATGTCGCGAGATCCGTCGAATCGCATGTTCATCTCATTGAATCTAACCGCGCGCCGACCGGCCTAATTCGTCTCCACGATTTCACTCAGGCCCACGGCTCGTGCCAGCGGCGTCAGGAGGTCGATGTCGGTTTTCGAGATTGGCTGTCCGACGAGGGCAGTCAACGCGCGTCGAATGGAGGCCTCCGCGATGGGCGTCACGTACCGTGGCGCACTGGCGAGCGCGACGAGCACCGCTGCTTCGTCGCTGCTGGCCGGCTGCTCGAGCAACTGTGCGGCGAGCAGGTCGAGCGCGCCCTCGTAGTTCTCGCTACCCGGCCCTATGAGCCACGAGCACGCCACCCGGGCCACCACATCGTTGCCGAGCTCACCGAGGACGAATCTTCGGGAGCTGTCGGCATCATTGACGTGAACTTCCACGCCGAGTCCGCCGAGTCGCTCCACTCGGGTCAGGTAATGGCTTTGACGGAGCGTCAGCGTGTTCGTCAGCACGATTCGCCGTGCGTCCGGGTCGTCATCCGTGGGCTCCGCCTTCATCCGCCAGAATCCCCGAACCGTCCTCGCGCTGTCCTTCGACGCGAACAGTTCTGCGGCGAATCCGGCGACCACGAGGGCTTCGTCGAAACGGTACGCATCGCAGGCCCGTCGCCAGAGGGTACGCCCTTCGATGCCCGGTCGATTGGACCGGACCTTGGCCAAGCGCTCGAGCAACCCCGCCTCGAGGTCCACGTCAAGTGCCCGGAAACCAATCTCCATGGCCACGGCGGCGTAGCGCAGGACGATCGAGGTTTCAATCTCGGCGGGATCGGCGAAGAACCAGGCGCAGCTGGTGAAGCTGTACAGAAGGTTGCGATGGACCTCGCAGAGCTCCAGGACCCTGCTCGTCTCGTCGGCGTCGAGGGGCCGATGTGCGTGGATCGTGACGAACTCGTGGGGTTCTGCTTCACCCGAGAGCACCCTTCCGTAGTCGAGCAGCGCGTCATCGACCGAGCGCAGGTGGCGGGCGAGTTCGGCGTCAACCGCGCCGCCCAGGGCCTCGCGCAACCAGTCGAGGGCCTCGCGCAGCGGCGCTCTCCAGCCCTGGTGCCATCCCGGCTGTTCGCCGGTCACGCAACCGCAGTCGCTGCGCCAACGCTCGACGCCGTGGGCGCAGCTCCACGCCGACACGAGAGCGAGCTCGACTTCCCACGTCGGCTCCGTGGTGGCGAGCCATGCGCCGAGGGTTGTCTCGAGTTTGTGGTGGCGCTGAAGCCGACGAAGCGCCCAGGCGAGGCCCAGATCACCGAAGCGGTGGTGGTGGCCGTAGGTCTCGCCGTCCGCGACGAGCAGCACCACGCCATCCCGGTCGTGGAGCTCTCGCGCCATGATGTCCGCGAGCTCCGTCCCGTCGTCGATCAGGTCGCCGAAGGCGACGCGCTGGGAGAGGCTGGCGTGTCCGAAGACCACGGTGATGGTCCTTCCCTCGCCGAGTTGCACCAGGTAGGGACGCGACGTGTCGAGCGAATGCGCGTCCACTGGACGCCAGTCGCCTCCGGGTTCTCGTACGCGCACGGCCTGGGTGGGCATGAGGATGGTGTAGCGAATGCCCTGACGGGCGATTGACTCCAATGTCGCCAGATCGACCGCGGTTTCTGGCAGCCACATTCCCAACGGGCTCGCGCCGAAGCGGCGGGCGTAGTCCGCGATTCCCCACGCGATGAGTCGATCGCGATCCTTGGCGCTCGCGAGGGGCAGGATCGCGTGCACGAGCGGCGCGGCGATCGCGACGGCGCTGGGCCCCGACGCGGCGCGGCGAACTTGATAGCCGAGCGCGCGCTCGACGTCGGGTGAGTGGCGTTCGAGCCAGTAGTGCAGCGTGGGGCCGACGTCAAGGCTGCTCCGGGTCAATGGTTCGACGAGCTCAGTCTCCCCGTTCTCGCCGAGGGGCAACGCAACGGCGACCATTGCCCGGTAACACTCCGCTGCGATACGTTCGTTCCAGTCGTGGTACGGCCACGCGCTCCACTCGTTGGCGACCAGTCCGAGCCAGGGATCCTCTCGGGGTGGTTGGTAGAGGTGGAGGTGGAACCCCGCGACCGGCGACACTTACGCCTCGCGCCTGAGTACCACGAGGGAAAGTGGAGGGAGCGAGACGCTCAGCACGTGTCCGGAGTGGACGTTCGTCGATGACGAGAACTCCCTCGTCGCGAGGTAGCCGCTTCCGCCGTAGTCGTGGTCGTCACTGTTGAGCACGACGGTCCAATTCCCGCTTGACGTGATGGGGAGTTCGTAGTTGTCGCGAGGTACCGGAGTGAAGTTGGCGAGCATGACCAGCTCGTCGGGGCCGTAACCACGGCGCCAGATGAGCACGCTCTGGGAAGCGTCGTCGCAACTCAACCACGCGAAGTCCTCGGCGCTGGCGTCATCTCGGTGCAAGGCTGCGTTGTCGCTGTAGAGGGCGTTGAGACGGCGAACCCAACGGGCCACGCCCTGGTGCTCGACGCTGCCGAGCAGGTGCCAATCGAGCGATCGCTCGTGATCCCATTCGCCGGATTGCGCGAATTCGTCGCCCATGAAGAGGAGTTTCTTTCCAGGAATCGTGTACTGGTAGCCGAACAACAGCCTGAGATTCGCCCGCTTCTGCCAATCGTCGCCCGCCATCTTGGCCAGCAGCGATCCCTTGCCGTGCACGACCTCGTCGTGGGAGAGCGGCAACATGAACCTTTCGTTCGCGGCGTAGATTGCCCGGAAGGTCAGCTCGTTCTGATGGTATTTGCGGTGGACCGCATCGCGCGACAGGTAGTCGAGGGTGTCGTGCATCCAGCCGAGGTCCCACTTGAACGTGAAACCGAGTCCGTCCTCGAAGACAGGTCGCGTCACCGCTGGCCACGACGTTGACTCCTCGGCGACGACGATCACGCCCGGGAACGACTCGGTGAGTTCGGTGGTGCACTGACGCAGGAACTCGACCGCCTCGAGATCCTCGTGTCCGCCGTACTTGTTGGGCACCCACTCGCCCGCCTTGCGCGAGTAGTCCAGGTACAGCATCGACGCGACCGCGTCGAGTCGCAGTCCGTCAATGTGGTACTCGTCGAGCCAGAAGCACGCGCTCGATATGAGGAAGCTCCGCACCTCGTTGCGGCCGTAGTTGAATGTCCAGCTCTGCCAGTCGGGGTGCACGCGCTGGCGAACGTCGGCGTGCTCGTAGAGATGGGTGCCGTCAAAGCGTGCGAGCGCGAACTCGTCGGCGGGAAAGTGCGAGGGGACCCAGTCGAGAAGTACCCCGATGCCGGCCAGATGAAGGGTATCGACCAGGTATTTGAAATCATCGGGGGTGCCCATTCTCGAGGTCGGCGCGAAGTACCCGGTGGTCTGGTAGCCCCACGATCCGTAGAACGGATGCTCCATCACCGGCAGCAGCTCCACGTGGGTGAAGCCCATCTCGACGGCGTACCCCGCGAGCAACGGGGCCAGTTCCCGGTAGGTCAGTTGGCGGTCGTGCTCTTCGGGCACGCGCCGCCACGAGCCGAGGTGCACCTCGTAGACGGACACCGGCCGTTCCCTTGGGCGAAATGTGGATCGATCGTCGATCCACCGATCGTCGCTCCACGTGTAGTTCGAGTTCCACACCCGTGTTGCCGTCGCCGAGGGGATCTCAAAGAAACGACCCATGGGATCGGTCTTGTCGAACTCGTCCCCGCCGAGCCGTGAGTGCAGACGGTACTTGTAGGTCGTCAGCTCCTCGACGCCGGGGATGAAGCCTTCCCACACGCCCGAGCTTCCAACGGGAGCGAGTTGGTGTTGCGTGCCGTCCCAATCATTGAACTCGCCAATGACCGAGACCCGATCGGCATTGGGTGCCCAGACCGCGAAGTAGCATCCGGCGACGCCTTCGAAGACCATGCGATGGCATCCCAGATGGTGGTAGAGGCGAAAGTGGCGCCCCTCGTTGAGCAGATGGAGGTCCTGCTCGGTGAACCGTGTGGCGTCGGCCAGCATCTGGCGATTGTGGCGGCCCTTCTTCGACGAGGAGTAGCCCCGGCGCTCGCGCAGGGGTGCGAGGGCGCTCGCGAGGACGGTGGACGACGCCAACTCCTCGAGGCTCAGTCGAGCCAGGCGATTCCAGTTCGCGCGCTCCGTCGTAGTCCCCGGAAGATTGACCGCCGAGGTCTCTTCGAGCAGGTCGTCGAGTTGGGCCATGACCAGGCCCGCGTCGCTGTCGGCGAGGAACGCGTGCACCGCCGCGAGCACGACCTCGGGTGGGTCGTTCTCCGCGCAGTCCAGCGCGCGCGCCAGGTCACGACGCTGGTCGGCGCGCTTGTCACGGGCGCTCGCGGCCGCCGGGGCGTCGAACAGGCCCAGGCCGAGCCGTTCGTCGATGTCCGCGCCGCTCCACCACCCCGAGAAGGTCGCCGTGTCGTGGGTCGCGAAAGAGGCCACTGAGCCCCTGGGCACCGGCGCGAGGCCCTCGTTGGTGATCGCGTACTGCGCCACGTAGGTCCTGCGAAGGCCGTCACGCTCCATGGCGTTGCGAAGATCGTCCTCCACGGTGCCCAGGTCCTCGCCAACGACGTCGACGCCCAGTCGTTGAGCTTCGATTGCGACGACGGCCAGCTGCTCCTCGAAGGGCATGGCGACGTAGAGTCCCTGCTCGGGTGAGGTCCCTTCGGGCACCCAGAACAGGCGCTGCAGGCCCATCACGTGATCGATGCGCACGACGCCCGCGATGCGCATGTGAAAGCGCAGCGCTTCGCGGAACTTGCCGTGCGCGTCCTCGCGGCAACGGTCGGGGTGGGGCGGGGGTGAACCCCAGTCCTGCCCTTTCGCCGAGAGATCGTCGGGCGGCGCGCCGATCGACATGGTGCTGACGTAATCTTCGGGGTTTCGCCACACGTCGTAGCCGTAGGGGTGCACTCCGACCGGAATGTCGAGCTCCAGTGTCTGTCCGCGCTGCGAGAGACGCGACGCCAGTCGCGTCATCTGCTCATCGATGATCCACTGGGCGAACATGTGATAGCGAACGAGGATCGGATCGACGTCGTTCCAGCGGAGCATTCCGCTTCGCGCCGTCGATGGCCATTTGTGAAAGTCGAGGCCGAAACGTTCGCCGGCGGCTCGGAATCTGGCGTAGTCGTTCAAATCTGGGTGGTTCATGACGTAGGAGCGAAGCCCGCTCTCGTGTTGGGCCATAAATTCACTTTGCGTCGCCGCCCACGCCTGGATGACGTTGCGCTTGGCCGCGAATGCGGCGCCTCCGTCAACGAGACCGTTGACGGTCCACACCTCGCGCCGGGCCGGCGAGTAGGTGTCGTTCATTAGGTGCTGCGCCGCCGGCGACCTCGCGAGGTCGTCGACCTGGTCGAGGGCGATCCACCGATCGTTCCAGAAACGCCGGCTCACCGGGCGGTAGGGACTCGACTCGAAATCGTTGGGGCCGAATGACGCCAGCAGGGGAAGCGTCGAGACGACTGTCGCCTGCTGATTGGCCGCCAGGCGCGCGAACTCGTCCAGATCGCCAACGTCGCCGCTGCCCCAGCTGCGCTTGGAGTGCAGGGAGAAGATCGGCGCCTGCACCGAATAGGCGCGCCAGTCCCGGGCGAATCGGTACGGGGCGCCCCGCAACGGACGAACGATGATCGTCGAGCGAGCCTCCCTCCGCCCCACCGCCACGTGAATGTGGTGGTAGCCAACGCGCATTGCCGGCAAAGCCAGCGCGAAGACGGGCTCGTCGTTTGCGCTCGCGCCCGGCATCATCGCGAGCGATTCGCTGGAGAGGCTCCATGACACCTCACCGCCGAACTCGAACTCCAACCGACACTCGAGGCCGGCGCTTCTGCGCCCGAGGCGGATCGGCATATGCGTTTCGACGCCCTCGTCGACGACGTAGACCGGCTCGAGAATCCGATCGACGAGTTGTTGGCGATGTTGACGAAGGACCGGCCGCGCGTCGCCCGACAACGAGAGTTGATCCATGTCGCCAAAGGAGTTGAGTATTGCCACTAGGGCGTCGGGATCAGCCCTGCGGTGAGCGCCGCGCCCGTCGATGTAACTGAGGCCAACTCCGCGAAGGCTGGCCAGTTCGCGTAGCGCGGGCGAGATCAGCGGTTTCTGGTTCGCGCTCATGGGGACCACGTGATCAAGCCGGCGATCGCCTCGCCGTCGGTGTGCATCGGCGACGGCAGGACCCTCGCGACTATCTCGTCCGCTTCGACGTCGCCGGTGCGCTCGATGGTGGCGACGTATCGGGCCTCCGCGCCCGCACGTTCGACGAGGCGGGCGTCGATCGGCCGACGGGCCACTCCCTTTGATGCCGCCCAGAGTTGGACCCGGAGGTCGGCGGGGTCCAGGGCCCCGAGCTTCACCACTATCTCGACCTGACCGTTCAATGCCGGGGTGGGGGTCCGGGCGCTGACCTCGACCGCGAGATTCGGCCAGTTCGTTCGAAGTCGCTGGAGTTCGTGGGCCCGGTCGCGAGCCGACTTTGCGCCGCCCGAGCGAAGCTGTTGAACCTTCGCCAGCCCCGGGAGGTAGTACGACTCGGTGTACTCGCGCGTCATTCGAAGCGAGTCCCACGTCGGGGCCAGCGTGGACATCGATTGCTTCATGGATGCCACCCAGGCCCGCGGCACGCCCTCGTCGTCGCGCTCGTAGAAACGGGGGATGATTTCATTCTCGAGCACGTCGTAGAGCGACTCGGCGTCGAGGGCGTCCTGGGTCTGTTCATCGGCGTACGGGCCCTCGGTCCCGATGGTGAAGCCGATCGGCGCGGCGCCCGGCTCAGCGTCGTGGCGCGCCTCGTCCCACCAGCCGTCCACCGTGCTGAAGTTCAGTGCGCCATTCATTCCTGCCTTCATTCCGCCCACGCCGCACGCTTCCAAAGGGCGCCGCGGGGTGTTCAGCCAGACGTCAGCGCCCTGGGCCAGCGCGCGGTCCATGGTGGTGTCGAAATCGACGATGAAGACGACGCGATCGGCGAGTCCGTAACGCGCCGCGAATTCGATCATGTTCTGCAGGAGCAGTTTCCCCGATTCGTCGTCCGGGTGCGCCTTGCCGGCGAAGACGATCTGCACCGGACGTTCGGGATTCTTCAACAGCCGTGCGAGTCGCTCGGGATCGCTCAACAGCAGGGTCGGACGCTTGTAGGCGACGAAACGGCCGACGAAGCCAATGGTGAGCCGGTCGGGATCGAGGAGGGTCACCGACGTCACGCGCTCACTGGGAGCGTGGCGCCGTGCGAGTTCGTTTCTGGCGCGGCGGCGAGTGAACTCCACCAGCTCGGAGCGCGCAGCGTTCTTCACCCGCCAGAGCTCGGCGTCATCGACGTTCAAGAGCTTGGACCACATGACGGGGTCGCCCGGGGTGACGTCCCACTTCGGATCCACCGTTGACGCGAAGAGCTCGCTGAATTGGCTCGTTGTCCACGATTCCAGGTGAACCCCATTGGTGATGTGACCAATGGGGACTTCCTCGAGCGGGAGCCTCGGCCACAGCAACGCCCACTGCTCGCGGGTGACCCGGCCGTGCAATCGACTGACGCCATTTCGGTGTCCCGCCATCCGCATCGCGAAAACGGTCGGACAGAAGGTCTCACTTGGATTATCCGGGTACACCCGTCCGAGCGACACCAGCGTCTCGAGTTCAACACCGGATTGGGTTGCGTAGGGGGCGAGAAAGCGTTGCGCCACGGTCGGGGCGAAGTAATCATGTCCCGCCGCCACGGGCGTGTGGGTGGTGAAGACGATCCCCGGGCGGACCACTGAGCGGGCCTCTTCGAAGCTCAACCCCTCCTGGGCCATGACCCGGCGCACCCGCTCGAGCACCGCGAAAGCGGAGTGTCCCTCGTTCAGATGCATCACGACGGGCTCGACGTCCAGGGCGGCGAGGGCCCGCACGCCCCCCACGCCGAGAATGAGTTCCTGGGCGAAGCGGATATCGACGTCACTGTCATACAACCGGGCGGTCAACGTTTGATCGGACGACGAGTTCGAATTGACGGCACTGTCGAGTAGCAAGAGCTGATTTCTCCCCACTCGGGCCCTGTAGACGGCCACTTGGATGTCACGTCCCGGCAGTGAGACCGTGACCTGCACCACCCGTCCCTGGACGTCGCGTGCGCGTTCGATCGGCATTTGCGACGGCGAGGTCATGTCCCATGCTTCGTGCTGACGGCCCTCGCGGTCGAGCCACTGGTGTGACGTGCCTCGATACAAGAGCCCTACTCCGACGACCGGAACCCCGAGGGCGCTCGAGGCCTTCAGGTGTTCCGCAGCCACCGTTCCCAGCCCGCCGGCGAAGATTGGCAACGAGTCAGTCAGCGAGTACTCCGCGGCGAAGTACGCCACCACGAGATCCTTCTGGCCGCGGTGGGATGTCTTGAACCACGTCTTGGCGGACTTGGCGTCGTACGATCGAAAATTCTCGACCACCGCTTTGGCGAGTTCGGCGATATCGAGATCAGTGTTCAACAGTTGCGTGACCCGGGACCTCCCGAGTCCGAGCAGTAGTTGGTGCGGCCACTCAAGTGCGCCTGGACTGGCCTCGGGATCCAGACTCGCGAAGAGCCGTCGTGCTTCGATCTTCCAGGTCCAGCGCAGGTTTAACGCGACTTCGAGCAGATCGTCGTACGTGACGACAGATCGCTTCAGTCCGCCACCCGACTTGCCAACTGGCACGCCGACCTCCCCACCTCGCACCATGCTGAGCCGTCAAACGATGGACCTCGGGTACGAGAATCCCAGACTAACGTTCCTCCGAGTTGGGGTCGGACTGTTGCGCTTCGTCGTCGCCGGAGGTCTCAGTTGAGAGACGTTTGGATTTCGGGGCTTACACCGACGCAGTGATCTCAGGGCAGCGGTCCCTCGCATGGAAGATCGGCAAACCCTCGGTGCCATATCTCCTCGAGTCGACGGATCTTCATCTTCGTTCTCAGACTGTGATCAAAGTCGCTTGGGTCATCGGGTGTCGCCCAAGGTCGGTGCTCGTTAAGGTTTCCCTGTGCAAAGCGACTGATGCGAAACATGGACCGACCTTTCACTCTGTTGGCGAACGCGAGACGAAACCAATAGTGAGAATAGGAAGCTGGGGTAATCGCAGCGTGAGATGTTCGGGTCGTCCCAACACCAATACGGTGACGATCTGATCCTTCGAACACCCTGCCAAGAGTGCCAGCCCAACCCGCGACCTCAGCTTGGAATCTGGACGAGTCGCTAGTGGGAGAATTCGCGTCTTCTGGAGGTGGTTGATGCCCCCTCCATCTTGCGTTGCCGGCCTCAGCGGATTCGTCGGGCGGCGTCTACGATCCGTAGGGACTGACCGTGTTGATGTTCGAAACTGCTGGCGCCAGGTTGCCGGCGGGACCTTGGCCGAATAACTTCAGGATGTTATTGGTGATCTTGATCAAGGTTGGCGCCGGGCAATCCGCCGTACCTGGTGCACATGACCGGAGGTCGCCAATCCACACGTTGTTGCCAGTGTCGATGACCCCGGCGTGGCCTTGGGGGTTGGTGAAGTAGACCAGGTCCGAATACGTTTCGCCATTCCACCGATCACCGCTCACGGTTGCCTGCGACAGCGGGATTGGTGAGTGGGCGAGGATTTCAATGTTGGAGGGCGTCAGCGAGGATGCGGTGACGTGGTCGAAATCCGACGCGATGACACCGGGAATTGATGAACCGTCGAGCAGGCCGGTGCCCTGGAAGACCCACGACGAGGCGTCGGTGATGACCATCGGAACCGTGATGCCTGGTTCGAGATAGCCGCTGTACTCTTCGCCAATCTGAGGCGTCGGTGACCAACTTGCGGGCGGATCTTCCCAGGTATTGCCCGTGACTTGCGTGGGTCTGCCCACACCGTTCAGTGGGTCTTCTTGCGCATTGCGGTAGTCGACCTCTTCGCGGTCAGCTCCCAAAGGCGAGGGCTGTAGTCGCACGTGGCGAACCATCGCCGCGGCTCCGAAATAGGCAGCATTCACCCCGTGAGCGACAGCATTCTGGACAGCCATTCGATCCTCGTACGTCCATGACTCGTCGTGATCGAGCGAAAGCAGTGCCCGATGGCGCAGCAGAAGACCGGGATACTGGTCGAGAGTGGCGTCGGTGATGTACGTGACGTCGAGCCCTTCACGTTCACACAGTTGCCCGAGGGGGTACTCATTGGTCAAGAAATCCGAGGAACCATTGCCGGTGTCGTAGGGGCGGTCGAACGAGACCACGCGTGCTCGATTACATACGGGGTATGAAAGGTCGTCGAGGATGCACGGCCCGATGCCCGTATAAAACGAGTAGCCGCCGTACGTGTTCCAACCCTGTTCGACGAATGAACGGTTCATGATCACGTAGGTGGCCTTGCTATGGGAGTTCCAGATGGTCAGCGGAACGTAGCTGGCGGCTCTTGGGCCCACAACCAGCTTGATGAGATAGTCGCCGGGAACGAATGATGAGGTGATCGGCATGGCGAGCGAAACGCTCCAATTGGCGCAGCTCACCATGTTGGTGGATGTGTCTACCGTGCACGCCGGTTGAACACCTCCTCTCTCAAGAGGTGAAGCCCAAATCTGTCGCGCGCCTAGGCCTTGGTACCAACCCATGCGAAAGGCCACGGCTCTGAATCGGGAGTAACGGGTAGTGACGTAAAGTCTGACGATGCTTCCGGCCGCCGCGTAGCTGAGGTTGGCGAATCCTTGGATTGCGGAAGGTAAAGTGCCTGAATTGATGCGCCACGACGTCGTCCCACGAAGTCTGTTTTCGTTGATGATGGCCGAGGATTCAACGCCGTGCGGACCCAATCGGGTCGTTGTCGTTGTCGTTGTCGTTGTCGTTGTCGTTGTCGTTGTCGTCGTGGTCGTGGTCGATGCGAGTGCCGGCGTGCTCAGAAGCAGAAGAGTCATGCAACCAGCCGCGACAGTGGCGCAACGATGCCATTTCGCTGACCCGTTGGACGTGCTCCACACCTGGTACCCCCGCCGTACTTGATGCATCGAACTGGCTTCGTGGCTGAGTGTACCTTCGCTAAGACCTGAGTCGAAAGCGTTGATGAATGATGAACAACAGTGGGGATGACCGTCAGACTTGGAGCGGGCGTTGGAATTCGAACCCACGTTCATAGTCAGCTGTTTCGTAGTCCGACGCGGAAACGAATGAGGAGGTCGCGCCAACCATGGCGCGAACAGAGAACCGCCAACGGTTCTCAGGTGATCGTTGGTCCGATGACACTGCGGACCGATGGTCCTCGTCAAAGGTGCCTAAAAAGGTGCCGCAGAACCCCGCAACACCTTCGTGACCATGCGGGTGAGGATGTCTTCCGGGCAATTAGCGAGACTACGGCGACAGTCGCCGGCAGCGATCCATGATCCGGTCGAGCGTCGATGTGAGGCAACTCGGTAGCCTGTCCTGAGGAGGTGCTCATGACAAGTTGGCGGATCCGCGACTTCCACGACGACGACCTCGACATGGCGATCCCTTTGTGGGGAGACCCCGACACGGCGGGCGCCGCGGCCGCATTCGGCCTCTCCGAGATAATCGCCGCGATTCGCGCCGGCCAGCCCGCCGTCGTCGCGGTTGTCGGGGGCGAACTTGTGGGCAGCGCCGTGGCGATGGTTGACCGCGACCACGCGTGGATAATGCGGATCAGCCTTGCGGGCTCCTGGCGCAAGCAGGGCATCGGCAGCGCCTTGCTCGAGACCCTCGAGAGTCGTCTCGTGACCGATGGGGTGCGCCGGATCTCATGTCTCTTCGCCGACAGCGAGGAGGTCGGCGTAGCGGCGCTCGAACATCGGGGTTTCAACGTTCGTGATGGGCTCTTGCTCTACGAGAAGGTCGAGTCCGTCGCCACCTCTGACATAGGCATCCTCAGCGAAGTGGGCGGCCGCATGCTCGGCCCGGGCCTCTGGGAGGAACTCGGCGGCATGGTCCGAGAGAAAGAGCTCATCGAGCGCCGCGTGATCCTGCCCCTCGCCAACGAGGAACTCGCCGGGCGGGTGGGACTCTTCCCGCCGAGGGGCATCATGCTGTTCGGTCCGCCGGGGACTGGCAAGACCACTTTCGCCAAGGGCGTGGCGTCGCGGCTCGGCTGGCCGTTCGTCGAACTGTTCCCGAGCAGGCTCGCCGGAGAGTCGTCGGCGGGACTCGCAAACGCGCTGCGCCAGACGTTCGGTCTCGTTGGAGAGCTTGACCAAGTCGTTCTCTTCATCGACGAGGTGGAGGAGATCGCGAGCGCGCGCGAACAGCGCACCTTGTCTGCGGCGCATGGCGTCACCAACGAAATGCTGAAGCTGATCCCGACCTTCCGCGAGAAGGACCGACGCCTGCTCGTGTGCGCTACCAACTCGGTTCGCGCGCTCGACTCCGCGTTCCTGCGCCACGGCCGGTTCGACTACGTCATCCCGGTTGGACCGCCCGATCCCGAGGCTCGGCGTGCGATCTGGATCCGCTACCTCTCTTCGATCCCGAACGACGACATCGACCTCGACGCGATCGTGTCTGCCTCGTCGCTCTTCACCCCAGCCGACATCGAGTTCGCTGCTCGGCGCACCGCTCAGGCCGTATTCGAGGAGGCACTGCTGGAGAAGGGCGCGGAGTCGGCGACGACCGAGCTCATCCTCAGTTGCATCCACGACACGCGCCCGACGCTGAGCACGCGGATAATCGAGGAGTTCCAACAGGACATCGAAGACTTCGCGCGGGTCTGAGCGCGTTGTCGAAGGGAATCTTGCCCATCTAGTCGGTTCGAGCTGCGAGCTGAAAGGATCGGTCCGCGATGGTCCGCCGGAACTACTTGCCTACTGTTGACGCGTGACCCCTTGAAGCCAAGATCATTGTGTTGGTACGAAATGACTCAAAAAATGTGCCTATTGACCTCATGGCATCGCAGATCAGACTTAGATCAAAAGGTTCTGCTGAGTCACACCGCGATTGTTGGCCACAAGATCGTCTGAGAGAATATCTACTCCTCCCCCAGTCGCAATTCAAACCCCTCACCTTCAGACCCTCGAAATTGAATAGTGACTTGACCTTGAAACGAGCCTGGGTCTAGCCAACTGTCTAGCCACGAGGTCAAACGTGAGAGAACCTCAGTGGACGTTGGGGGACATTCCACTTCGTCCGGCCAGCAAATCTGGACGTTGATGGACGTCCCTGGACGTTCTGGAAACACTCCCAAGGTGCCGGGATCGAGACCCTGGTGGCCCTGCACAGGCCCACTCGTGAACTGTGTACAGAATACCTCTCACATCGGGTTCAATGAACCTCAACTAATGAATTCACTTGCCCATGAGCCTCGTCAGGCACGCGCTCCACGGTATTCGGCGCCTGCGCCCTGACGTCTGGCTGCAAACGAACCCAGACGCCCCTTGCGACGTTCATGGAGGCATGACCAAGTTGATCCTCAGCCGCATTCGACTGGCACATCCAATGAAGAGACGGGCGGGACGCATGAGTGACGAAGTTAGTGAATCAACCAATAGCCGAGTCCGACCTCCCCGTGATCCGAGGGACGCCGCTACTGAAATCTCCCAGATCCAAGGGCCCCTTGTTCGAGATCAAAACGGCAGTTTCCAAGATGCGATCCTCGATCAAGTACGCATCCGCATTCCGGACAGAGCAAGTGGGCCCAGCAGGCGGGATCACCACCTTGATTCTCCGTTCGCGACGGATCTGCCTCTTCTGATTTCCTCTCTTGGTCCCGTTCGCAGGCCCTAGGATTCGATCCACCATTGGTTCGAGGCACGAGCCATCCAATGGAGAAGCGCACGGCACCGAGTGGTTCAATGTTGTGTGTGAGCTCCGGCGGTATTACTTGGGTTGAGTGGGTCTCGAGAACCACACCGACCGGCGGCTTGGTTTGTGCCGTGAAACGCAGTCGTCCCTCGTGAACCGGCAGTCTCCCCCAAGTGCCACACGCAACGCGGTGAGAACGTCGCAGTTCCAATGGCCTGTCGCGCTCATCCCCACAGGACTTGACCCGACGACCTGCTTATCCTCCGGCAACTCGCATCGGTCGCAAAGCGGACCGCCGAGAACTGTCCCCAGCCGGGTCTTCCGTCCCTCCTCCTCCAACGCCCACGCTCGAAGCTGGAAAGGCGGCCGGTGACGGACGTACTGGCCGTGACCGCAAGCGACCTCGGCGATCAAGTCGCCCTCGTCATCACAGTGGAAACCGGTAATTCTCCGCTCCATCGGGCCAGCGTTCCGGTGCGGCCGAGTGATTCGAGGGGAACCTCCAGTTCGTAGCGTCGTCTGGGAATTGAAATCCCGCCAAGACCGTCGACTCCGTCGTGCGCTAGACATTTGGCTAGAACTGTCGCGTGGTCTCCTCGAACCGAGAAGCGACGAACGACGATCGGGACACTGCAATGCTCTCCACGCCATGGTCATCCTCGCTCAACCTTCGCACCCCCATCATCAACGCCCCCATGGGCGGCGTCGCGGGCGGGAAACTAGCCGCGGCCGTCTCTATTGCCGGAGGGCTGGGGATGATCGGTGCCGGCACCGCGGGATCCGTCGAACTGATCGAGCGAGAATCGGCCATTCCTCGACAAGCCCGCCAGCCCTTTGGTATCGGCCTTCTCGGATGGGCCGTCGATCAAGAACCATTACTACTTGACGCGGCGCTCGATGCCCAGCCAATCCTCATCTCCCTTGGATTCGCCGACGTCAGCCCTTGGGTGCAGCGTGTGCACGATGCCGGCATCTTGCTCGCCACGCAGGTGTACGACGCCCAGGGAGCACGAGATGCGCAGACCGCTGGAGTCGACGTCATTATTGCCCGTGGTGGCGAAGGCGGTGGGCACGGACTCAACAACGTTGCCACCCTTCCGCTGCTCCAAGCCGTCCTTGAGGAAGTGGCGATCCCAGTCCTCGCGGCCGGGGGCATCGGCTCCGCGAGAGGCCTAGCCGCAGTCTTGGCCGCAGGCGCATCCGGGGCGTGGATCGGCACCGCGTTCCTCCTTTGTCCCGAAGCGCTCACGCCAGCGGCGACCCATTCTCGGATCATTGGCGCCAATGAGACCGATACCGTCTATACCCGCAGCATTGACGCGGCCATGGGCTTCCCCTGGCCGACGCAGTTCGGCGAGCGGGTACTGCGCAATCGCTTCACGGAACGATGGTCGGGTGATGAAGAGAGCTTGATCGAAGACGTTAGGGCGCGAACAGCACTTTCGCGGGCTCGCGACGAGGGTGACTTTGATCTCGCGGAGATAGACGCAGGCCAGGGTGTTGGTCTGCTCTCGAGCACACGTAACGCCGAAGAGATCGTCCAAAGCTTCACCGACGGCGCCGCCGACTTGCTGGGACGGTGGGCGGCCAATTCTCCCGCACGCCCCGAGAACGACGCTGGCGGAGCCGCGACGGCGTAGCGTCCTCGTCGCCGGAACGTGTCCCACGGACCCGGCGTGACGACGCCGGACCGGCGTCGAAAAGCGAAGTGGCCACAAAGAAGCATGCAGTCGGGAATCGTTTATTCTGGTATACACTAGAAATCTAAGTACCGCACCAGTGACCTTGCGAGGAGATTCGTGGACGCGAACGACATCCAACTCGAGGCCCGGGCCCTCGGCGACCCGACGCGCTACCGCCTGTTCCGCTACATCGTCGACGCCGGCCGACCGGTTGGAGTGGCGGAACTCACCGAGTACGTCGGGCTGAATCACAACGCGGTGCGCCAGCATCTCGCCGTATTGAAGGAAGCCGACCTCGTCATTGAAGAGGTGGAGAAGCGGGACGTTGCGGGACGTCCGCGCCTGCTCTACTGCCTGCACCCCGAGGCAGCCGGCAAGTGGGCGACGCCGGGGCCGTACGCGTGGCTGGCCGGACTTCTCAGTAGGGCCCTGAAGGACGACCTGAGTCCACACGAGGTCGGGCGTCAAGTCGGCCTCGAACGAGGACGCCGACGTTCCGGGCAGGGCGATTCCGTCGAGGCTATGGAGCACGAGTTGACTGAGAATGGCTTTCGCCCGACCCGGAGCGAGCGAGGCCGTCGGGTGGCCTTCGTCCTGGGGCGCTGTCCGTTCGAAGAGGTGGCCGCGGACGACCCCGACACGGTCTGCCAACTCCACCTCGGTCTCGCCGAGGGTCTCGCCGAAAGCCTCGGCGGCGTAACGGTGGACCGTCTCACCGCCAGAGAGCCACACCGGGCGGGTTGTCGTCTCGTTCTCGAGCGCGATCTCGCCTCGGAACAAGCGTAAGCGCGGACGGATTCAACGGCGAATCGGAGACCCAACGTGAACCTGGTGGTCTACGGATCGTTCAACTGTCCCTATAGCCTGCTCGCCAGCAGACGAGTGGACCGACTGGTGGCGTCGGGCACCCCCGACGTCGAGTGGCGCGCTGTCGTCCACGACCCCGGTGTGGCGGCCTCGGGCGAGCCGGTAACCGGGGCACTCTCGGTACTCTTCGACCGAGAACTCTAAGAGATTCTGGTCCTCCTACTCGGCGCAGAAATGTTCGAGATCACGCGGCCGACCACCCCGCCCAACACCACATCAGCCGTGACGGGGTTCTCAGTGTTGACGGGTGTTGACGCCGATCGGCTTCGAGCCGCACTCCTTGACGCTCTCTGGCTGCATGACCTCAATATCGGCGACGAGTCCACCCTGCGCGAGCTGGGAAGCCCTCCTTCGCCGCCATCGGATACCATGGACCGGTGGCGTAGCGAGTGGCTCGGCTTCGACCGAGCGCACGTGCCGATGATGGTCCAGCCCGACGGCACCGTGTCGTACGGACTGGACACCCTGCAGCAGCTCGCCGACCTCGGTATCGGCCATCGGGCTATCGCGTGAAGCCGCCGTAGTGTCTGGCGAGCACCGAATGACGCTCCGCCTCTCAGCGGCGAAGTCGGTCATCGCGCACGGCCGGTCGGAGTTGATTGATCGCCTGCGCCGTCATCGTCAGGCTCGAGGGGCGAGCTTCGACGCACCGCGTGGCGCACGGCAACTCGAATTGATCCGTGAGTCAGCGAGTCACGATCCACGCTCCCCGAATGACGATGGCGAGCGTGGACAACGCCATCAGCCTGCGGATACCGTTGGCCAACCGCTGACCGCGGTGCAGCGAGTTCGCCACTGAACTATCAGCCGGGTTCGCAATCATGATCTGGCGAAGTGTCGTCATCGCCCGGACCTGACGCATGCCAAAACTCGTCGCGACGAGCAGGACCTCCGTGAGCGAGGGGGGGCATCGATCGTTCCCGACGACGACAGTGACGGCCAAGACGGCGCCAGACCCGCAGCGATGACCACGAGCAGTGACGTGGTGCCCCCCATGGCGTACCGACGGCCCAGGGAACGAAAGAACGCCGGCCGCACGACCTCGTCGAGGGCGTCGCGAGCTACCCGGGCGACGATCGCGATGCAGACCATGCCGCCCACCCAGATGGACACGGCCATCACCTCGATGGCGACCAGTAGCGCACTCGATGGCAATTTCTTGCTACTCCAAAAGTCTGGTGATAATGTAATTCTAGTTTAAACTAGAATATCGGGTCAGCGTAATCCTCGTCGTGTTTGCGATCGCGCAGTGACTCGAAGAAGGAGTTAGATGCCATGACCATCACTCAAGTCGAAGCCCTCGAAGCAATGCTGCAGCACCACCGAACGCTCGTTGGGGACGTCGGCGACCGGATCACCGCACTCGCCGAGGCCGTTGACTCAGGAATCGCCTACGAGCCCGCGGTGGCCGAGCTGATCACCTACCTCGCCGAGGAGGTGATTCCCCACGCGGTGGCCGAGGAACTCTCCATTTACCGTACCGCCGCAACCCGTGCGAACCTAGCCCGCACGGTGAACGAGATGATCGCCGAACACCGCGTGCTGACCGCGGCCGTCGAATCCCTGGCCAATGCGAGGAGTGCTCCGGCGGCACTCACGCAGGCCAAGCAGATCGGCGCGTTCTTCACCACCCACGTCGTCAAGGAGAACGAGCAACTGCTTCCGGCACTGCTCGAAGACGACGACGTGGATCTCGTGCAGCTCTTGGAGCAGATGCACCACCTGACCGCGCCCCCCAGCGGCCCGCCGCCCGAGGACGCAGCGATTACCGACGCCGAAGCGGTCGTATTGTCGTTGCTCCTCGAGGCGGCGACGGAACTCGCGAATGCCGGCCACGGTGACCGGGCGTGCAAGTTGGTCGCCTCGGCGTGGGCCGCCCTGCGGTCCTCGAGGCCCGCGCTCGCGGTCAAGACCACGGCCAGCCTGCACCGACTCGCCCGGACGCTAGCGAGCGAACCAATCGCGCTGCGTTCGCGGGTGAGGGATGCTGCGACGGCCCCGTTTCGTGAACTTGACGTGCGTCATTTGGCGCCAGCCCAGCGCCACGAGACAATCTTCGCCGAGTACCACGCCCTCGCCCCGGGGAGCGGCTACGTACTCGTCAACGACCACGATCCCAAGCCCCTGCGCTATCAGTTCGAGGCCGAACACCCTGGCGAATTCACCTGGGACGCTATTGAGTCGGGACCCGAAGTGTGGCGGGTGAACATCGCCAGACCGTTCCCCGACTCGGCGGACTCGGCGGAAGGCGGGGGCCACGTGGGTGCGAATGTTCAAGAACTCGACGTGCGAGTCCTCCCCCACGGACAACGCCACGAAGTCATCTTCTCCACCTACGACCATCTCATTCCCGGAGACGGATTCGTGATCGTCAACGACCATGACCCGACACCGCTGCGCTACCAGTTCGAGGCCCAGCACGCCGGTGAGTTCACGTGGGACTACCTGGAATCCGGGCCGAAGATGTGGCGGGTACGCGTCGGCCGAGCGCCCGTTTCGAACTCCGCGTGAGAGCGGGGATCTGACCCGAAGGCGGATACAGGTTCCTGGACGTTACGTCGTCTCTCCAGTGGCCGGACCTGGGTCGCGGGAGTAGTGAGCGTCGACGCTCCGCTGGCCACCGGCTCGCCCTAGTTCACGACCTCTCGCTACAACGGAAAACCCCGCGACTCGCGAGACCGTCGCTGGATCAGGAAGCCATCGGTGCGTCTTCGCCGACGAGCTGCCCAACGGTCGGTCCAGATGTCAGCCGCAGCGTCGCCAAGGAGAGGTTCGCCGTCACGCTAAGTCCGGTCGCGATGAAGAGAGCGCCGCCAATGGCGATGGCGACGGAAATTGAGGCGGCGAACCCAAGGCACACTGCGCCAACGCCGGTGGTGACGAGTCCGTAGACGATGGCCGACCAACGGTGGTTAAAGAGGTCGGCGAACATGAGTTGGGTGCCGTCCGCCTTTTCCTTGACACCGCGCCCCCGCAGCGCCGACCACAAAATGAAGGGAACGACCTTGTGCGCGTGGCCCACCAGCGCCATCAACAGCCACCCACTAATCGCCACGATCGATGCCGCCACGAGGGCTATGCCCAGGTGGTGGTGATGGTCGAGCGTCAATTGCGCCGCGAGTGCGAGGCCGACGCCAACGACCAGCCAGGCCGCTGCGGTGATCACGAAGAGCAGATGCAGATCAGCCTTACGTCGGCGATGGCGAATGTGCAGCATCAACGAGAAGAGGTGCGCACCCAGACCAATGGACACGGTCGCCGCCCCGCACCACGCGAGCCACACCACTCCAAAAAGCAGCCCCGGTGAGAGCAGGAGCACTCCGCAGGGAATCGCCCACACCGCGAGCCACGATGATCGGTGGCGACCCGGAACGTGGGCGAGCAGGAACATCGGCCAGAGCTTCTCGGCCACACTGACGTAAGTAAGCCCCAGCCAGGCGAACAACCCGACGACCGCGTGAGCCAGAACTACGTGAGCGTTCAGATCAAACCAGTGCCCGCGGCGATCAATGACGTAGACAACTCCGTAGCAGGCGGTCACCACAAATCCGCCGACGGCGAAGCGCAGCCCCATCACCGGTACCCCCTTGCCCCTCACCGACAACGCCGCGAAGATATTCACCACCAGCAGCGCGACGGCCAGGCCAGCGAACATCCCTCCAGCCTGGACGACGGACTCCTGCTTGGTGGCAAAGCCCAGAGGGAGCAACCACGCTCCGGCCAGCCAGCTCAGAAACGTCGCGCGCGAAAGCCGCACCGAACGCAAGGGCCGTTGGGTGATCACCGGGGTGAACTGGTGGACGGCGCCGAGTACCCCCATCGAAAGAGTCGCCAGCATGGCCAGGTGCGCGGCGGCGACCACCCGGTCGTCGGTCGGATCGACAATGCCGACCGAACGAAACCAGATCAACGTGACTCCGCACCCGACCAAACCGAGCGACGCGGCGGCGAGAAAACTCAACGGCACCGATGGAGGGGGGACGGCGCTCGGCAGTCCGGGGGGACGTCCCTGCCACCCGCCCGCTCCCGGCGACGGTGTGGTCTCAGAGGCCACGGTGCTCTCCACCCACGATGCGGCGATCCGACGACACCCCGCGAGTGGCGACGTCGGTGACGCCACCGTGGTGGATCGTCTCGCCGGGCACGTGAGTATCCTTCGTTCGGTGATTGGCCCAGAAGCAACTCATGCTATAACTCTAGTTCAGAGTAGAATAACTATGTCGGTCAAAACATGACCGAAAGAGGAGGTTCCGCGTGGCAACCATTGATGCGCGTCCGATCATCGCCGCGGGTGACGAGCCGTTCGACCTCATCATGGCCGCAGTTGGGGCCCTCGACCCCCACGAGGAACTCGTGGTCCTGGCGCCGTTCGAGCCGGTGCCGCTCGAAGGCGTCCTCGGTGCGCAGGGGTTCTCCTTCGAAGCGGTCGAGCTCGGTGGCGGGGACTGGCAAGTCACTTTTCGCAGGCCGTCATGACGTCCAGTGACGAGACGCGCGATCCGGTTTCGATAGTTCCCGTCCGCGCAGCGATTCCAGCGAGCGACGTAATTGGTGCGGCTTGGCGCGCGCTGGAGACGGTCTATGACCCCGAGCTCTACCTCGACGTGGTGTCCCTGGGTCTCATCTACGACGTTCGTGAGGAGGACGGAACCATCGTGGTCGACATGACCCTCACCACGCCCGGTTGCCCGGCGTCGGAGAGTCTCAGCGAAATGACTCGGGCCGCAATCGTCCAGGTAGTGGGCGGTTCGACTCCCGTTGACGTGCGTCTCGTGTGGGACCCGCCCTGGGGCCCGGAGATGATCGACGCCGAGGCGGCGGCGGCGCTCGGATTTCGAGTTCGGTGATGACGGGTTTGTTACGCCGACTCCCGGAGCGAGTGCTTCGTGGTTGTCCCTCGCCGACACCCATTCCAAGTTGACTGCGTCCCGCTGGTGACCAGACACACCGTCAACATCACCCGCGTCTACGGTGACTCGGGGCGCCGGGATGACGACTATCGGGTACTCGTGGATCGGCTGTGGCCCCGTGGCCAGACGAAGGATGCGGTGGACATCGACGAATGGCCCAAGGACGCTGCGCCGAGCACCGAATTGCGACGGTGGTATGGGCATGACCCCGAGCACTTCACCGAGTTCGCCCATCGCTACCGGGCCGAACTCGCGCTCGAGCCAGGAGCTGAGGTCCTTCGTAGGCTCCGCGAAGTGCGCAAGTCACAACGACTGGTGCTCTTGACGGCGACTCACGACGTTGAACATTCCGCCGCCACGGTGCTGCGCGAGGTGATCGAAGCTGCCAGTGACTCGTAGCTCGTCCAGCCCACGCGGAGCTCCAATCCGATTCGTGCCGGGAAGTTCCCCAGTCCGGACCGACCACTGCAGTTTCAAGATCCCAAGGGAGACCAGATGAGAACCGCTGTTCACGGAATGCCGCGCATCGGACCCAACCGCGCCCTTAAGTGGGCGCTTGAAGGCTACTGGGCCGGAACGGTGAGCGACGCGCAACTCGACGAGGTCGCGTCGTCGATTCGCCGGCGTAACTGGATGGGTATGGCCGCCGCCGAGGTCGACTTTGTGCCTTCGAACGACTTCTCCCTTTACGACCACGTGCTCGACGCCGCGGTCATGGTCGGGGCTATCGCGCCGCGTTTCGCCAGCGCCGGTGGGACAATTGACCGGGCACGATACTTCGCGATGGCCCGTGGGGGCGAAGTCGACGGGAGAACCGTCGCTCCCCTCGACCTGACCAAGTGGTTCGACACCAACTATCACCATCTGGTGCCCGAATTCGGCTCCAACGCAGCGTTCGTCCCCGATGCCACCAAGGCAAGTAGCGAGTTCGCCGAAGCCAACACACTCGGAATCCTCACCACCCCCGTGCTCATCGGCCCGATGACCCTGGTACTGCGCGGTGCCTCCCCGCTCGACGACGTTGACGTGTTGGAGCTACTCGATCCCCTGGTTGACGCGTACATCGAGGTCTTGGCCCAGCTTGAACGCAGTGGCGCCGCCTGGGTGCGTCTTGACGAACCCGCTCTCGTCGAAGAGCGCAGTCCCGGAGAACTCGACGCACTGCGTCGGGTCTACCGGCGACTCGGCGACCACGCCGATCGACCGAAGATCGCGCTGTCGACGTACTTCGGTCATCTGGGGCCGGCGATGGGAGTGGTGCGAGATCTGCCGGTCGAAGCGGTGGGCCTCGACTTCTGTCGGGGGCGCGAGAATCTTCATCTGCTGCGGTCCTGCGGTGGCCTCGGGGAGAAGGTCCTCTTTGCGGGACTAGTGGACGGGCGCAATATCTGGTCCAATGATCTGCACGCCAGTCTCGACCTGCTCGATGAGCTCACCGAACTCGCCACGGAGATCGTCGTCTCAACATCGTGCTCGCTGATGCACGTGCCTTTGGGTTTTGCCGACGACGAGAACGTCGACGAAGAGGTCCGCCCCTGGCTCGCGTTCGCCGACGACAAACTCGGCGAGTTGGCGATGCTGGCCCGCGGGGCGAGTGAGGGTCGTGGATCGATCAGCGAAGCGCTCGACGACAATCGAGCCCGCTTGGCGACCCGACGCAACTCAGCGCGCGTCACCGACCACGCAATCCGTCAGCGGGTCGCGTCGTTTGCCACCGTTAATCCCCGCCGGGTGGGGGCCGCTGAACGGGCCGCGACCCAGCGCGATGAATTGAGGCTCCCTGTCCTGCCGACCACCACCATCGGTTCGTTTCCCCAGACCTCGGAACTTCGTCGGGCGCGCGCCTCGTGGCGCGCCGGAAACCTCGATGACGCTGGCTACGACGCCGTACTGCGCGCGGAGATCGATCACGTGCTCAGCGTCCAAGAGGAAATCGGACTCGACGTCCTCGTGCACGGAGAGCCCGAGCGCAACGACATGGTTCGCTACTTCGCGGAACAGCTCAGTGGGTTCGCGCTCGCCGACGAGGGGTGGGTGCAGTCCTACGGATCGCGGTGCGTGCGACCCCCAATCCTCTTCGGCGACGTGGCGCGCCGCGGCCCGATGACCCTCAAATGGACGCAATACGCCCAGTCGCGGACGTCCAAGCCGGTCAAAGGCATGCTGACCGGACCGATCACCATGCTGCGATGGTCGTTCGTGCGAGATGACCAGCCCGAGCGCGATGCCGCCGACCAATTGGCGCTGGCCATCCGCGACGAGCTGGTGGATCTCCAGGCGGCCGGAATCTCCATTATCCAGGTCGACGAGCCCGCCTTGCGCGAGGGCCTGCCCCTTCGCTCCAATGAACGTCCGCAGTATCTGACGTGGGCGACTCGCGCCTTCCGACTGATCACCTCGGCAGCCGATGGCGCCACGCAGGTGCACACGCATATGTGTTACGCGGAACTGGGCGACATTGTTCAGGTGCTGGACGAATTGGACGTGGATGTCCTGTCCTTCGAAGCGGCGCGATCGGACATGGCCTCCGTCGACGTGCTGAACGACGCCTCGTATCAGGGCGGCATAGGGCCGGGCGTCTACGACGTGCACTCGCCATGGGTCCCCGAGGTCGCCGCGATCGAGGGGCTCCTTCGCCGGGCCCTCGAGGGTCTCGGGCCCGACCGGTTGTGGGTGAATCCCGATTGTGGCCTCAAGACCCGCCGCTACGAGCAAGTCCTTCCGACGCTCGACCACCTGGTGACAGCGGCGCGTCGTCTGCGAACCGAATTGGGCAATGGTGCAACGCCGCCGAGCGCTGGTACCGACGGCGTTAGTACCGAAACACCATCTGGCTCGTAAGCCATGAGTTCGAATGAGCTCTCTCAACGGTGGATCGCCACAGTTCCGGTCGAACTGTGGCTGATGGCGACCGTCGTAGGAGTTCACGCAGTGGAGAAGCGTCCACCGATACTTTGGCGGAGACTCTGGGAACTTCCCCGAGCGCCGTCCGCCAGCACTGCCTATCCTCAAATCCTGAGAGTTCGTCGCTTCGCGTCGAGAAGAAGGGAGGCCGGGCTGACCGGTCGACCTCTAACGCTGCTCTGAATCGGGCGAGTCCATGTTCGCCGGTACTTCGGCGCTTGACCTCTCGATCGAGTTGCCTCGATCGAGTTGCTCGGTCCCCTCGAAGACGAAGACCTCGAACTCGTCTCTCACGTCTTCGAGTTGGACCGACGTCAACGCGTCGGGCAATGTCGAGACAAGTTAGTGGGCAAGTCTCTGAGAGAGAAGGTGGTTGGTCTTGCTGCAATGTTGAGCGACGAGAGGTACATGGCCGACGTAGAGAGTGTTCCTCAAAGGAGTTGCCGACTCACGCTGCATAGCTGTGCCATCTGTGCGGTCGCCTCGCTTCGGTCTGGCTTGCACCACCGAACTTGAATTCATACGGGAAATTCTTCCAGAGGCTGAAGTTACCCGGGTGGCGCACAAGATAGCGGAAGCATTTGTCTGCGCGTTCGAGTTCCGGCCGCGGACTCAGCCACAATCCTTGCACCTAAAGGATTCGAACGACCTGACAGCGACGTGAAGCCAGCAGCGTACTCGGGCGCCCGAGGTTCCTAACGAACAGAGCAGCACTCCGCTCGGCCATGACATCGCGTTGCCCCAGTAGTGATGACAACGGATAGTTATACGGTTGGTAAGCAGCCTTTGAGCACCTCTTTGAATGAGGAGAACGATATGAGAAAGTCAGTCGTACTTCTCGACCAGGACTGTGGCCGGATCGACGCCGAGTTCGGTGAGCCACTCCTGCACATCCTCGACCATCGTCGGTGGTCCACAGATGTAGG
>PKWY01000056.1:117959-158376 GCA_003132205.1 Acidimicrobiaceae bacterium
CCCGCTCCGACCAGCAGGACCGGACCGCCGTCATCTGTCGTCCAGGTGAACCGCCCGACCGGACCGCGTACTTCGACCCGGTCGCCTACGGCGAGATCGCCGACCAGACGAGGTGAGACCAGACCGCCGGGCACTTCGCGCACCCCGAGGTCAATGATCGAGGGATCCGGTACGGGAGAAGAGCCGACGGAGTAGGCCCGCTGCACTGGACCCGACCGGCCGGGTACGAAGAGACGTACGTTGTAGTACTGGCCAGGCAAAAAGCCGACAGATCCCTCGAGACGCAACCGCAAGGTTACGGCATCTGGAGCCTCTTGGATTATGTCAAGTACCTCTGCGTTCTGCCAGCATGCAGGCTTTCGTCGCGAGACGCCACGGCTCTTGCGGCGGGACACGGACGAGGTGTCAACTGACATGTCGTCGGATTCTAATGAGGGTTCCACGAGAAAATACTTTCACTAGTATGAACTAGAAAAACAGTTTAATCTCGGCTCACTGAGATCGATCGGTGACACTAACTGTTCGTGTCTTAGGCAATCCGAGAGTTCAGGACTGCCGGCAACGGCCGGTCCGAACGAAGCGAGTACAACAATGCGCATTAATATTTGAAGCCAGAAGAGACGTTCGCCGAACTCGTTGCACACACCGGTTGAAGTCGCCCGGTATTTTCACTGTCGCAATGGAAGGGAGCTCACCGGCGGAAAGTATTGAGGCGTACATCGAGAGTGCTGTGGCGGGGCGGCTTGCTGAAGCGGAGGCAATCGTGGACAAGAGCAAACCACTCAAAGGTCGTCACGTCGCCACCGTCACCGATTGACCCATGGAAATCGACGCACTATACGAACAAATATTGGAGTACCTCGGAGTGATTGGCACAAACGAAGATGTCCAGGCCAATTGACTGGTGAGGTACCTTCGTCCGGACGGCTAATCCGGCTGACTTCAGTCAGCCACTGCAAGGTGGCATTCCTAATGTCACGTCGGGCCTCCGACACCAACATTCTCCGGTACCTTTAGTCCAACCTCGGAGAGCAGGACGTTGATCGGTGGGCTACCCACGACTTTGACTTCCAGGTGATCGGGGAAGACCTTGATCCATGCCAAAAGGTTCGCCACAAAGACGCGCCTCTCGCGTTCGTCGGCCTCGGCCCAGACTGCGTCCATGTCGAGATCTGCGAGGATGCACTCCATTGGCAGCCAGAACCCAGTCAAGGATTGACGCCGGAAAATTGCTCCGCGTGTCGGGTGCTATCAGCCGCTCAAATAAGTCCGACGAGCTGCATCGGGGCTGCCGAAGAGCCGCTCCCGGCGCAAAGTTCTTCGCGTTCCCGCCATCGGAACGCCGGTGGGTCCCGCCGCCGCAGCTCGCTCGTTCCTAGGTGTCCAAGGACAGTTCTCGGGCAGTGTCAGGTTGGCCCGACACAGCGCCGACATCGCCGAGGAGCCGCTGGAGGGCCCGGATCTCGTCGCGCAGTGCCCGCCGCCCTTTCGCGGTGATCTTTACCCAGGTGCGTGGGCGGCCATTGCCCGTTGTCTTGCTTTGGGCAACGAGGCCGGCCTCTTCCAGCGCCTGCAGGTGCCGGCCAAGGTTGCCGTCCGTAACACCGAGCGTCGTCTTCAGGTGCCTGACGTCTGCTTTAGCGAGACCGCTCAACGACGCAAGGATGCCGAGCCGTACCCGCTGATGCACATCGTCGTCGATGTCATGGATCGGGTGCGGGGTCATCGGCCAATCCTCGCTGATGCCACCCTGAGCACCGCCGCGTATGCCGCGAGCTGAACCGCTACGGCCACGTCGCCGCTGAGCGCGCCGGCGACGATGAACGAGATTGCGAGCATCGTCACCGCCGCGATACCGATGGCTCGGCTGCGAACGAATCCAGCGAGAGCCAGCAACGCGAGCGCGTTGACCACGAACGGGCCTGCGATATTCAACCACGCTACGCCATGATCGGTCCCGCTACGTGATGTAGCGGCGCCGCCGCCGAGTGCGATCACGGCGACTGCCAGCCACGGCCAGAGACGGGCCCGGACTCCGCGCTCGCGGGCGACCCGCCTGTACTGCCCCCAGGCCAGTGCTGTGACAGCGAGCAGCGCCATCCCGACAGCAGGGCCGAGGTGATTGCGTCCGACCAGCAGCGCAATCGGGCACAGCACGATCCACGCGAGGGCTAGCAACCGTAAAGGCACGGCCATCGCGGTCCGCACCAGCCCGTCCGCCCGACGCTTCGTGGCGGCCGTTTCCGCCAGAGCCAGCTCAGCCGCGATTGGATCCATTCGAACTCCTTGACAAATCTGACTCTGTGGGGCAGAGTTAACCTGAAGCAACTCTGCCCCACAGAGTATCTAATGGAAGGGATTCACGCAATGACAGCAATGATCGCTCTACCCATGGCACTTCTCCTTGGACTCCTATTCGGCCGGGGCTGGCGACAACTGCTCGCCGTTGGCGTGGTGTGGTACTGCGCCCTCGCCCTTCAGACGGCGTACATCGCGCACGTCGGGCGGAACGCATTTGGTGGCAAAAGCGGCCTCGACACCGTCCACTGGTGGGTCTACTGGACGCTCCAACCAATCCTGCTGGCTGCCGCCGCCGGACTGCTCTGGGGCGGCTCGAAGGCGCGTGAAGCTATCCGCCGCCGCGTCGCTCGGCGCTCCGACGTCGCGTAGCTGTCGGGGCTTTGTCGGCGACACGTGAAAGCTGACCCCGTGTCGTGTTGACGCCCGAATTTTGACCCCGTGGGGTGCAAGTACTCGATCGTCACGCTGCTGCGAGCTCGTATTCGTGGAGTAGCCCCCCGAGTCAGCCCCGGAGGCGGATGGGTTGGACGGTCGCGGTCGATGGCGGCTCAGCGGCGCTCTGTCGGGCCTCCGACGTGAGCCCTCACGTCGAGAGCTTCGACTCGACGATCGAAGGTGTCGACGCACCGAACGGTTGCCCCAGTCCCCTCGCGGTCCCGGTGCCGCCGGCGCGCGCTCCGCGTACGGTCGGCGTCCCCAAGACCCCCGAGTGAGTTCTAACGACGATTGCTACGGATGAATTCTTTACTTCTGCGTCAACGAGTTGGTCTCTCGAGACGAAGCTCGATTTTGAGTCCATCGGATCCAGAGATTTGAACAACGCTGGAAACTCCGCTTCCGAGGCTATGTAGCCAATCGTGTAGCCAGGGAAGCAGATTCGCAAGGACGTCGGCGGACGTCGGCGGACTTGCACAATCCTCTGACCAGGCCACACGGACAGCAACGGACGCCCCCGTATGTTCTGACTCGAATCTCAAGGTGCTGGGATCGAGACCCAGGCGCCCCACTAAATCTCTGGTCACGAGCTCCAAATAATTATTCGGCTACTTCACATGTAGCCAATTGTGTAACCAAACCAGTGGTCACGTCTGCAATCGAGCGAACGTCGTCCTCGAAGAGTACCTTCCTCATGGCCTCAGCAGCTTTAGCCCGAGAACTGGGCATGGGGTGCCCGTAGACGTCCTTAGTGACTCGAATCGAAGCGTGACCAAGTTGCGCTTGCCACCTGAAACCGCCTTCACTTGAGAATTGTCTTGTCATCCATCTGGTTGCTCCGCCTCTTCCGGGTTCCTAAATTTCTTCGAACCAACTGTATGTCTCGATGCCCTTCTTAAAACAGCTGGGACTTAACGAGAACTGGCTCCAACTGCACGGAAAAACCATTCGTGTGGAATACTTTGGACGTGGCACCAGACAAGAGATCAACCTACACCGTTGGCTACTTCGTCGGTAGCCTTTCGGTCAACTCAATTAACCGCACACTTTCCAAGGCGTTGCTACGCCTCGCGCCGTCGAACCTGGAGTTCACCGAGATTCGAATTGACAACCTTCCTCTGTATAACCGTGACCATGATGACGACTATCCAGTAGAAGCAAGAGTTCTCAAAGATTCCATTGCGGGGGTTGACGCGGTGTTGTTTGTGACGCCCGAATACAACCGGGCTATTCCCGGTGGACTGAAGAACGCTATCGACTGGGCAAGCCGTCCGTGGGGGAAGAACTCGTTCGCTCACAAGCCTTCGGCAGTGATCGGTACGTCACCTGGGAAGATTGGCACGGCCGTTGCCCAACAGAACCTACGAAGTGTCCTAAGTTTCCTCGACTCACCACAAATGAACTCTCCCGAGGCGTACATCCAGTTCTCTCCGGGTCTATTCGGTGATGATGGCGATATCTCCGACGAGACTACCGAACAGTTTTTGCGCGACTTTATGGACGCATTCGAGGTCTTCATAGTCCGCGTCCACTCAGTGATTCCCCAGCGGTCTTAGGTGCAACGACTTGTTTCGCGTTGTCAGCGAGCTATTTAATGCTCGGAACGACTTTCACTACATAGTCTGATCCGTTCATTGATTCATCGTTGCAAAGGAACTCCGTCGAATCGCACATGCAACGTTACGACCAACCGTATTCATGTTTTTCTGAGGTTGTTCAATCTGCGAGAGAAATCAGCCGGGCATCGGGCTCGCAGCCGTCAATATGGGGACCACAATCATTCCCGACCAAGGATTTAGTTCCCATGCCGATGCGCTTGTTACGCAGGAAAAGTCTTTGTAGCCCTCCGCTCGCCAGTTACGCCTTAAATCCGATTGAGGCATGGCTGCCATCGCAAAAAGGCTTATTACTCGATGCGCCGCAGCGACAAAGCCTCGCTCGATTGCGAATCTCGTACTTATCGCCGTCAGCGCTCACGACGATGGCGCCTCCGCGTACCCATAGCGGACCAGAAATGCACAATTTGGGACCCTCGACGAGACCTATCGAGGGGTTAAATCGCGGCTCGATCGCGACGTTGGTTTCATTGTTCCATGCACCGGTCGCCCGGAGGGACAGCGTCCCGCTTCGACTCGTGTGAGCTCGGTCGGACGGTCACCCTGAATCGCGACGGGTCTGTTGGACAAAAGATCGTCTGGGAAATTGTCTACTCGTCCCACAGTCGCATCTGAAACAAATCGCTGTGTCGACGCTCCTCGAAATTGAATAGTGACTTGACCTTGAAACGAGCCCGGGTCTAGCCAATTGTCTAGCCACGAAGTCAAACGTGAGAGGACTTCAGTGGACGTTGGTGGACACTCCACTTCGTCCGGCCAGCAAATCTGGACGCTGAGAGACGTCCATGGACATTCTGGAAACGCTCTCAAGGTGCCGGGATCGAGAACCGGGCGGCCCACCAGAAGAACTGGCTGTTCATGCCCTGTATCCCAACGGTTGCAACAATTCCGATTTGGAGCGAAAATTGTACTGAATGGAAGAATCTTCGTCAACGCAAAACCCGGCGCGATTCACGCGACTGAGCGTGAAGTATCTTCGGCGGTGAGAAAAACAGATTCGATGCCCATTTCCGCTCACTGGTGAATGATCGGGGCTAGGTGGTCCGCGATCAGCGCACCGGTGTTCCTGCGGTTCACTGGTACGGCGCTAGCGGAACAAAACGAGATACCCAGTTACAAGTCCCACGCAGGTGAACCAGGTGAAGACCCCCAACCCTCGTCGAACCCAGACTCTCGTCCAGTCGTCGCCTTCGCGTCCGAATTCCTCGGCAACGCCCATCGCGACCCCGGGAATCAACAAGATGATGAACGTTGACGCCACTCGCGCGGCCGTCGGACCTTCGCCGAGGATCCGAAAGCTCAGGAAGGAACCGACGAGCATCATGAACAAGAAATTGGTCTGGCCGCGCGGTAGCCATCGGTGTAACCACGTGTAGTTAGGCAAGTCGTCCTCGAACAATTTGAAGACGCCCGGGATCGCCAACAAGATGGCGGCACCGACTGTACGGATGGTGATCCCGAAGAAGGGGTCCATCACGAGGAGATACATCGCGAATTTGAAGACGAGGGAGGCCACGGCGTGGCGCCGAGTTGGGGAAACCAGTTTGGCGGGCTGCACTTGCTTGGAACGCTCGGGGTACAGGTGCACCACGAGGTCTTCACCAAGGAGACGCACCATCACTCCGATGACGACGAGCCAACGGATGGTGCTGAGTTGTTCGGGCGAGAAGATCACCAGACCCGACAGCGCGTTGAGGGCTTTGGCCATCGAGGACGTCGCGAAGGCCACGAAGATCGGCATCATCACGTAGTCAAAGGCTCTCTCCCATCGCTCACTCATCTTCGATAAGAGGTAGCGGCGCAGGGGACGAATCGCGTGGGCGAGTAGTGGCACGGTCGCCACGAGTACCCCCACGCCGAGCACGGTACGCACGTCGGCCCAGCTTTGGACTGATCCACCGGCTACTGACAACACCGTCATCACGATCCAGGCCACGGCGCCCGCGAGTGCGTCAAGTATCCCGACGCACAAGATCAGGCCCAACACCGTGAAAGTGGGGATGAAGGGGGCACCAAAGTGTGAGAAGAAGGTCACGACTCCCAAGGCGAATCCCAGCACGACCGTGAGGAGGGACCACCCGCCCAGGGCGGCGCGAAGCCACGATCCGTCGACGAGGACGCGGGGCAGGAGCGCGGAATACTTACCCACTCGCAACGGCCACTCGCGCATCGCCGCATCGAGTCGCTGGGTCCAGGGATGGCGCCACGTGGACGACGAGTCGCCCCATGCCTCGTGTTCGGCCTTGACGTATTTCAACTTCTTGGTGACGGCGCTTGCCACTTTTCCTTGCTTGCGCCGCGCCTCTGCGGGCCTCGCCCCTACCGTCCCCGCCAAGAGACGTGAGTCACGACCCAGACCACCGACGCCGACTAACGCGACGAGCGACACCCCACCAACGATCAGACCTTCGGTCGTACGGGGGTGACTCGACACGTCGTAGATCGGAAGGGAGAATCGAAGGGCCCGCAGGAGACGCGGGTCGTGAGGCCCCTCGTAGTCACTCACGACCGCGGGCTGGACGATCTTGGTGAAGATATCGCGAGGTGATTCGATGAAGGCGCCGATCACGTCGACGGGCAACCCGTGGTAGACGGCTTGCGCGGTGATGACGTGTTCACCGGGTGTTAAGTCCACTGGCAGCGTAGTCGCGCCGGAGAAGTCACCGCGTGAATCCGTCATGCCCGTGAGGAGGGTCTGCGGACTCGAATGTACCTGCACGATCACTTCGGTGTTCGGGTCCGCCTGGACCGCTTGCACTACGACCTGTGTCGTGCCCACGGTGATACCCGGTTCGGCGATGATGTGCGCGACTAATTGATCGCCTTCGCTCGACGTAAACAGACTGTCATTGGAACCCAGGGCCGGTGGACTACCCGTACCGAGATCGGGCGTCGGGATCGTCGTCGGGATCGTCGTCACCGGCGTGGTCGTGGTGGTGGTGCTCGTAGTCGAGGTCGTTGATGTGGTCGCCACCGGCAGCACCGTCGCTGGTACCGTCGTCCCAGCCACGGGTTGGGTCGATGTGGTGGGTGGCACCGTCGTGGTTGTGGTCGTGGTCGTCGTCGGCACGATGGTCGTGGTGGTGGTGCTCGTAGTCGTGGTCGATGTGGTGGGTGGCACCGTCGTGGTCGTGGTCGTCGTCGGCACGATGGTCGTAACTGGCGGCGGTGGTGGTGGTGGTGGAGGAGGTGGTGGCGGCGGCGGTGGTGGTGGTGCGATACTCACCACGAGGGTGCTCATGGTCGTGGCCGTGAAATAGGTGGTGGGATCGTTTGGGATGAACTGGGCGCTGATCGACGTTATGCCGACGCCAGTAATCATGAGTTGGTCCCCCACGACCTGGGCGACCGCAGGATTCTCCACGACGTAGACGAAGGCTCCCGGCACCGGTGTGACACCGTCGAGGGCGACCGCGGCCAGCGTTATGTTGGGGTCGCCCAGGTTGGCGCTCAGGTTGGTGAACCCGCTGATCGTCGGCACCGTGAGGGTATTTCCCACGACCTGCATGATGTAGTTCGTGTTCGCCGGCAACGTGGCCGGTGTCCAAGTCGCACCGCCGTCAGAGGACACCAATGACACGTAGCTGGGCGCGGGTGAGACGTCAGTGGCGGGGACCGAATTGTTGAAATTCCAGCCCATCGTGCCGCCGTTGTCGCCGTTGACGACGACGAAATACTGCGAATTCGGGAAGAGCGTGATCGGTGACGCGACGGGATACGTCGTCGGGCCCTGGGCGCTGGGCGCAACCGCGACGTTGCTCGCCAGCGTGGCCATGAGTCCGAAGGGTTGCCCGGCATTCGAACCGTACAACTGCAGTGAATAACTGCTGGACGCCGCTCCGTTACTCCAGTCGAAGGCGACGGAGGTGAGATTGACCGGCGTCGCGCCGGTGGAGAATGATTGTCCGACTTCCACGCCAGCGGCATTGGACGTGTCTTCGAGGACGCCGGTATTGTCAAAAAGCGTCGTACTCGCCGCGCCCGCGATGCGAGGGGCGAAACTAAGGATCGCGACCACCGCCACGATGAGGGTGCAGACGCGTGCCAGTGACTTGCGCGCGTTGGACACGTTGGGACAATAATCGCCACGACAATGTTCTTCTCGGATTTGGGACGAACTTGTGAATGCAATTCATTGACGTGTGCGCCCGCGGACATCCTGTAGTCGCTGCAATACACCGCGCGCTCGCGCTAGGAATCGAGCAGCTAGAAGAGTTTGAGGACCGTGTTCCAGTTTCGTGTCGTGCAGTTCTTGATAGCGATGAGACGCGGCGCCGCGACCAATCGACCGATGCCGTCGGGGACGTGCAAGTAGATATCGCGTCCGATGACCGTGAACTCCTCGGGTAACCAGCGTTGCGTGTCGACTAATCCGTACACGACAGTCGGCGCGGCGTCGAGGAATGAGACGTGCAATTACGTTAGTTCGACCCCCCGGATAGGGATTCGCCATCACGCCGGACCGCATTTCACTGACCGAGCTCGCACCCTCGGACCGGAAAGCGATTCAAAAGCCTTGGTCCTTTCACTCGATCAACAGGAATTGTTCAAAGCCCGCGACCCGACTGGGCCGAGGTTGAGGATCGGCAAGATGTCGGAATCGGGCCAATCAACGGCGACTCCACCCGACTTAACAGGCCTCATTTTGGGCCTCGCATTTTTCCGCAAAACCGCGAAGCGAGAACGTAACGGAATGGTGTCGTCTCCCTGGTAAACCGGAAATTGTTCGACCAGATCGCCCGGAGGCAACCGCATAGAACATCCTCTCACCCGACAAGTTCGGCGTTAAGGCCCTTGACCACTCCCTTTCTGGCGCAAGTATGGTTGCTCCGCAACTGAGGCAGCAGACCAGTTTTCTTGGGGGACGGACAAGATATACACATTCACCCCCGGCAAACTGTGTGGGTGATGGAGTAAGACAAATAGGTCACACCCCGAGGCGATACTGAAGCTATGTCCGAGGGCACTCTCACCAAGATCCACCAGGGGTTCTCCTTCCTCCTCGACCCCACGTCCACCCAGCGACAACTGCTGTCCAGTCACACAGGAGCAGCCCGGTTCTGTCACAACTACCTGCTCGGTCTGGTCATGGAGAACTGGAAGCAGAATCGCGACAAGAAGGAAGCTGGTGAGGTGGTCGACCAACAGGACTACGTGGATACTCGTCACCTGGACTTCCAGAGGCTCTGGTACGAGCGCCGGACGGAGATTGCACCGTGGTTCAGTGAGAACGCGTCGTCCACCTACAACTACGCCCAAGTCCATTTGGCCCAGGCCTTCGCCAACTTCCATGCCGGACGTGCCAAGGTGCCCCAGTTCAAGTCCAAGGGGAAGTGCGAGTCATTCACCGTGACGGGCGCAGCTGCCCGCCTGGTGGATTCTCACCACGTACGCCTCAGTCGCATCGGTGACCTGAAGACCTACGAGTCGATGCGCAAACTGCACCGGCATCTGGAGCGTGGGGCCGCGCGGGTAGTGTCGGCCACCGTCTCTGAACGCCGCGGTAAGTTCTACCTCTCCTTCACCGTGGAGATGAGCCGGATGATCCCGGCACCGCGGCCACCCGAACGGGTGATCGGCATCGACCTGGGCATCTCGACCCTCTACACGGGTGCTACTCCTGATGGTGAGCAAGTACTGCACGTGGCGAATCCGCGCAACTATCAACGCCACCAGGCCACGCTGGCGAGGTCCCAGCGCACAGCTGCGCGCCGCCAGGGTCCTAGGAAGGGAGTGGCTCCGTCGAATCGGTGGAAGAAGGCCAATGCCCGCACCCACAAAGTCCACGCCGAGATCGCGAACGCTCGAAAGAACCTCATCTGTGAGACCACCACGACGCTCGCCAAGAACTTCGACCGTATCATCATCGAAGACCTCAACGTCAAGGGCATGTTGAAGAACCACTCCTTGGCCAAGCACATCTCGGACGCTGCCTGGGGTGAGTTCGTGCGCCAACTCGAATACAAGGCCACCTGGTACGGCGCCGCCGTGGTCAAGGCCCATCGATTCTTCCCGTCATCAAAAACCTGCAGCTCGTGTGGGACAGTGAAAGCCAAACTGCCCCTGGAGATCAGGATGTATCACTGCGAGACCTGTGGTCTCACGCTCGACCGCGACCTCAACGCGGCCATCAACCTGGCTGGGTGGGCCAGTAACCCCACCTCCGCGGGGACACGCTCCGTGGCTGGATGTCGAGGGGAGGTAAGACCACAGAGACAGAAGATTGTCCACCGGGCTCAGCCCGAAGAAGCGTCAACCGAAACACTGACTCTCGTCAGGGCGTAGGTGAAACCACGGCTCAGAGCTTGTAGGTGATTGTGAGGCTATTTGCCTTACTCCATCACCCACACAGTTTGCCGTGGGGGTACACATTTACTAGGATTTTTACCTCAAATTGCAAACACCATCGACGCTCTCGACAGCTGAGTATGACCAGTTATACTGGAACCATGAACAAGACCAGCGAATTCATGAAGATAACGATTTCCGTGAGGCGTGACGTTGTTGCTCGCGCTAATCGACGTGCAAAGGAACTCGGGACGAATCGGTCCGCTTGGTTCAATCAGGTGGCGGAACGCGATCTCGACGCCACTAACAGCTCAGTTGACGTGATTGCGCGTATCAACGCAGTAGTTGCCGCGAACGAGAATGACACAATCGACTTTGCACGCGCGGCAGCCAATCGGCTGCTTGCCGACGGTGATGATACCGAGTGGTAATTCAGCGAGGCGATGTTTACTGGGTTGATCTTGGTGAACCTCAAGGCTCGCGTCCGGCGCTGCGTCGACCGGTGTTGATCGTCTCAGATGATCTCTATAACTCAAGCAATATCGCCACCGTCATTGCAGTCGTACTAACAGGGAACCTGGCGCTCGCCGATATGCCAGGCAATGTTTACGTTCCTGACGGCGACGCTGGTCTTCCTAGACCGTCGGTAGTCAACGTCACTTCTCTTTTGACGCTCGGCAAAGACGAACTCGGAAAGAAGGCCGGTCGAGTTCGCGCGCCCACCCTTCGTCAAGTGGACGACGGTTTGAAAGAAGTCCTAGGACTCTGGATCCGAATAGGAATCAACACTTGACGTACTGAATCGCGACGGGTCTGATGGTCACAAGATCGTCTGGGAAAATGTCTACTTGTCCGCCAGTCGCAGTTCAGACCCCTCACCATCGGCCCCTCGATATGGAATAGTGACTCGACCTTGAAACGAGCCCTGGTTTAGCCAACTGTCTAGCCACGACTTAAAACGTGAGAGGGCTTCAGCGGATGTTGGGGGACATTCCACATCGTTCGGCCAGCAAATCTGGACACTGAGCGACGTCCCTGGACAATCTGGCAACACTCTCAAGGTGCCGGGATCGAGACCCGGGCGGCCCACCAAAAGAACTGGCTCTTCGTGCTCCTAAAACCCAACGGTCGCGACGGTGGTGATCTGAATAGAAAATTCAGCGGAATGGAAGAAACTTCGTCAGTGCAAAACCTGACGCGATTTGTGCACCCCTACGAGGAGTGTCGGGTTCGGAGACTAGCGAATAAGAAATCTCACCCTTTGCACTTTTTTCAAGGGGCCAACCTAACCAAATCTTTTAGCAACGCCGTCGGTTACGTGCGATTACGCCCGAACGTCAGCGAAGTCAAACGCCGATATGCCATGCGCTTGCGAACGCGTGCAAACGTCATCGAACTGGAAGTGACCGCATGTTTGTCAATGAGTCCGGAAGTGACGATTGGGTCATCATTGCGTGACGTTCCGGATCGGGCACGTGCCGTGGTTACTCTTGAGACCAGATGAAGGTGAAGCAATCCCAGCAGGGGCAAGTCACAGCCCTCGAACTGATCGAGGCCGCGACGCTGACCCCCCACGAAGTGCTGTCACGCCTCACCAGTCGCTCGGAGGGACTCAGCGGACCTGAAGTCGATCAACGTGTCCGCGAATTCGGAGCGAACGTGCTCGCGGTTCACCGTGTGAGGGCGAGCGTCGTTCTGTGGCGCCAGCTCAAGAATCCGATCCTGATCCTCCTTCTCGGCGCTGCATTGGTTTCCGGGTTCACCGGCGGAGGGACCAACGCGATCATCATCGCCGTGATCGTCCTACTGAGCGTCGGACTCGGGTTCGTCAACGAGTTTCGAGCGGCCGTTGCGATGTCAACGCTCCGGTCCAAGATCAGTCAAAACGCCACCGTGCATCGTGACGGCACCGTCACGCAAATCCCGGTCACCGAGCTAGTGCCGGGCGATATCATCACGCTCAATTTGGGCACGCTGGTACCCGCCGACGTGCGATTGCTGAGCGTCGACGAGCTCGAGTGCGACGAAGCTGTCCTAACCGGTGAGTCCATGCCAGTCCCAAAATCCGAGATCGCCGTCACCGAGCCCGACGCATCAAGCCTCTCGGACTGCGCGTACATGGGAACGATCGTCCACCAGGGATCGGCCCTCGCCGTCGTCGTCCAGACGGGCACCCGCACCGCCTTCGGACGGATCGCCACTGGAGTGACTGACTACCAGGGCCAGAGCGCCTTCGAGGTCGGCTTGACGAAATTCTCGCGCTTCCTCTTCCTCGTTGCCGCCCTGCTGACGATTTTCATCTTCGCCGTGAACATCATCCTGTCGCGGCCGCTAATCGAGGCCCTCCTCTTCTCCTTGGCCATCGCCGTGGGCATCGCACCCGAGATGATGCCCGCCATCGTAACGGTGAGCCTTTCTTCGGGATCGCGCGCATTGGCCGCGAAAAAGGTCCTGGTGAAGCGGTTGGTGGCGATCGAGGACCTGGGTAACATCGAACTGCTGTTCACGGACAAGACGGGCACACTGACTGAGGGCGTGATCACTTTCGAGCGGGCCTTGGACGTCCACGGAGCGGACGCCGAGCGGCCGTTGCTCTTGGGCCTGCTGTGCAACGAGTCCACGATGTCCGAACACGGCCCCGTTGGCGGCAACTCGCTCGACCAAGCCCTCTGGGTCGCGGCCGCTGCTCGTGGGGACGACGACTTAGATCACGAGAGCGCAGCTTTTGAACGAATCGCCGCACTCCCATTTGATCACGAGCGTCAGATGGGCTCGGTGCTGATACGCGGCTCCGATGGAGTCCTGACGCTCGTGATCAAAGGAGCGCCCGAGGTGGTGCTTGAGCGTTGCGTCAACGTCGCCGACTCCATTCGCACAGTCCTCGACGCACTTTTCGCCGACGGCGAGCGAGTGATCGCGGTGGCGAGTCGAGATCGTGGCGCGGTTATGACGGTGGGAACGGACGACGAGGTCGGGCTCACACTTGAGGGTTTCCTCACCTTCGCCGACAAGCCCAAGAGCGACGCGGGCGCGTCGCTCGCAAAACTCCAACAGCTCGGTGTCGAGGTGAAGATCATCACGGGCGACAACGGTCAGGTGGCGGCCAAAGTGTGTCGTGATATCGGCCTCGCCTGCGCGGGCGTAGTGAGTGGCACCGACCTGGAGGCGATGAGCGACGACCAACTCGAGGAGGCGATCCCCACGACCACCGTCTTTGCTCGCATCGGCCCGGACCAGAAGTCGCGAATCATCGAGGTAGCGAGGCGCACCGGGCGCGACGTCGCCTTCCTCGGCGACGGTGTCAACGACGCCGTCGCCCTGCATCACGCCGACGTTGGAATCTCGGTGGACTCGGGAGCCGACGTTGCCAAGGACGCCGCCGACGTCGTACTGCTGGACAAGGACCTCGGTGTTCTGGCTGTAGGCGTGATGGAGGGCCGGCGGATCTTCGCGAACACGATGAAGTTTGTCTTGATGGCCACGTCGTCGAACTTCGGGAACATGTTCAGTGCCGCCGGGGCCTCGGCATTCCTCTCCTTCCTTCCGATGCTGCCCTCCCAAATTCTGCTCAACAATCTGCTGTACAACATGGGACAGCTGGCGATCCCCACCGACCGAGTCGACGTGGAGGCTCTCGCGCGACCCGCCGCCTGGGACCTGCGCTACATCCGCCGCTTCATGTCGGTCTTCGGCCCGATTAGTTCGATCTTCGACTTCGTCACCTTCTACGTAATGCTCTCGCTGCTACACGCGGGCCACGTGGAGTTTCGCACTGGATGGTTCGTCGAGTCCATCGCTACCCAGACCTTGGTGGTGTACGTCATCCGAACCCGGCGGGTACCATTCTTCAAGAGCCGTCCGAGCATGGTCATGATCCTCGTGCCGACCGGTGCGGCGCTCGTGGGCGCGCTGCTCCCCTATACAGGGTTGGCCCACCTCTTCGGTTTCTCGGTGTTGCCGACGAAGTTTTTCCTCCTCCTGTTCGGCATGGTCGTCGTGTACCTCGTGCTGGTCGAAGTTGCCAAACTCTGGTTCTTCCAATCGCAATCGCCGCGCCTCGCGGTCACCGCCACTACTCACTCCCAGCGTCTCAACCGCCGAATCATGAAGCGTGCGTCCCGATTCGTCCGCCACGAGGGCCCGTCGCTGCGCTGAGTCCGCACCTCCACGCGGCTCGCACGACACGGCCCGCACTCCGCTACTAGATCGGCCCGACCGTTCGTAGGATCAGCGAATAATAGGCCATTCGGGCAGTGGGGTGAAGGAGCAGGCGGCCGGCCTCTACGCCCGGCTACTCAGCGAGAATGGCTTCGTCACCATTGCCTTCGACGCCGCCTTCCAGGGCGAGAGTGAGGGTCTGCCGCGCGGTCTCGACGACCCCGCGCATCGAATTGAGGACATTAAAGCTGCCGTATCATTTCTCACGACTCGGCCCGAGATCGACGGCGAGAGCATCGCCGTGCTCGGGATCTGCGCCTCGGGCGGCTACGCCCTCACGGCCGGAGCTTCCGATCACCGGGTCAAGGCCATCGCCACCGTGAGCGGTGTCGACATCGCGCGTCATTTCCGGGTTGGCGCTGACGGTGGGCAGGATCCGGCCGTCTTAAAGAAAATCTGGGCTTGGCTAGGAGACCACACTGACTGGTTTCTTAAATCCTCCTGAAATGATCCAGCGCATCTAAGAGTTCGCTTCGCTCAACAGTTCAACCCCAGGGACGAGAGCGGTACTATCCGAATATTCGGTCCCGTGGAACCAAGGATGAAAGTACCAATGACCGTTGTGCCATCGCTCGGATAGAGGGGAATCGAGACGCTCTGATTCTGGTGCTCTTTCTGCCACTCGAGAGCCTGAGCGGGTGATGTCGGGATTGGGCCGGACGCACAGTTCACATCGCTCGCCTTAATGTAGCCAGAGGTTTGACCTTGATCGGCGGCGATGAGATTTGGGGTGCCTTGCTGGTTCATCACGCCATATGTCTCGCCTTTCGCGTTGACACCCCACGAGGTCGTAACCCGGTTCACGTATATCGCTCGTAGGGTCCACGACGCGTTCGCACCGGTGGTGATGGTCACGCTGTCAACGCCGGGACCCAGCGGCACGACTTCACTGGCCGGTCCGTCGGAAGGTGGCGTTGTGCTGAGGTCAGCGGCGCTACAACTCATGTTGGACCCGTTCGGAAAGTTGAATGTTCCGACGCTGAGGCACGTCAATGACAGCGAGAGGTCGGTTGCCGTGGCGGGCTCTGGGCCAAGGTCAATCGTGCCGGTGCCGGTGCGCGTCGCGGTCACCATATTGCCGAGTTGAGTGTCAATGGGCGAGCCCGGTGTGGAAAAGACTCCCGTGAAGAGAGCGACACCCCCCAGACACGAGGGTCAATCCGACCAGCATTCCCCCACCTAGGCGCCACCGCCAACGACGGTGCGCGCGAGGGGCGTTCTGGACGGTAGCGACCAGCATTTGGCGCACCGCTGCGGTGAAGACCGGATTCATCTCGGTATTGCTCATCGACTTTCCTCCCTCGTTACGTCTTGCTCATCTTCGATGTGAAGTGCATCGGCCATCCGTGATCGCGCACGGTGAAGGCGGGTGCGGACCGCGCCATTGGAGATGCCAAGTGCGAGCGCTGCCTCAGCTGGTGAGTAGTGCTCGAGCAGGGTGAGTGTGATCAGGGCAGCGTCAGAGGGCGACAGACTGCCCAATGCCTCGCGTACTTGTGAGGCCAGGCGCGCCTCCTCTATCCGTTCCACGGCGGCATCTTCGGCGCTCCTGCCAACTTCGGAGCGGGGCAAGGTCGCTATGAGCGTTCGATTGCGGCGAAGCCCACGGGCTAGATTCCGCGCCAAATTCGTCACCGTGACGAGCAACTATGGCAGCGTTGAACCGTCGACCACCCGGACGGACTTCCGTCGGCGCCAGAGCTCTAAAAAAGCGCCGGCTGTAATGTCCTCTGCGTCGTGCACGTTTCCGGTCAATCGAAGGGCGTGTCGGTACACGCGGTCGTGATGACGATCAAAGATTGCGACGAAGGCATCCGCATCATTGCTGAGCGCCGCCGTCCAGTCCGAAGCCTCGTCTCCTGCCGATCTCACTACATGTACTGTCCGTATCAGGGTCAGCGTTACACGAATCAGGAGAAGTCACGTCGGATCCCTGTGAAGATTGGTCCTTCACAATCCATCTGTTCCCGACTCAAATTGACTGATTACCAAGAGGAGTTGCAACGGCTTGAAAAGTGTGTCGTGTTATTAATCTATGATGATAGATAAACAACAAGACAGTCTGCCCCGCGAAGATCCGAAGACTTCGTCTCCCATTACCTTCCGCCTCGACGCGAAATCGGGCGTGCCCACTTATCTCCAACTGGTCCAGCAAGTTGAGCATGCTCTGCGATTGGGTTTTTTAGAACTTGGCGACCAACTGCCCACGGTGAAGGAAGTCGTGAGTTCTTTGTCGATCAACCCGAACACTGTCATCAAGGCCTACGCCGACCTTGAGGGAAAGAAGATTGCGGTGGGTAAACCGGGTCAGGGTACCTTCATCGTGTCGGTCCCCGAGACCATTGAGATGACCCAATTGCGTAGCTTACGCAGGTCACTGAAGCGCGGCTGGCTACGCAGCGCCTTCGACGCCGGGCTTGATTCCGACGGCGTCGAAGCCCTCTTTGCGTCCACCCTTCGAGAATTCATTCTTGAGAGGGCTGAACGTCACGATTCACTGACAGTTGATACTGAGTTATTGGCATGAACGTCATCGAGGTTGCCAACCTAGGGAAGCAATACGGCAAGCGGTGGTCTCTGCGCAATGCTTCATTCTCGATTGACGCGGGTCGGGTGGCGGCAATCGTGGGACCCAACGGTGCCGGAAAGACGACTCTTCTCAAAATTGTGGTGGGGCTCATTGACCCCAGCGAAGGAAGTGCCACCGTGATGGGTGGAATCAAGGCTGGATCCGATAACGCATTGGATAAGGTCGCCTTCGTCGCTCAAGACGCGCCGCTATATCGGTACCTGAAGGTATCGGACACGATTGCGCTGGCCAAGAACCTCAACCGATCGTTCGATGTCATGGTGACAACACAGCGTCTGGGCAAACTCGGCATCGGGCTTGACCATCGAGTTGGGAAGCTCTCTGGAGGGCAGCAATCACAATTGGCCCTCGCTCTCGCCCTAGGTCGTCACCCTTCGCTCCTGATACTGGACGAGCCACTGGCCCGGCTAGATCCACTTGCTCGACGTGAGTTCATGAGCGTCGTCATGGCAGAGGTGGCGAACGAAGGTTTGTCAGTCGTTCTCTCGTCGCACGTGGTCGCTGAACTCGAACGAGTGGCGGATTATCTGGTCGTTGTCAATGCAGGACACATCCAGGTCGCCAGCGACATCGACGTACTTCTCCAAAGCCACTGTCTCGCCACCGGACCTGCTGACGAGGCGGGGGCGATCAGCCAAACATTCTCCGTGGTCGGAAGTTCGATCACGGGACGACAAGCTCGGCTCCTAGTTCAAGCCTCGGAACTTGGTCTGCTCGGGCGAAATTGGGAGTGCTCCTCGGTGACTCTGGAAGAGATCATTTTGGCCTACCTCGAGAACCCAGATGATGAGCCACTGGTCCTCGATTCTCTCGTCGAGAATGTCGCGGCGAAGGTTCAACTGTGACCACTTTGGCCCCAGACAGAGAAGACCAGCGCATCGAGAAATCTCCATCACTGTGGCGATCAATGTTGAGAGTCACGTGGATTCAACATCGGGCCTCACTGCTCATCATGATCGCAATCTTTGGACTCGTTGCGGCCTTCATGATTGCCACCGGGTTGTCGGTTCACGGGGAGTATGCGAAGTACCTGTCGAACAAATGCTCCTACTTTGGTACCTTTTCATTCAATCAAAGTGAATGCCCCAACCTCGGAACCAGCCTTCTGCACTCACTCAACAATCTCACCATCGTCGACATATTCATGCACGTCGTCCCGATATTGATTGCGATGTTCATCGGCGCACCTCTCGTGGCCCGTGAGGTTGAGTCAGGCACCTATCAATTTGCGTGGACCCAAGGCACGCCGCGATCATCCTGGCTCACTATGAAGCTGCTCTTTCTAGGGGTGATAGTGGTTGTCCTCGCAATTCCCCTTGGGTTAATCGCCTCGTGGTATGCCCAACCCGTCGACGCAATCGGATTCGCTAGTCATTGGCAGCCGGGTCAATTTGGTGTGACCGCAGTGACGCTGCCGGCCCTTTGTCTCACGGGACTACTTGCGGGTGTCCTTATTGGAGTTCTCCTGAAGAAAATCGTGAGTGCTATTGCCACCGCCGGTCTAGTGGTCGGAAGCCTTGTTGTTGGCATCTTTGCCTACCTGGATAACGCGATCTTCTCAATCCACACGACGGCGACAGCATGGTATCCGAGTGACGGAAATATTGGAGTGGTCAACCGTTTTGCTCCGGTAGGGATAGGCCCCAAGGGTTCGTGGGGAGGTTGGCTAGTCAACATCTGGTATGAAGGACAAAACGGCGTCCACCTCAGTACGGCGAAGGGCGTCCAGATATTGGGGCGGATCTTTGCGTCTTATCCAAAGACCCAACAAGTTGAGCCGCCGCAGTATGTTTCGACATGGTTAGCGAACCATCACTACTCGTTCTGGATTAGCTACCAACCAGCGAATCGCTATTGGATGACTCAGAGTTTCGAAGCCGCCATCGTCCTCGGAGTTGGCTTCGTATTGCTCAAAGTTACGATGAAAGTAATTAGACGGTTCGTCTGACCGTCGGCATAATTTTGGCACTTTCGCTAACGCCCGCTGAACGTCTCCCTAGCCCCAGCTGCAGTTGCTCTCGCGCGACAATCTTTTCATCAATCCCGGACTCTTGCGCACTTCTTTCGATGTCCGTTCCTCATTGAAGCGTCAGCTCTATTCACCAATCATGCACGGTGCCGTCAGCTAACCGGTTGTACGGCAGGTACGCCGCTACGTATGGATATTTACCCGCCTCATCGATATTCAATTCCACCCCTAACCCGGGTGTCTCGCCGGGATGCAGAAGTCCGTTATTCCAAGGAAATGACTGCTCGAATACTTGGTTGGTCTTGGTGCCGTGCTTCATGTATTCCTGAATACCGAAATTATGAATGGACATCCCTAGATGCATGGCGGCGGCCATTCCCACCGGTGAGACGTCCGTTGGCCCGTGCATCCCCGATTTGATCTGATACTGCGCCGCATACTCGAGGAGCTTCTTGAGGTGGGTGATGCCACCGGTGTGCGTTACCGCGCTTCGCACGTAGTCAATGAGTTGTTCGCGAATGATTTGCTGGTAATCCCAAATAGTGTTGAAGATCTCTCCGACGGCCAGCGGGGTAGTGGTGTGCTGTCGAACGAGGCGTAGCGATTCCTGGTTTTCGGCCGGCGTGCAATCCTCGAGCCAAAACAGGTCGTAGGGTTCCAACGACTTGCCAAGTTGAGCCGCCTGAATCGGCGTCATGCGGTGGTGTCCATCGTGGAGCAGAGGCAACTCCGGACCGAATTCATTACGAACGGCCTCAAAGACCGTGGGTACGTGGCGTAGGTAACGGCGAGTGTCCCAGTCTTCTTCCGCCGGCAAAGCACCACGTTGCGCCGGCTCGTGGTCGTAGCGAACTCCGGCGTTGCCCGGGGACGTCGCGTTTGAGGCGATCCCGTAGATGGACTTGAGTCCCGGAACTCCGGTCTGTACCCTGACCGCGCGATAGCCCTGCTCCTGGTGTGACCGGATGCTGTCGAAGATCTCTTCGATAGATTTTCCGGAAGCGTGGCCGTATGCCAAGAGTCCCCGTCGTGACGCTCCGCCAAGAAGTTGATACAAAGGCATTCCCGCCGACTTGGCCTTGATGTCCCACAGGGCCACGTCGACCGCCGCGATTGCGGCCATGGTGACCGGCCCTCGCCGCCAGTACGCGCTGCGATAGAGAAACTGCCAGGTGTCTTCGATGTTGCGTTCGTCGCGACCAACGAGCAACGGGACGACGTGGTCGCGAAGGTAACTCACGACCGCGAGTTCGCGACCGTTGAGTGTCGCATCGCCTAGGCCGGTCAGCCCTTCGTCGGTCGTGAGTTTGAGAGTCACAAAATTCCGGTCCGGACTCGTGACGATGACGTCCGCTGATGTGATGCTCATGTCAATCTTCTCCAGTTGTGAGGGGGGTCATGTTTGAGGGGTGTCACCGATGACGGCGTGTTCGTTCACCAGTTGTTCGACCCGGTCGACAAAGGCCCCGAGATCGACGAGGTGCGGGTCGACGAGGCGGATCAATCCGACCACGGCCGAGGGAAAGCCGTCCACTATGGATTTCACCGCGAGGATTTCGGCGTCGGGGAACGAGCCCCGGGCAAGTACCCGTCGAGCCCAAGCGGCCATTGCTTCGGCACCTGCGGGGCAGTCCCGTCCCGCGTGGAACTCCGCGGCGATGACGGGAGCAATCCGCGTGCGTAGCTTCATCACGGAATCCGACGCGATCTGCTCCAGTTGGTACTCGATTCTCGAGTTCTCGAATCGCTCGAAGAGCTGACTGCAGTACACCTTGAGATCAAGGTCATCGGGAAGATGATGTTCAGCGCTGGACCAAAATGATACGACGGCACGACGACACCGCGGATCAGCGACCGCCTGGGCGACGGTGACGTGGCCAGCCTCGAGCCCCAGGTAGGCGAGAATACTGTGTGCTCCGTTCAAGAGCCACAGTTTCCTTCGCTCGTACGGCTCGATCTCCTTGACGAACAGGGCTCCGGCGTGTTCCCATCGCGGCCGGCCCGCAGGAAAGTGACCCGAGATGACCCAACTGGCAAACGGCTCGGTCACCACCGGTGCCGCGTCGAGCCACCGAGTCTCCTCCGCCACAATGGCGATGTCGCGATCGGTAGTTCGCGGCGTAATGCGGTCAACGCTCGTGGAGGCAAACGTGACGTTCTCCTCCAGCCAGAGCGTCAACTCCGGACTGATTCGATCTGTCAACTGCGTCAACCCTTGCTCGAGCACCCATCCATTGTTGGGCAAATTGTCGCATGGAACGACTGCGATCGGACCAACATTCGCGCGCCGTCGCGCTTCGAGACCGAGCAAGATTCGCCCCGGAATAGTGCTGATCGCGAGCCAGTCGAGGCGATCTTCCGGTGTCAGCTCGTGTAACATCGCGACATCGCGAGCCAGCTCGACGTCGTCGAAGTGCGGCGCGCCATCGAGGCCTATCCGGTATCCCGATTCGGTCACCGTCGTCGTCACCACGACGACTTCTGGCCGAGAGAATACGTTAACGATCGCGCCGGTATCAGAACCCTCGTACACTTCGACAAGGTTGGTCATGACCTCGAACCGGTCGCCGGAAGCGGAGCGCTCGATCAGCGTGTAGAGGCCCTCTTGTCGCAGTAGCGTTTCGGCGATTCCGCTCCCTCGACCCGTGAAGGCACATATTCCCCATTCGCCGCCGTCACCCGCATGCGCGGTGAACCACGCTTGGTGCGCACGATGAAACGAGCCCAATCCGAAATGGGCAATGCGGGCGGGCGGGCTCGGGTGCGGCGCACCAAAGGCCTTTCGCGTGAGGACGCGCGCCGCGGAGACCCTCATAGCTTGAAGGCCCGCCGGGGTGCTTCGTCGATCACCTCAACAATGATCTCACGGGCTCGCGACATCGAGATGCGGTGCTCGGCCACCATCCGAGCGAGAAAGGAGGCTTCGACGCGCCGAGCGACATTGTGCCGCGCGGGAATCGAACCAAAGGCGCGCGTGTCGTCGACGAAACCTCCGTAACGCGAGAAACCGGTCGTCTCGGTCACGGCCGCCCGGAAGCGGAGCATGGCATCCGGAGCATCGAGGAACCACCAAGGTGACCCGAGGTACACACTGGGGTACACGCCCGCCAGCGGAGCCAACTCGCGCGAAAAGGTGGTCTCGTCCAGTGTGAATAGCACCAAATGGAATCCTCGCGCCGTGCCGAAGTCAGCGAGTAGTGGGCGCAGAGAGGAGGTGAACTCGACCGCGATCGGAATGTCGTGTCCCGTGTCCGGTCCGAACCGCGCGTAGGCGTCCGGGTGGTAATTACGGAACGAACCAGGATGAATTGCCATTGCCAGCCCGTCCTCGACGCTCATCCGAGCCATTTCGTAGAGCATGTGGGCTTCGAAGGCGTCGCGGTCATCATCAGAGAAATCATCGCGACGTACGCGGTCGAACAGGCGCGCGGCCACCAACGGATCGAGCTTGAGGCTCAGCGGCGTTCGCACGCCATGGTCAGTTGCGACGGCCCCCGCGTCGATGAAGTGTTGTCGCCTATTTCGCAATGCGGTGAGGTAGCCGTCGTATCCATGTCGCCCCTCTCCGGCCACCGCGATCAGGCGATCCACGTTGCCCACAAAATCCACCGCGTTGGCGTTGACGTACGCGTCAGGACGAAAGGTGGGAATGACTCGACTTTTAAAAGAAGTGTCCACACGCAAACTCAGATGAGCGCCAAGATCGTCGAGTGGATCATCCGTTGTCGCGAGTATCTCTATCCCGAACGTTTCCATGAGCGCCCTCGGGCGAAAACTGGGCTCGGCCAGTCGCGCCGCAATCTGCTCATACAGTCGGTTCGCATTATCTCGAGTGGGGGTCTCTTCAATCCCGAACAGGCCGGACAGTTCCAACGCGAGCCAGTTGCCGGACGCGGTACCGTCAAATATGTGCCACGCGGAGCAGAACTCACGCCAGATCTCTAAAGGATCGGTCGCGACGTCACCGACGCCCAGTGATTCCATGGTTGAACCGTTCGCGTGCAGCAATCTGGTCACGTAGTGATCTGGGGATACCAAGAGATCGGCGGGATTGGCGAAGTTCGTGTTCTCGGCGATGATCGCGGCCGGTACGTGACCGTGAGGTGACACGATGGGGAGGCGTTCGACGCAATCCAATAACTCGCGTGCGAACTCTCGCGTGGCCGGGTCCGCGGGCAAGAGTCGATCGGGGCTCGGCGTACTTCGCGTGGCGTCGGTCACGACGTGTGCGGATCCAGGTCGAAAAGTAATTCGGCTGGCACTTCCCTCGCCGGGGTGATTTCTCCTTGCCCACCCGCGTCAGACAGTCTTTCCATTTTTTCTTGAAGCCTCGGCGGCGAGTCGCAACCTCGGTGTCGGACTACGCGCATTGCTGGCGCCGCCTTGGTACTTCTCCTCGTATGAACTGTCGCCAAGTCAGACCCCTCCATCGTCGACCCACCTCGTCGCCGCGAGTCGGCACAGCAATCGCGCAGAAACGAACGGCAATCTCGCGATACGTCATCGATAGTGCTCCTCTCGATTCCTCGACGCCTTTGATGGGGTGAACGTCACGAAATACTCCTACTTCTGTCAGCCAAACTGACGGTTGGCGTCACTGAATCTCGGGTGCACGCAATTTCTTCACTCTCGTCCGCACCCCGGCACCTCGGCCGTTCCAACCACCATTTTCATGCCGGCCCACCAATACACTCGTCTAGTGCGAATTGCTGTAGCAATGCTACGGGACCGCGAATGAGATGGCAAACGATTGGATCGTCGTACACCAGTCCTCGAATCACCGTCAATCAAAGGGTGGATTAACACAGTGCGCAGGGGCACCCACCGATTATCTGAATGTCACTGGGTGTGCCGAAGATTGCCCTGACGTTCTCGATGATGACGTCGTGAATCGCGACGGGTCTGTTGGTCACAAGATCGTCGGGGAAATTGTCTACTTGTCCCCCAGTCGCATCTCAAACAAATCACCGTCAACTCCTCGAAATTGAATAGTGACTTGTCCTTGAAACGAGCCTGGATCTAGCCAACTGTCTAGCCACGATTTCAAACGTGAGAGGACTTCAGTGGACGTTGGTGGACATTCCACTTCGTCCGGCCAACAGATTTTGACGCTGAGAGACGTCCCTGGACGTTCCGGAAACACTCTCAAGGTGCTGGGATCGAGACCCGGGCGGCCCACCATAAGACTTTGAACGTTTACGCTCGAGGATCCCAACGGTCGCGACAGTGAAGATCTGGAGAGAGAATAAAGCGGTTTAGAAATGTCTCCGAAATACCGAGGCCGATTCAGTCTGGCCCAAGCGATCGAGTCGGGGCGAGGCAACGTCATGGGGACCGTTGATCATGGAAAGCACTATTTCTCGTATCGCCGGGAGCGGCAAGCTCCGGATGGCGGCCGTCACCAACAAGCGTGACACAAATTGTCAAGCGTTGGCCAGCTACGTCATCAACACCATCGCGGGCGTGACGTCGGAGCAGCGACGCTATACCTACATCGATGCCTGGCGCAAGGCTCGCCTGGCGGGGTATTCAGGCAGCGAAACGGACGTCGTCGCTCATCTCGTGGTGACATCCTCTCAGCCTCAGCGATATAGACGTCGAGGTGACCCGACGCCAAGACCGCGTCGAGATTTCGGCGACGGTGGCCCCGCTGAAGCGAACCGGTGTAGGGCTCGAAACTCTGACGGCCTGCGCGGTCGCCGCGCTGAGCGTAAGAAACTCGCTGCTCGAGCAGTAAGTCTCTCGCATGGATCGACAACCTCACCCTCTTGTCCAAGAGCGGAGGAAAATCCTGCCCCTGGGGCGGATTCGTCGACTGCCATACTGGAGCGGGCGAGCCGGTCCGCACGGATCGGTGGAGAACGCAGTTTGCCGGTGATTCGTAAGTCTCGGAGATTGAAGCGGCACGTCATGGCCGCAGCCTTGCTAAGTAGGCTTTGCGCTGTGAACGGCCCGTCGGCTCGCTCACGAACTCGATGAAGAGGTTGCCATGCTTGAAGTGCTCGAAGACATCGAACGTTGGCAGCAGAGCGGGCACCTGGTCGCCCTCGCCCGCGTGGTGGGGGTGGCCGGATCCGGACCGCGAGATTCGGGCGCGGCCATGGTGGTGAACGATCAAGGGCAGGTCGCCGGTTCGGTGTCGGGCGGCTGCGTCGAGGGAGCCGTGGTCGGCGCAGCGCTCGAAGTCCTGGCCTCTGGTAGACCCCAACTTTGCACGTTCAGCTACAGTGACGATGATGCATTCTCCGTCGGTCTTACCTGCGGCGGCACCGTGCGAATCTTCATCGAGCCGGTGAACTGATCGGACGTCCCGGTCGATGATTGGCGCCCTGGCCGTCGTTCGCGACTGCATCCGAAGTGGTGAGCCCGCCGTGCTCGCCACCGTGGTGCAACTCTCGACCACGCGGGTGGCCTCGGTGCGGGCGGGTGCCGAGGTGGCACCGGCCCTTGGCGCAAAGATTGTCGTGCGACCCGGTGTCGCTGCGCTCGGCTCCCTCGGCGAACCGACTCTGGACGAGGTCGTCGTCCGTGACGCCCTCGCCGCTCTCGAAGCCGGGAAGAACCAGGTTCGCGACTACCCCTCTGACGACGACCCGCTGAGCAGTGTCACCGTGTTCTACGACGTATTCACAACGCCACCACGAATGGTGGTGATCGGGGCCACCGATTTCACCGCGGCGCTCGTGCGGGTGGCCAAGACTCTGGGATACCGGGTGAGTGTCTGTGACGCGCGCGCGGTATTCGCGACTTCGCAGCGATTCCCTGAGGCCGACGAAGTGGTCGTGGACTGGCCGGACCGCTACCTGGCGACGGTGGCCGGCGATCTGGGGCCCCAAGACGCCGTTTGCGTGCTGAGCCACGATCACAAGTTCGACGTGCTGGCGCTCGTCGCTGCCCTGACCACGCGCGCGGGCTACGTCGGAGCGATGGGTTCGCGCCGTACCCACTCCGAGCGACTCGACCTGCTGCGCCGCGAAGGCGTGGACGAGCAGCAACTGGCCCGCATCATGGGACCGATCGGCATCGACATCGGCGCTCGCTCGCCCGAGGAGACCGCCGTCGCGATTGTGGCCGAGATCATCGCGCTGCGCACTCGCAGTGTCGTCCCGTCGCTGCGCGACCGAACGGGCCCAATCCATCAGGTGCGCCCGTGAGCGCAGGGATCCTGCTCTGTGGCGGAGCGTCCACCCGCTTCAACGCGGGCGGTCCCAAACTGCTCGCTCTCTTCCGAGGCCGACCGCTGGTTGCCTGGGCGCTCGAGCATATTGGTGCAGCAGGGTTCGACGAAGTCATCGTGGTCGTGGGTGCGATCGACCTCGCCAAAGTCCTCACGGACCAGACCGTCGTCGACAACCGCGACTGGCAGTCGGGACTCTCCTCGTCACTTCGCGCTGGCGTCAACGAAGCGCAACGGCGGGGCTACGACTCGGTGGTCGTCGGACTCGGTGACCAGCCGCTCGTCCCCTCCTCGGCCTGGAGTGCCGTTCAAGCGACGCAGAGCCCCATCGCCGTGGCGAATTTCGGTGGCCGCCGCACCCCGCCGGTCCGGCTCACCCGCGAGGTCTGGCCGCTGCTGCCCACCGTGGGAGACATCGGCGCTCGCGAATTGATGCGGGCCCGCCCGGACCTCGTGCGCGACGTCACTTGCGACGGCGACTGCCTGGACATCGACACCGTCGAGGACATGGCACCGCGGACGTGAACGCCGCGTCCGCCGAACCGGACACCTCCGACTGGTCAGTGTCGATCGCCGAAAGGTGGGCACGCCGCATCCCCTCACTCGGTGCGAGCGCGTAGCGCTGAGCCTGGCGATGGCACCGGGCGCGAGCACCCCCCTGGCGGGGGCGGCGATGCCCCTCGAGGGACCGCTCGTCGGCCGCTACGGCCGTGTCGAGATCTTGCGCCGAAAACGCACCGAACCCTCGGCGTTCAACGGCAAGGACCGCAACCGGCGCCGCGTGAGGTCGAAGACGGCGTTGGCGATCGCCGGGGCCACGCAGATCATGGGGGTCTCACCAGCTCCCGCCGAAGGTAGATCGGGACGGTCGAGCAGCACAACGTCGATGGGTGGAACGTCGGTGATCCGCGGAACGCGGTAGTCGGAGAACGATCCGTTCGTGATGGCACCATGGTCGAAGCGAATGGCCTCGAAGAGAGCACCGCCCAAGGCCATGATCGTGGCCCCCTCGATCTGATTGATCACCGTCTGGGGGTTCACTATGGCTCCGCATTCGTACGCAGTGACGAGGCGTACGACCTCCAGTTCACCATCGACCTCCGCGACCTGGGCGACGGTCGCCGCCCGCCCACCCTTCTCGATCGCTAGGGCGATACCCTGGCCGGCGCCGGATCCGGCGCGCCAGCGGAAGCGCTGCGCCGCCGCGGTCAGTACCGCGGCGAGCCGCTCGTCGTCGAGGTTGCCCAGGCGGAACTCGATCGGGTCCATGTCGAGCTCGTACGCCAATTCATCGATCTGCGATTCGCGCGCGAAGTTGTTGGCCGTCGCCGCCAATGCCCGGTACGGGGCTTGGAGCAGCGGACTCGCGGCAGGTCGAAACTCAATCCGCTGGTTCGCGACCGCATACGGCATCGCGATCGCGGCCGCGCCCGAGTTGATGTTGGTGAACGTCCAAGCGGTGAGTCCTCCCTCCGACGTCGCCGCTGCGGCGACGTCGATCACCGCGGCCGGTCGAAGCGTGCCGGCTGTGAACTCCTCGTGTCGCGACCACGAGACCTTGACCGGTGCGCCAACCTCTCGGGCCATGAGGGCGGCCTCCAGGGCGACGCCACCACCGTGCTTGCCGCCAAACCCTCCACCAGTCGGCGGCACTATGACCCGCACTCGCTCCTCGGCCAGGTCGAGTTCACCGGCGACCTGCGCGCGCGCACCGAAGGGAGTCTGGGTGCCGACCCAAACGGTGAGGCGTCCGTCGTCGTCCCAGACGGCCAGAGCGCCCCGGGTCTCGAGCGCCGCGGGCGCGATGTAGGCCGTCGTGTACGTTGCCTGAACCCTCACCTTCGCCGCCGCCAGCGCCGCATCAGGGTCGCCGCGTTCGTCGTGCACCGCCTGACCCCAGCCACCAGTCTCGGCCAGCGGATGCGTGCGCAGGAAGCTCTCAATGTCCCCGTCCGACGGTGCTTCGGGCACGTCCCAGCGCGCGCGCACGCTCGCCAGCGCCCTACGCGCACTCACCGGGTCACCAGCCACGACGCCGGTCACCTCGCGGGTGCGAACCAATTCGACGCCGGCAAAGTCGTCCAGACCCGTGGCGTCGAGGTCGCGAAGGGTCGCACCCACCACCGGCGCACGCAGCACCGCACCGTAACGCAGTCCCGGCATGACAAGGTCCGAGATGAAGCGGCGCGATCCGGTAACCGCGCTAACCATTCCCTCGGGCACGTGGGCTCTTCCCGCAGCGCGCCACTCGCTCGGGGCAGTGATCTCAGGTTCGCCGGTGACGACCACAAGCCGGCGTTCGCCGACGCCGACCGGCAGGAAAGTGCGTGCGTGAGCCGCCACCTTCGCCAGGGCACCTCCGGCGTCGGGCATCGAGCGGCTACCGAAGGTGCCCATGTCGTACGGGCAGAGGTCGGTGTCGCCCATCGCCAAGCGCACGTTCGCCAGCGGAACCCGAAGCCCCTCGGCAACCAGGAGCCTCAGCGCGGTGCAGTTGTCCTGGCCGACGTCGACCTTGCCGGTGAAGGCGGTCACCGCGCCGTCGCTGGCGACGTGCAACCAGGCACCGCCGCCGGTGGTCCAGGTTCCCGAGGCGAGCGGCGGAGCAGGCAACACCACCATGAGACCGTCACCCAGAACCTCGAACCACTCACAATCCTGAGGATCGGTCATGTCCCACGGCCGAGCGGGACGCCAGTGGGGCGTCGCTGGCTGGGGGATCTCCCAGCGGTCCATCGCTCGAGCGTCGAGCATCTGCATCTCCGGACCAGCCTTCGTCAGTTCGACGGCCCTGTGCACCGCCCGACGCACCTGCGGGTAGCTGCCGCAACGACAGATGTTGCCCACTAGGGCCTCATCGATCGTCCCGTCGTCCGGGTTAGCGACATGTTCCAAGAGGGCAACCACCGACATGATCATCCCCGGCGTGCAGTAGCCGCACTGGGCCGCGCCGATTTCGGCGAAGGCCTGTTGGACGCGGTGCAGGCGCCCGGCGCTCGCGAGTGCCTCGATGGTCGTGACGCTCCGACCAGCCGCCTCGGCGACCTTCTGTTGGCAGGCCTTCACCGGCTCGCCGTCGACGAGGACCGTGCACGATCCGCACGCGCCCTCGCCACAACCTGGCTTCGTGCCCGTCAGGTCCAGCTCGGCACGTAGCGCCGAGATCAATGCCATGGACGCTGGCAGCGACTGTTCAACTCCGTTGACGCTCAGCGTCACGTGCGGCACTTCGAACTCTTGACCCGTCCCAATCGAACCGTCGCCTGCGTCCATAACGGGATGCTAGCCCTCCATACTGAGATGCCCAAGGGTCTTTGGGCCCACCGTGACCAACGGTGGAAGTCAGGACCCTCGAGCGAATTTGTTGATCTAGAATTCTCGATCCACATGAATTGACGATGATGTACTCCAGTTGCCGGTTCGTGACGGCGCTCGAAGTAGTGGGTACCGGGGTCTCGGTAGAGGGATTCCAGGGGTCCGCCGGCTCCGTCAGGTTGCCGGAGCGGGACCTGCAACAAGCTGACGGCACTGCCCGGACCGGGCGGCGACCAGGTTCGACCAAACGGGTGGACAAGGGTCAGCCCAGGGCCTCAACGTCTGAGGCCTTGGCTGCATCGGCAAAGGCATCTGGGGCAAGGGCTGCAAGTTGCCGAACTCGGCCGACAAGGGCGTCCGCATCCAGAGCCAGTTCTCGTGCGGCCTCGGGCCATATGTTCCGGTATGGGAAGACCTGGTGGTCGCCGCCAATCTTCATGGCGAAGCTCAGATTCCGCTCATCAATGTCATATAGAAGCGCTGAGGCGATGTCGTACAGTGGCGCGAGGCGGACTTGGTCCTCGGCGAGCAACAGGAGTCTCCTCTACTCGTACTGCCTGAGGCCAGAGTGCATCGAGTTCCAAATCTGGAATTTCTTCCCTTACGCGAACCGCCGCGCCGACTACTTCAGTGCGACGCCCGTCTCAGGGTGAAAGAGGTGAATCGCCTCGCTCGAAGCGCTCAGTGTCAGAGTGTCTCCAATGGTCAACGGCGTGCGAGCGTCAACGATGGCGACGAGCTCATGGCTGCCGGACGAGAGGTGGACGTGTTCGTCGTTGCCGAGAAACTCGATGACGTCGACGGAGGCGCTCAATTGCAAGCCGCGGCCACTTCGCGGTCGGTGATCGAGGTGCTCTGGGCGGACGCCCAGGACGACGTCGCTCACGCCAGCGCGGTGGATCATGGCCGATTCGACGTCGTCGAGATTGACGTCCATGTCGCCCCCGGCACTCACCACTCGAATGCCCCCGTCAATCGATTCGACGTGCATTGGCACGAAGTTCATCGATGGCGAGCCGATGAAGCCCGCGACGAACTGGTTCGCCGGCCGGAGGTAGAGCTCTCGCGGCGAGCCCACCTGTTCGAGCTTGCCCAGGTTGATGACGGCGATTCGATCGGCCATCGTCATGGCCTCGACCTGGTCGTGTGTCACGTAGATCATCGTCGCGCCCAGGCGGTGGTGCAACCGAGCGATCTCGGCGCGTGTCTGCACCCGCAGCTTGGCGTCGAGATTCGAAAGGGGCTCGTCCATCAAGAACGCGGCGGGGTTTCGCACGATGGCGCGGCCCAACGCCACACGCTGGCGCTGACCACCCGATAGCTGGGCCGGCTTGCGATCGAGATACTGCTCGAGGTCGAGTATGCGTGCCGCGTCCGTGACGGCCGCCTTGATCTCGTCCTTGGGGACCTTTCGAATCTTGAGACCAAAACTCATATTGCCGAAGACGGTCATGTGCGGGTAGAGAGCGTAACTCTGAAAGACGAGAGCGATGTCGCGATCACGGGGCGCCAGATCATTGACCACTCGATCACCGATCTCGATCTCACCACTGGTCACCGACTCGAGTCCCGCAATCATGCGCAGCGCGGTCGTCTTGCCACAGCCCGACGGACCCACGAGACAGATGAACTCGCCGTGGGCCACGTCGAGGCTCACCGAGTCGAGCGAGAGCCCGGCGTTACCGGCGTACTGCTTGGTCAGTTCCCTCAAGGTGACACTGGACATTGGGCCTCACTCATTTGACGGCACCCGCCAGGACGCCACGGACGAAGTAACGTTGGAAGGAGAAGAAGACGATTAGCGGCACAAAGATGGACACTACGGCGCCAGTGGAGACTATCCAGTAGTTCGCCGCCAACGACCGAGTCTGGTCGTACAGGAAGATCGTGAGCGGCGTGTGCACGTTGCCGCCGAGGAACACTAACGCGACCAACAGGTCGTTCCATACCCAGATGAACTGGAATATGGCCAGTGACGCGATCGCGGGGAGGGCGAGGGGCAACACAATGGAATAGAAGATCTTCCACTCACCCGCGCCTTCGATGCGCCCCGCTTCAAGGAGGTCCTTGGGGATACCAGTGAGAAAGTTGCGCATGAGAAAAATGCCAAACGGCAGTCCGAAGGCGACGTGAAAGATGATGACACCGGGGATCGTCCCGTAAGGATTAAGTCCGAAGAGGTTGCCCATCTCCCGATATAACTGAACAACGGGAATTAACGCCACTTGAAGCGGAACGACCATCAGTCCCACGATGACCAAGAAGATCCAGTCCCGGCCTCGCCACGAACCGAACACGAGGCTGTAGGCCGCCAAACTCGAGATCAGGGCGACGAGAATTGTCACGGGAATCGTGATCTCAAGCGAGGTCGTCAGGGAGTCCAGTACACCGCCCGCAGCAAACCCTTGGGAGAAGATCGTGGTGTAGTTGCCCCAGGTCAGTTGAGACGGTGCGGTAAAGACCGTCCACCAACCCGACTCACCAAAGAGCGACTCCGGGCGCAAAGAGATGACGAGGAGCGAGATCGTGGGGACCAACCAGAAGACGGCCACCAACCCGAGAATCACATTCACCACGGCCCTCGACAGACGAAGCCGCTTCAATAGCCCTACGGTTCTTCTCTCTCTCACTGAAGGCACCTGCGACATGGCCTCTACCCCTTGATCTTCTTCAGATTCCACAACATGGCGGGGACGACCAGGAGAAACAGAATCACCGCGACGGCACTCGCCAGGCCCGAGTGGATGCCACCGGTAAAGCCGTCGTTGTAAATCGTCAGGGCCAGCGTGGTGGCGGGGCCCTGGGAGGACCCTGGAGCCATGTTCAAGATAATGTCGAAGACCTTCAACACGTTGATGACCATGGTGACGAATACCACCGTCAGCACGGGCGCGAGCATCGGAATCGTCACTCGTCGCAATGTCTGCCACTCGTTGGCGCCATCGATCTCCGCGGCTTCAAGAACTTCGCGGTTGAGCGCCGCGAGACCGGCGCCGATCAAGACCATGGCGAAACCGGCCCAGATCCAGATGTAGGAGATAATCATCGCCAAGTCGATCAAGGGAACGCTCAGCAGTGACTGGGCGGTTTGATTGAGGCTACTCACCGGCGTCAGCGACGGCGATCCGAGCCAGAAGGTACCCACGAAAGCGATCTGGAAGTTCGAGGCCAGTATCTGCACGTGATAGCTACCAGGAGCGACGTGAGAGAAGCTGAAGTCCCCACTCGCGTCGGTCACGGTTGAGGCGACGCTGGAGCCTTTCGAACTGACGAGTGAGAGTCGTAGATTTGGCAACCCGTGTTCATCCGACACGATTGATGTCGTATTGGATGGTTGAGACGTCGAGAAGTCGTTCCACACCAGTCCGGCGATGCCAGCCGCCATCTCGTGCGGCGCGACCGGTGTCTTCGCGCCAAGGGTTTGCAGGGTGACCGAGCTAATTCTGGTCAAGCCCATCATCACCGTGCCGCCAGGTTGAACCGCCGAGCTACTCACCAACGTGCCCCCCGGTCCCCCTTTCGCGTTGAATGTCGCCAGGGACGCCACCGTTTCGCCGGTCGAGGAGTTGAGTGGATACGCCCCCGGCGTCGAGAACCAGTCGCTCACCGTCTGCTCGATGGCGTTGACGACGCCAATATGGGGATCAAGGTCGAAAATGGTGCGCCAGACCAGCGCCGAGGCGGTAGTGCTGAAGACGATCGGCATCACGATGATGGCCTTGAAGGCCGTGGCCCAGCGAATGCGCTCGGTGAGCACCGCGACCATCAGGCCAATGAAGGTGACGAAGAATGGGAAGACCAACACCCAGATGATGTTGTTCTTGAACGCGGTCAGAATCGCGTCTGTCGAGAAGACCGACGCATAGTTGTGAAGCCCGATGAACTTCGTCGCGCGTCTCGTCGTAGAAGCTGAACCTGATCGTCGCGATGGTCGGGTAGATCACGATTGCCAGGAGCCAAATTATTCCCGGGGCAAGAAACGCCAGGGAGACCCAGTTCCTTCGCCACCAACCCCGTCCACGCGAGGCCTTCGGTGACGTGACGTTGGGTTCCTCGGTAGTTATCGACGTCATGACGTCAGTCCCCTGCGCGCAGCGGCGGTCCACCCCTGGTTAGGGTTAGGAGTGGACCGGCGCTGCGCGCAGGGGTTCATTACGTTGTTACTCTTCTCGGGCTAGTGGCCGAGTGCCGTCGTGGCTTGCGTGTCCATCAGCGCCTCCACAGAAGTGACGTTGGACGCCGACGGGTTTTGCAAGACCTTGAGCATGTCCGCCCACAACTTCGGCTCCCAGCCCACCTGCAAGTCGTCGAGGCTGAACACGAAGGCCTTGGCCGAGGTCAAGGCCTTGGCGTCGGCACGCGAGACGGGGTCCGGGTACGAACTCAGCGGCACCTTCTTGTTGGCCGAAGCGAACCCGCCAAGGTTGGCCCATATGTCAGCCGCGCTCGGCGAAGCCAAGTACTTGATCAGCGCCCTGGACTGGGGATTCGACTTCAGCAGCATCGCCACGTCACCCGCACCTTGGAGGTCGCTGGCGTAAGCACTTCCGGTCGGAGCCGGGAAGTTGAAGGTGTTGAAGCACGGTGTGGCCGTCGCCTTCAGCGTGCACGACTTGCCGTTACCCGGCGTGTAATTCGTCGGGACACTGCTCGTGACGAAGTCACCCTCGAACACCATTGCAGCGGTCGGCGAGCCCTTGGTCGGGAAGGCGCTGGCGACACAGTTCGGGAATGAGCCGTCGGCCAGGGCGCCCTTCATGCCCCCCAGCAGATTGGAGCCGCCGCTACCGACCAACTGGGCCAGTTCGGCGAACGTGTTGGTCACGTCGGGACTTGACCACTTCATCTGGTGGGTCGCGAGTTGGTTGTAGGCGGTCGCACCGTTCAACTTCAAGAACAGGTTCTGGAAGAGGTCGGCGACGGGCCATCCAATGTCGGTGCACAGAGAGACCGGAGCGTAGGTGCCGCCGTGGGCAATCGTGGCCTCGTCCGCTAGTAACTTCGACCACGAGGTCGGCGTCGACGTTATTCCCGCAGCCTTGAACACGGCCGGGTTGTAGTAGACGGTGTTCTTGTTAGCGGCCTTAAACCAGACTCCGTACAACTTGTGGTTGTAGGAGGCCAAGTTGCTCCAGGCGGAACCGTAGTTCTTCGACGCGGTGCCAATAATTGAAGACAGCGGTTGGATGGCGTGCTTGGACGCCAGGGTGTCCAAGGTGCCAGGATCCGGAACCAGGGCCACCGCGGGCGGCGCGCCGCCGGCGACTGCGGCGTCGAGCGCGGTATCCATGTTGCTGCCCTTACCGGTGTAGTGAACCGTGATGCCGGTCGAGTCCTCGAAGGGCTGCAATACCGCCTTGAAGGCCTGCTGCTCGGTGCTGGTCCACTCGGCCCATATCGACACCGAACCGCCGATCTTCTTCGACGTCGCCGCCAAGGCGGGTCCATTCGACACAATGATGGACAGACTGGCCATGGTCGTCAAAGCGACGGTGGCTATCAGAGCCTTGCGAGAGGCCTTCACCCTCCCAAGTAAGTTCTTACTCATTACTCCCCTTTTCGTTGTAATTATCTCTTTCATGAGACCAGCTCCTCTCCCCTCTGAAGAATCTGGAGGCCGATAGGGCCCTCCACGACGCCGTAGAGCTTGGTGGAATTGTTCCTCTGGATCCCCAAGGAACTTCCTCGGGGGACAACATCGAGAGGAAGTTCCTCTCGATGAGGCTTTGCGATCTCGCCATTGAGCAGCGAGACCATCTTTGACGCTCCCTTGATTCCGGACTCCAGCAGCGGCTGGTTCACGGTAGAGATGTCGAGAATGGAAGAAATATCAAGATTGTCAAAACCAATGACGGCACAGTCATCAGGAATCTTCAGTCCGTGATGTTGCGCCGCCTTGATCACACCCACCGCCAAGGTGTCGGAGCTTGCAAAAATCGCGGTGGGGCGATGCTGACCTAGTTCGAACTGTGCGCTGGTAAGTGCCGCCGCAGCTTCCGAAGTATGAGGACCGCGCGCTACGAGGTCAAAATCAGGTTCGATGCCAGCCGCTTCTAAGGCCATCAGATACCCGACGTAGCGGTCTTCCGACGAGGATTTACCTAAGGCTGTGTGCTCGTTGTCACCAATAAATCCAACACGCCGGTGACCAAGCGATAGCAGGTGCTTCGTCGCCATATTGCCGCCCGCAACGTCGTCGATATAGACGCAGGGAAAATTAGGCAGACTATTGTCGACGAGCACGAGGGGAATACCGAGTTTCCTGATGCGCGTAACGCGCTCTTCGGGAATGCGAAGTGAGATCGAAATAATGCCGTCAACGCGGCGCTGGTCGATGATGGAGGAAAGATGGCGTTCGAACTGCGCCCGATTCTCGACGTTGAACACCACCGCGTCGAGGCCCGCGTCGCTCAGGACATCAATCACGCCAACCAGGCGCGCCATGACTGACGGTCGGGTGATCACCGACACGAGAATGCCGACGGCATCGGTGCGTCCCTTCGAGAGAGATGAGGCGCTGCGCAGGGGGCGATAGTCCAGACGTTCTATCGTGCTGAGGACACGAATACGAGTCGCCTCGTTGACCTGGTTGCTGCCGTTGAGTACGCGCGAAACGGTGCCAACGCCCACTCCAGCCTCGGCGGCCACGGTGGCGATACCGATCGTAGGCTTCCTCACAGCAACTTCCCCCCAAAGAATCCGGCACCTTATTCCCATTTCGGAACCGGTTCCATGGCATGCTACAGAGCACCAATATAGGTGTCAAGTAAAGTAACGCGGAACTGAATCGCGACGGGTCTGTTGGTCACAAGACCGTCGGGGAAATTGTCTACTTGTCCCCCAGTCGCGTCCCAAACACATCGCCGTTAGACCCTCGGAACTGGATAATGCCCACACCTTGAAACGAGCCCTGGTCTAACCAACCGTCTAGCCACGCATTCAAACGTGAGAGGACCTCTGTGGATGTTGGTGGACATTCCACTTCATCCGGCCAGCAAATCTGGACGCTGAGAGACGTCCCGGGACATTCTGGCGACACTCTAAGGTGCGGGGATCGAGACCCGGGCGGCCCACTGACGTACTGATCAGGAACCCCTTCTTATCGTTGACTCGGGAATGTCTAGCCAAGAGTTGAGAAACGCTGCTGAGGGCCGTGATGTTATGAGGTCAGGCGATTCAGGACAACGAGTGCGGCGGCGTCATCACACTGCGATAAAACTTGAGAATTGGCTCGCGAGCGGTCTCCCAACTCCGGGTTTCTCGCAAAGTGCGGCTCGCAGCTTTCGCGGCTCGTACGTCGGACATCGTCAGTCCATTGAGACACTCGGCGACAGTCTCAGGCGTGTGGCCACACGCGATTGCCGCGTCACCGCAGGTTTCCTCTAAGAAACCCCAGTCGCTGGTTAATAGCCCCAGGCCCATTGCGATGGCGTCGGAAACGAAACCGGACGTGAGCATCTCGCCGTCGGGGTCAAAAGGAAGAGCGATGAGGTCGCAGATGGCAAGGCGACGTTCGTGAACCTCGTCGCTCGTGAACCGGTACGCCTCGGCTATCGCAATACGTGGGTCGCGAGGCGGATTATCGGAGGGACGTAAGGACCAGCAAACGACTTGAAAATTTTGCGAGGTGCTGAGGGTGACTCCTCGGAGAAAATTCATCACCTGGCGTTCAACGCGCGGACTGCCCAGAAGGCCAATGCGAAGTGGGGTCGGAGTAAGCCCCCACTTGGCCTCGATGGACGAACGCTGGTTCAGTACCGCGAGATGAGAGTGTTCACGACGGTACGGGTGGATGATTACTGTGTGAACAGTATCGGGACCAAAGTGGTATCTCTGCTGCATGAGGGTCTCGCCAAAGTGACTGTGGTGAATGACGCCGTCGGCGGCGGCGGCCCAGGCCGCGAAGATCGGATCGAACCGGCCGTGTTCCTTGGAGTGGGGTGTCAGATCATGTGCGGTCCACACAATTTTGACCCTTGCCCCCTTGAGTTCAGCGATGAGGGCCGTGGTTTTCTCAAGGTCGAAACCTAACTCGTCGACAAAGTGAAGGTGAAAGATGTCGGCGTGAATGAACTTGACGGGCGTCGCGAATTGGTGGCGCTGGCGAATCGGGACGAAGAGCACGGACCCACTGACCGCGCGACGCATGTTTTGGACGTAGGAGTGTTCATAACTGGATATCAGTACGGTCAACTTCGAAGATGCATGGCGCCGCGACATCGCGTAGCGCACGGTTGGCATAATCCACATGAAGAAGCGACGATAGGCGCCTACCAGGAAAGGCGGGCGAAGATCAACGAGGAAATCGCGGCGAATGCGCATCACTCTCCGCGTAGAAGGTGGTCAGTAAAACGCCCGACCCACGTCATCGCGGTGGCGTCACTTCGCGGATTCTGAAATACTGGTGACCTGCTCACTAATGACCTCGCGACGAGAGACCGAACTCCTTCCCTCGCGAGTCGTGAATACGGCACGTTAAATCTCTCATTGATTATCTTAGTATTCTACGAGGAAGCCAAGTGAAAGGTCGCATTCTGCACGCACGACCGCAGCGTCGTTTCACTCGGTGTTTGCACCATCATCGACGTCGCACCGAAAGTATGCACGCAAGCTCATGAGTGTGGCTGTCGTATCACCCGAGAACGTTGTCATCGTGGGAGCAGGCACCGTGGGCTTCGCTAAGGGTCGCGCCCTTCTCGAACACGGTCATTGCGTTAACTTCGTCGATTCGTCGTCGACTCGGCGCGGAGAATTGATCTCGCAAGGTTTCCCCTGTGATGAGGGAGTAGAACTCGGGTCTACATCTTCGCTCATCTTCGTGTGCGTACCAACGCCAGCTTCTTCGGTCGGCTACGACTTCACCATATTGCGCGAATCTCTCGAACACATCGGTTGCAAACTCGCTGCGAGCGTCTCACGTCACGTCGTAGTCGTATGTTCGACGTTGGCTCCGCGGACAACTGAACGCGTCGTGATCCCCACGCTCGAGAAATTCAGCGGTGGCGCGGAGGGCGAGGCGTTCGACGTTGCCCTGGTTCCCGAATTCATCCGCACTCCTCACGCCTTGGAAGATTCGCGTGCTCCGTGGATGACGGTGATTGCAGCGCGTCGCAATGACGTACGTTCTCGACTCACTGCGATATTCGAGCCCTTCGGCGGCGACATACGCGTGACCAATGAGTCGGTCGCGGCGGAATTAATCAAGGTCACCCATAACGCCTATAACGCAGCCAAAATCAGTTTTTTCAACGAGATGAATCGCTTAGCGGCTGCCGTCGATGTCGATGGGCATTTTGTCGCCGAGGTGGTGTCACGGTCGGCGGAGGGTTCAACCAATCCCAACTACGGGATTCGTGGTGGCTCCGCCTTTGGTGGTGCGTGTTTGCCCAAGGACCTTGACGGGCTGATCGCTTTTGCCGAGACGCTCGGAGTCGAGGTCCCCGTGTTGGAGGCAACCCGTTGGATCAATCAGTCTGTCGCGGCGGAGACGCCCCCTCCCGTCACTTCCTAGTTCTTGCGAGGAACAACACGGGCCTGTTGGTCACGCAGTCACAACATCGTTTGGGAAATTGTCCACTCGTCCCCCAGTCGCGGCTCAAACCCCTCATCATCGGTCTCTCGAAATCGAATAGTGACTTGACCTTGAAACGAACCCTGGTCTAGCCAACTGTCTAGCCACGAATTCAAACTCGAGAAGACTTCAGTGGATGTTGGCGGACATTCCACGTTGTCCGAACAGTAAATCTGGACACTGAGCGACGTCGCTGGACATTCTGGCAACACTCTCAAGGTGCCGGGATCGAGACCCAGGCGGCCCACCAAACCATTGCGACAACTCGTCTTCGTGGGTCCCATCGGTCGGGGCTCCTACCAACTCGAAGAAAAAGTCTGCGGATACAAGAAATCTCGTCTACACAAAACCCGGCGCGATTCAGTTGGGCGGTGTGGTGCGAGATTGGTGGATGAACTCGCCGGACGGCGGGGTCGCCCCTATGGTGACGAGCGCTGGTTACCCTGGGGCTTGGTGGGCACTTCCTCAACCACCTTGCCGTCGCGCACGTGGATCGTTCGGTCGGCGGCGGCAGCGATGGAAAGGTCGTGGGTGACCAGCACGACGGTGACCCCCGTATCGTGCACCTGCTTGAAGAGGGCGAGTATGCGGGCGGCGGACGCGGAGTCGAGACTCCCGGTGGGCTCGTCGGCTAGTAAGAGTCTCGGGCGATTAGCCAGTGCTCGGGCGACGGCCACGCGCTGACGCTCGCCACCGGACAGTTGGGTGGGGAGTCGATGTTCTCGCCCCGCGAGATCGACTTGCGCTAAGAGTTCACTCGCCCGTGCCCGGCGCTCATGGGCGACGGTCCTGGTGCCAAACATCACCACCTCGACGTTGGCCACGATAGGTTGGTTCGCCAGCAGGTTGTGGAGTTGAAATACCAAGCCAACATGGTTACGGCGATACTCACTGAGGTCGTGAATTGTCAGCAGATCCTGACCGTCGACGAGAACGG
>PKWY01000056.1:158413-158591 GCA_003132205.1 Acidimicrobiaceae bacterium
CTGGTCTCGCGGCGACGGCCCTGGGGGCCGGTTCATCGGTCGGCCCGGGGCTGTCGCCGAATGTGGTCGGCATGCCGCTCGGGTCACTCATAGCTGAGCGCCTTCAGCGGGACCAGCCGAGCCGCCCGGATCGACGGATAGAGGCTGCCGAGGACAGTCATGCCAACGGCGGTGGTGA
>PKWY01000058.1 GCA_003132205.1 Acidimicrobiaceae bacterium
GAAGTAAGCATACGACGTTCGGAAACCACTTTCGGCAGCGGACCAGCCGTCGTGCAGGGCGTGAGTGGCATTGTTGACTCCCCTGTTGATGGTGTGGACCGGCCATCGTGACCGGAGCCGTGCACTGACCGCTGGGACTGGCTGACCTTAGACCCTTGACTATGAGAAGGCCAGCAATCCTGAAGAAGTTCGTTGTAAAATGAGGCCAAAATCGACAAGGAGCAAGCAATGACATCGGAAGTCCAAGGAGTCGTCGCAATGGCCAAGGGGGAGCCGGTGTCGCTGGTCACTATCGTGGTGCCGGATCCGGGGCCTGGTGAAGTTGTCGTGCGCATCCAGGCGTGCGGTGTTTGCCATACCGATCTGCACTACCGCGAGGGCGGGATTAACGACGAGTTTCCGTTCCTTCTCGGACATGAGGCCGCGGGTGTCGTAGAAACAGTCGGGCCCGGCGTCACATCAGTCGAGCCCGGCGATTTCGTCGTGCTGAATTGGCGCGCGGTGTGCGGCGAGTGTCGCGCTTGCCGGCGGGGTCGGCCCTGGTACTGCTTTGCCACTCACAACGCATCACAGAAGATGACGTTGAGCGACGGGACGCCACTGTCTGCGGCGTTGGGAATAGGGGCCTTCGCGGAGAAGACTCTGGTGGCGGCGGGCCAGTGCACCAAGGTGGACCCGAGGGCTCGTCCGGAAGCGGTCGGCCTGTTGGGCTGTGGCGTGATGGCCGGACTGGGCTCGGCGATGTGGACTGGCGAGGTGGCAGCCGGTGACTCAGTGGCGGTGTTCGGCTGCGGCGGTGTGGGCTGCGCGGCGATTGCCGGTGCGCGCCTGGCCGGGGCCACGAAAATCATTGCCATCGACCTCGATCCGCGCAAGCTTGACCGGGCTCGCGAGTTCGGGGCCACCGATGTCGTCAACGGCTCGAGTGAGGATGTCGTCGCGGCGGTGCGTGCGTTGACCGACGGGAACGGTGCGGATGTCTGCATCGAGGCGGTGGGTAGTCCCAAGGCGATGGAGCAGGCCTTCTACGCGAGGGACCTGGCCGGCACCCTGGTGCAAGTGGGTGTGCCCATGCCCGACATGCGGATTGACCTGCCGATGATTGACTTCTTCGGGCGGGGTGGACAACTGAAGCCGAGTTGGTATGGGGACTGCCTGCCGTCACGTGACTTCCCGATGCTGGTCGACCTCTACCTTCAGGGCAGGCTCGACCTCGATCGATTTGTCACCGAGACCATTGGCCTTGGCGACGTCGAGGAGGCATTTCATCGGATGGAGCGCGGAGAGGTGCTGCGGTCGGTCGTGGTGATCTGATGATCGAGTTGGTCACCACCTCGGGCATCTTCTCACTGGATGGGTCGGACTTCGAGGTCGAGAACAACATCTGGATTGTGGGCGACGAACGAGAAGTCCTGGTGATTGATGCTGCCCACGACCATCGCCCAATCGTCGAGGCGGTCGGAGACCGCTCGACGGTGGCCATCATCGCCACCCATGGTCACAATGACCACATCAACGCCGCGCGGTCCTTGGCGGACGTTCTGGGTGCCCCAATCCTGCTGCACCCCGATGATTTGATGCTGTGGCATGAGATCTATCCTGACCGCTCCCCCGATGGGTACCTCGCCGACGGGATGATGGTATCCGCCGGCGGCACGTCACTCGAGGTCATCCACACGCCGGGGCACACGCCGGGGGGATGCTGTCTCTTTGACGCCTCCGGTGGGGTGCTCTTCTCCGGCGACACCCTCTTCAAGGGCGGCCCGGGAGCAACCGGGCGACGCTTCTCTGACTTCGCGACGATCATCGCTTCGATCAGGAACCGGCTCCTCGTCTTGCCGGACGCCACGCGGACGCTGCCCGGGCATGGTGAGGAGACCACGATCGGTGCCGAAGCACCTCACCTCCCCGACTGGCTGGCTAAAGGCTCGTGAGCGCAGCTGATGAAGCTGCGCAGGAAGCGGCGACTGCGCGGCGGGGGAGTTGACGGACCGCTTCCTTCGCGTGCGACGATGGTCATCGTGGGCGCGAGCCCAGTGGTGCACTTTGACGGTGCGCGACGGGGAAACGAGGGGACTGGGTGGCGACCACCATCAGGCTGACCGCCGCCAGCCCGGCCAGGCACAGCAGCAGCACCGGATAACTGACCAAGTGGTCGAGTTCGGCGAGCGCCACGGGGACGGAAAAGCCCACGTAGGTGAGGACATAGAACACGGCGTTCAATCCGGCCAGGTCGTCGGGGCCTGCGAGGCGCTGCACCTCCAACAGCCCGGCGACCAGGCAGAAGCCGTACCCGGCACCGAGGACCGTCGCCGCCACGAGGACCAGCAGCGGGCTCACGAGGTGCGTGGCCAAGGCCGCGAGCAGCATTCCGAGCACGACGATGGCGAGTCCGACCGATGCTCCCCGGGCGTCGTCGTCCTTGTCGAGTCGCCTCGCGATCGGCTGGACGAGTACCCCGGCCGCCAAGGTCACCCCGGCCACCAAGCCGGCGAAGGCAATGCCGAGCCCGTGGGTTCGGCCGCTGACGACCGAGGGAAGCACGGCGATCGAGACGTTGCTCGCGGCAAATACCCACGGGGCGAGCGGCACTACCACGGTGACGAACCGGGGGTGTCCCGCTCTCGGGACCCTCAGGCGCGACAAGAGACCGGGGCCGGAGTTCTTCTCGTGGCGAACCGTCTCGGGCACTCTCCACAGTCCGGGTAGTACGAGTGCCATCACCGCCAGGTGCGGGAGGTAGGCGACCACCAATGGTGCGGGGCCCCATTGGGCGAGGAGACTTGCTACCACCGGCCCGAGGCCGAAGCCGGCGGAGAGGGCGATGGCCGCCCGTCGCGCTCCCGCCTGCTCATCGGCGGCGACGTCGTACGGGGGGACCGACAGCTCCTTCACCCAGGCCGTACCAGCTGCGAGAACCGCACCGCTGGCGACGCCGGCGACGAAGCGTCCGGCGCCGAGCATGAGAACGGAGTGCGAACCGACCACCAGCATCAGCGTCGCCACCAACGAGACGATTGCGGCTGGTCGGATCACCACGCTCCTGCCCCAGCGGTCTGATGCGGGTCCCCCGAGAAGTAGCGCGGGGACCAGGCCGAGGGCGTAGATAACCAGGAGGACTTCGTTGGTCCTGATGGTGAAGCCGAGGTACTGGTGGTACGCGACGAGCATGGACGCGAACTGGTTGGCACCCCAGCCGACCCCGAACATCGCAGCGGCCACTATCAACCAGTCGCGCCGCACCCCGACCGCTGTGATGGTCGGGGTGCGGCGCGACTGGATCTGTCGGGACGTTTGACCCGGTGATATTGGTGTTGCGCGTTTCACTTGATCGGTCCCCTCGTTTACAGCGGGGTCAATTAGCGCTTGTAACCCAGGACATCGAAGCCCCCACGGTCGGGTCCACCCAGGACATCGAAATCTCCCTTACCTGGCCCGCCCAGGACATCGAAGCCCCCGAGGTCAGAACGACCGAGGACATCGAAGCCCCCGAGGTCAGAACGACCGAGGACATCGAAGCCCCCACGGTCGGGTCCACCCATCACGTCGAATCGGTAGGACTGGCCCACAACTGCTGCGGGAGCCTCGGTTGGGGTCACGCGCGTCTGCTCGCTATTGGCGTGGCGCACTGCCGTCTCGGCCGGGCGGAACGGCGCCGACTTTGAGCCCCTGCCGCCTAACTGCCGCGTGGAGTCTGTCACTAAGTTGTTCATACGTATCTCCTTTAGGGATCCATGTTGTATTCATGTTGTATTCATGATACCACAAGAGAATTCGGGTAGCAACGAGGAATCGCCATGTCGCTCAAACAACCAGCGTCTCCTCGCTGGCTACCGAAGGGGCCCAGCTCGGTCGCCATCAGAAGGGTCGCCGCCGGCCCCCAACGGCAAAGTCGCTCTATCGATCGTTGGCCCGTCGATGAAGGGCTCCCGGGGTGCGGCGTCGCTCGGTGGAGCGAGCATGATGGGGTGATGGCATTGCGCACTGAGTCCGAGTCGGCTACCAAACGGGTGTACGGGTGGACGCGCTCGCGGATCTTGGACGGCACGTTTGCTGGGGGGACACTACTGAGCGAGGGTGAGGTTGCCGAAGCGGTGCGGGTGTCGCGCACTCCGGTTCGCCAAGCGTTCTTGCAGTTGGAAGCTGAGCACATGCTCGAGCTCTATCCCAAGCGGGGCGCGTTGGTGGTGTCGGTAAGCATGACAGAGTTGCGTGAGGTGCTCATCGCCCGAGGGGTAATCGAGCCGTGGGCGGCAGCAGCGGTGGCCCAACGTGCGGATCGCTCCCATACTGTCGCCGCGCTACGGGAGCTAATAGTGCAGATTTCCGAGACGCGTGCCGATGATCGAGCCTTCCAGGAGGCTGACCGTGAGTTCCATCAGTGCCTGCTGGCGGCGGCGGGCAACGGATTGCTGACTGCCTTCTACTCGTCGTTACGAGACCGCCAGCTGCGCGGTGGCTCGCTGGCCCTGCAGAACAACCCAGGCCGGGAATCTGAAATTATGGCCCAGCACGTCATGATTGTGGATGCCATTGAGCGCGGTGATGCCGAAGCTGCCGCCGCAGCCATCGCTGCGCACGTGGACGCCACGGCGCTGGAGTTGGGTCTGGCCCCGCTCAGTTAATCAATTGCCGTCGGGCGTATTCGATGTTCGGTGGTACTTCGAACTGTTCAGGTATCAGTCTGGAACGACCCAACACTCCAAAGTCCCTGTGTGAATTTGGCCTAGACCCCATTGAGTGGACCACGGTTATGAGAATGTGGTCTGGGTTTGGGTCAATTGTAGATTCTCGAATTCGTTGGGTGTGAGATAACTCAACGAGCTGTGGCGACGCTGCGGGTTGTAGAAATTCTCGATGTAGTCGGCAATGGCGACCGAGAGTTGGACGTTGGTGATCCAGCGTTGGCGGTTGAGCAGTTCGATCTGCATTGATCCCCAGAAGGATTCCATGGGCGCATTGTCGTAACAGTCGCCGATGGTGCCCATGGAGCCGAGCAGTCCGTAGCGGCGGATGTTCTCGGTGAAGGCCCACGAAGTGAACTGACCGGACTCAACCAGTGGAAGCAACACTTGTTTGTTGTGCCAAGCGTAGGTGCTCAGCCCCAACCTGTGGAGCTACATCGACGCCTACGACCTTGCCGACGCGATCGTGTTGGCCATGGAGTCGGAGCTCCCCGGACACGAGGTCTTCTACATCGCGTCGCCGGATAACGTCGGGGGCAGGAACTTGGGCGAGATTCTGCACCAGTACTACGGGGACAAGATCGAACTGCGACCCACGTCGCGTCCGGATGCATCGGGTATCTCCAGCGAGAAGGCCCAGCGGATGCTCGGCTGGACGCCGAAGCGGTCCTGGAGGGACTACCTGGACGCCGGCAGTAACCAAATCTTTGGCGTGGGCGAGGGGGGACTTGCACATCCCCGAATGGATTATTCGCCACCTCGATCACCTCGGCCGGACAACGACATCAGGTCACGAATGCGACCACGTCAATACTGTTTGGTGGCCAAACAAAATGACTACACAAAAGACGGGACATATCAGAGTGTCCATTTGCTCTGGGCTGCCTCAGCGGTGCGCCACTACGGAGAGTCCCATCCTGATGCGTGGGTCGAACCGTGAATCGAGAATGATCTTCCAGCACGAATCTCGTCGCATTGTTCTGCGCCCACGCGACGCGACGGATCTCAGTTGCCTCGACAGTTCATCAGGCTGCTGCTCTTGAGCCTGGTTGGGTTCACCAGTCGGCGCGGGCTCAGCCGGCGACGCCAACGAGTTCGTAGTTCGCGACATGATTTCGCCAACGTCAGCGCCGGTCCCAGTTGACTCCGGACAACGAGGCGAGGGCGCGAATGAGCGCTTGGGTGCCATCGCGACCGCCGCCTTGGGCCTGCAGGGCGACGTAGAGCTGATGGACGAGCGCCAGGCCGGGCAGGGAGAGCCGCATCCGACTCGCCTCGGCCAAGGCGATTCCCATGTCCTTGACGAAGTGGTCGACGAGGAACCCTGGGGTCATGTTGCCGATGATCATTTGGGGCGCCAGATTTGACAGGGACCAACTTCCCGCAGCCCCTCTGTTCACTGAAGAGAGCACCGTCTCGAGATTGAGTCCCGCTCGATAGGCGTAGAGCAAGGCTTCACAGACCGCGATCATGTTGCCGGCGATCAGGATCTGGTTCACCATCTTCGTGTGCTGCCCAGCGCCGTGATCGCCCTGGCGCACAACGGTCGTTCCCATCGCCTTGAAACACGGGCTCACGGCGTCAAAGACCTCAGCCGGACCGCCAACCATGATCGACAGGGCGGCATTTCTGGCGCCAACGTCCCCACCCGACACTGGCGCGTCGAGCGCGTGCACACCACGTTGCGCCGCGACCGTACCGATCTCGACGGACAGCGCCGGCTCACTCGTCGACATATCCACGATGACCGCGCCGGCGCGGGCCGTCTCCAGGACACCTCGCGGGCCCAGCACCACTTGACGTACGTCGGCGGGAAACCCCACCATGGTAAAGACGATGTCACTGACTGCGGCCACTTCACCTGGTGTGTCGGCCCATTGTGCTCCGGCCGCTATCAAGGCGTCGGCGCTAGAGCGAGTCCGCGTAGTGACCGTCACGGCGTAGCCGTGCGCCAGTAGGTGGCCGCACATAGCCGAACCCATGACCCCAACTCCGATCCAGCCAACGTGAGTCAATTCGGGGGACGCGACGACCAGCTGTCTCATGCCATTATTTTACCCTGTCACGCAGGGTCGAGACGAAGTTCTGCTGCCCAGTCAAGGTGCCTTTGTTCGAGTCACGCAGCCAGCAGAGCAGGGAGTTCGCCCCAGATCACAGCCCCGCAATCCGCGTCGCGCTGTCGTTGCTCGATCGGACCGCCAGGCGCGTTGGCCCTGAGGTAGCGAACGAGAAGTTCGTTCAGGCACACTAGGCATGACGAGGTTGCGGCGACCCGGACAATAGTTCCGGCGTGGGGCAGCGTCGCAGACGATCCTGAGCCTGATCCCTGGACTGGTCAAGGGTACCCTGACCGTCAGCCTCGTCGACGGCACACCGAGGATCCGCTCCCTCCGAGGACACCCGACTGACGAGGAGGGCAGCGTACTAACCCTCCTCGCGAAGGGGCTGGATTCAGCACTCGGCCGGCTTCTCATCAAGAAAGAGCCTTGTTGTTCCAGGCAAACCGACTACACAAGAGACGGGACTTATCATTCGAACATGCTGGAACATCTCGGCATCGCCACTTTGACGGTCCTAGAGATTGAATTCGCTGATCCGAGCATGCTTGAGATTGTGTCGACCGACGTTGGTGCGCAGGAGTTCTAAGGATCATCGGCAGTCACGAGAGCCCGAAATTCTACTGTGAGGGAAGGGAATCATGAGACTTGCGAACAAGACCGCACTGATAAGCGGAGGCGCGTCGGGAATCGGTCGTGCGATAGCTGAGGTCTTTCTCCAGGCTGGAGCTGCTGTTGTCATTAGTGACATCAATGGCCTGATGCTCAAGGCCACTGTTGAGGAACTGTCCTCTTTGGGCAAGGTGGCAGGTGTTACGGGTGACGTTCGTTCGATGGCCGACGCCATGAAGATGGTCGAACGCACGGTTGAGCTCCATGGTGCCATTGACATCCTGGTATGCAACGCGGGGATCGCGAGCGTGATGCCGATCGAGCAACTCGAAGAGGACGAATGGGACGCTGTCCTGACGACCAACGTGAAGGGGATGTATACGCTGGTTAAGTCGGTGATCCCATTCATGAAAGCTCAAGGTGGCGGCAAGATTGTCACTCTCGGATCCGAAATGGGAATCGTTGCAGTACCAGAGTCTCCCGCGTATAACGCCTCGAAGGGGGCGGTGATCATGTTCACGAAGTCCATTGCCATCGATCTCATCCGCTACAACATTCGAGTCAATTCGCTCTGCCCAGGGATCACGAAAACGCCCCTGCTTCAGACAGAAATTGACAATTCAATCGATCCAGAAAAGACTGCAGCCGCACAAGCAAGTTGGGCGCCAATCATGCGCGTGGCGGACCCCCACGAGATTGCGCAAGGGGCCCTCTTCCTCGCGAGTGACGATAGTTCCTTTGCTGTCGGTAGTTGCCTCGTTATGGACGGCGGATTTACAGCAAGGTAGGTTGCGACATGACGAGTGATGGGTGCCAGCCGATGCTTCATTCCCATGTGCGGGTTGAGATCAACTTCGCATATGTCTCACGTGCGGAACCCTTCGCTGCGGTTGTCGAAGAAGTGATGAAACCGACGAATCCAAGCAGGGCGACTCCTCGATTTGCAGCCCGCTTCTATCGGTTTTCCACGGTCGGATTCTAGAACTGCACGTGGTCAGGGTGCGCTCGTCGCGGGACGACGCGGCTACGCGACTGGCGCGTCCGCGAATATCCGCGATGAGGGAGTCCCATCGGTGTTTGATGTCAAGTCCGATGGTAGGCGCCTCTGGGACTGTCGGTAGCAACGCGAGGAGCGCACGCGTGGCATCAACGCTCGATCTCGTGCCACACCTGGGCTGCTAGGGATAGGTTCACGTGATTGCGTCCGGGGGAACCTCTGACACTGGCCGTCTCCGGCGAGTCATCGGTGCAGTGGTGCGGTCCGTGCGGGGAACTGGTCAAAAGACCACTCCGAAGTAGGTGAGGGTGGACTAGCGCATTCTGGGATGGTTTTTCGACCACCTCGACCACGTCCGGACTTACCCGCACCCTTTTGGGGGTGTGGATTGTCATGGGCGCGATCGTACACGGCCAGTGTGACTCGTGACTAGGGCCTCTTGAGGATTGTGTCGGATTCGTCAGTCGACGCAATGAGGCGGGTTGTTCCGTATGGTTGTCGAGATGGCTCCTATTCTGATTGGAATGCGCTCCGTTGCGTCGTCCGTCTCGTCGACTCCTAGGCGAAGCCGTCCTGGTCGATCTTGTCGGCGTGGTAGAGATCGAGGAGATTGCGTTCCTTCACCCTGAGCGACGCCATCACTGACGCGGCGCCGGGACCCTTAGGAACGTGTTGCCGACAGTGCGAGGTGGGTTGCGTACGAATAGCCTCTTGCCGGTCGGTATCGCGCGCGAGGACGCGCAGACCGAGCACGGCGGCGCGGTGCAGTCCGTTGGCGGAACGCCCCGATTGGGCACAGCCCCGGCCGCGATGACGACAGCGATAGATCGCTTGATTCCGGTCGTTGTAGTGCACGCCGGCGACGCAACCGCAGAGTCCGCAGCGAACCCTCCCCGAGAGCAGATCCTTGCTGGGACGTTGTCCTGTGGTGTGACCCCGGTGCGCGGCGTTGAACTGTGGCTCGTCGACGCGCACCGGGTGTTGTCCCGGGAACCAGTCGCTGCCGAGGCGCACTTCGCCCGGGTAGACCCGATTCATGCTGATGTGGCGGGCCATTGAGTATTCAATGCCGACGTCCGAGGAGATCACGACCGGTCCTGCGCCAACCGGCGGCGGGCCTACGACAAGGCACGCTGGGTGAGCCCCAAGGTGGTCGTGGTGGTGCTGGGCGTGCCAGAGATCGTCGTCGTAGTCGTGGGATTCGGTGGCGTGGACGTCGTCGTCGTGGTCGTGGTCGTGGTCGTGGTCGTGGTCGTGGTCGTGGTCGTCGCCTCGTAACTCGCGAGGTCACTCAGATAGACGGCCTTGGCCGCAAGGTATGCGTTGACGGTGGCGGGCCAGTTCGTCCAGGTGCGCTCCAGTAGCGCGATCGCGTTGGCGCTCAGGACGCCGATCGGCTCGGGCGGCGACGAGAACACGGGCGGGACCATCGCGGTGAAGGCCCAGCCGCAACCCGGACCGGTTTGGTCGACTTGCGGCGTCGCGACCGTCGTACTGAGCGCCACGGTGGGAACGGCCGGTGGCGTGGGAGCGGTCGTGATCGAACCGGGTGCCGGCGCCGGCACCACCGGCAGTACCCCGTCCAACAGTGAGAGGTTCGGACGCGGCACCGACGCCGGTGGCGTCACGACGGTCGTGACGGCGTAGGGGCGGTAGTCACTCTGGGTCGGATTGCGCTGGGCGGCGATCGCGCCCTCGTGCTCGGTCGCACAGACCGTGGCCATCGCGGGCGTGAGCGCTTCGAGGACGACCGTCGCGATCGCCAACGTCGTCGACGACGCACTCTGGTACGTGGTGGGGAACCCGTAAAGCGAGAACACCACGTCGCCGACGCGCGCGGTCACTTCGAGGATGGAAGAACCTGAGACGTCGGTTGAACTGGCCATGAATCCCTCGAGACCGGTCAGCGAATTCGACTGCACGTAATCCCCGGCGCACGCCGACGTACTGCGAAGGGTGCGCGCCAGCACGCGACCGCCGAGCCCCGCGCCGTAGACGTTCACGTCGACGACGATCTCGAGTGACGCGGACGAGAGCGTGAGCGAACGGGCCATCTGCGCGACGGGGATGATCGAGCTGGCACAACCGGCCAGCAATGGGTCCGTCGTGGCGAAGGACGGATCTGAGGAAGTGAACCCCGTGACGTTGCGCAGTTCGCCTATCACCGAAGCGACCACGGCGGCGGCGGGCGAGGAGTCGAGCGTCACGGGCGTCGGTGGCGTCGTCGTCGTCGTCGTCGTGGGTGGTGCCGGTGCCGTCGCGGCGGTGGGACTGAGCAATAGACCGGACGCCGTGAGCAGCACGATGAGCGCCAGTGCACCAATCACCACGACGGTGAGCGCCGCGACAGTGTGGTCGCGGACCCAGGAGAAGGCCCGGCCTAGCCCGGACATCACTCTGCTCACGGCTGACTTCCGAATGGGTACAGCGTCACCGTCGTGTCGGGGCGAAGTGGCGTCCCCGCAGCGGGGCTCGTGGCGCCCGCCGTACCCGAGGTCGCTCCCGTGACGACAAGGCCCAGTTGATTGAGCAGCGCACGCGCGTCGGCGACCGGAAGGTCGGCGACGTCGGGCACGACCGCGGACGACTGGGCGAGGTAGATCTCGGTAGGAGGTGCGATCGGTACGTCGGGTTGGCCCCGGAGTAGCGACGTCATCGCCGTGTGGAACATCTCGGCGGGCAACGTCCCACCGTAGACCGCGCTCACCCCGGCGACGTTGTACAGGGGATAGGTGATACCACGCGGGTCGCCCATCCACACTGCCATCGCGGTCGTGGCGGTGTAGCCGTCGAACCAGGCCGAACCGAAATTCGTGGTCGTGCCGGTCTTGCCGGCAATGCTGTGTCCGTACACGGCCGCCCCGGTGCCGGTGCCCGAGGTCACGACACCCGCCAATAAAGAGGTCTCGGTGTCGGCGACCGCCGACGACAGCACCTGGGTGCACTGCGGTCGAATCGTCACAATCGAGCCGGAAGCGAGAGTGAGACCGGCGACGGCGTGGGGCGCACAGAAGCGTCCGTGCGCGCCGAGCGTGGCGTAGGCCCCCGCCATCTGGATGGGCGTGAATCCGCGGGCGCCGAGTGTGAGGCTGCCCTCCTTCGCGGTGACCGCGTCCGGGCCGGTCAAGGGCAGCGTAGCGAGGCCCATCGCCCGCGCGGTCGCGGCGATCTTCAGCACACCGACCTTCTCTTCGAGCTGGACGAAGGCGGTATTCACCGAGCCGTCGGTCGCTTGGGCGATCGAGAGGTTGTAGCTGCTCGACGGTTCGGCGTTGGAGAAGTAGCCGCCGGGGGGATTGTCCATGGTCGGTGAGTGATACGTGGCGCCCGCGGGCAGCACGGTCGTGAGTGGCACGCCCTCGTTGAGAGCGGTCGCCAGGGTGAAGGCTTTGAAGGTTGAACCGACCGGCGACGGAGAGTCGGCGTAATCGAGGGTGGTCTCGTTCTTCGAGACGTCGAGGCCGTAGACGCGATTCTGGGCCATCGCGGTGATGGCTCCGGTGCCGGGGGTCTCGACGACGATAGCAACACCCACGCGGTCGGTGACGCCGACGATTGAAGTGGCGGCCTGGGCGACGACGGCCTGGCGACTGGGTACCAGCGTGGTGCGGATGACGAGACCACCGTTTTCCAAGGTGGCGACGCGCGCGGCGTGGGTTGCGCCGAGGGCGGGCAGGTCAACGAGTTCGTTGGAAACGTAGTCACAGAAGTAGGGCACGCGACTCACCTGACACCCGGTCGTCGGGTACGAGGGGTGCAGACCCAGCGGCGTCGACTGGGCGGCAACTTCCTGCGCATAGGTGATCTGGTGGTTCACGTACGTGACGTGGAGTACCTGGTTGCGGATGCTTCGCGCGAGCTTTGGCGACACGAGTGGGTCGTATGCCGAGGGGCTCTCGACGAGGGCGACGAGCATCGCTGCCTGTGCGAGGTCGAGACGACGGGCCGAGACGGAGAAGTAGCGCCGCGCCGCCGCCTCAATGCCGTAGGCCTGCGCGCCGAAGTAGACGGTGTTGAGGTAGCCGACGAGTATCTGGTCCTTCGTGAGCTCGCGCGTGAGTTGGCGGGCGTAGACGATCTCGTTGATCTTTCGCTGGACGGTGTCGGCGAACGCCGGGGTCCCTTGCTGTAGTTCGAGGATGTTTTTCACGTACTGCTCGGTGATAGTTGATCCTCCCTGGACGGGGCGTCCCTCGAGATTCGCGAGCAACGCTCGGGCGATGCCACGGGGGTCGACGCCATTATTGGTGAAGAAGGTGCGGTCCTCCGACGACACGAGCACCTTTAGCACGATCGGTGCGACTTGGCTGAGTTTTACCGGTACGCGGTTCTCCGAAGTGAACGTGGCGAGTACCGAACCGTCGACGGCGAGCATCGTCGAGTACTGGGGCAGTGGCGGGATGACGAGTGGGGGTAGTCCGCCTACGAGCGCGTCGAGATTCGCGGCACCGACGATAACGGTCGAACTTACTTGGGGTATGAGAACCATCGCGGTGCAACTCGCGATCAACGCGACGACTAGAAGTAGGAGAATGGTGACGCGGCGCGAGAGGCGCGAGTGGACCGGAACGTGGAAACGAATCGATCGCAGCACGGGCATTACAAGCGGTCTTCGGACCAGATGTCGAGCCCCCTGTTCGAAGAAGTTGCGTCCCTTGCTACCAGTGGTGCGGGTACGTTCTCCGAATGCGCCGAGAATTAGGTCCCGCAGATCGGCCCTGCGCTCAACCATTGCGAGCCGCACATTCTCGAGCGTTGCGATTCGCACCAGTATGGTGACTTCGTACTTGGTCGCAGTGCCGTCGATGCGGTGCACGCGTTTCCAGCTCTGCTCCAGGGTCGTGGCCTTCCAAGGAACCCCACGGTTGATGATCGTTGTGCAGCATTTTCCGAGAATAAGCGCTGCGGAGTCGACGTCGGTCGCGATCTCTTCGTCGACATCGTCGCCACTTCAAGCTGAGTTCCTTGGGACTACCAAGCGCGAGGAAAAAGTACTCTCGGGGGGTTCGTTTGTCCCAGAAATCCTGCAACATCACAATCGTGGGCGAGGGGGGACTTGAACCCCCACATCCTTTCGGATACAGGCACCTGAAGCCTGCGCGTCTGCCAATTTCGCCACTCGCCCTAAGACCTTGCAACAATAGTCCAGCTACAGAACCCTTATATTTGCGTCTCATCGGGCGCGGTGCCTGCCGGTACAGTTAAAGATGTCATGGTTCTGAAAAAAGTGGAAAATCGCCTGGAGCGACTCTTCGAACGCACGCTTTCGCGACCGTTCAAGAACGCCCTGCAGCCGGTCGAGATCGGCACCCGGATCGTCCGAGAGGTCGACCTCACGAGGCGCCTCTCCAGCCAAGGGCCCCTTTCTCCCAATCAAATCAGGGTCTGGCTCGGACCGGTGGACGCCGCTCGATTCGACGGATTCCAGAAGGCGCTGGTCAGCGAGCTGGAAGAGACGGTGCGCCAGCATGCGGTCAGCGAGGGCTACAGCTTCGTCGGACCGGTGGCCGTCGAGATCTTCATCGACGATGACATCAAGGTCGGCGACATGGCGGTGAAGGCCGATTTCGTGGGAGGCGAGAGCCAGCCGAGGCTCATCGCAAGCGACGGCCGGTCGTTTCCGGTTGGCGAACACCCGCTCGTCATTGGCAGAAGTCCCGATGTTGCAGTTGTGGTGAACGACAGCAACGTCTCTCGCCGCCACGCCGAAGTGTGGCGAACGAGCGAGGGCGTCGCGGTGCGTGACCTGCAGTCAACCAACGGAACGTTCGTGAACGGGCACCGCATCACTGCCGTTTCGCTCTCGCCCCGCGACGACGTCACCGTGGGCACGCTTCATTTTCGAATTGAGCTCGCTTGAGTCTTTTCGTCGCGTCGACGAACTATGCCGCAGTGGTTCGGCCACTGCAGCTTCTGGTCATGGGAGTGGCCGTCCTCTTCTTTGCGAGGGTGCTCCGCCTCGCGAAGGTCGAGTCACGTCCAGTTGATGAAGTCGTCTCGGGACGAAGGCGCAGGGGCGGCAATCTGGCCCTTGAATTCATCGAGCCACTGGATCGCACGAATGAGCGGGTCGAAGTCGAGGACGCCGTCACCATTGGACGGAGTCAGGACTGCGACCTCATGCTCCAGGATAACTACCTATCGTCGCGCCACGCTCGCGTCGCCAACGACGGCGGCGATCTCTCGATCGAGGACCTGGGCTCAACGAACGGAACGTACGTGAACCAGGAACTGGTCAAGGGACGCGTGCACCTCGAACGCGGCGACATCGTTCAGGTTGGCGGCGTCCTATTCGAGGTGGTTCGTTGACGCGCTGGCGTTACGCCGCAGCCACTGACACCGGACTGGTACGCGAAACGAACCAGGACGCGGTCTTCGTTGACGATTCGCTCGCCATCGTCGCGGACGGGATGGGTGGGCACGCGGCCGGAGAGGTCGCCTCGGCCATGACCGTTGAGGCGGTCTGCGAAGGATTTCTCGAAAGTCCGACGGTCGAGGGGCTCCATACGGCGATTGAGACCGCCAACGAGTCGGTGCTTCGAGAGGCCCAGGAGAACCCCGATCACTTTGGAATGGGAACGACGGTTATTGCGGTTGGCTTGACGCGCGACGACTCCGGCGTGAGTTCGCCCACATTGTTCCACGTGGGCGATTCACGGGCGTACCAACTCCGTGACGGGGCCCTTCGCCAGTTGAGCGATGACCACAGCGTCGCCGAGGAGTGGGTCCGCATGGGTCGCCTGACCCCCGAAGAGGCGTTGACGCATCCGCGACGCCACCAGCTCACCCGGGGCGTAGGCGTCGAGGGAAGCATCGACATCGACGTGCTGTCGGTCAGCGCGCAGGTCGGCGATCGCCTGCTTCTCTGCAGCGACGGGCTTTCTAACGAACTGTCGAATGAATCGATTGCTCGGCTCGCGAGTTCGCCGGTACCCCTTGACGACGCGGTGAGCGAGCTCATCGAGGCGGCGAAGCAGGCCGGGGGGCGCGACAATATCTCGGTGGTACTGCTCGAGTTCGACGAGGTCGACGTCGCGGCCATGCCAATCAAGAAGACCACGAGCTCCTTCGCGCCTCCAGTTGCTCCGCCCGTGCGCGCGGGCGCTCAGTCGTCGCAGCGCTACCGCCGCTTCACCTGGCGGGTGTGGGCGGGCGTGGCGTTCCTCCTGGCGATCGTGGCTGGCTCCTACGCGGTCCTGCACTGGTACGCCTATTCGACGTACTACCTGGGCAACGACAACAGCACCATCGCGGTGTACCAGGGCCAGCCGTCGGGCGTGCTGTGGTTCAAGCCGTTGAAGGTGGTCGATACCCAGTACTCGTCGGCCCAGCTGCGGGTGGCCGATCAGATCGACCTCGGCGCCACCATCAGCGAGCCGACGCTGGAAGCCGCGTTGCAGGACGCGGCCACCCTTCACAACGAATGGAAGAAGACCCAGACGACTGCCACCACTACGACCGTCGCCGGTGCCACGACGACATTGAAGAGGGGATAGCTCGTGTCACGCCGACTCAGCATCCTCTCCTCGATCATTCTCGTGCTCTTCGTGCTCGTCGCCGTGCAGGCGGCCAACATCCAATTCCTCCGCGCCCCGAGCCTCAACGCCTCGAGTCTGAACCCGCGTAACCACACCAACTCGACGAAGTATCCGAGGGGCGAGATAGTGGCCGCCGACGGCACCATCCTGGCTCAGTCGCATGCGACGGGCGACGCCTTCTACCCCTACAGGCGGATCTATCCTCTGGGATCGCTCACCGCGGGCGTCGTCGGATTCACCTCGCCCTACACCGAACCGTGGGGACTCGAGGCCGAGTACAACAGTTACCTGACCGCGCACGCCCAACCCGCGGCGAGCTTCGAGCAGCTTCTGTCGCCGACGAGCGCGGCCGACAGCGTGACGCTGACGCTGCAGCCGGCAATCGACCGGATCGCCGCGAAGGCAATGGCCGGACAAGATGGTGCCGCGGTCGTCATGGATCCTCGTTCGGGATCGGTGCTCGGCATGTATTCGAACCCGACGTACAATCCGGTACCCTTGGAGTCCACGAACTCCAAGGTGGTTCTCGCGGCGTTCAAGAGGTACACGACGAACGACTCGTACGGATTCCCCCCTCTGGGCCTCGTCGCGACCCAGCAGACGTTCCCTCCGGGTTCGACCTTCAAGGTGATCACCACGACCGCGGCAGTCGTCGGCCGACCGGACCTGCTCACGAAGTCCTACCCCTACGGGGCCTACACCAAGCTTCCGGATTCGAACAAGCTGCTCTACAACGACGGGGGCAACAAGTGCGGCGGCGTCGTGTCCGTGATGCTTCCCGAATCGTGCGACCCGGGCTACGCGTTGCTGGGGCTCGACCTCGGCGCCAACCTGATGTCGTCGACGGCCAATTCGTTTGGCTACAACGAAGTGCCCCCGCTCGATTTTCCGAACGTGGTCTCCAGCTACTTCCCGCCGGCTTCAGCGTTCTCCAACAATCTGCCCGGACTCGCCTACTCGGCGATCGGGCAAGAAGACGTCCGGGCCAACACCCTGCTGCAGGCGATGGTTGCCGCAGCCATCGCTGACGGAGGCGCCATGATGACGCCCCACCTGATGTCCTACATCAGCGCGCCCGACGGCACCATCGTCGAGCGCTTCAAGGCCTCGGTGTGGAAGAACCCCATGACCCCTGCGCAGGCCGCCCAGATCGTGCCCCTCATGGAGAACGTCGTGAAGAACGGCACCGCATCGGGCGTCGGCTTCTTGGCCCAGGACGACGTCGCCGCGAAGACCGGCACCGCCCAGACTTTCTACAAACAACAGAAGCGCACTGACGACTGGATGATCGCCTTTGCCCCGGCGAAAGCCCCGACAGTTGCCGTCGCGGTGGTCATGCCATTCCAAGCGGTGTCGGCTTACGGAGCGACGGTCGCCGGACCGATCGTCAAGTGTCTTATCGAGGGTGCGCTGGCGCTGCAAGCGGGCCTCCCGACCAGCGGAACCTCGACGACGTGTGCGGGTTAGCGCAAAGTGATGTCCAGGGCGAGAGCGTAGGCTAGGTCCAGTATGGAGCCCGTCAGCGACCCCCGAATTTATTCAAATCGGTACCAAGTCACGCACCTGATTGCTCGCGGCGGTATGGCGATGGTCTACCGGGCCCAGGACCTTCTCTTGAACCGTCCGGTGGCGCTCAAGATCCTGTATCCCGAACTCGGCGCCGACCCCTTGTTCGTGGAGCGATTCCGCCGCGAAGCACAAGCCGCCGCCAATCTTTCGCATCCCAATATCGTTCCGGTCTTCGACTGGGGAGAAGAGGACGGGACCTACTTCATCGTCATGGAGCTGGTCGACGGAACGTCCCTCGCCGATGTTCTTCGCGGCTCCAAGACGCTGACGGGATCGCGTTCGGCGTTGATCATCGCCCAGGTCGCGGCCGCCCTTGGTTACGCCCACCGAAACGGTGTTGTGCACCGCGACGTGAAGCCGGGCAACATCCTCATCACGAGCGACGGCCAGGTGAAGGTCACGGACTTCGGTATCGCCCAAGCGATCTCCACCGAGGATCTCCTCGCCGAGGAGGGGTCGGTCATGGGTACCGCGACGTACTTCTCGCCCGAGCAAGCTGAGGGCGCGTCCGTCGATGGGCGCAGTGACGTCTACTCACTGGGCGTCGTACTCTTCGAGATGTTGGTGGGCCGTCCTCCATTCATCGGTGATTCGCCGGTCGCGGTTTCGAGCCAGCACGTGCACGGCACAGTGCCGAAGCCCTCGGAGTTCAGCGACACGGTTCCACGCGACCTTGAAGCGATCGTGATGCAGGCTCTGGCGAAGTCGCCGAGCCAGCGTTACCAGTCCGCCGACGAATTTCGCGCCGACCTGATTCGTTTCAGCGAGGGGCAGCCGGTTCGCGCCGCCGGTTACGGCGGCGCCTTCTTCGGCGCCGACGCGACGCGCGCGGTGTCGGCGGTGCCGGCGGGCGAGAGGACCCAGGCGGTGCCGATCATGACCGGTCCTCGCACCGATGTCCGACGTCGGAAGAACAGTCGTGCCGGGTGGGCCTCGGCGGTCGTGGTCGTGCTGCTCGCGGTCGCGGGCCTCGGCTACTTCCTGTTGGCCGGAAGGACCACGATCACGCTGATGCCGAATTTCGTCGGCCAGCCGATCTCGTCGGTCTCGAAGCAGCTCACCGCCGATCATCTCGTCATTGGCGCCTTGCACCAGGTTTCGTCGTCGCAGCCAAAGGGAACGGTCGTGTCGACGAATCCCGCGGCCGGGGCGAAGATCAGGAGGGGCGAATCGGTCTCGTTGAGGGTGAGCCTTGGTACGACGTCGAAGCCCGTCACCGTGCCCGACACCACCACCATGACGGTCGTTGCCGCCGAGGGCATCCTGCAGGCGAAGGGGTTGGCGTACAAGATCAACTACAGCACGACTGCTACGCCGGGCGCGACTCCCGGGACGGTCTTGTCGCAATCGCCCAAGGGAGGAACGAGTTCGAGGACCGGCAACACGGTGATCCTGACGATCCTGGCGCCGACGCAGACCTATCCGGTCCCGTCGGTCGCCGGCCAGACCCAGGTCGGCGCCACGTCGACGCTGGTCGGCGAAGGCCTTACCGTGAGCACGACGACGATATCGAGATGCTCGAACACGGTCGCTTCCGGACTCGTGGTGCGCACCCTTCCCCCGAGCGGGACTGAAGTGAAGTCGGGCACGCAGATTGAGCTCGTGACGTCGTCGGGCGTCTGCAACGTCGTTGTCCCGAACGTCGTGGGCTCGACCCAGACCCGCGCGCAGGCGGCGATGTCCGCGCAGGGGCTCCAGACGTCGGTCTCGGCCGCTGACCCGACGCTCTGCACGCCGAGCCAGATCGGAACGGTGCTTGCGCAAAGCGCCAACCCGGGCTCGTTGGCCCCCTACAACTCAACCGTCGACCTGTCGATCTGCGACGCCAGCACCCAGCCCGGCAGCAGCTGAGCCCGACGCTCGCTTTCGCTAACATCAAGTCCTATGGCAAAGTCCCAATCGAGGCAAAATAAGGCCAAGACAGTCGGCCGTTACGTTTCTGCGGAGAATCGTGGACGCGTCACCGCCCGCCGTCCGGTGGGCGCGGACCACAGCCCCCACTGGTACGCCTGGCTGCTCATCGACCTGCTGATCTTCGGCATGCTGGTCATCACGCTCAACTACCTGCAGGTGCTTCCGGGCTCCACGTCGTCGTGGTACCTGGTGATCGGGCTCGTCTCGATGTTCAGCGCGTTCTATCTCGCGACCCGATACCGCTAACAACGATGCCCCCGTGGCGAACCACGGGGGCCGTTGGGCAACTATCAGCCGAGACGCTCGATGATCGTGGCGTTGGCGAGTCCGCCGCCCTCGCACATCGTGATCAGTCCGTAGCGGCCGCCGGTGCGCTCGAGTTCGTTGAGCAGCGTGGCGCAGAGCTTCGCGCCCGAGGCGCCGAGCGGGTGACCAAGCGCAATGGCGCCACCGTTGACGTTGACCTTCGAGAGGTCCGCGTTGTGCTCCTTCTGCCACGCGAGCACCACCGATGCGAACGCCTCGTTGATCTCGACGAGGTCGATGTCGTCAAGGGTGAGGCCGGAGCGCTCGAGCACTTTGGTCGTCGCCGGAATCGGACCGGTCAACATGGTGACGGGGTCGACGCCGGCGAGCGCGAACGTGTGGAACTTGGCGCGAGGGGTGTAGCCGAGTTCGCGGGCCTTCTCCTCGCTCATGATCAACACGGCGGAGGCGCCGTCGGTGATCTGCGATGAGTTGCCGGCGGTGACCTTGCCGTTCTCCTTGTACGCGGGCTTCAGGTTCCCGAGGGATTCGACCGACGAGTCGGGACGGATCCCCTCGTCGGCGGTCATGAGCTCGTCGGTGGGTTCGCCGTTCTCGTCGCGCACGTAGACCGGGATGATCTCCCGCTCGAAGCGGCCTTCGGCGGTCGCCTGCGCGGCGCGACGGTGGCTTTCGGCGGAGAAGGCGTCGAGGTCCTCGCGAGAGATTCCCCATCGGTCGGCGATCATCTCTGCGCCGATGCCCTGATTCACGAGCCCGCCCACCGGCTCGTAGCGCTCGCGGACGCGAGGGCCGTACGGGAATCCGGAGTCCTTGCCGATGGACGATCCCATGGTGACTCGACTCATGACCTCGACGCCGGCTGCGACGACGATGTCGTACGCGCCGGACATGACGCCCTGGGCGCCGAAGTGGAGAGCCTGCTGGGATGATCCGCACTGACGGTCGATCGTGGTGGCGGGCACGGACTCGGGCCATCCGGCCGCGAGCACGGCGTTGCGTCCGACGTTGAACGCCTGCTCGCCGACTTGGGAGACGCAGCCCATGATGACGTCGTCGATCAGAGCCGGATCGAGGTTGTTGCGACTAGCGATGGCGCGAAGAGCCTCCGATGCGAGGTCGACCGAGTGCCAGTTCCTTAGTTTTCCGTTGCGCTTGCCCCCCGGGGTGCGAACGGCATCCACAATGACCGCTGTTGGCATTGCATTCCCTTTCTAAGATCGTGGGAAAATCCCCACCGGCGAAGCCTAGACGTGCATCCGCACTATCGTCGCAAGAGTGAGCGGCGAAAAGAAGAACATGGACCGCTGGCTCGGCGACGGTGGAATGGCAATCATCGCGGCGGTGGGCGGATCCCTTGACGCCTACGGCGTCGACGGTGAGGACCTGGGTTGGGTGTCCGGCAGTTTCGTGCCGTTGGAGCTGGCCTGTAATCCCCACGGCTCGGTGCAGGCGGGCGTGCACTCGGTGCTGCTCGACGCCGCGATGAACTTCGCGATCAACGCCGCGCTTCGGGGGCGGGACCGCACGAACTCGACCATCGAGATGACCACGGAACTGATGCGGCCGGCCATGCGCGCGGAGACTTACAGCGTGCGCGGCGACGTGGTCCGACTGACCCGTCAAATCGCCTACGCCGAGGCGACGATTACCAACGCGGAGGGCAAGCTCGTGAGTCGCGCGACGGGAACCTTCCTCGTGCACCGCGACGAGAAGAGGGGCTAGATGTGGTCGGCCGGTATCTGGCCGAGTCGACCCGCCTGGTAGTCCTCGAAGGCCTGCTGCAGTTCTGACCTCGTGTTCATCACGAACGGGCCGTAGGCGGCGACCGGTTCACGGATGGGCTCGCCGCCGAGGATCAGCACCTCGAAGGCCTGCGTGCTTGAGTCCTGGGTCTCGTTCGCCGAGAGGATGACCGTATCGCCGTCGACGTGGACGGCCATTTGGCCTTCGCCGAGCGCGTGGCGCTCGAGTCCGGCGGTGCCCTGGCCGGCGAGCACGTAGGTGAGCGCGTTGTAGCTCGAGTTCCACGGCAACGCCAACTGGCCTCCAGGCAGGAGCGAGGCGTGCACGACCGTGATGGGAGTGTGGGTGTTACCCGGTCCCTCGACGTCGCCGAGTGATCCGGCGATGACGCGGATGATCGCGTCGCCGTTCTCATTGGTCAGCAGGGTTACGGCGCTCGCGCCGATGTCCTGGTAGCGCGGATTGGTCATCTTCAATTTCGATGGCAGGTTCACCCAAAGCTGGATTCCGTGGAAGAGTCCGCCCGAGTCGATGAGCGCGTCCGGCGGGCGCTCGATGTGCAGGATCCCCGACCCGGCGGTCATCCACTGCGTGGCGCCGTTCTCGATCATGCCGCCTCCGCCAATGGAGTCTTGGTGCAAGAAGGTTCCCTCCATCATGTAGGTGACCGTCTCGAAGCCGCGATGCGGGTGCCAAGGGGTTCCCTTGGGTTCGCCCGGGCCGTAGTCGATCTCACCCATCTGGTCCATGTGG
>PKWY01000021.1 GCA_003132205.1 Acidimicrobiaceae bacterium
TGGCGCGGTAGCCTGTTCGAGTCGGTCGTGGTCAACGCGATCGCCTTCTCAATCCTCGCGAGGCCAATGACGCGCCTCGCGAGGGCCGTTGCCTCGTTCGGAGAGCGGGCTCGGCGATGAAGGGGTCGTGGCGCGACCGCCCGACCGGGTCTTGGTTTTCGCGGATCTGGCGACCATGGGTCTCGCTCAACCCTTTTCGCGGGCGCGGCCGTTCGATCAACGAATCAAAGCCCGTAGGGATCCGCGACCTCGTTGCGTCACCCGAAGAAGTGCGGATTCGTCCGGAGCGGCGGTGGCGGGTCATCGGCGGGTTCTTCCTGCTGCTCTTCCTGATCCTCGTCGGCCGCCTCTTCACGCTGCAGGTCCTGGACTACAAGTCGTCGGTGCAAGCCGTTGACTCGAACTCGCTGCGGGTCACGACCATTCCTGCGAGCCGCGGGTTAGTCCTTGACCGCACGGGCAAGCCGCTCGTCACGAACGTCACCACCACCGAGATCCGCCTCTCGCGGGCCGAGGCGGCGTTATATCCGCCCATCAAGGGCGCCCTCGCCTCGCTCACGGGTCTCAGCGTCAAGCAGATCAACAGCGACCTCAACAACCTGCAATACGACCCGTATCAGCCGGCCCCGATTCTGAGCAACGCGCCCGCGAAGGAGGTCGAGTTCATCAAGCTGCATCCGTCGGAATTCCCGGGCGTGTCGGTGCTCGACGTGTCGACCCGTTCGTACCCGAACGGCGGCAACATTGGCGCCCAGATCCTCGGCTACGTGGGTCCCATCACCGAGAAGGAGATCCGGGCGAACCCGGGTCGGCACTACCAGACGGACTCCACGATCGGAAAGACCGGCATCGAGGCCTTTTACGAGCAGTACCTGCGCGGCCACGACGGCACCAGCACCCTCGAGGTCAACGCCTTTGGGAACATCCTGGGTTCGGTCCACACGACCGCGCCGACCGTGGGTGACTCGGTCGTGCTCAACATCGACACGGGTCTGCAGAAGGCGCTCGATGGCTACCTGTCGAGTGACATCGTGAAGGTCCGTCAGACGAAGGACCCCACCACCGGAAAATACCCGCCGGCGATCAACGGCGCCGCCATTGTCATGGATCCCAACACCGGAGACGTGCTCGCGATGTCGAGTTACCCGTCGTTCAACCTGAATTCGTTCGTGAACGGGCTGTCGAACAACGTGTTCCATCAACTACTCGGCGAAGGCGCCTTCAACAACTACGCGATCCAGGGCCTCTACACGCCCGGCAGCACCTTCAAGATGATCACCGCCACCGCAGAACTCCAGACCGGCGTGTTGCCCGCCGACAAGTACGTCGACGACACCGGATCGTTCAAGGTGCCGAACTGTCTACAGGGCCACCAATGTTTCTTTCACGACGACGAGTCCGCGGGGGCCGGACAGATCAACCTGCCACTCGCCCTGACGGTCTCCTCGGACTACTACTTCTACAACCTGGGCTACCTGTTCTGGGCTCAGCAGGCCAAGTACGGTCAGACACCCATTCAGAACGTGGCGAGCGAGTACGGGCTCGACAACTACACGAACATCGACCTGCCCAACGAGACTGAGGGCCGTGTCGACTCGCCCACCGTGCGCAAGATCCTGCACGCCGAAGCCCCCAAGGCCTTTCCGAACGTGAGTTGGTACACCGGCGACAATATCGAGATGGCTTTCGGGCAGGGATCGACCGCGCTCACCCCGATCGCGCTCGCGAACGCCTACGCGACCTTCGCCAACGGCGGCACGCGCTACGAGCCTGAAGTCGCCGCCGCGGTCATCAACGCCCACAACAAGGTCGTCGTGCGCTATCAGCCGAGGGTGCTCGGTCACGTGAACTTGCCACCGGCGGTGCGCGACCCCATCCTGCAAGGACTCGAGGGCGTGGTCGAGAACCCGAGGGGCACCGCTTACAGCACCTTCCACAGCATCGTGAACTTCTCGCTGTCGTCGTTTCCCATCGCGGGTAAGACCGGCACGGCGAGCAACCAGGCCCACGAGGAGCCGAACTCTTGGTTCGTCGGTTTCGGTCCGGTTGCCCACCCCAGGTACGTGGTGCTCTGCGTGGTCGCCCAAGGTGGCTACGGAGCCGATGCGGCGGCTCCGGTGGTCGCGGAGGCCTTTAATTACCTCGTCGCCCATCCCATTAAGCCAGTATCGCTGAAGCCGCAGTTGAGCATTCCCTCAACGGCGACCACGCTAAAAACCACAAAAACGACGGGCTGAGGTGCATCGCCGAGTAGCCTTGGAGACGTTGGGCGCAGTTGTGCAGAATGTACGGTGCGCGATGAGAACGCAGCAGCAGCGCAGTGCGATGGCATTCCGCTCCTGCAAGCATTGAGGACACAACGTGGTACACGTCAGTGAATTGACCCTATTGACCATCTGGGTCCTCGTCCTTTTCGTCGCGACCCAACACGCCCTTTCTTTCCACAAAGTCGACGTCGTGAGTTTTTCTCCGTTCGTCGCGAAGATCATCAACGGTGCCAAGCACCAAGACCCCACCTACAAGAACTCAAGGAGTACCCGTCGTGAGCGACGAAACCAACACTCAGTCAGCTTCATCCTCTAGTCCCCGAATTGGCGAC
>PKWY01000020.1 GCA_003132205.1 Acidimicrobiaceae bacterium
ACCACGGAGTGGTCACCGTCGTGAGTGCGAAGGTACCGGTTCTCGAGCGACCAAGTCGACCACCACGACGTCATGATCACCAGTTCGTACAACCTGAAGGAGAGCCACTCCTTAATCACTTCCTCGCAGCTCGCGTTCCTCTTCTCCGTCTCCGCCACCGGATTTTTGCCGCGGCCGACGTCGCGCTTCGCAACAGTTTCCATCCCGATGGAGAGATACGAGTTTTCGATGTTCTCTGCGGTAGTGTCTGCGCCCGATGCCCCGACGTACGCATTCTCCTACGCGCATCGCTCTGCGTCATGTCCGGTACCGCAAGTAACTCTTCTGAGGGGTGGAGCCGTTGTTTGGCCAACGAATCAGATACCTCAGTTTGCCAGGCGCTTCGTATCGAATGACGCGAGCGACGAACCGCGAGCGGCTCGCGGCAGCAACTTCTTACAGGCTCTGGCTCCTCGCCAGCTTTGGCCGCACCGGGGTCCCAGAAGCCTGCTTATCCGCCGATCATTGACATTGACCGCACCGGTCGCAAGAAGCCTGGATCGTTGATGCCGTGGCCCGGGAGTTTCCCCCAGACTGCCCGGCGCAGCACGGCGGCCACCTCCTCGTCGGTACCTTGACCACGGAGCACGTCCCGCACCGAGAGCTCGTCATCGGAGAATAGACAGTTGCGTATGGCGCCATCAGCAGTCAGACGTAAACGGTCACAGGTGCCACAGAACGGACGAGTAACGCTCGCGACCACTCCGATCTCGCCGCGGCCATCGACGAATCGGTAACGCTCCGCCGGAGCCGAGTCGAGACCCGTCGGGTCACACGCGACCAGGGGCCACTCCTCGGCAATTCGGCCGAGCAGTTCGTCTGCTGCGACGACTTGGGAACGGTCCCAGTGACCATCACCATCGAGCGGCATGTATTCAATGAAGCGCACCACCCGATTGTGTTCTCGAGCGAAAGCGCAAAAGTCAATCACCTCGTCGTCGTTCACGCCTGCCATCACGACGACGTTCACCTTGAGGGGGGTCAGGCCGGCGGCCTCAGCAGCGTCCATAGCCTCGAGCACAACGTCGAGTTCGCCCCGCCGACGAATCTGGGCAAAGCGGTCGGGTCGCAGCGAGTCGCAACTGATGTTCACCCGTTGCAGCCCTGCCTGCGCCAAGGGCTTGGCGAGGAGCGCCAAGCCAGTCCCGTTGGTGGTGAGTGAGACGTCGTCGAAGCCCAGAGCCGCCACCTGACGCACCAGTTCGACGATGCCCTTGCGCACAAGGGGCTCTCCACCGGTCAGTCGCACCGAACTGACTCCCAGGTCACCGGCCACCCGAGCCACCCGAGAGATCTCCTCGAACGACAGGATCTCGGCCTTGGGTAGAAATGCCACGCCCGCTTCAGGCATGCAGTAGACGCATCGGAAATTGCAGCGATCAGTCACGGACAGCCTCAAGTCGGTGTGGATGCGGCCGAAGCGATCGACAAGCGGCCCATCATTCGGCATCGATTGCGAATCATCATCTGACCTGCCCGGCTTTGATTGCAGGATCGGCTTGGCTCTGAGCGCAACGGGTACGACGGAGGACAGAGGGCTCACCATGACGACGATCCAGTTTCACCGGGACCACAACCATCAGCAGCGAAACGTAGCACGGCGGCCCGCCGCACAGGCCCGTACTGGCCATTATGGATGGACCGCAGAATCTCGAGGAACTCTTCGTACGAAGGCCGATTGAGTCCGCCCCTGGAGGCTGGCATTGGGTTGCTCCTCGAGCATCGCAGTTCCTTCCGGATGCGGACTGCGAACAGAGCAGAGCGGTGCGGTGATGTCCCGGGACCGATTGAACTCAGTTGGCGTTTGGCTCCGGTACTGTCACTCCGAGCGCAATCTCCCGAGCCTCGCTGGGAGTGATGCCAGCCTGCGCCGCGAGCCAGCACGCGACCGGCGCCGCAGTTCGTTCCGAGGCATGCGCAGCGGTTCCCGCCAACGCGAGAAGGGCATCGACTTCCGCTTCGCTCGGTGCATCGATTCCCAGTTGCTCGGCAAAGGCGGCGAGCCACACTGCTGCGGGTCCAGTCATGGTTGTGATCATACCCGGCAACCGAGACGCCCCTCCAGAACGGTCGACGGATAGCCGCGACTCCCACCTCGGTCTTAGTGGCGTCCACGCTTGACACTGACGCGCTGGTCAACTCTCTCCCAACCTCGTCTAGGTAGGCGCGAGGCCCCCTGCGCGTCCCTGCTCCGGTACACAATATAGGGACGATACGCGTAGCCAACTGGCGCGGCGAGCACATGAACCAGTCGCGTGTAGGGCCAGGCTCCAAGTAGCAGCATCGCGAAGAGCGCGTGCGACTCGAAACTCCACGGCGCTCCAATCATCGGGGCGGCACTGGGATGGAAAGTGAGCACGTCCCGGAACCACACGGCCACCGAATCGCGGTAGTTGTAGCCACCCGAGTATCCGCCCATGCCAAACAGATTCACGCCGATGGTATTGACCAGGCCGAGTGCGATAACAATACCCAGCAACGGATACATGATCTTGTCCGTCGCTGTAGTGACCCGAAATACTGACGGAGTGGTCCGTCGACGATAAATCAGCAGCACCAGTCCCGTGACGGTGGCGACTCCGGCAGCCGTACCCATGACGACTGCCACCAGATGGTACGTGTGCTCCGAGATGCCTACGTCGTTCGTCCAGCTTTCGGGCACGAGCAGACCAACTACGTGACCGGCGAACACGCCGAGTATTCCAAAGTGAAAGAGCGGAGACCCCCAAGACAGGATCTTCTTCTCGTAGAGCTCGGAAGATCTGCTGGTCCAACCGAACTTGTCGTACTTGTAACGCCAGAAATGGCCCAGGACGAATGAGGTCAGGCAGATGTAGGGAAATATAATCCACAGGAAGGTTTTCATGATCGCTCCAGATCCGCAGGCTCGGGAGCGACTGCACCGAAGGCTTCTGTCGTTGCGCAACTTTCGCACGAAATCTGCGTGCCGTAAGGTTCGAATGCCTCGACGTCGTCGATCCCCACGAGCTCCGACGGGGGACCTTCATACACGAGCCGCTCCGCGTCCGAAATTACTCGATCCGCGCGAGGTGGAAGCAGCGAGTCAACGGCGCGAATAACCCCTGCGTAGGGAGAAGCCATTTCCTCGAGCGCCTCGAGTAGCACCAGGATTCCTGCCCGGTGCTCGTTCATCAATTGGGTCGCGGGATGCAGTCCCCCCGTCGCGGCGAACTCCAACAATGCGGGAAGGTAGTCAGGGAGCTCACCCTGAGTCACCTGCTGACCAGCACTGCGGTAGGCATCTTGGAACCTCCACAGCGCCATTCCTCGGTGGCGAGTATCGCCGTTCAGGTAGTAGCTCAAGTACAGGCAACAGCGCCGCTTGAGATCGAACGTCGCGACGTAGAGGGTCTGCGAATCCAGCAGCGAATTGTCCGACAAGTACACGCACATGTCCCGGAACGGCTTCCCGAAATTCTGCGGTAATTGGCTGCTGAGTCTCGTCAGCGGATCCAAACTTTCCATTAGGGCTTCGTCCGGGTAGCGCAACATGATCGAAGAGGCCGCGAAGGCGGCACTGGTCTGCTCGGGATCGAGCCGGACGCTGAACGCCCGCAGAACTGTTCTCATCGTCATGATTCGTCACCCTTCATTTCATCCTCCTGAAGATCCACAAAGCGATCGGCCTGGGCCCTTCGTCGCGCCAGGTTGAACGTCTGAATCGCGACGGGCACCGGCTCCCCACCCCCCAATCCCTGGCCGCCGTGAGGCGTCCATGATTCGAAATCGACACTGCAACCTGGGAACTCGTCGAGCTGCCCCGCAATCTCGACGTGAGCAGACGGGATGACGTAGCGGGCCTCGTATTTGGCGATGGCGAGGAGTCGGTACAGAGCCTCTATCTCGTCGGCGGTCATGCCGACGGCCTCGGCGATAGCCGCATCGACTGGTTCGCCGAGATTCACGCAACGCATGTGGGCTCGCATCGCCGCCAGCGTGCGCAGTACCCCCTTCACCGGTTGCGGGTCGCCGGCCGTGAAGAGTTCCGCCAGGTATTCAACGGGGATTCGCAGCGCGTCGATCGCGGCAAAGAGACTTCTGCCGTCCTCCCCATCAAATCCCGTGTCGCGAAGTGCCTCTACCACTGGAGAAAGCGGCGGGATGTACCAGACCATCGGCA